>CASICK010000022.1 GCA_949373155.1 uncultured Synechococcus sp. | reverse complement strand
AATCGCGCCCAAGTGCGCGCTTGTTGCCAGCGCCTCAAACGACGCCGTAAGGGGTCAAAGGACCTGAATTTGCAGTGGCTGAGAGGTCTCTGCACGCTGGGACGAAGGTAGAGAACAACCGTACTGACAGCCTGATGCCGCGGACCTTCTCCGTGAAAAATCCCCTACCTGCCTTCGGATTGCTGAAACAAAACCGGGTGATTGTCGTCAAATTTCCTCTTGCGGCACAACGGGAAATGGCAGTTCTTCCACCTCACGGGCGCTGAGACGCCTTGTCCAGGCTCCCTTCACCGGATCATTCCAGCGGAATCCTGCTTCACGAGCGAGCTGGCGATCGTCATAGGAGATCTGAGCTCGCATTAAGGAACGGGGTTCCAGTCCACGTTCAATTAATTGATCAAGTTGATCGCAACGGCGGAACACTTCGGCCAAATAAATGCAATCGCTGAGAGCGCGATGGGCTGCCCAAACCGGAATCTCGTAGGCCAATGCCAAGTCTCGGACGGACGGGCGAGACCTGAGCTGCTTTTCTTTCGGCCAACGCATGTCTTCCATGCTGCAGAGCCAGGGCAGATCTGTTGCAGGAAGATGGCCCCTGCCAAACCACTGTTGGTCGAAGGCCGCATTGTGTGCCACTAAAAGATCAGCAGCGTTCAGCAGCTCTTGGAAGTAATCCAATCCTGGTTTCCAGGGTTGCGGCAAGCGCGTGACTGCTGCGGGGATGCGATTGATGGCCTCAGCTGCATTGGACGCAACGGGTAACAGGCAAGACATCTGGGCCAGGATCTGCCGGCTTGGCACATCGAACAAAATTGCCCCAATTTCGAGGCAGTGATGGACTTCAGGGTCCAGGCCTGAGGTTTCTGTATCAATGATCAGCAGGGTGCGCGCAGCGGAGGTATCGCGCTCTTCCCTTGGTTGCTCCGGCAGAGGTTGCGGCTCTTCAATCTGGAATTCACCCAGAAGATTCAATTGACCAGGAATAGCGCCTGATTCCATCACACCAGCTCGCTTGTTCTGCAACCCATTCTCCCGTCTAGCCCTGGTGCTTCCTAGGGTGCCGCCAATTCTTGATTCCCTCCATGGCTCTCACGATCGGAGACCGGGCACCTGAGATCGCCCTCGAAGATCAAGACGGCGTGTTGCGTCGTCGTGATGAGCTGCAAGAGAAGGTGTTGGTGCTGTTTTTTTACCCTAAGGACGACACCCCCGGTTGCACGGCAGAAGCTTGTGCCTTCCGCGATACCTATTCCTCTTTCGAGGCTCTCGGTGCTGTGGTGTGGGGCGTCAGCAGTGACGATGCTGTGAGCCATCGAAAATTTGCCCAGCGCTATCAGTTGCCGTTCCCTCTCCTTAGTGATCAGGGGCAACGCCTGCGCACGAGTTTCGGGGTTCCAAAAGTTCTTGGCCTGCTTCCAGGACGGGTGACCTATGTGATTGATGCCGAGGGCACCATTCGCCACATTTTCAACAACATGCTCGATGGGCCGGCACACGTCCGTGAAGCTGAGCGGATCGTGAAGGAGTTGTCCAAAGCATGAGCCGCTGGCAGCGACAACAGGGCTGCTGGTGCCTCTGGCCTGCTTCACCAAAAGGATTGGTTGAGTTCATTGGCGGCAGCTACTTAGCTACCAATCCCCAGATCAGTTACAGGCGTTTATTGGAAGGATTGGCTGCTCGTCAGCTCGCGGTTCATGCCTGGAGCTATGTGCCAGGTTTCGACCATCAGCTGCAGGCCCGAGAAGCTTGGCAAGCCCTACGCACCTGTCGCGCTGCCTTAAATCAGCGTCTTGGGCAAGATCTCGTGCCGGTGCGCGTCGGCCACAGCTTGGGTTGCAAGTTGCATTTGCTAGCTCCCGATGGAGGACGCAACAGCCTTGGGATGGCTTCGTTGAGTTTCAACAACTTCACCGCTGAACGGTCGATTCCTCTGCTGGGCACACTGGCTCCAAGCCTTGGTGTGGTGACCGAATTCAGTCCTGGGCCTGAGGAAACCCTGCGCTTGATCGAGCGCTATTACTTACAACCCAACAATTTGGTGATTCGCTTTGGGACGGATCAGCTGGATCAAAGCCAGGACTTGATGCAGGCGTTGAATAGGCGCTCAGGAGATCAAAGTCAGTTTGTTGCCATGAAGGGAGATCACCTCACCCCCGCCAGCGCTGGACTTCGACAAGGGCTCTTAGGAGATTGGGCTGATGATCCATCTAGAGCCAGGGTTATCAGCCAACTGGTTGATTCCATCGGCAACGTGGGACTTGGTCTTGAACGTCAGCGATGATTAAGGACGTTCTTTTTAGACCGTTGTGATCGCCAACACACAAAAAGTTCTTCTGCAGATTGCCAGGTGTGTCGCGCTGAGTGATGGCACCATTTCCGATGAGGAAGATCGTTTGCTCAAAGACTTACCTGAGCGCTTATATCTCGAGGAGACCACTCCTGATTACAGGCCCCATCAGCCACAAAGTTTGACTGAGCTCGCCAAGTTGCTGACCAATCACACCGATCAATGCACAGCGGTCAGGGTGGCTTGTTTGGTTGCGGGTGTGTCGCGTAATCCAGGCGACGACTCTGATATCAATGCAAAAGAACGCACGGCTTATCGAGAGTTGATTGCAGCTCTTCAAGTGTCGGAGGAAGAATTAAGCGAAATTCAGTGGGCTGCAAAAGAGGAGCTTCAGCAGAAACCTTCCCTTCTCAACGTGATTTTGGACGCCATTTATGGAAAAGATGGATGGCCCGATCAAGCTCTGCTTCCACCTGACTTTCCAATGATTTGAGATCAAACCATGCAGCAACAACGGCGAGGGCTTCTGCTGCATGGTTTTGCTGGTCTTAGCCGCGTAGACGATCAAGAACGGAGCGGTCTTCCAGCGTGCTGGTATCTCCTGTGACCTCTTCACCGGCAGCAAGAGCTCGGAGAATCCGGCGCATGATTTTGCCACTGCGAGTTTTTGGCAACGCATCGCTGCAACGAATCTCGTCGGGCCTGGCGATCGGTCCGATCTCCTTGCCGACATGGGCGCGCAGTTCCGCGACGAGGGCGTCATCCGACTCTCGTCCCAGTTCCAGAGTGACGAAGGCAACGATGCCCTCACCTTTGAGATCATCGGGTCGACCGACCACTGCGGCTTCGGCTACGGCGGGATGGCTGACCAAGGCCGATTCGATCTCCATCGTGCCAAGACGATGCCCCGAGACATTGATCACGTCATCCACTCGCCCCATGATCCAGAAATAACCGTCGGCATCCCGGCGTGCTCCATCACCAGCGAAGTAGAGGTGCGATCCATCTGCAGGGCGAATGGCTTCCCAGTAGCTCTCCCGGTACCGCTGTGGATTTCCATGAACGGTGCGCATCATTCCTGGCCAAGGGGCTCGCACCGCTAGGTATCCGCCTTCGTTTGGTCCGCAGCTATTGCCTTCGGCATCGATAATGTCGGCCTGGATCCCAGGTAAGGGCAAGGTGGCAGAGCCTGGCTTGGTGGGGGTCGCGCCAGGGAGGGGGCTGATCATCACGCCACCGGTTTCGGTTTGCCACCAGGTGTCAACGATTGGGCAGCGTTCACCTCCCACCACATCGCGATACCACATCCAAGCTTCAGGATTGATTGGTTCACCAACGGAGCCGAGCAGGCGCAGGCTGCTCATGTCGTACTGATCAGGCACCGCACGGCCACTCCTCATAAAGGCACGAATGGCTGTGGGAGCGGTGTAGAAAATGCTGATCCGGTGTTTCTGGATGAGCTCCCAGAACGCCCCTGGCTTGGAGGGACGAGGAGCTCCCTCGTACATCACCGTGGTGGCGCCGTTCGACAGAGGCCCATAGACGATGTAGCTGTGCCCGGTGATCCAGCCCACATCGGCTGTGCACCAAAACACATCGTCGTCACGGATGTCGAAGATCCATTGAAAGGTCAAATGGGTCCAAAGGTTGTATCCCGCTGTGGTGTGGACCACACCTTTGGGTTTTCCGGTTGATCCAGAGGTGTAAAGCACAAACAGCCTGTCTTCGCTGGCCATGGGCTCAGCGACGCATGCATCCGCTTGATTGGCGACTAGGTCGTGCCACCACAGATCTCTCCCCTCCACCATCTCCACCGGTTGATCGGTGCGTTTCACAACGAGCACTGAGTGCACCGTTGGGCATGCACCATTGGCAAGCGCTGCATTCACAGCAGGCTTCAGCGACACAGGCTTGTCTTTGCGGAAACCGCCATCGGCCGTGATCACCGCTTTTACTTCTCCGTCGATAAGGCGATCACGCAGGGCTTCTGCTGAGAATCCACCAAACACGACAGAGTGAGGAGCGCCAATGCGCGCACAGGCGAGCATCGCGATGGCGGCCTCAGGCACCATCGGCATGTACAGAGCGACAAGGTCGCCTTTGCCAATTCCGATGGCCTTGAGGGCGTTGGCAGCACGACACACCTCGGCATGCAGCTCTTGGTAGGTGAAGGTGCGCACATCCCCGGGCTCACCCTCCCAGATCAGGGCTGTTTTGTTGGCCTTGGGGCCATTGAGATGACGGTCAAGACAGTTGTACGAGAGGTTGGTTGTTCCTCCTTCAAACCAGCGCGCAAACGGCGGATTGTTCCAGTCGAGAACGGTGTGAAATGGTTCAAACCAATGCAGTTCACGACGGGCGGCCTCTCCCCAGAACGTATCTGGATCGGATTTGGCCGCTTCAGCTAGTGCGAGATAGGACTCCATCCCAGAAATTCGCGCATCCCTGGAGAGGTCCGCTGGTGGATCAAAGACACGTTGTTCTTGAAGCACGCTCTCAATGGTGGAACCCTCACTCATCGCCTGCTGCTCAAATGCACTGACAGCACAACACTATCGATGCTTTCAGCATCCTGACCAGTCGCGTTGTCAGAATCCACAGAAGAGTGATACGGCAACGATGCCAAAGGCTGGATCCTTATCAGCACCAAAAGCATGCCTGTTTGATCTTGATGGTCTCTTGCTCGATACCGAACCGTTGCAGGCAGAGGCTTGGAAGGCAGCGGCCGCTTGCTTCAACGGATCCTTATCGCCTCAGCAACTTCAACAGCTCAAGGGACGTCGCCGGGATGAGAATGCCCACTCGGTGTGTTCATGGCTGCAGCAGTCGGTTTCAGCGGAGCAACTCCTGAGAGCGCGTGAGCCGATTGCCAGGCGTTTAGTTGCTGAGGCTCCAGCGGTTCCTGGCGCGGAGCAACTGATCCGATTTTGCAGTTCCAAGCAGTTGCCCATGGTGCTTGTCACCAGTAGTAAGGAAGCATCTCTGCTCTACAAAATCTCCGGCCACCCTTGGTTGGATTTAATTCAAAGCCGTGTGTTGGGCGATGACGTTGAACTTCGTGCGGGAAAACCAGCTCCTGATCCCTACCTCTTAGCGACCCGACGGCTGGGGTTGTTGCCAGGAGAATGCTGGGTGTTTGAGGACTCAGAGGCTGGCTGCCTGTCGGCCTTAGAGGCAGGCTGCTGGGTCTGGCAGTTGGTCGATGTGCTCAGCAAAACCGATGCAATCCAACATTCCCGTCTCACCCGCATCACCAGTTTGGGAGAAGGAGAGCAACAACTCCGCAGCAGCCTTAATACAAACGGCTAAGAACGAAGTCTGGTAATTCGAGTAAAGCAGTGCGGGAAGGGGATTCGGGCATCCAGTCCAAGGACTCTCGTGCTTCCCGTGCAAATGTTTTGGCGAGTTCGCGGGTGCGAGGGATCGCTTCTGACTCACGAACGAAAGCCAAAGCTGTTTCAAGATCACCCTCTTCACTGAACTCGCGTTCAATCAAACCCGACAGAGCGGGACGCTCCTCAAGGGCATACAGAGCCGGAGCTGTTAAATAGCCGCTGGATAGATCACTGGCTGCTGGTTTCCCGAGCTGTTGATCACTGCCAGTGAAATCGAGGATGTCATCAACAACCTGGAAAGCTAAACCGAGCTGACGGCCGTAGCGGTAAAGCGATTCAAGTTGTGGCTCTGACAAGTCACTTAGAACACCTGCTGCCTTCGCACTGTTGGCAATTAATGAAGCAGTTTTGCAGTAACTCTTCTCAAAATATGTTTCAAAGGATTGGCCTGTATCGAAGCGGAACAAGCCTTGTTTGACTTCTCCATCGGCGAGATCCATGATCACGCGGCTAAGCAATTTCACAACATCGAGATTGTCGAGATTTGCCAGGTGCCAACTCGCCTGAGCAAACAAAAAATCACCGGCGAGAACGGCAACCCTGTAATTAAAACGGCTGTGAACAGTTTCAACGCCACGTCGTGTGGATGCATCATCGACGACATCGTCGTGGACGAGCGAGGCGGTGTGGATCATCTCAGTGATCTCAGCCAGGCGCCGATGGCGTGAACTCAGCTCTCCGTCTACAGATAGCGCCCTCGAAATCAGTAACACGATTCCAGGTCTGAGCCGTTTGCCTCCTGCACTGAAGAGGTGTTCTGCAGCTGCTTGGAGAATCGGGTGACCGGCTCCTATCAGGCTGCGAAGGTCGCTTAGCAGGATCTCCAGATCCGCCTCGACCGGCTGCAGCAACTCGGTGACGGTGGCCATGAATCCCCTCGGTGCAGAGATCCTAGGAAACGCAGCCCTATGGCTGCAGATTCACGAGATCTACGCAAGGCCGTTGTCCCAGCCAAGCCGTGGCTCTTTCAGCAAACCCTTGGGCATCTTTTGTCACGCAAATATGGGTGGCAGCCAGTGATACCGGTTCATTTTCGCTTCCAGGCAACGGTTTGCCTAAAAAAGCATCGAGTTCGGTTGCGACGGCGACAGCAGGGTCGATCAGTCGCATGTGAGGTGGCAATAAGTTCGCAAGGAGCGGTACCAGCAGCGGGTAGTGGGTGCAACCGAGCACGACCGAATCGACCGAGGCCTCAAGCAGGGGCTGTAGGTAGCGAATTGCTGCTTCACGAAGTTCATCGGAACCGAGATCTCCGGTTTCGATCAGCGGAACAAAGTCTGGACAGGCCTGTTGAACCACCAAGGTTCCAGGATGGAGCGCTTCGATGCTCTCTCTATAGGCGCCAGAGGCCACCGTTGCTGGAGTGGCAAGAACACCAACTCGTGGTTCTTTCACCAATGCAGCGGCAGCTCCAATCAGCCCTACAACCGGAACGCCAGCTTGTCCCTCGGTGACGTCTCTGGCGAGAGCATTGGTGGTGTTGCAAGCCATGACAACGGTGGAGACCTTCTGGTCTCGCAACCAAGCCACAACCTCCGCCGCAATCGAACGAATTTCTGAAGGTGAGCGACTGCCGTAAGGCACGCGGGCGGTGTCTCCTAGGTATGTCACGGGTACTGCACCGTGACGCTCGAGGATTCTGCGCAGGACGGTGAGCCCGCCAATGCCACTGTCAAACAGCCCGAGACGAATGGTCAACGCACTCCTTTCAGAAAATCAAGAATGCCGGTGGCAATCGCTAAAGCAAGCCTCTGACGGTGGGCTGAGCTAGCGAGGCGAGGCGAGTCAATGTTGCCAGTGACGAATCCCATCTCAACGAGTGCTGCTGGCATTGTGGTGCGTCTAATCACAAAGAATCGACCTCGTTTTACACCCCGATTCGGGCTACCGGGAGACACATTTAGCATTTGCTGCTGTAGGTGAGTGGCTAAGCGGGCGGAACGACGGTCGGAATAAAAAAACGTCTCGATTCCATTCACATTTGGCCTAGACATGCTGATCGCATTGGCATGAATACTGACGAAAGCATTGGCACCAGCACGGTTTGCAATCGAAACCCGGGGTGGCAGATCCACATCCACTTCCGCTGTGCGCGTCATGGTGACCTGAACCCCCTTGGCTTCCAGTAATCGAGCCACTTGAAGTGAGATATCGAGGACGATTTCACTCTCCCGGATGCCTCGGATCCCTATAGCGCCAGGATCGGGACCACCATGGCCTGGATCGATGACGACGCGGTATTTGCCTCGCGTCACGGTGGGTAAGCCCGCAGCATTCACTGGGGTTCGGCTGGGTTGGATGCGTAGGCCACCGGCCCAGGACCCAGATGATGCACGGTTGAGATTTCCTTCGCCGATCGGCCTCAATCCAGTGGTGGATAGCCCTTGAAAACTGAGCTTCCAGCGATTTGAAGCGGTACCGATCAATTTCAATTGGCTGGGATCGAGATCGACCCCTGGCTGAAACTCGATCACCAAACGGGTTTCACCCGCGTTTGGTCTGCCGAGACGAATTTCGCGCACAGGGCCAGAACCGCGCAGGCTTCTGGAGCGACTCAGCTCACCTGGAAAATCGATCCATACCCTCGGGCCACGCTTGCGATCTCCGGCTTCGAAGAAGGCTTGAAGTCGGGCACCTGCAGCGGTGCGCAACAGGAGCTCGCCAGAAGAACTGAATTGCCACGCTGCTAGGGCACTTGCGGCCTTGGCCGGCAAGCTGATGAGCAGCGATGAAGCTTGTACAGCCGCGGCAAGGACGAGCGCACTGAAGCGAAAGGGCAGCGTGGCCATGACCTTTAGAACAACGCTGGTTGGCGGTGCTGCAGGCTCGGCATCTGCCCGCGAATGCGTTGTAGATGGCTGGGGTTAATCGGGGCGATGGCTGCACCTGGCGCCACCCCTGCATCGGACAACACCGTTCCCCAAGGATCCACAACCATGGAATGGCCGTGGCTCTGTCGTCGCTTGTAATGCACGCCTGTTTGGGCCGGCGCCAGCACGTAAGCCGTGTTTTCGATCGCCCGTGATTGGAGCAAAACTTGCCAATGATCTTTACCTGTAAAGGCGGTGAAGGCAGCGGGAATCATTAACAACTCGGCTCCGGCTCCAACGAGGTGGCGATACAGCTCAGGGAAGCGCACGTCGTAGCAAATGGACAGCCCTACACGACACAGTCCAGGCACATCCACCACGGGAGGGGGGGACGTCCCGGGGCTGAAGCTCGCTGATTCCCGATAGGAACTCCCGTCTGGTAGGTCAACGTCGAAGAGGTGGATTTTGTCGTAACTCGCCAAAATCTGACCATCACGGCCAACCAGCTGTGACCTCTGAAAATGGCGGTGGCCATCACCCACGGGAACAGGAAAACCACCACCCAGAACGACCACCTGGTAGCGGCGAGCCATGGTGACCAGAAAACGAGACGCTTGTTCAGCTAACGCCGGTGCCAGGTCGAGTCGCTGAGCGTCGTCCCCCATAAAGGCAAAGTTTTCAGGCAAAGCGATCAGCTCGGCGCCACGACGCGCCGCCAAATCGATTTGCTCCTCAGCGGCCGCAAAATTGCTTTCAGGGTCAGTTGTGCTGGTGAGTTGGAGGGCCGCAGCCAAAAAGTCACTCACGTGCGTTCAGTCCGATTCGCAAATGGTATTGGCTTACAGCCGTGCGGCTACCCAGAAACAGCACGAAGCACGCCTGGTTCAGCCTGTGTGGGCACCACAGAGAGCTGATCAAGACCAGAACAGCGTTGGAAATCAGCGTCGTGATTCCCCAAGCCAATCAAGCGTTGTCCGTGAGATGCGATCCGTAAACAGGCTTCGGGGTTGTCTTTCCATTGGGACCACAGAGCAATTGCCGCTTGCATTTCATCGTTCGCAACGGTGGCTCCTGCCGCCATGAGGGACTCGGCGAGGGCGCCGGCTGCTAACGAATCTTCCAAGGAATAGGTGCCCTCCCAGCCGCTGCCCACCATCCATACCTGCTCGGGCTGATCGCGGATCAGTCGTTGTGCCACGGCTTCACGGTTCGGTAAGGCCACTGTGAGGACACAGGCCACCTCTCGAACTCGGTGCAGGGAGCGGGTTCCATTGGTGGTGCTCATAAATAGCCGTTTGCCCTGCACGGTTTCGGGGACAACGGAAACGGGGGAATTACCGAGATCAAAGCCATCGAGCTTGGAACCTCCTCGCTCGCCTACCAGCAGACGCTTTGCCTCAGGCCAAGCATTGGCCTCCGCCCGCAGTTCATCGAGATCAGCAAAGGTTTGAACCGCCTCTGCTCCGTTGTGCAAAGCCCAAGCAATGGTGGTGGTGGCGCGTAAGACATCGATGACAACAGCGGCGTCAGGACCATCTGGACCCTTGATGGTGTCTGGCACGTCACCAGCAACGTGGAAATAGGAAACCTTCATGGCCACGATCTCGATCAGCGTGCGTCACAGTAACCAGATTGCTTCCTGATCACCCTTTCAACTCCATGGCTTTGATTGGACCCGGCCCTGGAACGAGAGATTTACGGGACTTCCTCAAGCTGCTGGAAGAGCGTGGGCAGCTGCGGCGGATTACGGCGCCGGTTGATCCAGATCTTGAATTAGCAGCTATTGCTGATCGGGTTCTTGCTGCTGGTGGGCCAGCCCTGCTGTTTGAGAACGTGATTGGCTCCAGCATGCCCGTAGCGGTCAACACGCTGGGCACTGTTGAGCGTGTGGTCTGGAGCATGGGTTTGGAGCGGGCTGAACAGCTCGAGGAGCTTGGATCCAGACTCGCCATCCTTCAGCAACCGAGGCCTCCAAAAGACCTAAAGGAAACAAAGCAATTTGCAAGGGTGTTTTGGGATCTGGTGAAGGCACGACCAGACCGTGATCTTGTCCCTCCCTGCCGGCAGCAGGTGTTTCTGGGAGATGACGTCAACCTTGATCAAATCCCTTTGATCAGGCCTTGGCCGGGTGATGCCGGTGGTGTGATCACGTTGGGACTTGTGATCACGAAAGACCCAGAAACTGGAGTCCCAAACGTGGGGGTGTATCGGTTGCAGCGTCAATCGGTCAACACCATGACCGTGCATTGGTTGAGCGTTCGTGGGGGGGCCCGTCATCTTCGTAAGGCGGCGGCAATGGGCAAAAAGCTGGAGGTCGCCATCGCCATTGGTGTGCATCCTCTTGCTTGTGATGGCGGCAGCAACACCGATCCCTGTGCAGCTCAGTGAATGGCTGTTTGCGGGAATTTATGCAGGGGAGGGCGTGCGTCTCACCCCTTGCAAAACGATTGATCTGCAAGTGCCAAGTTGCAGCGAGGTGGTCTTAGAGGGAACGATTACTCCTGGAGAGGTGAGCCCAGATGGTCCGTTTGGCGACCACATGGGTTTTTACGGCGGTGTGGAGGATTCACCTTTGGTGCGTTTTCACTGCATGACACAACGGCGGTCGCCGATTTTTCTCACCACCTTCAGCGGCCGGCCACCAAAAGAGGAGGCGATGTTGGCGATTGCTTTAAATAGAATTTATACGCCAATTTTGCGTCAACAGATTCCAGAAATTAGAGATTTCTTCCTGCCAATGGAGGCACTAAGTTATAAATTAGCGGTTATTTCGATCGATAAAGCCTATCCGGGTCAAGCAAAGAGAGCTGCTATGGCTTTCTGGAGTGCGCTTCCACAATTTACTTACACGAAGTTCGTTGTTGTGGTTGACAAGCACATTAACGTGCGTGATCCACGTCAGGTTGTCTGGGCTATTGCTGCACAAGTTGATCCACAGCGGGATCTATTTGTTTTGGAAAATACACCCTTTGATACCCTTGATTTTGCAAGCGAGCAATTAGGTCTTGGTGGAAGAATGGCCATTGACGCCACCACCAAAATTGGACCAGAAAAAAATCATGAATGGGGGGAGCCACTGAGCCGACCAGCCGATTTAGAGCAGAAAGTATCCGACCGGCTCGAGGAGCTTGGCTTGTCAGATCTGGAAGATGTTGATCCAGATCCCGCACTCTTTGGTTATGTATTAGACAAGCTTATTTCCATCCAGCCTCGGTCATAAGACGAATTGCTTCTTTGTTGTAGCGACTAAGTTGCGAAATAGTGACATTATCAGGAGTGAATTTTGTCATTCCTTTAAGGTAAGTTGAACCGCCTACTCCTTGTAGTGGGAACTCATAGGTAGGACCTGCAATACCAGCGCTTCCTTGAGGAGATGACAGAAATTCAATCAATTTGACCGCATTTTTCTGGTTTTTAGAATAACGAGAAACCGCAGCAGCGCTGATATTGACGTGAGCAGGTTTTGGCATCACGATTTTTACGTCGTTACCCAATTGTTGATCTTTTTTTCCGTTAACCCCCGCTCTCATTCTTGCTAGATAATAATGATTCACTACTCCAACGCCACATTGGCCTTGGGCAACAGCCCGAATGAGCCCGATATCTCCACCGAAATAAGGCTGGCTTACATTGCTTGTAAGACCTTTCAGCCATGATTTAACCTTGGCTGTGCCCTTTAGCGCTAGTTGATCAGCAACAAGTGATTGATTGTAGACATTTTTTCTCTTCCTTAGGCATACTTTTCCTTTTAATGCGGGGCTTGCTAGTTGTGAATATGACGTCACTGAAGATGGAGAAACTATTGTTGGATTAACAATGATTGCCCGCACTCGTCGAGTTAACCCAAACCACCTGTTGCTTGGATCTCGGTAGCGAGATGGAACAGATTTCTCTAGAGAAGAAGATTGAATTGGAGCAAACAGTCCAGCATTGGCTGCATTATTGATTCGTGCGGCATCAACTAAAATGATGACATCAGCCTTTGTGTTCTTGCCTTCACTTTTTAATCTCTGAACCAATGAAATCCCTGATGCTTCTACTAAACGAACCTTGATTCCAGTTTGATCTGAAAACTTTTTATAAACTTGGCGGTCAGTATTGTAATGTCGGCCAGAGTAAACTCTGACTTCTTCTCCTGCAAGAGCTGGTGTAAAAAGAGCTATTGGCAAAAGAGAGGTGAGAAACAAAAAGCGTTTCATCTCAATAAAGCAGTATCTTTTACTATAGAAGCCTGTTGGGATGCAACCGAATCATTTGTCACATGGCTACGCTTCGCCAACTATTCCAGACATGAAAGGACTAAACAATGAATCACTTGCGAATGCAAATACTGGACCAATCAACCTGCGAACGCTTGCTCGAGAGACTTGCTTCAGAAGCGGAATGGCAGGATGGCTCGCTAACCGCTGGTGCTCACGCTAAGGGAGGGAAAAGAAATTCACAAATTAACTATGATTCTGCATTGCGAGAAGAAATCCACGAGTTGGTAGAACGTGCAATGTGGAATCATCCAGTAGTAAAGGGATTTTGCCTTCCTCGTAAGCTCCACCGATTCTTAATTTCTAAAACAGAAAAGGAAGGTGGTTATGACACTCACGTTGACAATGCTTATATGAGCAGTGGACGCAGTGATTTATCTTTTACTTTTTCTTTAACTGATGAAAAGAGTTACGAGGGGGGTGAACTGGAGATCGATAGTCTTTGTGAATCTTTCCCTATTAAGCTTAAGCAAGGTGAGATTGTGATCTATCCCAGTACATCGTTGCATCGTGTTTGCACCGTAAAAACGGGTGTTCGTACAGTGTGTGTGGGTTGGATTGAGAGTTATGTGAAGGCTGAAAGTGACCGTACTTGTTTGTTTCAACTGGAAAGCGGCGCTCGAGCGATGCTGGCAAAGCATGGCCGTAGTGACGAACTTGATTTAATCTTCTTGGCTTATACAAACTTGTTACGTCGATTAGGTGTCTAGGCCTGTATAAAAAGATTCGGATGCAATCCCGTATCTTCAGTAAGATAGTATGTGTGCTCAATTTTCATGAAAAAGACGACAGCTCTTTCAATATTTCTTGCTAGTGCAGCTGCATTGTCAGGTCAGCTGGCAATCGTTGAACCCGCCCAAGCTGATCAAACACCAAGTGGTGGCCTACAAGAATGGTCAACAGACCAAGATCTTGATGCAGCAGCTAAGAAAGATGCTGATGCCAAGGCCGCAGCTGAAAAAGCAAAAATGCAAGATATTTGCATTCCGATTGGTGAAGGTGAGAATTGCTGGTAATAGAAATACTGTTTTAAGGTTTTTTAGGAGGGACATAATAGGCCCTCCTTTTTTAATGCCAATTTGAGTTTAAGGCAAAAAAAAGGAGGGTTTAACCCTCCTTTCCCATTAAACTAATGGACTTAAGTTCTAGAACTTAAACGTAGTCGTGACGAGACCACCAAGGGTACTGAAGGTTTCAGCACCAGTACCACCATATGAAGCGCTAGTACCAGTCTTCTTCACCGAATGGACGGCTCAAGTAGAACAGAGCAGGAGTCACAGTAATGTTATCTGTGACTTGGAAGTCGTAATACAGTTCGAAGGCGTAGTTGCCGTCGTCCGCATACTTCTGACCATTTTTGCCTTGGCCTTTTTTCCCAGTTACAAACTGAGGTTGTCCTGCAGCAAAGCCTAAGCGGTTGCCCTTCATGAAGGCATCTTGCCAGTTCAAGCCAACAAGCCAACCTTGTGTTTGGTTACGTGTGCCATCTGCAGCACCATTCTCCAGATTGAAACTGGAGATGCTCCAGCCAACACTGATGCTTGGCATCCAACCACTATCAAGAGGCTGATAATAAGCATTCAGGTTGAACTGATTCGCATCTTGGTAACCACTGGTTGACTTGCCGCCAGGGGTTCCTGCACCACCAACAGTCATTCCAGCCTGGGAATAGGCGTAGGCAGCTGAGACCTGCCACTGCGGAGAACCATAAGCAATTTGCGTCAGGAATTTGCCTTTGGAGTTATCAGCAAAAAGTCCACCTGCATTGGGATCGCTGCTATCGCCTCTACCGGCGACATAGTTTGCACTAAGTTTCAGCTTTGCATCACCGTAATCAGCATTTCTGTTGCTGATCCAGTTAAGACCAAAACCTGGAGAAGTACTAGCACCGTAGGCGCCGTAATAGCCACCAAGTTTGAACTGCTTAAGCACGTGCTTATAAACGCCAGGAGTGGCGGCAAGCAT
Source organism: uncultured Synechococcus sp. (assembly GCA_949373155.1). The sequence continues at coordinate 896 of CASICK010000022.1, read as the reverse complement.
GTAGTAGTTCTCAATTTCGGGGCCAACAAAGGCTTGGAAATCATCTCCGATAGGGAATTGATACCAAATTTTGTCGACTTTCAGAGCATTTTTGCTGCTCTTGGAATCCTCGATCTGAGTTTGGCTTACCGGTGTAACCCTTGCCAGAGAAAGCGTTCGTATTGAAATTACCAGTTCTCAAACGGGTGTAGAGAAGGTCCTTTCCGGTGAAGCTGGTATTCAGGTTGAGGGTGTAGCGGTACGAGAAAGACGTAGCGTCTGTACCTAAATACTTACCCGATTTATCCTGAAGCTTATTGGTTTTGTCACCGCCGTAGCCAGTGGCACCAATAGTCATCGTGGCCTTACCGGTCAGTTTGGTGGTGGTGGAGAACTGAGTTGCTTCCAGTTCGCCAACGCGGGCTTCCAAACCGTCAACACGGCCCTTAAGGATGGCGAGTTCTTTTTCGAACTCTTTCATCAAGCGCTTGAGCTCGTCGGTCACTTCAGTGACGCGGTCGAGACATGCGTTCAACAGAGCAGCCGCTTCAAAGCGGGTCATGGCCCTGTTACCGCGGTAGGTGCCGTTGGGGTAACCAGCAACACAGCCGTAGCGCTCGATCAGGTTGCTAAGTGCCTGATAAGCCCAGTCGGTTGGGTAAACGTCTGAAAACTGAGTGATGCTGGTGACTTGCTCGCCTGTAGCGGAGTAGTCAGAAACACCGTTGATGTTCAGCTCAGTGGCGTTAGCAGCCATAGGAGCCAAAAGGCCCAAGGCAGCTGGGGCCACCAGCAGTTGATGGAAAAGCTTCAAAATGATCCTCACACGAGATGACGCAAAATGCGTCGTCGAAAACATAACGTCTCTAAATAGAAGTTACGAGACAAAAAAGACACTTCTGCCCCCTGTACAGCAC
>CASICK010000021.1 GCA_949373155.1 uncultured Synechococcus sp. | reverse complement strand
CACCTATATCTATTTCCTTAGCTTTGTTTTTGACCAATTCAAGATTTTAAGGTTATCGATTCAGCAAAAGTCTATTTATACATTTATATTTGATAATTGATAAATTTGCTTCTATAATTATTTACAACTTTGCTGTTTTCTATGAGCTTCATCCGTGAGCTTTATTTACTCATTTCAAGCATCCTTTGTATTGGTGCCAAGGCTTTTCTTCGTATTGTTTCATCCATTTCGATCTTAGGCTCAAGTGTTTCTAAGCACTGCCATAGTTTTTCTAGTGTATTCAAACGCATGTATGGGCATGTATTGCAACTGCATCCATCTAAGCCTGGTACATCGATGAAGGTCTTATTAGGAACTAATTTCTGCATTTGGTGTAGTATACCTGGTTCTGTTAGTACGATAAAAATACTTGCTGAACTTGACTGAGCATGCGCTAAGAGTTTGCTCGTTGAGCCGATGAAATCAGCTAGGTCAAGCAGATTTTCCATGCACTCAGGATGTGCAATCACCTCTCCATCAGGGTGCTGAAGCTTAAGTTTCAATAGAGCTTCTTCGCTAAATGTTTCATGAACGATGCAACGTCCAGGCCACAATGTCAGCTCACGTCCACTTTGTCTTTGTACCCATCGTCCCAGATTTTGGTCTGGTGCGAATAAAATAGGTTGATCAGTCGGAAGTTGATTTACTAGGTCAACCGCGTTGCTGCTGGTACATATCAAGTCACTTTGTGCTTTAACTGCAGCTGTGCAATTTATATAACTTACAACAAAATGATCAGGATGGTTGGCTCTAAATGCTTCAAATTCTTCGCCTGGACAATCATCTGCTAGTGAGCATCCTGCATCACTATCAGGTAAGAGAACAATTTTATCTGGACTTAAGATTTTTGCCGTTTCTGCCATGAAATGTACTCCGCAAAAAACAATGACATCCGCATCTGTGCTGGCAGCTTTTCGCGAGAGTTCTAATGAATCTCCAATGAAATCAGCAATATCTTGTATTTCTGGCTCCTGGTAATAGTGCGCCAAAACGATGGCGTTTCGATCCTTTCGAAGCTGGTTGATGGCGCCGACGAGATCACCGGGAGTGTCTTTCATGATCCTGATCCCCAGATCTGTCTCAGTGTTGATTGCAGACATTCTGGCCACATCGGGCAGGATGTTCAAAGCTTAGGCAACACTCCTGACCAGATTGCGCCTCGCCATAGCCGGAGACCTTCACGGTGACTGGACCTTTCACGACGAACATCTGCTCGAGCAGTTACGGCCTGATGCCCTGTTGTTCGTTGGCGATTTGAGTGACGGTGATTTGCGCTTGGTGAAAGCAATCACGCGGTTGAAGCTTCCTTGTGCCGTGATTCTCGGCAATCACGATCGAGGCAGAGATCGCAGTGGTGAGCTGTTGCGACAGCAAATTTCAATGCTGGGCGATCTTGATTGCTCCTGGAAGCTGCGCAATTGGACGTCTCCAGCTGTTGCCATTGTTGGCGGCCGTCCATGCAGTTCAGGAGGTGGTTTTCACCTGTCTGAAGCTGTGCAAAGTGTTTTCGGCCCTGTCACGGAACAGGAGTCGGTTGATCGAATCGTTCAGGCGGCTTCAGACGCCCCCGAGGACTGGCCACTTGTGCTTCTTGCCCATAGTGGTCCTACTGGTCTCGGATCCGATGCGTCGAGCATTTGTGGTCGGGATTGGAAGCATCCCCACATTGATTGGGGTGATCGCGACCTTGCGATTGCTGTTGAAACCCTGCGCCGGCGGCGCGCTGCCGACCTTGTGGTGTTTGGCCACATGCATCACAACCTCCGAGGAGGGAAGGGAGAACGTATGACGTTCCATCGTGATCGTTATGGCACCTCCTACGTCAATGCCGCCTGTGTTCCACGGTCTGGCTCAGACGAAGCCGGACAGACCCTGATTCATTTCACCTGGGTTGAATTTGAGGGGCGTCATCTCAGCCTTGTCAGTCATCGCTGGTTCCACCGGAATGGAACGCTTGCCTATGAACAAACGTTGTTGCGCAACCCCAGTGCAAGCTCAGCGCCATGCTGATTTATGTCTGCTTAAGCAGCCACGGGTTTGGGCACGCTGCACGACAGGCCACCGTTTTATCTGCTTTGCATCGACTTCAGCCGTCCTGGAGGCTTGTAGTTAGTTCCCTTGTCTCTGCAGATTTTCTCAAGTTGGTCTGCGGTGCTGTGCCCGTAGAGCAACGCTTTGTGGGTTGGGATGTGGGAATGATCCAGGCCGATGCTCTCGGCGTTGATCAACAGCGAACCTTGGATTCGTTGAAGGTTCTAGATACTGTTCTGCCTCAACGTCTCGATCAAGAGGCTGCCTGGCTTGCTGCGCAGAACACCCCAGTTCTTGTTGTTGGTGACATTCCCCCCGCAGCAGCAGTTCTGGCTGAACGCTCGGGTGCTCCCTTGGTTTGGATGGGTAATTTCGGTTGGGATGACATTTATCAACCGCTTGGTGGACGATTCGCCGAATACGCAGCAGCAGCACGCGCTCATTATCAGCAGGGTGAGTTGCTATTGCGTTGTCCCTTTTCACTGGCGATGCACTGGGGTCTAGACGAGCAGCAGTTAGGTCTCACGGTGCCTGCCTTGCGTGAGCTTCCTGTCCCATTGCAGCAACATTTGGAACAGATTCAAAAGCCTCTCGTGCTCGTCGGATTTGGGGGCCTTGGTGTCGCAATCGACCCTGCCTTATTTCGTGATTGGCCTAATCATCATTTTCTAATGCCAGCCCCCGTGGCTCCTCACCTTTTGGCCAACCTTGAATCTGAGGCCAATGTCACTCTTTTGCCCGACAGTGTGCGCCCTTTTGATGTAATGCCTTTTTGCGAACGGCACCTAGGCAAGCCTGGTTACAGCACTTTTTGTGAAGCGTTAAGCCAAGACCTAGGGATGCATGTCGTGGAGCGGGATGGCTTCGCCGAAGCCTCCGTCCTTATGGATGGCCTTCGTTTATTTGGACAACACAAGATTCTCAGTCGCCACGCTTTCAATCAAGGGGAATGGCAGCTGGATCAACAACTTGTTGAAGCAATCCGTCCGATTGCTTCAAAACAAGGTGCCGAAGATGCCGCAAAGGCTTTGGTCTCGGTGGCATTGAAGACAGTTCAGCACGACTGATCACTTCAATTACTTTTTTTTATCTCAGCTGAGACGGATGGCCCTCTCTGGCTTTGGCGCACTATGCGTCCCATCTGAGTCTTGCCAGTGCTTATGGACAATCCTTCAGCTGGCACATCAGCTCTTGGGCAGCTTGAGCGTATTCGTCAAAGTTCCTTCCATTGAGCCTGAAGCGTTCAAATTGAAGTCTGTTTGATATTTCGAATTCCGCCTCTTTGCGGTCAGTTGATCTCCTCCACCGGTCAATCCTTCTTTTTTCCCGTATGTCTTTTCTTGCGAAAACTGTCTGTCGTCTGCTTCCAGCGGCTCTCGCAAGTTTTGGTCCGATCTTGATGACTTCTCAGTCAGCTGAAGCGGCTGTAGCTGCGATGCCAACTCTTGAAGCCTCACGCTCGGGACTGATTACTTCAACAGATCAGTCTGTTAGTGCTCTTCCATACATCATTACCCCAGAACGACGCGCTCTTCTCAATACGATCCGCTTCGCTGAAGGAACCTGGAAAAACGGTCACGACGTTGGTTATCGCGTGATGTTTGGCGGGAGTCTGATGGGGTCGATGGATCGCCATCCCGATCGCGTCATTTATTCCTCCCGTTATGCGAGTGCAGCGGCTGGTGCTTACCAGTTCATGCCGTTCACTTGGGATCTGGTGAAGCGCAGTTTGGGTGTGAGGGGTTTTGGACCTGAAGTTCAAGATCAAGGTGCCCTGTTCCTCGTCCAAAGACGTAAGGCTCTACGGCTTACGGATGTTGGTGTGATGACGCCTCAGCTTGCAGCCAGGCTTGCTCCTGAGTGGGCCTCTTTCCCCACCCTTCGTGGCCGCAGCTACTACGGCCAGCCTGTAAAGCGCTTCGTCAATCTTCAATCGTTTTATAAGGTCAATTTGAGTCAGCTGCGTCAGATCAGAGATCAGCGCCAGGAAGCTCTCAGCGGAGACGACGGCGCCAAGGGCCCCAAAGCCCCTGTTTGCTCCGGACCCAAGATTCTTTGTGGCATGCCCTGATCAGGGTCTTGTCGTAAAGCGGACGAATTATTCGTCTGTTTCTTCTGCCATTTTGCGACCAACGATTGTCTGGGCAATGAGATAGGCACCAACCATGCCTCCAACGAATCCCATTCCGTTCCGAACGAGCGGCAACAGATCGCTGGTTCTTGTCACTACCGGTGCGATCCCAAAGACTCCAAACAACATCACCCATAGGGGAGACAACAAGAGCACCCAAGCCCAGGCAATACGTTCACCTTCTTTACGCGGATAAGCAGCAAATCCTGCAATTAAGCCACCGAGCACTGACGTGGCCAGAGTTAATAGCCATTGTTCCTTTGGCAAACCGGGAACAAACTGACACCCGCCTCGATCCAAGCAGAGTTCTACGGCTCCAATCGTCGCAAGCAGTGAACCGTCCTCGCCATTGTCGCGGACGTAAAACTGATTTCCATAGCGGGTTTGCAGCTCTACCCACCAGGTGCGTGGCATTAAGGCAAAGAAGGCATCGCCTACGTTGAAATTAAGCAGATTCCCACCGCGGGGATCTCCAATAATCAACAAACTCCGCTCATCGAGTCCCCAAAACTCTTTAACGGCGAGCCCGGGAGTCTTTTCATACTGGGTGAGAACTCTTAGTTTCCATCCACTGCGCTGTTCAAACGCATCTAGCGACGTTTCCAGTTCTTTGAGTTGATTGTCACTAAAGGCTCGAGCTAAATCGATCACCGGCGTTGGATGGTCTGGAAGTAGCTCTGGGTTGTCGATTGCCTGGACAGGACTTGCGACGAGGAGCAACAGAAATAAGCTGAACAACGGGAACAAGAATCGTGTGAAGCGCGGTTGTGTTCCCATAGCTCTGTCGCATTACAGGCATTCTCCTCAATGACAGGCTCTCCTGCGTCTTGCCCTTTATGGCTTCAACAGCGTTTTGAGCAATCAGGAGGTTCCGTACCCTTCTCCCAGTTCATGGCCTGGGCTTTGCATGACCCTGTTTATGGGGCCTATGGCAGTGGCCAACTGAAGATCGGCAAGGGAGGTGATTTTGTAACGTCTGCCACCTTGGGGCCTGATTTTTCAGCCTTGATGGGTTGTCAACTTGTCCAGTGGCTCCGAACTCTCGCGCTGAATCACCCAACCAAAACCCTCTCCATCGTTGAAGTTGGACCTGGCGAAGCGGAGTTGAGTTGTGATCTCATCGATCACTTGGTTGAGCAGCTTCCCGACCTGATCCATCGTCTTGAGCTGGTTTTGGTGGAGGCCAATCCAGGGATGGAACAGCGTCAACGCAAACGTTTAGAGCAGCACCACAACTCACGCGATTCCCATCAACATTTTTCGTATCGCTGGACGTCCCTGTCGAATCTCAAGACAAGTCCGGTGATTGGTGTCTTGATTGCTCATGAGCTCCTCGATGCCTTTCCCGTAGAACGTCTTGAATTGATCGATGGACAACTTCGTCGTCAAACCGTTCAATTGCAACAAGGAAGCAGTGGCGAAAAAAATCTGCACTGGGGAACTGAACCCATCCCTCAAGGGCTTCAAGAGCGCATGGACGCAACGTTGTTAGCCACACAGATTGCCCTGCCTCCAGATGCTGCTGAGGACGGATGGACAACGGAATGGCATGACGAATGCGCCAAATGGTTCACAGAAGCGTTTGAGGCGTTAATTGCGGGCCATCTGCTTGTTGTTGACTACGCCCTCGAGGCTCATCGCTACTACTCCGCTCCACGCGGGGAGGGGACCCTCATGGCCTATCGAAACCAACGGGCAAGTGACAACGTCTTGGTTGATGCAGGCAAACAAGACCTCACGGCCCATCTCTGTCTTGAGACCATGGTTCACCAAGCGACAAGCAATGGTTGGACCCTTGAGGGTCAATGCCGACAGGGTGAGGCTTTACTTGCTCTAGGCCTTGCTGAACGCTTCAGCAGTCTTCAACAACTTCCTGGCAACCAACTTGCTGAGGTGCTGCAACGGCGTGAAGCACTTTTGCGTCTCGTTGATCCTGCTTGCCTTGGCGAATTTCGCTGGCTGTCTTTTCTGCGATTTAACCCGTTGTTTCCAAATACAGGAACCAATGAACGGAGTCAATTCCTTCAAGAGCCTTGCTGAATCAGCGCATCGATGCGAGGCAAGCTCTGATTTCATCA
>CASICK010000020.1 GCA_949373155.1 uncultured Synechococcus sp. | reverse complement strand
AAGCAAGGCTCGTTAGGGTGCGCCAAATTTCACTGATGCAACAGAGTTTGCAAAGCAAAGCTCCCAACATCAATCGCGATTCCGTTTCGGTGGGAGGTGCGCTCTGAGCTCACCTTCAGGGCTGGCATTGTCTTCTGAGCTCAGGCCCTCTCCCACCTGTTTATGGGAAGCACCCGCCGCAACGGTTCTGGCCGGTGATGACCCAGGGGATTTACCCGGCCCCTGGAGACTGATGCTCCTCGGAGACGGCAGTCCAACCCGTCACCTGCGCCTGCTCACAGGACATCCAGTGTCCGTGGAATTAGTGGCCATGGCAGAAGAACCAGAGGGGCAAGCTGCCATCGGCTGCCCAAGCGAGGTGCAGGAACTCACGCCTCCCCTCCTCCGCCGTCAAGTCTGGTTGAGCTGTGGCGAACAAACCTTGGCTTGGGCTGAGAGCTGGTGGAACCACGACGAAGCCAACCAGCACCTGCAAGACCGCAACCTGCCGATCTGGCTCAGCCTCACCCAGGGGCGCTCGGAGCTCTTTCGCGAAGTGGATGGCTTAGCGCTGGTGCAAGAACCCTGGCTTGAGGACCGGTTTGGCTGCTCGGGGCCGTTTTGGAGTCGCCACTATCGATTTTTCCGTCAAGGACGAGAGCTCACGGTGATTCGCGAGGTGTTCAGCCCTGCTTTAGAGGAATGGCTAGGGGCCACTCCACGCCAGCCCCTTCATTGATCTAGATGAAGAAACCGAGCGTTTTCGCCACAGTCGTGCCTTTCAACTTGCAGCACCTCTAGCGATCGGGATCATGTCGCTAGTTGCGATGGTTTCATGACAACGTCCCAGTGGCTAACCCTCTCCGACCTCGGACACAGATTTGGCCTCTCAGCAAGACATTGCGGCCGTGTTCTTGACCATGAAGGATGGCGTGACCACAGCGGACATCCAACCCAAGCTGCGATTGCGGCCGGTGCCGCCCAGCAGCACAACAGCCATCACCACATCCCCTCAAATCGCTGGAACGCGGAGATCTGCGCCACCGTGCTCTCCAGCCATGGCCAACGTCCACTCAAGCGCAGCGAGCGGGTTTCACAGTGGGTGACATTGCTTGAGGCCATGGAAGAAGGATCGGCCTCGATCTCCATGAGCACCGAACAAATGGCCGAAGACCTTCCCATCGATCTCATTGAAGAGGTGAACCATCAGCTCAGCCATCGAGGCTGTCGCTTTCAGGTTCAGCGTCTTGAGGAGAACAGCAGCCTCTGATCAACCCAACCGAAGACCTTCAGCTTGGCGACGTGCCTTGTCGAGTTGCTCTTTCAGCAGGTCTTCATCGGTATGGCTGAGGTTGGTGTGGATCAACCGGGCATGGGGCGCATGGCGACGCAAGCGCTCGATCACACGATCGGGCGTGGCATCCCTCACTAACAACGCCAAAGCAGCACTGCCCTTCGGCAGGGTTTCCGCGAGTTCTCTCAAAAAGTTGTCGTTGATGCCCATGTCATTGAGCGAACCCGAGGCAGCACCAGCACCGGCACCAACGGCCAGACCCAACAAAGGATTGGCAAACAACAAACCGATCAACAACCCCCAGAAGCTTCCGCCCATGGCTCCAGCCGCCGTCATGTTGATCGCCTGACGCAAATGCACATGGCCGTCTTCTCCATGCTCAAGCACCACCGCATCTTCAAGCGCAATCAAATGCTCTTGCTGGATCGTGACCAATTCGCGACGGACTTCCTCCGCTTCTTGAGCCTTGGGAAAGCCCACAACCACCAAATTGCTCATATGAACAGAGTATTTTTCAAAGCGTAGAGATCAATCGTTCCAGCGATCAGTCTCGTCGCCTGCTGGAGCGAGGCAATGGGCGTCTTGAAGAGCCACGGGATAAGGGCTGTGGGGACGACGACGCAGTTGATGGGGGCGCCGCCGAACGGGACCAGCGCTCCACACGAAAGCTTTCGTCATCAGGCCAGCTGTTGTCAGCCTCCCCAAAGGTGACCTGAAGCGCAGGCACGGGCGCCACAATCTGCTGCCCAACACCTTGTCGCCGTGAAATCGCATCGAGAGGCCGCTTACGGCTTGATGCGGCCATTGATTCAGTCCGCAGAGGTGGCTCAACAGGATCCCCCCAGTCTTCTTCTTCGTCCATCAGCCAATCGATCTTGTCGCCGACCCAGCGACCCACTGATTCGAGATGCACTGAGGGACGCGCACCACCGGCAGCACGCCGACCAGGTCGCGTGCCAGCAACACCATCCACCAGCTGACGACCGGTTTCAATCCACTGATCCAATCGCCGATCACCAGAGTCCTGACTGCGCTTCCCCTGACTGCGCTGCCTCGGCTGAAAACGTCCATCCATCCCCTGACCTTAACGACGACGCTGCTGCAGCCAGCGCTCCCTTTGCCAACCGATTAAAGCGATTGACACCCCACCAGCTTCTAGGACCCAAAGAAACAAATCCATCTCAATCCTGAGCGGGGGCAGGTACATAACTGAGTAGACAACTCACATGCCAGTGACCGTCATGATGCCGATCACAGCACAACCTGCAAGCCGCTTGCCTGACCCGGCGCCGATACGGAGTCCGCTGCCCACAGATAGGGCAGATGGCAATCCAGCGAGGGGGGCTCTGCTGAACCGGAAAACGATGCCGAATGCTCACCTTGAATCGGGTTTGTGAGGCATTAATCGCCTCCATCTGAGCCCGAAAGCAAGGGCCATGGCTCTCCCTCTGACCCAACACCAGATCCACCCAGGCATGAATCATTTCATGGCAGAGGGTGCTCTCGGTGGCGCAGCGAGGCAAGGGATCCAGCAAGGGTTTTGAAAGCACAATCTCCCGTCCAAGCGGGGGAGCTACCGCCGGTCCGCGGCGATAAAAGCCTGCTGTCTTTCGCATCTTCCCATCACTCCAGCGCAAGGCGACCAGAGGTCCCTCGCCCCGCACCAGGCAGCCATCAAAGTGTTCTCGATTGAGCCTGTGAAACAACGGCAGCAGGGGCTCGAGGGGCATAGGGACTGCGAAAGAAGCCAAACAGGACGAAAGCCGGCCCAGTCTGCCTCGTTCCTGCATCCGGTCAGTCAGAATCTGTATTCATTCGGATGAACCCGATGGAACTCGGCTTGGTTCGCGAGATCGGCAGCAAGGCTTTGTTAGCCGGGGGTGGCGCGCTGCTCCTTTACTGGACATTCACGGCGGTGAAGCTGGTGCTGAGCGCCCGTGGAATCAATCCGTTGATCAAGCAGTTCTTCACGCAAGTGGCAGCGGGCAGGATCGATGCTGCTTACTTACTCACCACCAAGAACTATCGCCAGCATGTGAGCCGTCAACAGTTCATTCGTTATCTGGCGGGTTTGAAGCTGAATCGCTTCCGCAATCTCAAATCTGGTCGCCCGAGGCTGCAGGAAGGCAACATCATCCTGACCGTGAAGTTGATCGCAGAAGACAAAGAGGAAATGCCTCTGGATTTCACGTTTATCAAGTCGGATGATTCCTGGAAGATCGAGCGAATCGTCGCCGTGAACAGCTGAGCACAAGGCGTTGAGCAGGTCGCAGCCGCTGAGATCGTCCAGCAGCTCTCAAGCGCGGGCGGAAGAATTGCGGCGCCTGCTCAATCGGGCTGCTCATGCTTATTACGTGCTCGACGCTCCGGACATGGAAGATCCGGTGTATGACCAGCTCTACAGGGAGCTTGAAGAGTTAGAGCAACAAGATTCAACATTGGTGAGCGCAGATAGTCCCACCCAGCGAGTGGGTGGGCGTCTAGCGGAAGGATTCAGCAGCGTGCGCCACAGGATTCCCCTGTTCAGCCTCGACAACGCGTTTAACCGTGACGAGCTCCATGGCTGGTATGGCCGGTTGCTCAAGGTGCTCGATCGCGCACCCGCAGAAGGATCTGCACCTCCGGCCCTGGCCATGGTGGGAGAACTCAAAATCGATGGCAACGCCCTCGCCCTGAGCTACGAAAACGGCGTGCTCGTTCGAGGCCGCAACGCGCGGGGACGGTGAACAGGGAGAAGAGATCACCGCCAACGTGCGCACCATCAGCTCCATTCCCCTGCGCTTGCACCTCGAACCGGCACCAGCCTGGGTGGAAGTGCGTGGGGAGGCCTTCATCCCCGATGCGACCTTCCATGCCATCAACAACGAACGCCTAAGCCGCGACGAATCTCTCTTTGCCAATCCCCGCAATGCCTGCGCTGGAACGTTGCGCCAACTGGATCCAAGCGTTGTTGCCTCAAGGAGGCTGGACTTTTTCGCCTACACACTTCAGCTGCCGGACGATTGGCAAGGGCGCCGACCACTCACGCAATGGGATGCCCTGCAATGGCTAGGAGATGCAGGATTCAAGGTGAATCCCAATGCGGGATTATTGCCAGATCTTCAAGCGGTGGAGCAGTTCTTCGACACCTGGGACACGGAGCGGCGACAACTTAATTACGCCACCGATGGTGTGGTGGTGAAGCTCAATGATTTACGCCTGCAGGATGCCGCTGGATTCACCCAGAAAGCACCACGCTGGGCGATTGCGCTCAAGTACCCAGCGGAAGAAGCACCAACCAAAATCCTGAAGATCAGCTGTCAGGTGGGACGCACGGGAGTGATCACCCCAGTGGCGGAATTCGAGCCTGTGCTTTTGGCCGGCACAAGTGTCAGCAGGGCCAGCCTTCACAACGCCGACAGGCTGCTGGAGCTCGATCTTCACAACGGTGACACCATTGTGGTGCGCAAGGCCGGTGAGATCATCCCGGAAGTGGTGCGGGTGCTGCCGGAGCTCCGACCTGCCCTGGCCCAACCCGTGGAGCTCCCCAAAACCTGTCCAGCCTGCGGATCCACCTTGGTACGCGAAACCAGCGAATCGGCCACGCGCTGCATCAACAGCAGCTGCCCAGCGATCCTGCGCGGTGCCCTACGCCATTGGGTGAGCAAGGGCGCCTTGGATGTGGATGGCCTGGGCAGCAAGTTGATTGAGCAACTGGTAAATCGAGGCCTCGTTCAGTCGATTGCAGACCTGTATCGCCTCGATATGGCTTTACTTGGCAGCCTGGAGCGCATGGGCGCAAAAAGTGCCGAGAACTTGATTCAAGCTCTGGACGCATCCCGCTCTCAAGGGTGGGCCAAACAGCTATACGGGCTCGGCATCCATCACGTTGGAGATGTGAACGCCAAGGCGATTACTGCTGCTTTTTCCAATGCAGACCACCTGAATCAAGCGGCTTGCCACTCACCGGACAGCATTACCGCCATCTATGGCGTCGGCAAAGAAATTGCCCAAAGTTTGCAGCAATGGTTTTCCAATCCGGCCAATCAGCGGCTACTCGATGAATTGCACAGTCTCGGATTCAGCCTGTCGCTCAATGAGGAAGAACAAAAGCGAGCCACAGCGGCCGCCGCCAACGATCATTTATCCGGTTCCACTTTTGTGCTGACCGGCACCTTGCCCACACTCTCCCGGTCTCAGGCCAAAGAACAAATCGAGGCTTGCGGCGGGAAAGTATCAGGATCCGTAAGTAAAAAAACCAGTTATCTCGTGGCAGGCGAGGAGGCAGGAAGCAAACTCACCAAAGCCAAGGAGCTGGGGATCAAAATCCTTGACGAAAATGATCTGAAGACCATGCTGAAAGAATTCTCATAAGCGTTTGATTTGGCATGCAAGGTTTCCTGAGTCACTTCATTAACAGCATCTCTGGCGAATGGAGACTCAACCTCGAAACACAAGTTCCACGAGAGGAACTTTATCGAATCCGAATTGCATCTTCAAAGCCATCACTGGGTTTTTTCGTACTGCTGATCTGTTCAGCAGTGATTGCGACCCTTGGTCTGCTCTCTAACAGCACTGCGGTTGTCATCGGGGCAATGATCGTGGCACCACTGATGGATCCAATCCTCAGCCTTGCCTTTGGACTAACTGTCTCGGATAACAAGTTAGTCAAGCGCTCAGCAATCACTGTCGTCATTGGTATCGCAGTTGTAGTGATCACCGCCTGGATACTGGCTTCACTGATTGGACCCGCTGAAGTCAATAGGGAAATCACTAGTCGCACGGCGCCAACTCTGATCGATTTGGGAATAGCAACTGCCGCAGCGGTAGCAGGTGCATTCACAATTACCCGCGACCGATTATCAAATTCAATCGCAGGTGTAGCGATTGCGGTGGCTCTGGTACCTCCTCTATGTGTTAGCGGGATTGGCCTAAGTCTCGGTCCAGAAATAGTGGCTGTATTTGGCCGCGGAACGGTATCAGGGCTAACCAACCAAATCTCGGACGGCTCTTTTCTGCTATTTCTGGCCAATTTGATCGGCATCACCTTGGCCAGCTTGGTGGTGTTCATGGTGCAGGGCTACGGGTCCATGCTCAAGGCATGGCGCAATCTTCTGGTTTGGCTGGGACTCCTCGGACTTCTCTGCATCCCCCTGTCATCAGCTCTGCACGATTTCAGCGTGCGTCAACACATCAACGGTGAATTCACACGCTTTAAAGCCGGGCTGATCGACGAATCAAATGTACTCAACAAAAGCCCTTATCTCTTACAACGAGTCAAACTTCTCTACAGCAATGTGAGTGTTGTCAACAACAAAGCCACAATCGATATTGTGCTGAATGTTCCCGAGAAACTATCTGCAAAGCTCGATCTTGATCAGATCCAGAAGGACATCACAACGCGGAGTAAAATAGAATTCGGAGTAAAAGAGGTCAATATCAACATCAGCGTGATTCCAACCCAAATCTTCCAGTACGTCGACAGATCGCCATCGTTATGACCAGACCACCCATGCATCGCTGGATTAAAACCGACTGCGGGAGAGTAAAGCTGGCCGAACTCCAGCAACGCCAAGGAACTAGCGCAAAAATTCGCATGGGCTGGTTTGTGCTAATTGCTGCAATTCGGGACTGGTCCCTTCCCAATCCAGATCAACAACCAAATTCAAAGCCCTAGAGGTCTAGATCTACTGCCCCGTCAGCCAAAGCCTTGCGTGCGGCACGGCCCGCCAGCCAGACCGCTGCAAGAGTCGCGAGCACACCAACAATTCGCAGAACCCAAGCACCTGGAGAGGTTTCTCCAGCGAGCACCTCACCAAATCGAGCCGCATCACCTGCCAGCGCGCCCAACGCGCAAAACAAAATGGTGCCAGGAAGAATGCCAATTAAACCGATGCTGTAATCACGCAAGCTCACCTCACTGAGGCCATAGACCAAATTCAGCAAAGAGAACGGAAACGCTGGAGATAAACGCGTTAAAAGCACAAGCTTGAGCCCCTCTCGGCTGACGGCCCGCTCGACAGCCTGAAGCTTTGGGTATTGCGTCAAACGCTTGCTCGTCCAATCGCGCAACCAAAATCGACCGAGCAAGAACGCTGCCTCAGCGCCAAGGCAGGCCCCAACAAACACAATCAAACTGCCCCACCAGGTGCCGTAAAGAGCTCCTGCCAACATCGAAGCCCATACCCCTGGAAGCAAAAGCGTCACCCAAACTGCATAAAGCGGGATGAACACCAATCCACCCAAAGGAGAGCGCAGCCAGAGCATCAATGGCTCAAACCAAGACATCCCCTCAATCATTGGTTCAAGCCCATCCGAAGCCACTTTTCCATGCTGACCGTTTCGTAGAGAAACGGAGTCATCACCTCTTTTAAGCTGAAGATCGGACACCGTCCAAGAGGTCATGCTGTGCAACGCCTTTTTGCCCTGATCAAAAGCAACAGGTGTCGCATCGCTGCCTTGCTGAGCACGTCCTTACTAGGAAGCTGCGCCATCACCGATCGCCAGGATTCAATCGTCTTGCAAGTGGCTCAGGCCAGCAATGAAAACGAACAACAATCCACCAGTCGATTTCAATCGGAACGGAAGATCAGCAAAGATTTTCAACAGCAATTAAGAGAAATGCAGCCTGGGATCAAGCTGCATCCCTCGATCTACCCCGAAGAATCACTGGAGCAGGAGATAAGGGTTCGAACCCATAGCGGGCTGGGTCCTGATCTTGTGATCACCGATAGCAATCAGGCCTTGAGCCTTGCTGCTGATGGCCTAACCGACCCAATCAAGCTGACAAAAAAGCGACAGAACTTGATCAACCCCGCAGCATTGGAGCGCGTTAAAACAACCAGTGGATCCCTCGCAGGGCAACCTGTCTCGCAGTTCTTACAACTCGCTTGCTTCGATAAGCGCAAGCTGAAAGAGGCGCCAAAAACCCTGAAGGAACTGTCCGCAGCCAGTGGCGAAGGAAGAGTTTTTGGAATGGTCACCAACCTCCAGGATCTTTACTGGAGCCTTGGCAGCTTCGGTGCCGGAGAGGCCTTGGCCACCTCGCTAGAAGGCAAAAAAGCAACAGTTGTGGCCCATGAACGGCTCACCCAGTGGATGCAATGGCTCAAAGCATCCAGCTATCAACAAAATATTGTGTTTCTGAGAAATCAAGCTGCACTTCGTAAAGAGCTCATCGAAGGTGAGATGAGTTGGATCAGTTGTTGGAGTTCCCAGCTACCTCAACTACGTGAAGCGCTCAAAGATCATCTCGGCATTGCCCCATTACCCAGTGGAAACTTTGGACGAGCAACACCAATCACTCGCTTGCAGGTCTGGTCTCTTGGCAAGAACTCAAGCAAACGTCAACGATCAGAAAGCCTGAAATTGCTCAATTTCATGGTGCAGCCCTGGGCTCAAAAAACCTATGCCCTCAAATATCGAACGGGCTATCCAGTCAACCCAGCAGCGGCACTAATCGTCAGTAAACAATTACCTAATGGGCTTGATACGTTCAGTGAAGATGAGAACAAACGTGTGAGCCGAGGTGATGCGATTGTCGCCGCAATCAATGCCAGACCAGATTTAGGAAAAGATATTCAGTCCACACTCAATGAGTTGATCTTTAATGGATTATCTCCCGAGCAAGCAGCAACTGAACTCGAAACCCAGATCAAAGCGAAGCGATGACTCTTCCCATGTCCTACCTCATCACCATCGGCCCTGGCCCAATTCTTAACGAGCTGCTGAGCTGGTTGGATTATCTCAACCGAGGCACTGTTCTTCTTCAATTGCTTGTGGTTGGTGTTGTGATGGTCGCGGAACAACGCGGTGCACTTCGGCGGAGCGTAGAACACAGGCTGGTTCCTGAATACATCCGGGTTCTGATTGGCCCTCTACTCCTTTTAATCAGTTCAGCCCTATTTCTCCTAGTGGGCTTGCCATGGGGGTTACTACGCTATTTCGGGCTGCTCTGGTTGGGTTGGATGTCATTCACACCACTAAAAGCAGTACTTCTAAGTATCGACAATAAATTCCCAGTTGATGAATTAGAAAGCACATTTTTAAGACCCATCTACGTCATTGTGGCCTCCATGTCTTTTGTGAGGTTAATGGGAAGTACGCAAAATCTGTCACAAACCCCTATCGCCAATCTATTTGGAGTAGAACTCACTCTGGGAAGAATCTATGTTGCAATTATAGCCATCTATATCATCATGACTCTCTCCTCAAGGCCTGCAACATTTCTTGCATGGGTTAGTGGCGTGCTGTTTGGAGTCCGTCCAAGAAATAGGCGCGGATTGGAACTGCTATTTCGCTACAGCGTGATCATCATTGGCATCATTGGCGTGGCTTACTTCATCGGCATCGACGGCACAGCCTTTATTGCCATCGCAGGTGGATTGTCTGTTGGAATCGGCTTTGGTATTAAGGAAATCATCTCCAATTTCATCAGCAGCATCTGGTTGCTATTTGAAGGATCGGTTCGCCCCGGAGAGATTCTGATGATCAATGGCGACCCCTGCACTGTGCGCAAATTAGGGCTAAGAGCAACACAACTGCGACGTGGGCGCGATGGCGCCGAACTCTTAATCCCCAATCAGAACTTCTTCACTCAAGAAGCTATATCCTTCACTGCAACTGAAACATCAAGGCGCGACGGAGTGGTGGTTGGTGCCGCCTACGAGCACGACCCCGACATCATCGTGGAACTATTAAAAACGATTGCCCAAGATCACAACAAAGTTTTAGAGTATCCACCGGTCAATGCCTTTGTCATCGACTTTGCTGATTCATCAATTAATTACAAGGTGCTCTTCTGGGTAGCCAACCCCCTCGATGCCTTTGAAGTAGGCAGTGATCTACGACGAACAATCTGGAAGCAATTTGAACAGAAAGGAATCACCATTCCATTCCCACAACGTCAGGTGTATCCAATGGAATGGCCACCCAACCTTCAACAAAGCCTGCACTCAACTGGAGGCGGAGGTGTAATGCCGCAAGGCATAGAACCAGAAGCGACGGGAAGCGACGAAAAAACCAACAGCGAGGCCTAACCCCAGCCAAAGCATGGGAGTGCTGGCTCGTCCCAGCACAACTTCAGCCGGAACAGTCGTAAGAAAGGCCACCGGAATCACCAAGGTGAAGAGCAAGCGCAAGGGAGCTGGGTAGGCCGCTACTGGGTAGCGACCTGACGCCAGCACAGCCCGCAAAACCTCAGTGGCATTCCAGGTTTTCACAAACCAAATGCTGGTCGCAGCAATCAAAAACCAGAGCGAATACAGGATCAATCCACCAGCCAAGAGCATCAACAACACCACCGCAATACCTCCTAGCGACAAAGAAGCACCAGCCTGATGCCCACCCCAAATCACTAACAACAAACCAAGGACGATCTCCGGCAACCCTGCTGGCGAGATCGTTCGCAAGGACAACCAAAACTGACTGTCAATTGGCTTGAGCAAGACGAAATCGAGCGTGCCTTCACG
The DNA here is from genome assembly GCA_949373155.1 of uncultured Synechococcus sp. The sequence goes on along the minus strand of CASICK010000020.1, from coordinate 21,490 downwards.
CACATGGGTCACGATCGAAGACAGGTTGGGACGCAACCAAGTGCTGGCCATACCATCGAGAACCGTATAAAAGCCCTGAACAATCAAGGCTTCATGCCAACTCCAGCCACCCAACTCCCGTCCTGGTCCAAAAAAGAGAGACAGCATGAACAAGCTGCCAAGCAAACTCAAACCAACCGCAACCAACTCAATCACAACGTTGAGTTGATACTCCAGCTGCGAGGCCACTGCTGTTCCCCAGAATCGCCGCAGACTTTTGAAGTAACGCCCCATTCAGGCCCCCATCGCGCTGTAACGCCGAACCCCAGCGCGCCAAAGCAGAAGAACAAGCGGCAAAAGCAGCACGATCCAGGCCAACTGGATGGCAAATCCAGCCAACAAGTCCACAGGCTGTTCGGCTAAAACACGCGCTGGGAAGTCAATTAAATAAGGGAAAGGAGTCCACTGAGCCAACGTGCGCACAAAGGGTGGGAACGCTGTGAGCGGAGCAAGCAACCCGGACAAGAAAAGAAAGGGAATAAACAACAGCCTCTCCAGAGCACTGGCCTTCTCACTCCAAAAACAAAGGGAAGCAATCAAACTTTGCAACAGAAAAGCAATCGAGAAGGCCATCCATGTGGCCAACCAGGCCAATACAAAGTGAGCAAACGACGGCAACCAGAAAGCGTTGGGCTGAATCAGAAAAAAGATCGCGGTGATCACCGCAGCAAAAGGCAAACGCGTGAGCTGCTCGCCAAGATGACTGGCGACATAGCGCCAGAGCGGGTGGAGTGGCTGAAGAAGATAAGGAGACAATCTCCCAGTGAGCGCATCATCTTCAAAGGCGTAAACCATCCAAACAACAGAAAATTGACGCACTAAAAAGGCGCTCAAGAAATAACGATCAAGGCCCACACCATCCATCCCCAACGCATCGCGTGCGTCACTGCCATTCCAAAGACTGAGCATGATGAAAGGGAGCACACCGGAAAGAGCCCAAAGGGCGATTTCGGCGCGATATTCCAACATATGAGCGTATTCCGTTCCTAATAGAACACGAATAATCTTGCGATTGAGTCCAAAGAAACGCATTAAACCTTTCCCTGCCGAAACAGATCACCGATCAGCTGATCAATCGGCGGATCACTCACTTCCAGATCCCGCACCTCAAAGCGGTCCAGCAGTTGTGCCACCACAGCCGTGAGTTCATCGGGCTGGACTCGCAAGTTCACCTCGCAGTCGGAGCAACTGTCGAGGCGGCCAAGTCCAGCAAACGCCTCAGCCCCAACTGGTGCAGCAAGTTCCAAACGAACATGGCGCTCAGGCGCGAGTCGACTCACCAAACGATCGAGCGGACCGTCATGGAACAAACGCCCCTGATGAATCAACAACACCCGCGGACACAAAGCCGTGATATCAGCCATGTAATGGCTCGTTAGCAACACAGTGGCACCAGTCCTTTGGTTGTAATCAGCCAAAAACTTCCGCACCCGGGCCTGCGCATTCACATCCAATCCAAGGGTGGGCTCATCAAGGAACAACACATCAGGCTGATGAAGCAAGGCAGCAAGAAGCTCAGCTTTCATGCGCTGGCCCAACGAAAGCTTCCGAACAGGGCGCGTGAGCTCCTCTCCCAGCTCTAATAAATCCGACAACTCAGAAATACGGCGATTGGCATCACGATCACTAATGCCATAAACAGCAGCATTGACCCTCAAGGAATCCATCGGTGGCAGATCCCATAGCAACTGCTGCTTCTGCCCCATCACCAGAGTGATCCGACGCAAAAAATCGGGATGACGCTTTTGCGGTTGATGGCCTGCAACGACCACCTGACCCGAACTGGGGTAGATCAGCCCACACAACATTTTCAAGGTGGTGGTTTTGCCCGCCCCATTCGCACCAAGAAATCCCACCATCTCTCCCGGAGCAATGGTGAAACAAATGTCGCTCACTGCGCACACATCACGATGACGCCTGCGGATGAAGTGGTGCAAAGTTCCACCCAGCCCCGGCTGCTTGTCAGCAACCCGGTAAATCTTGCTGAGGCCTTCAACCTCGATCACAACAGAACCATCAGAGACTCTTGGATATAGCGAACGCTGTAGAGAACCAAGCCGAGTGAAAATTTAAAAGCTGCCGCATGAAGCCTGTTCACACGCATAAGAGAAAGTGCAGAATGTAAAGCGAAGATCAACACGATGCCGGAATGAAGGGAAAGGTCGTTGAAGGTCTAATGAAAGGAAAGATCATTCAAGACGTGGATTTCATCCACTCCAACACCGGGGTCTTGATTGGAACTGTTGTTCTCATTCTGCTCTGGCTTGTGCTTGGAGTGATGGAGCGGAGAGGACAACGTCTAGGAGGGATGATCGCCAAAGCAATCCGTCAGCCCTTGCTGATGGGGCTCAGCGCCTCTCTGTACTTGGGCTGGCTCGGACGTCAAATCGCCAACAATGTGAAGTGGCTGGATGGCAGCAATGCTTTAAAGCTCTCCGCCACAATCACGATCCTCGCAGTGATGTGGGCGCTGAGCCGATTGGGACACGCCGTCATGAAGACGAGACGTTTTGAACGATGGCTGCAGATGGAAGACCCAAAAGACCAATCGATGGCCATCAGCTTTCTAGGGCGGATTTACACGATCTTAATTCTGGTGATTGGCGCTAGCGCATTGATGATCACCTTCGGCGTTCCCGCCACTGCCCTAGCTGCTCTTGGAGGTGGTGCTGGAGTCGGCCTCGCCTTCGGAACGCAGAACATCTCCCAAAACTTCTTCTCCGGCTTCATGCTGTTTTTCAACCGTCCCTTTAAGGAGGGGGACTGGATCAGTACGGACGGAATGGAAGGAACTGTTGAAAATATCGGCTGGTATCACACACGCCTACGCACTTTTGACAGACGACCGATGTATATCCCCAATGCAGTCTTTGCAACCAATAGCATCATCAATCCTGGGCAAATGTATAACCGCAGAATCCTGGCAAATATTGGCTTGCGCTATGAAGATATACCCACCATGGATACGATTACCAAGCAAGTACGCGAACTCCTCAAAAACCACAACGCCATTGACACCAATCAGATCATTCTCGTGAACTTCAATGCATGGGAAAGCTCCTCACTAAACCTACAGGTTTACTGTTTCACTAAAACCACAAACTGGCAGGACTATTTAGACATCCAGCAGGAAGTCTTTCTAGAAATTGCAAAAGTCGTAAAAGCCAACAATGCCGACTTTGCCTTCGATTGCACGACCCTCTATCCAGCGCCCAATTTAAAACCAGAGCAACTATTCCCCTCCAACTGATACTCACGTTTCATCCCAGATCAGCCAGCCGTCTGCGTGCCAAGGCAGCCTGAGCCTCCGCTTCAGCAAGCTTGGCCTTGCATTCAGCCACCACCTCTGGCGGAGCCTTATCTGCAAAGTTGGGATTGCTGAGGCGTCCCGCCAATCCCTTGATCTCCTTCTCCGCTTTGGCGATGTCTTTTTCAAGACGGCCCTGAAGCGCCTCAAGGTCAACCAGGCCTTCGATGGGCAGCAGCACCTGCAACTCACCGCTGACCCCAGCGAGTGCTTTCGCAACAGGAGCAGCCTCGGCCTGAGCCTGCGTCATCAACTCAACCGATTCCGCTCGCGTGAGCGCGGTGATATCAGCCGTACCTTGCTCCAACACTGCCATCAGCTCTGGCCGGCTCGTCACGAAACGAACAGGCACCCCCTGGGATGGCTTCAAACCCGCAACAGCTCGCAAATTACGGACCACTCGGATGGCAGCGATCAGCTCGGAAAAGGACGCTTCCAAGCCATCATCCAAAGCAACCTCGTCCACAGCCGGCCAAGGCTGAAGCGCTAAGAAGGTGATTTCGGGCTCAGCAGTCACGCTGTGCCACAGCTCTTCGGTGAGGTGGGGCATCAACGGATGCAACATCAAATGCATTTGGCTGATCACCTTGGCCAGCACCTGTTTGGCCGTTTGCTGATCCGCCAAAGCTGCAGCGCTGGGCTCCTCTCCTGGATTTAAACGACGTTTGCTCAGTTCCAAATACCAGTCACAAACATCGTTCCAAGCGAATTCATACAAACCTTTTGCAGCTTCACCAAGGGCATAACTGCTGTAGCGGGCTGCAGTTTCCCGGTTCACACGCGCCAAGCGCGACAAAATCCAACGGTCGGCAAGCTGCAACGCCGAAGGATCAGGCTCGCCTAGCTGTGCTGGTGTGGCCCCCCCCAGATTCATCAGGGCGAACCGGGTGGCATTCCAGAGCTTGTTCGCAAAGTTACGAGAGGCCTCAACCGTGGCGGACGTGTCCTTCTTTCGGTCGTAATCGAGGCGAATGTCTTGACCCGCACCGGCCACCTCGCGCACCAGAGCGAACCGCAGGGCATCGGTGCCATAGCGCTCAATCAACAACAGGGGATCGATCCCATTCCCAGCGCTTTTGCTCATCTTGCGGTTCTGCTCGTCCCGCACCAACCCATGGATATAGACGTCCTTAAAAGGCATCTCACCCGTGAAGGCACCGGCCATCATCGTCATCCGAGCCACCCAGAAAAAGATGATGTCGAAGCCCGTGATCAAGGTGCTGGTGGGGTACCAACGCTGAAAATCAGCCGCATTCTCATCGGGCCAACCCAGGGTTGAAAACGGCCACAGCCCACTGGAGAACCAGGTGTCGAGCACGTCTTCGTCCTGCTCAATGCGGGCCTCAGCTCCAAACTTTTCTTTGGCTTGGGCAAGCGCATCGGCTTCGTTCCGAGCCACCACATAAGGCGTGGTGTCGGTGTACTTGCCGCCGGTCTCACTAATCACAAACCAGGCGGGGATGCGATGGCCCCACCAGAGCTGACGGCTGATGCACCAGTCGCGAATATCCGTGAGCCAGTCGCGGTAGACCTTTTCCCAGCGCTCAGGACTAAAGCGAGGGTCCTGTTTCGCGAGTGCTTCTCGACAGCGAGCGGCGAGAGGCTCAGTGTTCACAAACCACTGGGTGGAGAGCAGGGGCTCCACCGGCACCTTGCCCCGATCGGAGTGGGGAACGCTGTGCCGGTAGTCCTCCACCTTGCCCAACAAACCCTCCTCATCGAGGGCTGCCACCACAGCCTTACGCGCCTCAAAGCGATCCAAGCCTTCGAAGCGGCCAGCCTCGGCATTCATCGTGCCGTTCTTGCGCATCACAGTGATCTGGGCCAAACCGTGACGCTGCCCAATCGCAAAGTCATTGGGGTCATGGGCCGGTGTGACCTTGACGCAGCCAGTGCCGAACTCCTTCTCCACGTGATCGTCGGCAACGATCGGGATCTGGCGGCCCGTAAAAGGAAGGTCAAGGGTCTGTCCGACCAGATGGGCATAACGCTCATCGCTGGGGTTCACCGCCACTGCCGAATCACCGAGCATGGTTTCTGGCCGGGTGGTGGCCACCTCGAGATGGCCCTCACCACTGCTGAGCGGATAGCGGAAATGCCAGAGATGGCCATCCACCTCCTTCATCTCCACCTCCAGGTCACTCACCGCGGAGCCCGAAGCAGGACACCAATTCACCAGGTATTCACCGCGATAGATCAGGCCCTGCTCATGGAGACGAACGAAGGCCTCTTTCACCGCCTCGCTAAGACCTGCATCCAACGTGAATCGTTGTCGCTTCCAGTCGACGGAATACCCCAACCGGCGCAACTGATCGACGATGCGACCTCCACTTTCTGCTTTCCACTGCCAGGCCCGCTCCAAAAAGGCCTCACGGCCAAGGTCATGGCGCGTCTTGCCCTCCTCCTTCAGCTGCTTCTCAAGGATCGTCTGCACTGCGATCGAGGCGTGATCCGTGCCAGGCAGACAAAGCACATTTTTGCCCGCCAACCGTTGATAGCGCACGATCGTATCGATCAGAGCTGTATTAAAGGCATGCCCCATGTGCAGGCTGCCGGTGACGTTGGGCGGCGGGATGACCACAGCAAACGGTTCGCCCTCAGCCGCAGGATCCGGATGAAAGGCCCCCTCGTCCTCCCAGGCCTTCTGCCATCTGGCTTCCGTACCAACCGGGTCATAGGTCTTGGCCAGATCCGACACGGGGAGGAGCCCGATACACGTCCATTCATGGTCGCAAAAGACGTTTTCACGTCGGCTTGACAGCGATGATCGAACAGGCATCAATGCCAAGGATCCATGGGCTCCACTTCCAACGATCTCAGCACTGCCATCCAGCAGATGCTTGAAACTGTGGCCCAGAACGATGAGCTCAAGAGGGGCTTGCGGATGGCCACCACAGCGGCTGCCGTTAGCGAGGTGGCAGCACTGGCAGGGTTTGAGATCGCTCCTGCAGCACTGGTGAAGCATTACGCCCAGCGCCTACTCGATGCACCCGATGCAACCGCAGTCCACAATTTCGACCTTTGCAGCTGGGATGCCGGTGAATTGCTCTGGGCGATGAACAACTGGAGTGTTCAGGACTGAGCAAGCCGCTTGAGGTAATCCTGCTGAGCGCCCGCATTAATCCAACCCGTGGCAATCGTCTTACTCAAGGCCTGGATTCACACTGACCGCGGTGAATGTGAGATGGACCCGCTGGGAAGATCACTAATTTGCCGCGTTCGGCGGGTTCGTGATGGTTCTGCCAATGGAACTCCGTGCCTGCCTCTTCCACGGTGTCGCAATAAAGAATCCAAGCCAACACCCGATGCACGGGCTCAGTCGCTTCATCGCTGATGGTCCAATCGCAATGCCACTGCTTAAACCCTTCTCCAGGCGCGTACCGCTGCAAGTTGAAGATCGGCATCACAAACAACTCTTGTTCGGGGCAAACCGAACGAAACAGAGGTCTTTCCTGCACATAGCGCTCTAATCCAGCAGCAACGCCGCGCAAGATCACCTCAGACAATCCGAAGGCATCAGGATCACTGCGATCAATCGCGACCAAGCTGATATCCGTTGAAACCTTGGCCGGCTCCTCTCCGCCGCCAGGCCCGAAAGCCACCCCAGCCCGTTGCAAATCAGTGCGGCGATCAAAAAAGGCCATGGCACCATCCGCCACCGCTTCAAAACCGGCGTTGCGATAGCGGGCGATCAGGTCTGTAGACATCAGGAGTTCAGGACGTTTCCAAGGGATCGCAACAACGCCATCGAGGGCTTGCCACTCACTTTGATCAGCAGTCACGACGCTCGAGCAAATCAACCCGCTCTAAGGCACGGGTCAGACGTTCCGGTGCCAGCACCGAGGGATCTTGCGGGGCTTGAGACAGCAACAGCACTTGAGCATCAGCTGGATCCGCCAAGACATGGAGCTCAAGATCGCCCAACTCTCGTTCAAAAAATGTGCGTCGCATCCGCATCGTGATCGTCTCCCCCAGAGATGTCGCGAAGTGCTCAAGGCTTGCGGTATCCCCTGAAAGACCGCAATTCAAGGCAAGCCAGATCATCAATTTGGCCCAGCCATCAACCGTCCAAAGCGGTTGAAAACTGAGCCGGTGCTGTCGAATCAGCTCCAAAAGCGCAAAGTCCACAAGGGTTCCTTGCAGCTGATCAGGATCCGGAAGGCTCATATCAAACATCTTCTTCAAGACATCTTCCCTACCGGAGGTCAAAATGGTGGTGCTATCGATCGACTCTGGCCATGACCCTGGATCTCAACGATCCCGAACTCGAGTTCTCGGATCTGGTGTACGCCTATCAGAGCTGGGTGATGGCCGTCATCAATGACGAGAAGCTCGAAGGCGATGACCTCCTCCTGACAGACGAGATCGCCGAAGATGCACTCAACGCCATGAGATTCCTTCCAGGCGAAGTCACCAGTGCGATCGAAACGTCTCTTGCCCGTGTCTACGACGTCGACGCCGACGAACTTAGCGGAATTGCTCTTCCCCGAAGACTGATTCCAACAGCGAGACTGGATCTTCTCTGACGTCTGCTCCATGGGCTGGACCCTGAAGGACATCCCAGACCAAACTGGACGTGTGGCCCTCGTCACTGGGGCCAACAGCGGCCTGGGTTTGGAAACCAGTCGTGCGCTTTTAGAAAAAGGCGCAACCGTGCTCATGGCTTGCCGCAGCCAACGCAAAAGCGAAGAGGCACGACGTGACTTGCTGGATCAAGGCACAACGGGCGTTGACCTGCTGGATCTTGATTTATCCGATCTCAATAATGTTGAGCGCTGCGCCAACGTTGTCCAAGAGCGTTATGGCCGCCTGGACCTGTTGATGAACAACGCTGGCCTGATGGCACCTCCACGACGGTTGAGCGTCCAAGGCTTCGAAATGCAGTTTGCCGTGAACCATCTCGGGCACATGGCACTCACCCAACAGCTTCTTCCCCTGATGGAAGGCCGCCAAGATGCTCGGGTGGTCACTGTGACCTCTGGAGCGCAATATTTCGGCAAAATGGCGTGGTCAGATCTGCAGGGCGAGCAGCGCTATGACCGTTGGAGTGCCTACTGCCAGAGCAAATTGGCCAATGTGATGTTTGCACTCGAGCTCAATCAGCGGCTTCAACAGCAAAACAGCACCGTGATCTCTCTCGCCGCCCATCCAGGCCTGGCCCGCACCAACCTTCAACCGGTCTCCGTCGCCGCGACCGGAGCCTGGCAAGAGTCTCTGGCCTACCGACTCATGGATCCTTTATTTCAAAGCGCAGCGATGGGTGCACTCCCCCAACTCCATGCAGCAACAGCAAGCAGCGTGAAAGGTGGAGAGCACTTCGGTCCGGGTGGCTTTGCAGCCATGCGTGGAATGCCGACACGTCAACCTGTGGCCCGTACAGCCAGAGACACCGAACAACGCGAGCGCCTTTGGACGACCAGCGAAGACATGATCCAATCCAAGACGCGCAAGGTCTGAATCACCATGACGACCAAGCCGACAGCGAGCCGACAGCGACAGCAACGCCTTCTCGACGCCTTGCGTGGCTGCGGCGACGAAATGAGTGGGCAACAGCTCCATCGGCTCTTAGAAAACGGATCCAGCGCCATGGGACTGGCCACGGTGTACAGAAACCTCAGGCAACTACAGCAGCAGGGTCTTGTGCGCTGCCGGCATTTACCCACCGGGGAGGCCCTTTATGCCCCGATTGAGCAGGACCGCCATCACCTCACATGTGTGGACTGTGGAAGCACCAAAGCATTGGATCACTGTCCGATTCACGGACTCTCAATCTCAACCGAAGAGCAGTCTGGCTTCAAGATGTTGTTCCACACTTTGGAATTCTTCGGGATTTGCTCTGAGTGCCAACACAATCACCCTTAGCGCTTCTGGAAACACTGATCAGCTGCCACTGCATAAGTTGGCAGCGAAGGCTCGTTTCTCGGCAAAACTACCCTTCGCTTCCTTAATCACTTCATCCACGCAATGGTCGAAATAGCGAGCCTGATTTGCGATCGGAGCAATTTGGATCGCAAAGTAAACCACGGAAAATGTTGCTAGCACCGGATAGAGGTGGGCATTAATCAGGTCGCGGGCTTTCGACATGGATGCGGCAAAAGGGGCTGGCTTAATCATGACCATTCCTGCCAACAAAAGGAGCGATCAAGTGCAAATCGTTTCGTTGCTCACTACACAGAACACTTATCTGGCCACGATGAGAATCAATCAAGCAGTAGCTAGAAAGCTACATAGCATTGAACACTCGCTAGCCAGAATATGACGACCTTATTGATCCGGACGCTTAGAATCAATAGAAATTTGAGCGCCATACTGGTCCACTATCCTCAACCAAAGCCAATAGAGTATTTCAGGTTACAGCAATAAAAAAGCCCCGCTCAAAACGGGGCTTGGGAAACGTTAAAGCAACGAGTCCAGACTCAGGCAGATCTCACCATCTCACTCGAATATCGCCACCATTTGGTCCCTGAAATGTGACACCACCTTCTGGCTTCTGAGGTTCATAGCGAGGCCCCCAATTAATAGGTCTACGCCCTTGCCACCAGTCTCCGTTGCGCTTACAAGCACCACGACCTTCATAGTGATAGCCGATCGCACAAACTTGATGATCCCGCCTCTTCTTGGGCTTGCAATAGCCAGAGCCGTAACCCGCTCCTGTCTGAACCCAGTGCCGATTAGGGCCACAATTTTGTGCCGCACTCACAGGCACACCTGCAAAAGAGAGAGATTGCAATGCGGCAAAGCATGCGATCGCCACATGTTCAACTTTCAGCATCAATTTCAACCTCAAACTTCAACCATGGCACTGATCTAGATTGATATCGGCTATTCGTTGCAATCGTTGCAAATCGCTTTAGTGAGCCCATGCCAAAGGGCAAAAGAAGGCAGATCATGACATCCAAGCGAAGGATGACCTTCAAAGCGATCCCGGGAGCTTATGGACGTTGCACTTAGATCAAAAGCAATTCTGTATCGACAGTTCAGCTCAAACGCGTGTTCGGCTGATGGGGGGATTTCCCTGTCACGCACCGATCGATCAACTAGCGATAGTTACTGAGTTCTGAACTTAATCGCAAATGTCTACTGAAATTCGTAATTGGGAAGTTGTTGCTAAAGCCATGGAGGCATCTGGCGCCACATCGAGCCAGATGTATCAACGCGCCAAAGCATTAGCTCAAGGCAAGCTTGACCCAATGCCAACCAGTTTTCCAGAGGCTCCATACAGCATCTCGGCTGTTCTTGGTTGATCGCGACACACCACCAATCCAGCCTTACAACGTGTCCCACCGTCCTCACCGGAGGCCGGACACAATTCATTCAGGTCCAACAGCAGCTCAACAGAAGTTTTATGACCACCCATCAGACCTTCAAGCGCTACGCAATCCGATATCGAGACTCATCCGGTTGCTCTTACGAAGACAATGTTTACGCTTCAGATGCAATGGAAGCACAAAATCTAGCGATGGAATTCAATGAAGAGCTCCAGAGAAGACCACATAGCATCACAGCTGTTCTACAAAGCCCCGACTAGAGATTTTGCGTAAATAAATCAAATAGATAAATAGATGGCAAAATCGTAATAGCACCGTGATTTGGATTAATCATATTAATCATGGCCTGAGTTCATCAGATCAAATACTTGATTTTCAGTAGCAGATGCTGGGTATGGCTTCCATGAACGTGCAAAAAAGCTCAATGACGATTAGCAATGATTGGGTTCGTTGCTTCCATCGTCACAGAATTGATGACTGGAGAGAGCTTGATACACGCTATTGAGCTTTGACAAAGTCACGCTAGATCAACTTATTTAATGAAAAACATGAAAGTTTTCTCGGCAATTGCTGTTATCACCCTGATCACAACTCCAGCCCAAGCAAGCATGAGAACAAAGGTCCCAAACCTCTTAATGGAAAAACTTTATTATGCAGAAGGACGTCAACACAAAGACCATCCGCTTCATGGGTCTTTTTCCGACCTCTGTTGTGGTGCAGATAGCTGAGGCCATCAACAATCCTCATACAACGAGTGAATAAATAAAGCACTCAGGAGTATTAAAGTAACAAATAAACCGAAACCATCAAAGTGGGTTCATATAATAAGTCTGTTCAACGACATCTCCCTAAGCTCCACATTCAAACGTCCAAAACAATGATGATTTATTGGTTCATCTCATTCTAGATAGCATCGAGCTGTTAATCCACAATTAACTCAATAAAGATCATCTTCCGCATTTGCAGTCACTGAACAGTCACTAACGGGATACGAAACACACAAAAGAGCAAAGCCTGCAGCTATCTGGTCATCATCCAGGAAACTCTGATCACTTTGATCGATTGAGCCCGTCATTACTTTCCCAGCACAAGTAGAACATGCACCCGCTCGACAGGAATATGGCATATCGATTCCATTCTCTTCAGCAGCATCAAGGATATATTGATCATCTGGGCAATTGAAAACTGTTTCCTTCCCATCAGCAAGGATTGTTACCTTAAAATCAGCCATTTACAGAATTGCGATTGAGAGTGTTTTAGCCATTCCCGCTTGGCGAATGCGAAAAATCAACAACTCCACACCTGAACGTACCATTGAATCATCAGCTACATCACTACCCAATAATACTGCTATACAAATGAGCTCTAAGACTGTCAAAAAGTACCTTTATACCGCACAAAAGAAATTAAAAGAAGATACATTGGAGCATTTCTAATTAAATATTGAATATATTTTCCTTAGGGCCATAAGATCAAATCTATACCCAAAACTAGTCTGCCAGGCGAAGCCTTATCCAGCTTCAAGCTCAAACGACTGCTCAAGCAAACATCTGAAGAGCTGATCTTTACTTTCAGCTAGAAACTGTTGTTCGAGAGGATCACCACCAGGCCAATTACGAAGCGCGTCACATGTTGTTTTGTACGCTAATCGCAATGCCTCATGGCTCAAGTGAACGGTGGCGACGATTTCTTCAGAATAATCTTGTGACATTAGATAACTCGCTATTTTTCTGAAATCACGCGTGCAGTGGCAGCCTTTTGCATGAAGTAAAGGTCTAAAAGCTGTCCAGCAACTTCTTTGAGCTCATCCAGGTCACTGGCTTGCTGGATAGCCCCCTGAAGCTGAAGCTTCTCGAATTGAAAGTGGAGAGGCAAACTCATGGCGCAGCGGTATCTCCAAACGAATGTAAAGAACTATCAAGATTCGATTGGTAGTCATTTCTACTCAAAGCCAATCAAGTTCAAAGCATGGGGTAACGACAGCCCTCATTCCCCTTCTGTACCAAAGGCAAACGCATTCAGCGCACATCAGGCTGTGCCGCCGCAACCTCCCGCAAGCAACACATAAACGGGCATCACCCTTCTCCAAAGCGTCAAAAAGCCGTGTGCTACTGGGCTATTGAGGGTGAGCCGAAATGGGCGATCCAGGTTTCGAACCAGGGACATCCTGCTTGTAAGGCAGGCGCTCTACCGCTGAGCTAATCGCCCTTGCACAGGGATTCTGCCTGAAGGTGTCAGGCTATGTCCAACACAGTGCTTCAACAAGGATGGCTTCCGGCCGGGAGCACGATCGAGCCACCTGTGTGCTGGCTTTGCTCTATGGGGTCATTTGGTGGCCATGGCTGGGGATCAGCGGTGCTTCCTGCAGTGGACTGGCCTTTTTGTTCGGCGGACTCTTTCTTTCACCTGATCTCGATATTAATTCCAGGCCCTATCAACGTTGGGGTGTGCTGCGCTGGCTGTGGTGGCCCTACCAACGCCTGATCCGACACCGCTCGATGTTGTCGCACAGCCCTTTTCTAGGAACGGCCACTCGGATCATCTATCTCAGCTTTTTCGTGGCAACCGTTAGCTGGCTAGGTAGCCCTTGGGGAACCCCTACGCCAGAGCAATGGGAGAGCTGGCTGCAACAGACATGGAACGAATCATCAAACTCCGTTCTGGTCGTGCTGATTGGCCTTGAAGCGAGCGCTTGGCTGCATCTGATTCAGGACGGTGACCCCATGCCAAGACTGCCGATCAAACTTCAACTGCTTCGCAAGCGAAGACGTCGTCGTTGATGCAATCCCGAGCTCGGGAAGGGTTGATTAGCACCGACACTTAAAGACTCCTCGACCTGCCCCCATGAGCGACGCCATGCACGATCTGGTCGAGGTGATCGCGCAATTGCGCGATCCCAACCACGGTTGCCCTTGGGACCTCAAGCAAACGCATCAGACCTTGGTGCCTTACGTCTTGGAAGAAGCTCACGAAGTCGTAGACGCGATCCGCCATGGCGATGATCGACACCTCAAAGAAGAGCTAGGCGATCTGCTCCTGCAAGTCGTGCTGCACGCCCAACTCGCTCAAGAACAACAACGCTTCGATCTCGACGCGATTGCTCTTGGAATCACTGAGAAGTTGATTCGCCGACATCCACATGTCTTTGGAACTGCAGAAGCCCATGACAGCGAAACAGTCTCCGCGAATTGGGACGCAATTAAAGCCGCTGAACAAGCCGAGCGGGGCGAGAGTCCCTCCGAATCAACAAGCCCATTGAGTGATCAACTCACCAGGAAAGTTCGCGGACAACCAGCTTTGGCTGGAGCCATGACCATCTCGCGCAAAGCCGCCAAAGCAGGGTTTGAGTGGGATGACATGCAAGGGGTTTGGGACAAAGTGCATGAGGAGCTGGATGAGCTCAAGGAAGCGGTGTCCTCCGGTGATCCAAAGCACGCTCAGGAAGAGCTCGGAGACCTGCTGTTCACACTTGTGAATGTTGCTCGATGGTGTGACATCCAGCCGGAAGAAGGCCTCGCAGGGACCAACCAACGTTTTCTCGATCGCTTCTCTCGCGTGGAAGCCGCTCTGGGGGGAGACCTCCAAGAACGCAGCATCAATGAGCTGGAAATGTCGTGGCAGCAAGCAAAGCTGGCAATCCGTGCCGAACAAGCCTCCAACCCAGTAGCTCGCAACAACCATCCCTGAGGGTGGCCAAGCTCCCCCGCGTTCAATCGTCCAATGACGGACGCTGTTGGCGATTTTTTTTGATCTGACTGCGACGCCCCTTGGCCTCAAGGCGTCGCTTCACGGCACCTCGACCTGGACGCGTAGCTCGGCGCTGTGGAGGCGGTGGCTTCAAACCTTCTCGCAACAAATCAGCCAGCCGAGCCATCGCTCGCTGGCGGTTTTGCCACTGAGAGCGCTCCTCTGCAGCCACTACACGCACGCAGCCATCTGCTAATCGCGATGCCAGCACCTCCATCAACCGTTGTCGCCGAAAGGGGCCCAGCACCGCCGAATTGGCGAGATCGAACACCAGCTCCACCCGAGAATCCGTGGTGTTAACGCCCTGCCCTCCAGGACCTGAGGCGCGGGAAAACCGCCATTGAAGCTCCCTCGAGGGGATCACCAGTCGAGCATTCACGGTGAGATCCTGGGGCATCGATCCAGCACTCCTTCAGTGCATCCATCGCTGAACGCGACTGACACCCTTGACCTTGGCATCACACCATCCAACCCGTGCTGGTTTTAGCTGGATGAAGCAAACGTCCAGCTCCCCGCCATGAGCACTGCACCTGAAACCAGTGGCAACTGGATCGATGAGCACCACAACGGCGTGCGCTACGGCCTGGAGGGTCGCGTGCTGCTTGAGGAGACCAGCCCGTTTCAACGCATCACCGTGATCGATAGCCAGCGCTACGGGAAAGGACTGCTGTTAGACGGCTGCTGGATGACGGCAGAACACCAGGAACGCCACTACCACGAATCATTAGTACATCCTGCGCTCTGCACGGCCGAGGCCATCGAACGCGTGCTGGTGATCGGCGGCGGTGATGGCGGAACCGCCCGCGAATGCCTGCGCCACCCAGGGGTGAAACACCTCGACCTGGTGGAGATCGACCGCCGGGTTGTGGAGCTCAGCCAAGAACACCTGCCTTCGATCGGAGACGGGTGCTGGAACGACCCTCGCTTTCACCTGCATGTAGGTGATGGAATCGCCTGGGCCGCTGAAGCCGAAGACGACTCTTACGACGTTGTTTTAGTGGATGGATCCGACCCCACAGGGCCTGCCGAAGGCCTGTTCAACCGTGCCTTCTTCCGCAACTGTTGCCGCATCCTCAAGCCGGGGGGGGTGTTTGCCACCCAAAGCGAATCACCCGAAGCCTTCCGCCAAGTGCACATCGACATGGTGAAGCTCATTCGCGAGCTGTTTGGCCACGCAGATCCTCTCTACGGCTGGGTCCCGATGTATCCAAGTGGCTGGTGGAGCTGGACCTTTGCCGCGAAGGATGCTCCTCGCTATCTCACCGTTCAAAGCGAACGCGCCGCTGCAGTGGCCGAAGGGTGTGCGATCTGGAGTCCCCGCTGGCAGCAAGGAGCCTTCAACACCATTCCAGCCTTCATTGAACGGGAACTGAATCGATGACCAATCCCACAATCTCCCCGATTGATCAGAGCCTGTTTGACGATGAGGGTGCGATTTTCATGGGAGCACGGCGCAATCCAGAGGGATGCCGCGTGGCCTTATTTGGCGTTCCCTACGACGGCACCACCTCATTCCGCCCTGGCACCCGATTTGGTCCAGCCGCGATTCGTGAGGTGAGCACAGGTCTTGAGACCTACTGCCCCCAGCTGGATCAAGACCTCGAAGACCTCGCTTACGCCGACATTGGAGCCGTTGAGATTCCCTACGGCGATCCGGAGCCCGTTGTAGATGCCGTGCGCGATGCCACCAGCACAGTGCTTGCTGCAGGCATGAAGCCACTGATGCTTGGCGGTGAACATTCCATCAGTTCTGGAGCGGTTGCCGCTGTAGCGAAACAACACCCCGATCTCGTGCTTGTGCAACTCGATGCCCATGCCGACTTACGGCATGAGTGGCTTGGAGCCCGTCACAGCCATGCCTGCGCCATGCGCCGCTGTTTGGAGGTGCTTCCCAGCCAAGAGCTCATGCAGATTGCGATCCGCAGCGGCACCTCTGATGAATTCAAAGAGCTCCGTCACAGTGAACGCCTGATCTCAGTTCAAGACATCCCGAATCGCATGAGCACGCTCAGGGGAAGACCGATCTACCTCACGGTGGATCTCGACTGGTTTGACCCTGCTGTGATGCCAGGGACAGGGACCCCAGAACCAGGTGGATTTATCTGGAACGATTTCGCAGCTGTGATCAACGAGCTACGCCATCACCGCCTGATGGGCGCAGACGTGGTGGAACTCGCCCCCCAACTCGATCCAAGTGGGATCAGTAGCGTTTTAGCTGCCAAAGTCACACGAAGCCTGCTGCTGTTGATGGCTCGATAGGTCGCTCAATCAATCAAATGACTGCTCAAAACATGACATCAACGACCCTCAAATCGTTGGCGTTTGTTCATCCTTAGCCCCAAGACCTCAACGAAGAATCAAACAAGATCAAAACTCATTTGAATCAACAGTCACAGTCGAACTGTTAATTCAGAGTCCTGATCAGATGCTTGCATCGAATCACAAAAATCCAACTGACGATCCAAGGGGATCAGCAAAGGCTCCTGAAGATTGAACTCAGGAAGAGATGGTGGACGACTCGTCCAGTGGTGACAGAACACCTGGTTCGCCAACTCCGCATGAACGGAGAGTCGTCGTAAGCGACACCAGCCAGATCCAGTTGCTGCAGGGGGTGTGCAATGCACGCAGGATTGGCAACTTGACTGAGTCACATCACACCTGCTGAAACGTGAACACACGCTAAGGACGCTTGTCAAAGCGGACCACAAAGCCAGAGCAATCTGCTGCTTTGCTTCCAATTCCAGAATTGATTCCAATGCACGCGCAAATTGGTTCATAGGATTTGAGCGCTAGCGCCTCGGTCATGGACCAGAACCTCACACCGCTCCATGACCTCTGCATCGCGGCCGGAGGTCGAATGGTGTCCTTCGCTGGATGGGAAATGCCCGTTCAGTTTTCAGGGCTCATGGCTGAACACAAGGCCGTACGCAGCGACAGCGGCATGTTTGATATCTCCCACATGGGAGTTCTGCGGATTGAAGGTGCCAATCCCAAAGATGCTTTGCAACATCTTGTTCCGAGTGATCTGCACCGAATCGGCCCTGGCCAAGCCTGCTATTCGGTCTTGCTGAATGAACAAGGCGGAATCATTGATGACTTAATCATTTATGACCTCGGGCCATCGCTGCTGAACGCGAGACACGAAACCTTGCTGGTTGTGATCAATGCAGCTTGCGCAGAAACTGATACCGCCTGGATTCGCCAACATCTTGAGGGAACTGATCTGCAGGTCCTTGACGAAAAGAAGGATGGCGTGTTGCTCGCTCTCCAAGGGCCAAAGGCAATCGGCCTTATGGAGCGATTGAGTGGCAGCAACCTCAGCGAACTGCCGCGCTTCGGCCACTGCAGTCTCAACATTCAGGGACTCCAAGCTCCAGTGTTCACAGCACGCACTGGCTACACCGGAGAGGATGGCGTGGAGCTGCTGCTCAACGCAGACGACGGAAGGCAGCTTTGGAAGCAATTGCTCGAGGAGGGTGTGACGCCCTGCGGCCTCGGCGCTCGCGACACTCTGCGTCTGGAAGCAGCCATGCATCTCTACGGCCAAGACATGGACGCTGCCACCACCCCCTTTGAGGCGGGCTTGGGGTGGCTGGTGCATCTGGAAATGCCAGCCACTTTCATCGGCCGGAAAGCCCTTGAGCAAGCCGCTGAACAGGGACCGTCCAAGCGTCTCGTGGGCTTGAAACTGCAAGGCCGTTCGATTGCCCGCCACGATTACCCCGTCATCCACAACGGATCGACCGTGGGCGTTGTGACAAGCGGCAGCTGGTCCCCCACTCTCGAAGAGCCCATTGCCCTCGCCTCCCTTCCACCAGCCCTTGCCAAGCTCGGCACAGAGCTCAGTGTGGAGATCCGCGGGCAGCTCCAACCGGCCACCGTGGTGAAGCGTCCCTTCTATCGCCGTTCTTAGGAGGGGCTCAGGCTGCTTGGCACAGGCTTCTTGGCACAGGCTGTGGGAAACTCGCCTCTCTCCAGTGAAACTCCCATGCGCAGCAACGGATGCGGCGACCTGCGCGACACGCACATCGACGAAACCGTTCAGCTCTGCGGCTGGGTGGATCGCCGCCGCGATCATGGCGGAGTGATTTTTATTGACCTGCGCGACCGCAGCGGCACGGTTCAAATCACCGTGGATCCCGACCTTGGCGCTGATGCCTTTGCCGTCGCTGAACACTTGCGTAGCGAAACCGTCTTGCAAGTCCAGGGCAAAGTGCGAGCCCGTCCTGGTGAGTCGCTAAATGACCGCCTCGCCACCGGTGCGGTGGAGGTTTTGGCGAGCAGCATCCACGTGCTCAACAGCGTGAAAGGCACGCTTCCGTTTCCTGTGTCTGTCCATGACGAGGAAAACACGCGCGAAGAACTGCGCCTCCGCCACCGCTTTTTAGATCTGCGCCGCAAGCGCATGAGCGACAACCTGCGATTGCGTGCCAAAACGATCCAAACGGCGCGCCGATTCCTCGAAGACGAAGGCTTTATCGAAGTGGAAACTCCGGTACTGACCCGCTCAACACCAGAAGGCGCCAGGGATTACATCCTTCCAAGCCGCGTCTGCGGTGGTGAATGGTTCGCACTTCCCCAGTCCCCGCAGCTGTTTAAGCAGCTGCTGATGGTGGGAGGCATTGAGCGGTACTACCAAGTGGCTCGCTGCTTCCGCGATGAGGACCTGCGGGCAGATCGACAGCCTGAGTTCACGCAACTGGACATGGAGATGAGCTTCATGGGCCAGGAGCAGATCCTCGAGCTCAATGAGCGTCTGATTGCTGCGATTTGGAAAACGGTCAAGGGAATTGATCTGCCCCTGCCGTTTCCACGTCTGACCTGGCACGAGGCGATGGAGCGCTACGGCACGGATCGTCCCGACACTCGTTACGGCATGGAGCTCACCAATGTGAGCGACATCGTGAAAGACATGGGTTTCAAGGTGTTCAGTGGAGCCGTGAAGTCCGGCGGCGCAGTGAAGTGCATTGCGGTTGCCGGAGGCAATGACGCTGTGTCCAACGTGCGCATCAAACCCGGTGGCGACGTGTTTAGCGAAGCCCAAGCGGCAGGAGCCGGTGGCCTCGCCTTCATCCGGGTGCGTGAAGGCGGCGAAATCGACACCATCGGCGCCATCAAGGACAACCTCTCAGACGTGCAGAAGCAAACCCTGCTGCAGCGCACCGGGGCTCAACCCGGAACCCTTCTGCTCTTTGGTGCTGGAGACACCGCAACAGTGAACAAAGCCCTTGATCGCGTGCGCCAGTACCTCGCCAAAGAAATGGGGCTCGTAAAGCCCGACAGGGAAAACGATCAGTGGAATTTTCTGTGGGTCGTCGATTTCCCGATGTTCGAATTCAACAAGGACGAAAATCGGCTCGAAGCCCTGCACCATCCCTTCTGCGCCCCAAATACCACCGACCTGGGCGATAAGCCTGAGGAATGGGCCAAAACCCTTCCCACAGCTCGCGCCCAGGCCTATGACCTAGTTCTCAACGGCTTGGAACTAGGAGGGGGCTCCCTGCGTATTCACGACTCCGCCCTGCAGCGAGAGGTGCTGAACAGCATCGGGCTTGCTCCGGAGGAAGCCCAAGAACAATTCGGATTCTTGGTCGATGCGCTCGACATGGGGGCACCTCCCCACGGTGGGCTGGCTTTTGGCGTGGACCGAATGGTGATGCTGCTTGCTGGAGAGGACTCGATCCGCGACACGATCGCGTTCCCGAAAACCCAGCAGGCACGCTGCCTGATGACCGCTGCACCCGCAGGTGTCTCCGCACGCCAGCTCGACGATCTGCATGTCGCCAGCACGTGGGTGGATCCCGTGACAGAGAACACTGACTAGTCACAGCGCGAAACCCGAACAGAAACCAACGTTTCTGCAGACCAAGTGGCTTAAACCGAGACCCTTGAAACATCTCATCGAATTCTCAGTCCTTTGTCCGCCAGCTCCTCATCAACGGGATCAACCCCGATCCGCTGGAGCGGCGGCAACGACCTGTTGCGTCTCTACCTGCAGGACATCGGTCGGGTGGACCTGCTCACCGCGGAAGACGAGGTGGTGTTGTCGCGCCTCGTGCAGCAATACGAGCGCCTGAAGCGCGAAGAACGTCAATTGGCCGAAGATCATCCTGCAATCGAACGGTTGCTGTGCCTTGAGGAACTGCAGTTGAGAGAGGCCAACCATCTCTCTCACTGGCCCACAAGACAGGAATGGGCACGGGCCGCCGAGATGCCTCTGCAAGAACTGAACGAGGCCATTAGCAAGGGGTATGAAACCTGGGCGGGTCTGATTCACTCCGAGAGCCGCGACCTGCAGCGGCGTCTCCGTGAAGGGCGAAAAGCTCGTGACCGGATGATCCAGGCCAATTTGCGCTTGGTGGTGGCCGTCGCGAAGAAGTACCAGCACCGAGGCATGGAACTGCTGGATCTGGTGCAAGAGGGCACTTTGGGACTCGAACGGGCGGTCGAAAAATTCGATTCCACCCGCGGCTTTCGTTTCAGCACCTACTCCTACTGGTGGATTCGCCAAGGGATCACTCGGGCGATCGCCACCCAAAGCCGAACGATCCGCTTGCCCGTCCACATCACCGAGAAGCTCAACCGAATCAAGCGTGTACAGCAAGAGATCGCCAGCAATGAGGGGCGCACCGCTTCGATGTCAGATCTGGCCAGGGAGCTCAGCGTCAGCGAAGACACGGTGCGTCAAACCCTGGCTCGCGTCCCCCGTTCCGTCTCCCTGGAAACCAAGGTGGGCCGTGATCAAGACACCCAACTTGGAGAGCTTCTAGAAGACGAACACGCCACACCAGAACAAACCCTTACCCGCGATGCACTCCACGACGATCTCGAGCATTTGCTTGATGAGCTAACCCCGAGGGAAGCCACCGTGATTCGCTGTCGCTTTGGACTCGAAGACGACACCCCCCGAACCCTCGCCCAAATCGGCGAAGACATGAACCTCTCCCGCGAACGGGTGCGTCAGATCGAAACCCGGGCCCTGTTGAAACTGCGCCAGCCCCAGCGGCGAAGCAAGGTCCGCGATTACATCCAATCCCTGGACTCTTAAACCCACCGCTCGTTTCAATTCCGATCAACCATGGCTAGTCAGTCCGCCATCGACATCGGCATCACCAGCGCACAACGGGAA
>CASICK010000019.1 GCA_949373155.1 uncultured Synechococcus sp. | reverse complement strand
TTTATATTTTTTAATGAACGGATAGTTGCTCGGGGACGATTCAATCTTTTCAACTATTGATAAAGCATCATCATTCACCCATTGTTGAATTAATCGAGACTGTCCATTGCCCACTCCCTGGTATGGATCCAAGAGGTTTCTATGAAGATGCCCCCAGCAAGAGCCATTTTGTTGAGGATGCTGCCATACCTCCCAACGATCACAAGTTTGGTTATTACTGCCCTCTACGCCACGAAGAACAAGAAGCCAATAATGATCTGCAAAGATGCCAGGCAGTCCAGGAATTTTGGCAGCCCAAAGCTCAACTTTAATCATTAATCGTGGTCAAGATATTTGTGGTTTTATTGAGACAGACTACAACGGTTAAAGCAGCTAATGCAATGTATCTTACTCGATTATGCACATTGCATCAGAAACCAATGTTGATAGCTAAGGGATGTGTCTTATAGAAGAGTTCCCTTTTGATGAACCCGCGCCGCCCGTGGCAGAGCTAAGTATTGATAAGTGCTAAGCATTCGCTGTTGCCTGATGGATTTCCCAAGCCGTGCTGACAAGCGGTAGTAGCTCAGTAGAACGAACTGAGCATGTTTCGTTGCTGCATCGGGCTTGATCTGGATGAGCATCTCCTCTTGCCTGTTCAGCAGCCAGCCCTCACCGTTGAGCTTCTCCTTGTATCGGGCGTAATCAGGCTGCTGCTGCCACATCAAATCAGTTTGGCGAGATTGGCCATTGGGGTGAGTGGGAAACGCCGCTCAATCAGATAGTGGTTTAGAAGCGTTAGCAGTTGCACTACAGGTTTAGAGAGGAATTGTGCGTTTTCAGTCGAGCTGGTTATTGACAACTGATGGTTGGCTCTTTGAGCCTGTTTTGTGGGGGCAATGAAGTGCGCCTAATCCCTGATCGGTTGGTTCAGAACATCGTCTTCCAACGGCGCCATATCGCCCATGTAAATAGAGCCACCCATGCTCATGTAGCAGCGTTTCAGGTCAGCCTGTTGCGATTTCAGTGATGGAAGATGCTGTTCCTATGGTTACAATTGAAGCTTTTGAACTAATGGTTAGAGATAATTAAGGGGATGTCATTACTACTGAATGTCCTTTCATCTGCAGAGTGAATTCATCGAGGCTCTCACCGATCAGCAGAAAGTTGAGTTATTCAGCAATGTTTGCGCATACTTAGAGGACAGCGGCGATTGCCTGGACAGCTTCAACAGCGCAGCTCGATGGGGCAAAGCAACCGTGCTTGAGTACATCAATACCCACTTTTGGAGAGATTTTTCGGCTGCTGCTATCGCTGACATCAAAAGCGGCGGAGATAGGAAACGTCTCTTTCAGTTCGTTGTGCTTCCTCAATGTCGCCATCTTCTTCCTGAAGGTGCAGATCAACCTCACATGGAAGAAACAGGTCAGGTCACGCGTCATACAGGGCACCTTGTGACTTGTCTTGTCGTGCCTAATTTTTGGAGCCTCGCCATCCCAGAAGAGTGGAAAAAAGAATGGTTTCTGTCTTTCTACGAACTTGAAGAGGAATGGATCGTGGGTGGATATTCAGGCATTGGGGTCGATGGTTAGGTGAAGACGATGGAAATATTTCGTGCGCTCAACATACAAATTTGCGACACTACGTCTTTATAGACCAGAAAAACATCGCAGTAGCGATTCAGTTAATTTATTTTCAGAGTGCAGGGGTTCAAGTTCATTTCTTTATATGTTGAGTTTGCGGTTTTTAGTCCTATATCAAATCCCAACTCACCCGCTTCTCTTTTATTGATTCCATATTCATCATGTTCATTTTATGGGATGATCGATATGCTTTTAAGTAACTTTGAGCTACTTTACAGGTTATTTCCTTGTCTCTAACAAGATCACATAAAGCAGATATTTGTCCAAATGCTGATCCTAAGTAAAGTCCAACCCTTCGCTCAGCTTTTAGTCCATTCTTCACTACTACTGCCTGGGCGATAGCATTCGTTGGCAGGATGCAATTAATGACTTCAAGAGATAAGGCAGTCGTGGTTAAAGAAGATAGAGCAATATAATTTGAGATTTATGAAACTTGAAATCAGTTTTTTCTTGTAGTGGTTAGAGATTGTAATTGCTCAATATACAACATTTAGCTGTATGGGATGAATATATTTTTCATTTTTAGATGCCAAAAATTTATATAATCTCTATTTGATGAGGAATGTCCAGCGATACATGACAGCTAGCTACTGATCGGTTGGTTCAGCCATTAGCGTTCCATCCATTGAAGGTCTTCTGTTTCTTATCCGATCGAACTAAGCGCCACCTCAACGTCCTGCTGGCTGATGTATGCCGTGTCGAAAGGTGGGATCCAAAGTGGACCTTAAGCAGAAGATCAAACCAAAGATGGACGGCGCTATCGGCGTAATTTGTGCACTAAACAGCATCTATTGTGGCCACAAATTTGGCCACAATAGATTCCATATCCCTTGAAATCAATGATTGAATCATGGATCGCTGGGATTTATCCCCCGTATTGCCATCCCGTGCTGCTGAGCTCGAGGGCCGCAGCATCACGGTGGAGAACTGCTGATTTCACTTCCCCAAGAAACACGGTGTGATCACCATGGGTAAGTTCTCCCACGAGTTCACACTCCACGGCACCCAGAGCATCCTTCAGGATCGGTAAACCCAGTTCGCCCGTATTGAAGGGCGCGGCATCAAAGCGTCCGCCCACCGCTTGCTGGGGCTTGAAAAACACAGCAGCTAAATCCTTCTGATCGGCTGCTAATACGTTGAGGGAGAATCGGCGCGTACGTTGAATCATGCCATTGCTGGTGCTATCAGCACGAACAGCCATCACCACAAGAGGTGGATCGAACGATCCCTGAGTCACCCAACTTGCGGTGAACCCATTGACCTGATTCCCTTCTGCGACACCACAGATAAACAAGCCATGGGGGATTTTTCTGAGGAGAGTTTTCTTGGCGTCGAGATCGAGTGACATCTTGCATTCGAGGCGGACATCCAACTTAGGAGTCAGAGCTCAGACCGACGCACAGGTCCGTAGTGACACCACATGGATGGGAGCAGAAGGATGACCACTACCGCAAGTAGATGGTGCCGAATCGCAAAAATCAAGCTGGTCAGCGTGATGTGATCGAACAGCAGCTGAAGCTCCACCCGTAAATCTAAGAGAGCCAGAACGCCCAACAGCAGGGGGATCCAACGTTGGGATGGAGCGCTAGGTGTGATGGGCAAATCACGCACCCGCAGTGCGTTGTCTTGGCCAGATACTGAGAAGGGAGGGGGCAAGAGCAATGCTCGACCAGCTGCCCACAATCACGCCAATCGCCAGCGCCACTGCAAACCAAAACAAGGTGGACCCTCCAAACAGAATCAGTCCCAAAAGGGGGAGCAAGGTGGTGCCACTGGTGTAGATCGTGCGGGTGAGAGTCGCGGAAACGGCACGATCAACTTGAGCATCCAGGGGCAGGTCACAGTCTTCACGTTGACGTTCGCGGATGCGGTCAAACACCACCACGGTGTCATTCACGGAATATCCGGCGATGGTGAGGAGTGAAACGGCAAACAAACTGTCGACCTCTAAACCGCTGATCAAGCCAAGCCAGGCGAAGAATCCACAAACGATCAACACGTCATGGCCTAAGGCCACGAGGGCAAGAAAGGCATAACGACCGTCGTAGCGAACGCTGATGTAGAGAGCGATGCCGGCAAAGGCCACTAGCAATGAGATCAAGCTGCTGCGCAGCAACTGACCACCAAGACTTGGTCCAATCGTGTCAACAGATTGGCCACCAACTTCAAAGGGACCAGCGATAGGCTCAACAGCCTCGATCACAGCCTGCCCTTGTGAGGCGGTTAAAGCGGGCATGCGTAAGACCACCGATTCACCTCGATCCAGTAACTGAACCCGAGCCGAAGCGAGATTAGGCAGGGTGTTGGCGTCTTGATCGCGACCTTCAGCAGGCAACGTGAGGCTTTTAAGCGTCTGCTGGATATCGATGGCCCTCACCTCTTGGCAACGATCTCCGCACAATCGCTCTAGTTGGATTTGGGTGCCACCTGTGAAATCAAGTCCAGGCCTTAAGGGCGAGCGAATTTGAGGATTGGTCCAGTTCAGGACTAAACCAAGAGTGCTGATCAACAGCACAATCACGGAGATCAACCAAACCTTGCGGCGTTGTCGGCTCAGAGGAAAACGCAAAGGGCGTTCTTGACCAGTTGGGGAGGACACAGCCATGGATCAAGCAGCGGAAGAAGGCAGCTGCCCTGCGGGCAGAAAATTGGTTGGGCGGCGCAGCGATTGATAGCTCATAAAGAAGCGCAGGAGCGTGCGCGTGCAGGTCAGTGCTGTGAACAGGCTGAGCAGAACACCGATTCCAAGCGTTGCAGCAAAACCTTTCACCAGACCCGTCCCTAGGAAAAACAATGCAGCGCAACTAATAAGAGTGGTGATATGACCATCAACGATCGAAGAGAAAGCTTGAGAGAAGCCAGTTTCGATCGATCGGATCAAGGTGTTGCCTCGGCGTAATTCGTCTTTGATGCGCTCAAAGATCAACACGTTCGCATCTACCGCCATGCCAATACTGAGAATGAACCCTGCCGTTCCCGGGAGCGTGAGGGTGACCGGTATAAGCGCGTAGGCCGCCAGGTTGAACAGGGCGTAAAGACTGAGGGCCAGCACAGCCACCACTCCTGCCAGTCGATAGACGAGCAGCATGAAAATGGCGACCAACACGAGGCCCGCAAGCGCAGCTATTAGGCTGCGACGCACATTTTCAGCACCAAGACTGGGGCCGATCGTTCGCACCTCAAGAATTTCAACGGGAAGAGGCAGGGAGCCACCACGCAGCTGCACCTCAAGGTCCCGGGCTTCCTCAGCACTGAAATTGCCTGTGATCACAGCTGAACCACCGGTAATACCAGCAGCTTTGAATTGGTCACCCACGCCGGCTTCGCTGATTGGACGGCCATCCAAAACAATGCCAAGGAGACGCCCGGTGCCTGCAATTGAGCGGGTGAGCTCTGCAAATTTGTCACCCCCCTCTCGATTGAAGGTGAGCGTGACTTCCCAGCTGCTGCCGTTTTGTTGCTGTTGGCGCCCAGCAGTGACGAGATCCTTGCCGGTGAGGGCCGCCGGCTCGAAGCGATCCACAATCTCTTCGTTGGCACGAGCGAGTAGCTGTTCCAACTGTTCTTGTTCAGAGTCAGCAGTGCCTTCAAGGCCCAACTCTTTTTGAGCCTTTGCTAGTTGCTCACGGGTGGGGCCATCGTTTTGATCAGCGTCTGATGCCTCCTTGCTTTCGTTCAACGCCAGAACGCTTTTCAACTGCGCTCTGAGTTGAATCAAGCCGCGTAATTCCTCTTCTGATCCAGGCTTCTGTGCCCGAAACTCCAGCAACGCTGTGCTGCCCAGCACCCGAGCTGCTCTGGATGGATCGGTCACACCTGGAAGCTGCAAGACCAGTTGGTTATCACCCACGGTCTGGAGAGTTGATTCGGCGACACCTAAACCATTCACGCGACGATCCAACACGGCCTTCACGGCTTCCAGCTGCTCGGCTTTCACTTTGGTGATCTCACCCGATGGCTGCACTTCTAGGGTGAGCTGGCTACCACCGCGCAGATCGAGCCCCAACTGAAGAGGGAAGCTTGTGAGAACGGATCCGGCAGCGATGGCCAGAGCGAGGATGAGGGCGAACCACCCCTGTTGACGGGCCATGAATCAGAGCCCCTTGCGCACGATGGCCTGGGCCGTTTCCACGATTTGATGGGGCTGAATAATCGTCAGATTTTCAAGATTGCCGTTGTAAGGCGTAGGAATGTCCTGACTGGACAACCGAATCGGCCGGGCATCGAGATCGTCGAAGCAATGCTCAGTGATCAAGGCAATCAGTTCTGCACCGATGCCGCCTGTTTTCATGCACTCCTCAACCACAATCACCCGATGGGTTTTACGGATCGAGCGGGCGATCGTTTCCATATCGAACGGCTTGAGGCTGATCAGATCGATCAGCTCAACACTGATGCCATCCGCTTCAAGCTGCTCGACAGCTTTCAAGCAATGGTGACGCATGCGTGAGTAAGTCAGGATCGTGACGTCACTGCCTTCTTGCACTAGATCGGCTTGATCTAAAGCGCAGATGTAATCACCATCTGGCAATTCTTCTGTGAGGTTATAAAGCAACACGTGCTCAAAGAAGAGCACAGGGTTGTTGTCGCGGATCGCAGCCTTCATCAGCCCCTTGGCATTTGTAGGCGTGCTGCAAGCCACAATTTTGATGCCAGGTACGGCATGGAAATAGGCCTCAAGGCGCTGACTATGTTCTGCTCCCAGCTGACGGCCCACGCCTCCTGGTCCACGCACCACTGTGGGAATCGTGAAATTGCCACCACTGGTGTATCTCAGCATCCCCATGTTGTTGGAGATCTGATTGAACGCCAAAAGCAGGAAGCCCATATTCATGCCTTCCACGATTGGCCTCAGGCCAGTCATGGCAGCACCAACAGCCATACCCGTGAAACTGTTTTCAGCAATTGGCGTGTCGAGGACACGCAACTCACCGTATTTTTCGTAGAGGTCCTTGGTGACCTTGTATGAGCCGCCGTATTGACCGACGTCTTCACCCATCACGCAAACGTGGGGGTCTCGGGCCATCTCCTCGTCGATGGCCTCACGAAGTGCGTTGAAGAGAAGAGTCCCTGCCACGGCTTTTCTGCAATCCCGGCCAAGCCGGCGTGAGTGGCCAAGCTATCTCAGCAACGAAAAAATCAGCCTCCTGCAGCAAACGTCGTGAGCAGGAGCACCGAGAGAAGCAACCCCGGAGAGAGCAGCAGGATCAGCTGACCAAGATCGTGGGGAGTCATTATCAATAACTGCCTATGGCAGTTCAGGACAGTGATCTGAGGCTAGACAGCGTCAGCTTCTTTGCCTGTGAAAAGACTGCGAAGAAACACCAAAAACAGGCCAACACCAATAAAAGCAAAGCTGAAAGTGGCCAGAAAACACATGCCGGTAAACAGCGTCTTCAACGCTGAGGTAATGCTTTGAGCGATGGCAGAGCTGGAAGTTGATGGATGTTTCGCGAAATAGGCCACCATCCCTTTACTCAGACCCAGGCTGAGCCAGCTCAACATCAAGCTCGTCAACGAGCCCGAAAGGAAACTGATTGGCCCCTTCTTGCGCTCTGAAGGCGCCTCTGGCGTCTGGATGTCACCGCTGCTACTGACTTCGCCGCTGCTCATGCCATTCCTGCTCATGGCGTCAGCTTGGCGCCATGACCGACGAATGAACAACTCCAGGAGTCCAAACCGACTTTTGCGAAGGAATCACGGGCTGCATCCAGAGCCTGATCAGCATCCAAGCGATTGGGAAATAGGGCGAAACAGCTAGGGCCGGAACCACTCATCGCCGTTCTCAGTTGCCCGGGAAGATCCTGGAGTAAACGCAAGGCCGTTTGCACTGAGGCTGTTTGAGGTGCCACAACATCCTGCAAATCATTGCGAAGCGGCGGTGGCTCAGCCGCTCGCAGGGGGTTTAACCACAACGCTGCACGTAGATCCTGTCGCCGCTGTGCAAAAGCCTCTTCGTTACTTAGATAGTGATCGCCCTTGAGACGACGACACTCGCCATAGGCCCAGGGCGTCGAAACACTGACGGTGGGATCTTTCACCAGCACCACCCCTAAAGACTGCGCTGCCGCTGGGACGGATTCAAGACATTCGCCTCGACCGAAGCAGAGCTGAATTCCACCGGCAAGACAAAACGGCATGTCTGAGCCAAGTTCAGCAGCCATGGCGCGTAAGTGGTCTTGGCTATGTCCGAGCCCCCAGAGCGTATTGAGAGCCAGTAGAGCTGCAGCACCATCACTCGAACCTCCGGCAAGGCCAGCACCAATCGGAATGCGTTTATGCAGATGAAGATGAGCGCCAAGCTCATTAAAACCAGACCGCTGCCGGAGCAGTTCGGCGGCACGCATCACCAGATTGTCGCTGCTGCAACTGAGTCCAGGCTGATCACAGCTCAGTTGAATCAAGCCATCAGCGCTGTTGGAACAGTCCAGCTGATCAGCGAGGTCGATGCTTTGCATCACCATCGCCAATTCATGAAACCCATCAGAGCGCTGACCGAGCACCTCGAGATGGAGATTGATTTTGGCGGGAGCGGTGACGCGAACGGTGGCGGTCATCCGATCAAGCAGCAGAGTCGAACTGATTCAAACCCTTCGCTAGGGCAACCCAGGCTTCTGGTGCCACGTCCTGCGGTCGTTGCTGAAGGCTGATCCCGGCCTCGTTTGCCAATGCTTGCAATTGGTCTGGGGAACACACCGAGGCCAAGGTATTGCGCAGCATCTTGCGGCGACTCAAGAAGGCCATCTTGAGCAGACGCTCCACCCCTCGGGCCAAGGCAGCAGTAGGCCGCAGCTCAGCAGGAAAGGGATCGATGCAGATCACCTCCGACTGCACTTTTGGGGGTGGTTGAAAGCAGCGTGGTGGAACAGGGCACACGTGGCTGCATCGTCCCAATAACTGCATGCGCACACTCAAGGCACTGAAATTGCTGTGTCCTGCACGAGCACGAATGCGTTGAGCAACCTCATGCTGAACGAGTAGTACCAGTCGTTGATAAGGGGGGTCGACGGGACGATCGAGACGACCGATCAACCGATCGAGCAATGGCCCTGTGATGTTGTACGGGATATTTGCCACAACTTTGTCGGCCTGCACCCCATCGGATAGTTCCAAGGGAACGGACAACACATCTCCCTCCTGCAGGGAAAACTTTGGATGGTTTGCAAACGTCTCCTGAAGCCCAACGACGAGGTCGCGATCAAGCTCCACCGCATGGATCGCAGCTGCCGCTGAGGCCAGGAGACGATTGGTCAAAGCCCCACGACCAGGACCCACCTCCAGGACGCGATCCCCGTCTTGTAGTTCGGCGGCCTCAACAATTCGATCCAGCACTCGCTCATTGATCAACCAGTGCTGGCCGAAACGCTTGCGGGCCGTGTGCCCTGAAAAAGTCATGACATTCTCAGCGTTGATTCACTGTGCCCTATGCAGGATTAAACATCTGGGGCGACGGCGTGATGGCAAAGATTCCTTTGGTTTGCATCACTGGCCCTTCCGCGGTTGGGAAAACCAGCTTCACCTTGACCCTTGCAGAAGCACTGCGCGCGATCGGTCTTGAAGTGCTCGTGATCTGCTGCGACGACTATTACAGGCACCATTGGCGCCCTCACCCACGCTTTGGATTCGATACGGCGGCAGCCATTGACATCGACGCGTTGCGAGCTGAGCTAGATGAGGTCAGGCATCACTCTGCAACCAACTTGCGCACTTACGACATGGTCACGCGTGATGTAGCGCGCAAACCGCTGAACCAGAGCTACCGGCTTGTCTTGCTTGAAGGCGCCTATGGACCGCAAGACCTGCTGGACGATGGCTCGATCACAGCGTTGTTTTATCTCGAAGCACCGTTGCTGCTGCGCATGATTCGACGGTTACGACGGGATCGACAAGAGCGGGGTCGCAATCCAATTCAGATCATCCAACACATGGTGATGCACATGATTCCTGGTGAATGGAGTTTTATCCGCCCACTGCGATCGGTCTCGGCGCTTGTCATCACCAACCCACGCCAGGGACAAATAGCTGCGATTGAGCTCATCCAAGCGCTGATGACTGAATCATCTGCAATGTGATCACTGACTCACGCGATCGAGCCTGTCGATGCGGATCCAGCGCACACAATGCCTTTGCACTGGAAGTGCCACCAGCGCCAGCACGACTTCGAAATAGCTGCTCTCACTCCAGGGGTTAGCGGCTTGCCAGCAAGAGACACTGCGGGCCAAACACCTTCTCTTTGCATGATGAAACGCAGCAAGACCCCAGCCATCCAACCCTGAGCGGCGACGCGCCTTCACCTCAACCACCAAGATTCGTCTATTCGGACCTGAGTGTTTGGTTAAAAGCAGATCAATCTCTCCATACCGACAGCTCCAGTTGTGCTCCAGCAAGCGCCATCCATGACGCAGCAAAATGTCTTTCACAGAGCGCTCTGCTTGAGCACCTTGTACTTGAGAGTGAGACAACAAGGCATGGCCGTACAACGTGCTCTCAACCATTCCCCCGATCAGCACGGTTGAGGAATTTTGCTGATCGGGGCTATAACTCTTAAAAGCTAAGTTTTTGTATGCGAATTGCTATTAGTGGCAAACATTTGCAAGGGAAAAGCACATTCGTGGCGATTGGATTAAGCACCATTAGCGCTACATTCGTGAAGAAAGCCTTTCCGGATTGCAAGAAGAGGGCTATGGCATTCGCTTCCGACAAGAAAGCACGAAGTTACATAACGGAATCCAGATGTATTACAGCATCAGCAGATTGATGCATTATCGGCAGCCGAGTGAATGCGTTATTTTTGATCGCTGCCCAGTTGATTATATTGCCTATTCGCAATACACATCCAATTATGAAACCACCGACATTGACGATCAATTTGTTGAGTCTTTAGCAGCAAGAGTTCGCGACTCTCTTCAAAGCCTTGATCTGCTGATCTTTTTACCGATGACAAGTGAATGGCCCGTTGCAATGGAAAATGACGGAATTCGCCCAATTGACCTTTCCCTACCGCGATGAAGTGGATGTCATTTTCAAACAAATTTATAGGGAACAACGGTTCTCAGTGATGCCAATCAACAATCCGCCAGTTTTTATTGAGCTTTGGGGTGCCAGGGAGGATCGCTTGAACAGCTTGGAACAGGTAATTCAACGCGAAAAGAACGAACGCATCTAAAAGTCCTAGGCTGAACAACAGATACCTCACTCCCGATGCGATTGCGCTTATTGGCTCCGCTGATGGTTCTTTGGGTCATGCTCGCCTTGCCGATGCAACCGGCATTTGCCGCCATGGACTATGCCAAGCAGGTGTTGATCGGAGCCGATTTTTCAAACCGGGAAATGCAAGGTGTGACGTTCAACCTCACCAACCTTCGAGAAGCCGATCTTTCTGGAAGTGATCTGCAGGGCGCAAGCCTTTATGGAGCCAAACTTCAAGACGCCAATCTGAGCGACACCAATCTCCGTGATGCCACGCTTGATTCAGCGATCTTTGATGGCACCAACCTCACCAATGCGGTGCTGGAAGATGCGTTTGCTTTCAACACACGCTTCATCAACGTCACTGTTGAAGGCGCTGATTTCACCAACGTGCCTCTGCGAGCGGATGCGCTCAAGGTGTTATGTGCCAACGCTGAAGGGGTTAACCCTGTCACCGGTCGAGACACTCGCGAAACCCTGGGCTGCTCATGAGCTTTGATCCCCGAAGCTTGGAGCGTCTCAAGGAGTTGGGCCGTTCGTTGCCTGAGCCGATCGCGCCACCCCAGCAAAATTCTGGTCGCCCAGTGAAGGCGACCGAAAAGCGCCATCGCATTGAAACTGAAGACAACCCAGAACGTCTGTTTCAAGAACTAATGAAAGCGAGCAGTGATGGCGCTATTCCTGAACACTTGATGGCACGGCTCAAGGACGCTGAGCGCCACGTTGCGACTCAGAACAAAGCGAAGGTAAACGCGCAGACGCTGCCGTCATCCCAGACCCTGTCCAGACAACCGCTGCGCGGCGGCCAGGGAAAAACAACCCGTCCCTCACGTCCGAAGGTGGCGGCTGGGAGCGAAGAAGAGTCGCTTTATGTGGCGTTTGGCCAGCTTCTTCTGGAAGATGACGAAGACTCAGTCTGAGACCTGCATGCGTTGGGATCTCCAGGGATGAATCCATCTCGCTGCCGCATCATTGCCATCGGGAAAGTTCGAAAGACTTGGGTTCAAGAAGGAATCGAGCTCTACCGCAAACGCCTTCCTGGACTCACGATCGTTGAGTTGCGGGATGGAACGCCTGAGAAAGAAGCTGAATTGATCCGTCAGACGCTGCGAAGCGATGAATGGCCTGTGATGTTGATGGAACAGGGTGAAACCCTGACATCAATCAGCTTGTCTGAGCGGCTCCGCAGCCTTGGATCGCAGCGACTTGCGTTCGTGATTGGTGGTGCTGATGGATTAACAGCTGAGCTGAAGGCCCTGGCCCATTGGAAACTCAGCCTCTCGCCGATGACATTCCCCCATGAGCTTGCAAGACTTCTCTTGATCGAACAATTGTTCAGAGCCCAAGCGATCCAGCAAGGAAGTCCTTATCACCGGGCCTAAGCAAGAGACTTCATTATTGACCTACTGCTGAACCAAAACATCATGGAGCCAAAAAGTATTTTATGTTTTGGAGACTCCAACACCTGGGGAATGGCTCCTGATGGGAGTGGGCGCTTGCCATTTGCAACACGCTGGCCGAATCGCCTCCAACAGATTCTGAATCAGCGGAACCCCAATCATCAGCCCTGGATTGTCTTTGAACAAGGCTTGAATTCTAGAACTTGGGTGATGGATGATCCGCTTGGAGCTGTTAATTATGGTGGCGACTATAGCTGCAATGGCAGGCAAGATTTGCCCGTGATTCTACATAGCTGTAAACCCCTTAATGTTGTTATTCTTGCGCTTGGATGCAACGACTGTAAAAGCCATCTACATCTTTCTCCAGAAGAAATTACATCTGGAGCAAAAATCCTGATCCATGATGTTCGCATGTCCTATCAATGTGGGCCATGCCATTCCAATCAACCACCCACAATTATCTTAGCTACTCCTGGAGTGATTCAAACCACACCACAATCTCTTGCTTGGGGATTTAAAGATGCCACCGAAAAGTCCCGGTTGCTTCCCTCCCTTTATTGCAACCTTGCTGAACAAGAGTCGGTGTTCTTCTTCGATACACAAGCAGTTGCCGAAACCTCTCCTCTTGACGGTGTTCACTTCGCTGGCGATCAGCAGAACTCCATTGCGGCTGGATTAGCAGATCTCATTGCAACGATTCCATCCTGAAACCATTTTGAGTGACTCGTTCAGCCTTCCGTCTGCGACGCCTCAAGTGTTGTGAACGTAATTGGCTCAAATTTAGCCACGCTCACAGTCCAACACCTTGAGGTGATCGCCAACAGTCCTCGCCGAAAGGCTGGGCCATCCCCTGTGGTGAGCCAAGCCGCTTTGAGACGCGGTAGATCTTCGGGTAGATGCTCCATGCCTAATTCAGCCATCAGCAAACTTCCTTGCCCCGCTTCCCGTTGCAAAGGCCCCTGATCACTGCGTTGCCAGATGCGAAGCAGGAGTTCCAAAGCCAGCTCACTGGCTATCTGCGCAGGTCCCCCCGCATCCTCTTTCGTCGCATCTTTTGGTAGAGAACGACCCCCGAGGGGCATGGCTCGTTTCCCATTCTGTTCAAACAGGGCTATCGCCAAGAGGTAGGGAGAATCAGCCATCAGCAGCAGCTTCACAGGCAGCCATCTTGATCGATTCGACCTCCATGTCTTGATTTGGCGTCTGCTGCAAACGTCTACAACTCCAATCCAAAGAGCCAAGGCGACACCCACAACCGCCTCATCGGCCTGCTGGTTCGTCGACGACGACATCCCCCTCTTCTATGACGGAAAAAGGCAAAGGCTCAAGCCCTAGCTCATTCCAGCTGAACCCTGCAACTCTCGGATTAAGTTAACAATTCCGTTAATCCCTACAAGCCAATAAAGGCGAACGACGTAAAGCTTTAGCAATATCAAATAAACTTTTATTTTGCTTTATGCGCTTTGAGCGTTTGCAGCCAAAACTATTGAAATCAGCCAGTCTTCTCACTTGAAAAAGCCTGAAATTCCCATCAATGAGTCAGAAAGGCTGAAGGCTCTGAATGAATATAGAATTCTTGGCACAAAGCCTGAAGAAAATTATGATGATATTACAAAAATAGCTTCTTTAACTTGTGGTGCTCCTATTGCTCTTTTGAGCCTTGTTGACTCCAATCGCCAATGGTTTAAAGCAAAGGTTGGTATTGAGGCTGAAGAGACTGTTCGCGATTGGTCATTTTGTGCCCATGCAATTCACTCCTCTGAACCTTTAATCGTTGAAGACGCTTTAAAAGACGAACGTTTTTTTGACAACCCCTTAGTGCGAGGAGAGCCTAAAATCAGGTTATATGCAGGCTTTCCGCTGCAAAATGACAAGAACCTCAGAATCGGCACGCTTTGCGTAATTGATAGAGAGCCCCATGGCCTAACTGATACACAGTTCAGCGTCATGCAATCTCTATCAAGGCAAGCCGTTGCTTTTCTGGAACTGAGGAAGAGATCAATCAATTTGATTGAATCTTTCTGTTCACACACTGATGCTGATAGCTTTATCTCAACATGTTCTTATTGCAGAAAAGCAAAAGATACTGAAGGGAATTGGTCGCATCTAGATCAATATTTGTCTGCGCGTACAAACTTGAATTTCAGCCATGGGATTTGTGATTCATGCATAGAAGTGCATTTCCCCGATGTTCTCGAGGTCTGGGAAGCAGAGAAGAAGGAGAAGGTTTTGCAAAATCCAGCGCCGTAAAGGCGGCTCTTTCCCTTTGGCTTGACCTAAGTCAAGAGCAAGGCCTGCTCGGCATGCAGCTACGGCACTAGAACGCTTGTACTATCAAGTGGTCGTCAGTGTGGGCTTCCGTGAGATTGGATCGGATATCGCTTCAACCGCCTCAGCCTCTGCGGCTCCAGCGTCAAGGGCTCAGCCTTCCTTTGGCGAGCGACCAGATTGCAGCAGGGTTTCCCTCCCCTGCTGACGACTACATCGACGTAGGGATCGATCTCAATGAACAACTGATTCGCCATCCAAGCAGCACCTTTTTTTTGCGCGTGAGCGGCGATTCCATGACTGGTGCGGGCATTCACCATGGCGATCTATTGGTGGTCGATCGCAGCCTCGACCCTCGACCCGGCCGAGTGGTGGTGGCTGTGCTGGATGGCGCCTTCACTCTCAAGCGCCTCGCTCGCTATTGCGGCCATCTACGCCTGGAAGCAGCCAACCCTGATTACCCCCATTTAGACCTCCATCGTTGCGGAGATGTGCAGATCTGGGGCGTCGCCATTCACGTCATCCATCCGCTCTAGCGCTCAGGTCGTCGCGATGAACCAGGTCACGGCTCTCATTGATGCCAACAATTTTTATGCCTCTTGCGAGCAGAGCCTGGATCCGGCTCTGATCGGCAGGCCAGTGGTGGTGCTCTCAAATAATGATGGCTGCATCGTGGCCCGTAGCGCTGAAGCGCGAGCTCTTGGTATCGCCATGGGCACTCCCTACTTCAAGGCGAAGCGGGATCTGGAACAAAACCAGGTTGTGATTCGCAGCTCGAATTACGCGCTCTACGCCGACATGAGTCAACGGCTGATGAGTTTGTTGGAAAGCCAGGTTGAGGATCTGGAGATCTACTCCATAGATGAGGCTTTTGCCCGGCTCAGCCGCCCGTCGGACGGAAATCTGCGTCCATGGGCACAGCAGTTGCGAACCTTGGCTCGACGCAACCTCGGATTACCTATTGCCATTGGTCTCGGAGCCAGCAAAGGACAGGCCAAGCTCGCCAACCGTCTAGCGAAAGTGGTGCCGGCCCACGCCGGACTCTTTGATCTTGGATTGTGTCGCGATCCCGATCACTGGCTGGAAACAATTTCGATTGAAGACGTCTGGGGAATCGGCCGCAAACTCGCTGTCTGGTGCCGAATGCGGGGAGTGGTGAACGCACGGGAGCTGCGTGATATGCCCAGCGGCTGCCTACGTGCGAAGGCCGGTGTGGTGGGAGTTCGACTTCAAAG
The DNA here is from genome assembly GCA_949373155.1 of uncultured Synechococcus sp. The sequence goes on along the minus strand of CASICK010000019.1, from coordinate 6,543 downwards.
AGAACTGCAAGGCCATGCCTGCCTACCGCTTGATCTCCAACCGTCTGCGAAGCAGGAAACCTGCGTAAGCCGCAGTTTCAGTCATCCAATCACCAGCCTGGAAGAGCTCCGCGAAGCGATAGCAACCTATGTAGTGCGAGCGGCTGAGAAGCTGCGAAAACAGCATCAACGCACAGCGGCTCTCACCATTTATACGCGCACCAGCCCATTCATTCCAGGCTTTTACAGCCGAGCTGCCAGCACCAGCCTTGATCTACCCAGCAACGACACACGTGTGTTGTTGGACGCTGCATTACCCCTAGTGGAACGAATTTTTCAACCGCACCGACCGCTGGCGAAAGCAGGTGTTCTGATGCAACACCTGCAGGGAGTTGATCTACTTCAACAGCATCTATGGGTGCCCTGCACAGAGGAAGAGCAACAGAAACGGGAGAGCTTGATGGCAACGGTCGATCGCCTCAATCACCGCTATGGGCGGGGCACGGTGCAATGGGCTGCCTGCGGACTGGATCCGAGCTGGGCCATGCGACGCGAACGACTGGGTCGGGCCGCCACAACTCGCCTAAGCGATGTGCCTGTCGTGCAGGCATAAAAATGAATGTCTCAAAAAAATGTAAAAGAGCGTCGTTTTTCATAGACACCACAAATAAAGATCGAAAATGATGAAATTGGTCAATGACCAGTCACCATGTCAGTCATGATCTGATTCAATTTCTTCTCTGGCATATTCATAAACATCCAATCGCGAACCCAGCCTTTGAGTTCACCACAAGTGGATAAATTAAGGCCGCGTCGTGATTCCTTAATCACCGAATCTGCAGCATGCTTACGCACCGCTTGGAAGTCTTGAAATATGGCAGGAACTGACCGACCAGAACCAATCAAGTCTGCAAGTAATGCGGCATCAGCAATCGCTGAACAGGCGCCCATTCCGGCATAAGGACTGGTGGCATGGGCAGCATCACCAATCATCAAGACGCGATCACGGTACCAAGGAGACAAGGCCAAAAGATCTCCGGCCTGAGTAGGCACCATTTGATCTTCATCAGTACATTCCAGACAGGACATGATCATCTCAGGGAGAGGCTTCATACGATTGAGAATCTGATCTTTTTTTGATTCATCTGCACTAGGAATATAGTTTTTAAAAGCGACATACCAGCGCGTTTCACCATGTCCAAGATCAGCAACTCCTGCTTTCACCCCCGGCTGCCAAAACTCCATTTGAGTGTTCAATGGTAATAATGGAAGACGTTGATCAATCACTGAGATCCAACCGCCAGAGCCAAGCATTCTGAGCTGAACTCCTGGATGAATAAACTTCCTAACAACACTATTAGAGCCATCACAAGCAATTAAAATATCACCTTGATCTGAACTTCCATCGGCAAAAGTTGCTATCGCTTGGCCCTCAATACTAGAGACAGAAATACATTCACTACCAAGAAGTAAGTCATCACCGACCATTTTAGATAGCAGTTCAGAAAGGCGATATCGATTGATTTCATAACTATTTGCCCCATGCAATCGTGAAACTGAACCGATTGGCATCTCACAAATAAATCTTCCCTTTCGACCATGGATTCGAAATGCTTCGAGGGGTGCACCTACCTCATCAACAGGAACGCCCAAATCCTGCAAAATTTTGATCGCGTAACTCCAAATCAGAAATCCTGTTTTCTGATTTTGGTAATGATTATATTTTTCATGAATAACGACAGGGATTCCGAGTTTCTTAAGAGACAAGGCAAGTGTTAAACCAGCGATCCCACCGCCAATAATCAATACCTTCTTCATCAATCAATACCAAGAAAGATAAACCCAGTAGGTGAAAGCCAGCCAATCTGAGTAATTAAGGTCATTTTACAACCAAAAATAGTCAAGATCAGCATCAGCGAAAACAACTTAATGCTGCTATCGGTACCTTCGGTTGCCGTGAATCTATATAGAGCAGCACCTACAGAAAAATGCCAATATTCTGTAGCCCGAATACACGATGTCTATGGTGAAGAAACTGAATCAATCGTAGCCAGAGCAGTGATTCTTTCTATGGCGATACTGGCAGTCATCATTACCATACTTGCCAAGGGATAGGCATAAATTTATAACGTATCTTGTAATAACTGCACTTCTGATACACGTCGACTGAGCAATAAAACCATGCGATATCCGTGGCTATTAAGACCTGTCTGTTCTCGCACAAGATCTGTATGAGCTAGAGCAAGGCCACAGGTTTCAACAAATAGAACGGGAAGACTGCCGGCATTCCCACTCATGCCTTGAAGATCAAGAGCCTGACGCACTGCTTGCTGTGCTTTTTCAGCCCCCAATCGTTCCACAAAAGCAGGCCAGAGGTGGTTCACTGGCGTGTAGGTCGAGAAGTCAATCGTTGATTCAGCCATCAAACAGGCAACTGCTCAATCGCGACTGCAATCATCTGAGGAGTCACCGTAATCACTTCAAGCGCATCTTGATTATCAAGATAGGAATCAAAGGAGGCGAAACGCTCGATACGAGGATTAGCACCCTCAACAGCACACGCCTCGATCCAATCATTATTTTCAGGCTTCACAGCCACGAAGGCCTGAAGGGCTTCATCGAGATCGCCACCATCGCCGATTCCGTCTCCATGCCAGATCGCTTCAAAAAATTCAGACATCTCTGAGGAAAGCTATTCAGCCATTATTAGCGATGCAAGATCTCCAGGACTATTGCAAGCCCTTCTCGAAGGCTGACGCCATCTGGCCCGTACTTCCGCTTTCGCCAGACGCCATTGAGCTGTGGTGGCGTCAGTGGCTGCTTGCCACAGCGAAGGGAAACCAGTGGCAGGCCCTGAGGTCAGAGCTGCCGCAACTTCTGGTGACCCCACAACCATTGGCACGATTAAGTGATCGCTATCAACGCTTGGTGCTGCGGGGTGAATCACCGCAGCCAAAGGATCTTGAGGTTGCTCCACGCTTGAAGGACCCGAAAGGGTTTTCCATCACGGTCGCCAACCATCCTTGCGGAGCAATGCCGGTTCTAACTGTCAGCCATCACGATGACTTTGTGCTGATCATGCGCTGCCTCGCCCATCGCTGTGAACATGTTCCAGTGCAGGGAACAGTGCATGCACAAGCTATTGCTGGCTTGATTCATTGGGGCCTCATCAGAGAGCTCGGTGCAAAAGAGCGCTGCCAGATCTTGATTTTGCATCGAGCCCCATACAGCAGTCTCTGCGCTTCAAGCGTTCCTGGCAGCCCCAGTCTCGATCAATGGATCAAGCAATCTCAAATTTGGCGACTGGAACATGAACTAACCCATATCGCTTGCCGCAAACTTGTAGGGGAAATGAGAATCAACCTCTTCGACGAGCTGCTCGCTGATGCCATTGGCATGAAAACTGCTCTTGGCCACTTTCAGGCAGAATTATTCAGGCAAGGCCTTGGACTGAATCTTGATGGCACACTCCAAGACGATGCCCGTGCTCATATCTATGTTCAGCAGTTAGATCCCAATGATCAGGTTGCAGCCTGCCAAATGGTGCTGGCGCGGGCGAATGAACTTGAATATTTGCTGGACACAAAACAATTGCCCTCCAACTCAATCAAGTTGCTGAAAGCCCTAACAAGATCAACACTTGATCAACCAATTAAGCCAAGACTTAAAAATCAAAAAGTACAAGGTTAAATAATTACCTATGAATAGTTTTACTGAGAGATGGTTATCTCTTTTCTGACAAGTATTCAATTTAATTCTGAAAGTCAACAGCATCGTTTGTTTCATGCGGTAGGCAGGAAAAAACAACTATTCCTGCATTGAAAGCAATCAGAATCACTTGACGTCAAGCTTGTCAAGCAAAAAGCCCTGCGATAGCAGGGCTGAAAAGACTTTGAATTGAATTGATTTAATTCCACTTTAAAAAGTAGAATGTATGAAGCTATACCCTAGGGCTTGAAATAGCTTTCTAAATCTCGTCCTATCGCTGGGTCTTCTGATAAGCCTCTACAGCGTTGGCGATGCAGTTTTCAGCAGATTGCGTGGCTTCGCTGTTTCCAGCGACAGATGCATTGCAATTCTGAGTGATGTGGCTCATGGCTGATTCAGGTACTCCAGGCGAAGCTGAAACAGCAATGGGTGCTGCAAGAGCAACAATGAGTGTGGCGAGCGCAGTTTTCATTGGTATGAAAGAACACCCTTAAGGTCTAGCTCCAAAAAAACACTGTGTCATCTGCTACAAGGCTAAGAAAAAAATGCATCTTTCTTGGCCGTCATCTTGAGCACTTCGTCGTATCAAGCGACACGACTTCGCAGCGAACTGCTTCTGTTGGTTCAAAAGTGAGGCCCACTGTGGCTGCGAGATCAAGATGTGAGGTAACTGGGCTAGTGCTGATCCATCAAGCCGTAGGAGGAATGGATTCAGGGGGATTCGCAACAACAACCTCATAGCCAGCACAGCGTTGTTGATCAAGATGCTGAATATGCTTCCTCTCGGAGTAATACAGCTCTTGCAATCGAAGGGCATCCGCATTCAACTGTTCAAACATCTCCTGAATACGACCTTCCATATCCACGCTCTCTGCCGTCGCTGTCTGCTCTTGCTCATTCGCAATCAACGAAGCAATGCAGCGTTCCAGAGTCTCAAGCCGTTGACCACCCCAAGCCTCCAGTAGGTGGCGGCAGCGTTTATGGCTTTTTTGCCGCTCCAAAATCGCCGCGGTGCCCCGCAAAACATCCATAGGACGCGCCAATGCCAAACGCTGCAGCTCAGCGGGTTCCAAAAGTGGCGTCAGCCTGGCGACTAACGCACTGTTTTCCAGCAACAGCTGATCGGTGAGCAAGCGGGGAAGATCAAGGTCGGACAACTCATGACCAGGATCCGTCCCCCGACTGATCGCCTCCAACCGACCGGAGCCGATGTTGCCTTCCTCAAGATCGGTGATCGCAGACCACAACAGACGGTGGTGCTGAAGAGCGAAGTCTTCCAACTCCCGTTGGCGTAATTCGCAACGCACCTGCGAGCGATGAATTGGACAGTGCAAGTAAATGCGCAGGATCTCGGCTTCGCACCGCTCTCGTTGGCTGACTTCACCAGCCTTTTCATGCCGGGCTGAACGTCCATGCCAGCGCTGACCTTGCACCTGTTGGCGCAAATCCTGCTCCAACTGCAACGCCAAACGGCCTTGCCCACCGCTTAGCCGCTCCGCTACTTGCTGGAGGTAGTGCGTGCGAATCGCGGATTGAGGCAGCTTGCCTAATAGCTCCACCAACCCGCTAACTGCTTGTTGGAACTGATCTGCCTTGGTCAGATCACGGTCTTCCAGCACCTGTTCGATCTGCCAATCGAGCCAAAGCGGTGCCTGGTCAAGTAGGGCGCGATAGTCCCCAGCTCCGTGATCCTTGAGGTACTCATCTGGATCCTTCCCAGAGGGTGTATGGAGCACTCGCAGCTCCAGCTGTCCTTGCAGCGCAAGTTGCTCCACCTCACCGATCGCCCTGTTCGCAGCTCGGATCCCCGCACGATCGGCATCAAAATTGAGAACGATGCGTTTGCCGTCACTACACCGACACAGTTGGGTGATCTGTTGACTGCTGAGGGCGGTACCAAGCGATGCCACAGAGTTCGTGACTCCCGCCGCATGCAAGGCAATGACATCGAAATAACCCTCCACCACCACCGCTCGATCGTCCTTACGGATCGCATTAGCCGCCTGATCAAGACCGAAGAGGTGCTTGCCTTTCTCAAAGACCTCTGTTTCGGGAGAATTCAGGTACTTGGGATCGCTGCCATCAAGGCTTCGACCGCCAAAACCGATGACCCGTCCCTGCCGATCGCGAATCGGAACGATGACCCGGCCACGGAAGCGGTCATAAAACCCGTTGCCACCTTTTCTTGGGACAACTAAGCCTGCTGACTCAAGCAGCTCTGGCGATAACCCCTCAACGTGTTGAAGATGCTTGAGCAAACCGTCCCACTGATCAGGGGCATAGCCGAGCTCGAAGGTCTCCATCGTGGCTTCGCTCAAGCCACGTTGATCGCGTAGGTAAGCCAGGGCATCGGCGCCCGATGCACTCTTGAGCTGACTGCGAAACCAACCTGAAGCAAGGGCCAACGCACGATGCAGGTGATCACGCCTTGAGAGTTGTTGACGGAGACGCTCCTGTTGAGGACCATCAACCGTTTCCACCGGCAGTTGATACCGGCGCGCCAAATCCAGAACAACGTCGCTGAAGCTCTGCCGTTGAAACTCCATCAAAAACTTGATGGAATTGCCACCCGCTCCGCAGGAGAAGCAGTAATAAAACTGCTTCTGCGGCGACACCGTCATCGATGGCTTGCTGTCGTCATGAAACGGGCAAACACCAACGAATTCCCGTCCCTTTTTTTTGAGCACCACGTGCTCGCCTACAACATCAACGATGTCGGCGCGCTCTTTAACGGCGTCGATGGTGCGGGGGTGTAGACGGGGCATCGCCATGACGCCATTCTGCGAGCCCCGATGCCGTTCTGGCTGTTCATGCGCGATGCGCCTGGCTGTTCATGCGCGATGCGCCTGGCTGTTC
>CASICK010000018.1 GCA_949373155.1 uncultured Synechococcus sp. | reverse complement strand
AATCCCTTGGGCTCAAGCCAACCAAATCAAGATAATTGATATCACAAGATACAATCACGTAGAAATGCAGCAGCTGTCAAGATTTGAAAATAGTTTATACCTTGTGAGCGATCAGGTTAAGTCTTTGAACGACACTGTCCAACTTATGCAGATTTCCAAGCTAATTATTAGCATCGACACATCCTTGATCCACGTTGCACAGTGGTTCAATCGCAAACCTCTCATGCTTTGCCCAAAATTCCCTGATGGCAGGTGGATAAGCACTTCTAAAAGTCCCAGTTCGCCAACAATATTCAGCCAAGACTTTTTATACGATTGGAGCCACCCTCTTGAAAAAGCAATGAACGAGATCAAGAAAACTTTTTGAGCTCAGCCTTGGAGCTCACTTTCAGCCTGCTCGAAAATATCAATAAATCGACATGCTCTAAATCCCATCATTGGCGCTGTGATGCCTGCCATCCAGCGCAGGGCACAGAATCTCCGCTTGAGGCCTAATTCTCTAGAGGCTTGATCATCTGTTGCTACCCACCAGCTTCTGACGCAGCTTCTTGATCCGGTCCCGCAGGTTGGCCGCTTCCTCAAAGTCGAGCTTCTTGGCTGACTCTTTCATCTTCAGCTCAAGCTGATCGATCAGCTCAGGCAGGGCATCGAGAGCCAATCCAGCGCTGTCTTCCTCCAAAGCCTGAACCGCCTTACCAGCCACTTTGACCAAATCTGCATCGGGGCCATCGGCCTTGAGTTTGCGTGACAGCTCCAGAAAACTAAGAATTGAATTCGTGGCCTTCTTGCCAGCAGGCATGGGCGTAATGCCGTGCTTTTCGTTGTAGGCGTGCTGGATCTTGCGGCGGCGTTCGGTTTCTTCAATCGCCTTGGCCATGGAGTCGGTCATGTTCTCGGCATAAAGCAACGCCTTGCCTTCCACATGCCTTGCTGCACGGCCAATCGTCTGAATCAAGGAGCGCTGGGCACGCAGAAAGCCCTCCTTATCGGCATCAAGAATCGCCACAAGCGAAACCTCTGGCAAATCCAATCCTTCCCGCAACAAATTCACGCCAACCAGCACGTCGTATTCACCCAGACGTAAATCCTGAATGATCTCGATCCGCTCAATCGAGTGGATTTCGGAGTGCAAATAGCGCACACGAACTTTGTTTTCGGCGAGGTAATCCGTGAGGTCTTCTGCCATCCGCTTGGTGAGCGTCGTCACCAACACCCGCTGATTTTTGGAGGCACGATCACGAATCTCTCCCAACAAGTCATCCACTTGTCCGGTGGTGGGCCGCACCTCAACAATTGGATCCAGCACACCCGTAGGGCGGATCACCTGTTGTGCCACTTGACCCTCACTGACCTCCATCTCCCAGTTTCCCGGGGTCGCACTCACGAACACGGTCTGCTTGGCCTTGCTCCAAAATTCCTCAGATTTGAGCGGCCGGTTATCAGCAGCACTCGGCAAACGGAAGCCATGGTCAATCAACACCTTTTTACGGGCTTGATCGCCGTTGTACATCGCCAAAAGCTGAGAGCAGGTCACATGGCTTTCATCCACGATTAACAACCAATCATCTGGGAAGTAATCAATCAGGCATTCCGGCGCAGATCCAGGCTCACGACCAGCCAAGTGACGGGCATAGTTCTCCACTCCGTTGCAATAACCAATTTGTTGCAACATCTCCAGGTCATAAGTAGCGCGTTGCTCTAAACGCTGAGCCTCAAGCAACTTCCCTTCTCCATTTAAAAACTCAAGGCGATCTTTCAGCTCCGCACGAATCTCCTTCACCGCATCATTGAGACGCTCTTTTGGAGTCACGAAGTGCTTGGCTGGATAAATGCTGATCGCATCCAAGCTTTGAAGGATTTCACCAGTGGTTGGATCCACATAGCGAATCGCTTCTACCTCATCACCAAAGAGCTCAACGCGCACTAAGCGGTCGTCATAGGCTGGACCAATCTCCAGAACATCTCCCTTCACACGGAAACGTCCACGGCCTGCTTCAGTGTCATTGCGGCTGTACTGATTGTTCACCAAGTCGCGTAGCGATCCACGCAAATCCAAGGTCTCACCCACCTTGAATGGCACAGCAGCTTTGAGGTATTCACTTGGAATTCCAAGCCCATAAATACAACTAATTGAGGCCACCACAATCACATCACGGCGCTCAAATAAAGATCGCGTCGCGGAGTGACGCAGCATATCAATCTCTTCGTTGATCGATGCTGTTTTGGCGATATAGGTATCACTCACCGGCACATAAGCTTCCGGTTGGTAGTAGTCGTAATAGGAGATAAAATATTCCACAGCGTTGTGCGGAAAGAACTCCCGCAGCTCATTGCAAAGCTGGGCCGCCAACGTTTTGTTGTGGGCCAACACCAAGGCCGGGCGTCCGGTTTGGGCGATCACATTGGCCATCGTGAACGTCTTGCCCGTACCCGTAGCACCGAGAAGCGTTTGATAACGCTCTCCTCCATTCACGCCCTCTACCAATTTGGCGATCGCTGTGGGTTGATCCCCTTTCGGCTCGTAGGGAGCCGTGAGCTTGTAATGAGGGATCACATGCCACATGCTGGCGCTTCAGCATATGGCCGGGAAGAGGGGTGCTGTTGCACGACTGCGCACCCTTTCTGAACCAGGCCCCTATTACTGGCCTGGCTTGAACAGACAATGGGCTAAAACCATTGACAATCTGGCGAACCACCTGAGAGCAGAAGCTCACAATGCGCTGTGCTCTAGGGCCGCTTTTCTCCAATCGCTAACAGCAAGTGCTGCATGCCTCTTCAGCAGGACTGAAGCTGCAGCAACCGCCTCAGTTGCCAAAACACAACTGATTTATTTATACATCTGATCTTTAAAATGACAGCCCTGACAAGAGAACAACTTCCACTCAACACGAGGCCAAGGAGAATTAAGCAGCAGGAAGAAAGCTATTATTGAGACTTAATGCTGCAGACCAGTGAACAAGCTCAATCTTGGCTGCGGTTTTGACCATCGAGATGGGTATCTCAACGCAGATAGCTTCCAAGAATGCAAGCCAGATGTCTTAATCAATATCGAAGAAACACCCTGGGCATTTAGAGATAACGCATTTCAGCACATTTTACTAAAACACGTTTTAGAGCATGTGGGTCAGAGCTACAGCAGCTTTAAAGCAATTATGCAAGAGCTTTACAGAATCACCGCAAATCAAGGAACCATCGAAATTCATATCCCGCACTTCAGGCACGACACCTTCTGGAGTGATCCAACACATGTGCGTGCATTCACATTATTAACCTTTCAGATGATGTCAAAAGCCCAAAACGATGAATGGATCCAGAAAAGGGCAAATTATTCAATGATCGCCTATGACATGAATGTTAATTTCGAAGTCGTCAAAGCGATACAGGTCTACGACAACCATTGGGCACAAAAAAAAGAGAACGGCAGTATTAGTGACGAAGAGCTTTTAACGTATTCACATGAAAAGTGGAATGTCGTCAAAGAGCTACAAGTCACAATCAAAGCGATTAAGCCTTTTCAGCAGAGCGAGCATCATGCCCAAAAATCGTTCGCGACCTCTCATCAATAGGCGAACACCAACTTATTCATGATCAACAATACAAAAGAGGAAGCCAAGCAGACAGCTAAAGATGCTTCGTGGCCATCGCACCTAGTTGAATCGCCGTGTTGCAAAAATCCAAGCTTGCCCGCCCGGACGCCCTTCGGCCCCTCGCACCACCTGCTCCATAAACGACAATTCAGACTGAACTCCAACGAATCGATTAGCTGGATTTTGCTTTAAAATAGACCGAACATCAAAGCCATGCTGGCAAAGAAGTTTACCAATTCAGGTGTATTTTGTGCGCCCGATCCTTGATTATCAGTTTCAATCAAAAGATTAACATTTGAAAGTGCACTTGATGCCGACATCAGGGCTAAAAGCGATTTCAATACTGGGATTTCGGAACCATCCACATCAACAAGACAAGCAATTGAGCCCTTCAGAAAGGGCATAAGATCGTTCATCTCAGACGAAAAAGACACCAGCTCAGCAACGCCATTGGCCTCTGCAACAAACCGTACTGCTTCTGCTGATCTTGGATCAATATCAATCCCCATACATGGGATCTTGGCCCAGCGAGCCACTCCTGAAAGATAGAACCCTTCTGCACAGCCAATATCAATAAAAATATCAGAATCTGAGCAGTACTCATGCAAAAAATCTTGAACCTCTTTCTCATAGGTTCCCTGGCACTTAGGAAGCAACTGAGACGCCAATGACTTTGGATATAGAGTCATTCCTTCAAACAATCCAGAACGAACGACAACTGGCAAACCTGCAGACATCTTCTGTTCCAGGCTGAAGCCATAAAAAGTATAAGCAGCTCTAAATAATTTCTGAGGATCAAATCCTCGATTCATCAATTCACAGATTGCCTTATCTTCTTGCGGAGCAGAGTCGGGTACCGAGTACATGGGGCACAAAGAATAATGCGTACAGATTACGGCTCCAATACATTGGCTTTTTGCGAACGTTCACAAAGGGATTAGCCGCCTAGAAGCCCCTGGGGGTTGATCAAGGTACTGGCGTTGCTCGAAGCAACTGGAGCACATGACCCGCATGATTTTGATGGCGATAGGCCTCCGCCTCCTGGATCGATCCAAAGCGCTGGATTCCTTGGGGTGACACATCCCACCCCAAAGGCGGCACTCCCTTGAGATCCGCAGATAGGTGCTGGAGCACGTGGATGAATTCATGGCTAATCAACATGCAACGCACCTCAGCACTCATCGGCCGTTGCTTCAAGGTGATCGTGCCAAGGCGGCCATGCTCGGCGCGGTAGGTGGCATCTTTTCCAGCCAATTCCGGCTCTCCGGCCACAACCCGCACGCCAAGTCTCTGTCCCTCAAGCAAAAGGGCTTGATCCAGCTTGGGATTCTGCTTACAGGTGATCAGGTCACCAGGAGGAGCAGCGCTGTAATCAGGCAGGGCGCTCCGCTGAGTTGGCACAGCAACCTGTTGAAGCGCTGGCCGTGTGGAATCAGAGCTCACACTCAGGCGCCAGCTTCCGATCAGCAACACGCTGAGAGGAAACAAAAAAAGCAACAACTTACGCAAAGGATCCAAGCAAAGCGGCGCGAGTGAAGTCCACGTCAGCGATGCCAAGGGCGCGCAACACCATGGCACTGATCACGCTGTACACAACGGCACCCAAAACAGCACTGATCAAACCGTTCTTGAGGCGAAAGCCCTGAATCAGCCAGGCGGCCAAGCCAAACAAGATGACCGCGATGATCCAGTTGAACAGAAACGACACCGGCGAGATCAACCCACCCAGCGAGGTAATGGCCCAAACAGGCCCCAACACCAACTTGAGCGGCAGGATCAGCAGCGTGCCCAATAAGCCAATCAACACCGCTGCCCAAAGAGCCGTACCAAAGCTGGCCAGTTCCACACCAAGGGGCAGTGCTGCCACAACAAGCAACACGAGGGCTCGAATCGGCCATTGCAGCAACCAGCCAAGCGTTCCCATCAGAGTCCAACCACCACTAACGCAAGCTAGGAATCTTTAGCGAAACCGCAATCAGACGCGGCTGATCACTGGACGAGCCAAAGCCTCGCGAAGCCCACGCACCACAGCGGTCATCGCCAGCTCATCGTTGAGGCGATTCACCGCCGATCCCACTCCCACGCCAGCAGCGCCAGACGCAATCGCCATCGGCACGGTGACGGCAGACAATCCAGAGGCACAGAGCACGGGCACAGCGCACTCGGCCTGATGCAGCGCAGCACTGATGCTGTGAGCCGCAGCCAAGGTAGGAGCTGCCTTCTCAATCAATCCAAGGCTGCCAGCGCTGAACGGCTTCGCGCTAGTGCCGCCTTCGGTTTGAATCAGATCAGCACCGGCTGCCACCAAATCCACAGCCAACTGCTCTTGCTGATCCAGCGGCAGCACGTGGGGAACCGTGACGCTCATCACCACATCGGGGAGCAGCTCGCGGGTTCGGCGCGTGATCGCCATCACTTCAGCGGCATCAAAGATCCGGCCTTGGGGATAAAAGGCGTCGTAATTGCCAATCTCCACCATCGCCGCGCCGGCAGCCACAGCGGCCGGAAACAACTCAGGATCCACCGCAGACACGCACACAGGCACACCAGCGGAGGCCTCGATCGCCAGCTTGACCAGCTCTGCATCACAGGCCACATCAAGCAAATCAGCACCGCCGCGACCCGCGGCAGCCGCCACCATCGCCACGTTGGAGCGATCGAAGTTCATCAAACCGGCGATCACCTTGAGTGCGGTTCGCTGCTCCAGGCTGCGGCGGAGCTCAGCGGGCAGCAGAGAAAGGCGGGTCATCCCAGCGAAATCAGGTTCCATCATTCTCACACCGCGGGTGTGATCCCGCCTGAGAACAGGCAAGATCAATTCTCTGTTGTTCCACTCGCTGGCCACACCATGGCTGCCTCCCAATCCTGGTTGCCTTGGCACGACAGGCTGCATCGCCAACTGCTGAGGCAACCGAACCTGCTTCCCAAGGGGACAACATTGCTGATCGCGCTCTCCGGCGGTCAAGACTCCATGGCCTTACTGGGCCTACTCCTGGGGCTGCAGCATCTACACCATTGGCATCTCCAGCTGTGGCACGGCGACCATGGTTGGCACGATCAGTCAGCAACCATTGCCTCCGAACTCAAGGCGTGGTGCCAAGGCCAGGAGTTGGATCTTCAGATCAGCCGCAGCACGAGGGAGAACACAGGAACAGAGGCCAGCGCCCGATCCTGGCGTTACCAAGAGCTTGCCGCCCTAAGCCAGCAGCTGTGCTGCCGCACGATTCTGACCGCTCACACCGCAAGCGACCGGGCTGAAACCTTGCTGCTGCAGTTGGCCCGAGGCACGGATCTGGCCGGCCTTGGCAGCTTGCGGCCGATCAGACCACTACAAAACAATGACCCAAGCGGCCCTCGGCTGGTGCGCCCGCTTCTGAGCTTCAGCCGAGACGACACCGCCCAGATCTGCCAGGACTTGAAACTGCCCATTTGGCTTGATCCATCCAATGCCAATCCGGCCTTCAGCCGTAACCGCATCCGCAACGAGGTGCTTCCCGTGCTGGAGGAGTTGCATCCAGGCTGCAGCCAACGCATCGCCCAACTCAGCGAGCGCGTGTCTCAAGTGGAGGACAGCCAACGCACCCTCGCCGCACTGGCCCTGGAACAACTGCGTTGTGAACGCGGCTTGCAACGCAACGCACTCAAGCTTTTGCCAGAAGCCACCCGCCGGTTGTTGCTCCATCATTGGCTGCAACAACAAGGCGTTGGCACCCTCTCCGCCAGCCAACTCGACAGCCTGAGTGTGGCGATTGGCCCTGGCCGCCCCCCAGGAAGCCGCTCCTTGCCAGGGCAAAAGACTCTGCAATGGACCCAAGACTCGGTACAACTAGTGAGCAAGCCATAACAACCTCGCTTGGACGCTGATTTTCAGGAGCAATACGTCGCCGCTGAACAGGCCTACAGCGCGAGCGAGTTCGACAAAGCCGACGATTTGGCGCGTCCACTGCTGGGACAACTGGAGCCCCTTCCCTCCTCAGGAGCGGAACGCGACGCAACCCTGGCCTGGAGAGCCTTTGTGGCCCTCTTGCTCGGCCACATCCACCTCTACGGAAAGGATGATGGGAGCCAGAGCGCCGAGTTTTACCGGCTCGTGCTCGCCAGCGAACCGCCAGACACACTGCGAGAACTTGCTCAACAGGGCCTCAGCGAAGCGCTGGAGCGCTCACCTGTCATTGATGTTGCTGTGTCTGCTCCTGCTGCAGAAGAGCTGGCATCCATTCCATTTGGCGACGTAACCAGCGAGCCAGCCAGCGACGATCTCATCCGTGATCCGTTTTTGAACGCCTCCTCAACGCGTACAGCGGCAGACAAGCGCTCACCAATAAACAGGCCCGCAGCTGAAACGATCGAAACGGCCATGCCCTGGCTGAAGGCTGAGTCAGGTCAGCCAAAGGGGTCGCAACAGCCAAGAGACTTGGACAGCTTTCAAGATCTGGCGGAAGAGCCAGCCAACTTGGAACAAGCTCCTGAGCAGGCTTCCACTCCATCGCTGGAAAGTACTTTTGATACCGACCCCAAGCGATTGGAGGCCGGACTGCTGCGCATCAACCTGACGCACATTGCCCAACTCGGATCGTTATCAGCAAAGCCAGCTGATAACGATCCGCCAACATCCCTTCCCTTACGAAAGCGGTTGGCGATGGCCTGGCGTTCCCTACGCCGCCGCTGAACGACGACGACGGGTGCGACCAGCTGGCATCTCCGGCTCTGGAGCGCTGGTCACCACGACCGTCGCCGCTACAAGCTCTTTCGCCGGAGCTGGGGCCGGTGCTGGAGTGGCTGCCGCTACTGGAGCAGACACTGCTGCGGCAGGTGCTGGGGTTCCAATGACACGGGAAGGCACAACCCGTGCTGGAGCCGCATTGGGATCACGCCGTACGTGGCCATTACCGCTGTCGCGGCCAGGAGCACCATGACGACCGCTACGCCCACGGGCTGCCGGACGGGTATCAGGCTCTGCATCAGCGCGGCCTTTATAGACCGGAGTGCCACCAGGGGCTGGCTGAACGAGACAAAGAATCAAGGGCTCCACCTGCATCTCGCGGCGCATGCGCCGACCTAAGCCCACTTCCACTTCGCGCTGGAAGCCCATCCAATCCACTTCAGGAGAAGCCCCGTCCACAGTGCGGCAGAGCTGCTTCCAGCGATTTTCCAGCACCCACTTGATTTCGCGTTCGGTCCACAGCGACATCTTGCGCGCATCCGCTGTGGTGACCACACCGCGCAAATTCACGCGAGGCGGAGCCACCATCGCCCCATCGGTGCTGATCGCAGCCAGGATCGTCACGATCCCGTCAACAGCAAGCTGTTGACGTTCCTTGAGCACACGTGCATCCACGATTCCGTTTCGAGACTGATCGAGCAGCTCAATCCCTGCCTTCACGGGATCGCCTTTGCGCATTGAATCCGGGGTGAGCTCAACCACATCACCGTTGTTGATGATCAGCGTGTTGTCTTCAGGCACGCCCATCGAATGGCCGGTGCGGGCATGCTTCACCAGCATGCGGTGCTCACCATGCACGGGCACGAAATACTTCGGACGGGTGAGGGCCAACATCAGCTTTTGATCTTCCTGGAAGCCGTGGCCAGACACGTGAATGCCTTCCCCCTTCCCGTAGACAACCTTGGCCCCCAAGATCATCAATTTGTCGATCGTGTTCACCACTGAAATGGTGTTTCCTGGAATCGGGCTCGCCGAGAAAATGATCGTGTCGGAGCTCTTCACCTTCACTTGAGGATGATCTCCACGGGAGATCCGGCTCAACGCTGCCAGTGGCTCACCCTGGCTTCCGGTCATCAACAACAGCGTCTCGCGGTCTGGCACATCATTGATCTGCTTGATCGGCACAAACAGCTCATCCGGTGCACGCATGTAGCCGAGTTCACGGGCCTTAGCGATCACATTCAGCATGGAGCGTCCAAGGAGACCCACCTTGCGTCCATTTTTAAGCGCCAGCTCAAGAATCATCGAAACGCGATGAATCGAGCTGGCGAAGGTGGTGATGATCACCCGTCCTTCCGCCTCAGCGATATGGCGGTCCAGGTTGGGGAACACGGAACGTTCAGGCGGGCAGTAACCAGGCACCTCAGCATTCGTGGAATCACTGAACAGACAAAGCACGCCTTTATCGCCGTAATGGGCAAGACGGGCTAAGTCGAAGTGCTCACCATCCACAGGGGTGTGATCAAACTTGAAATCACCCGTGAAAATCACAGTGCCCACTGGGGTTGTGATCGCCAGCGAAAAGCTGTCGGCCATCGAGTGGGTGTTGCGAATGAACTCCACCGAGAAGTGCTGCCCCACCTTCACCACGTCTCTGGGACCCACCGTTTGGAGGGTGGTGCGGTCGGTGACACCAGCCTCGTCCATTTTTCCAGTGAGCATGGACAGGGCCAAGCGAGGCCCATAAATCACTGGGATATCGAAATTCTTGAGATGGTGTGCAATTCCACCGATGTGATCTTCATGACCATGGGTCACGATCATGCCGCGAATCCGGCTCTCGTTTTCACGCAGGAAGCTGGTGTCGGGCATCACCACATTCACCCCGTGCATCCCGTCACTGGGGAATGCCAAACCGGCATCCACAAGCATCAGATCGTCGCCGTACTCGAACACGCAGGTGTTCTTGCCGATCTCATGCAATCCACCCAGTGGAATCACACGGAGACAGGCCTGCTTGGTTTTAGAAAGAGTGGATGTCATGAATAAGAACGCAAGGGAAGTTAAAAAAGGAAAAATCTGAATCGGCAGCCGGAGCGTCAGGTCTGACGCAGGGCAGTGAGGAGGTGGGCTAAGGAATCGCGCATGGCTGAATTAAGGGGTAATAAAGGAAGACGAGGAGCACCCACTGGCCATCCACTCAGCTCAAGAGCAGCTTTCACAGGGATGGGGTTGGAGGTGGCAAACAGGGCCTGGAAGAGCGGCGTTAACTGCTCGTGTTGACCAAGGGCAACAGCGTTCTGACCGCTGAGGAACGCATCGATCATGTGGCGCAAACGCTTGCCAACAACATGGCTGGCCACACTCACCACACCGACAGCGCCAGCGGACAACATCGGCAAGAGCAAGCCGTCATCACCGCTGTACACGGCGAGGCGAGGACCACAGGCCAAACGCAGCTCCGTAACTTCTTCAATCGAACCGCTGGCCGCCTTGAAGCTCACCACGTTGGCGCAATCCATCAGCTGAGCTGCCGTGGCTGGAGCCATGCTCGTACCAGTACGTCCAGGGACGTTGTAAAGCATCAGCGGTAGCTCGGGAGCCGCCGTGGCAATCGCTCGAAAATGCGCTTCCAAGCCCTCTTGCGGAGGCTTGTTGTAGTAGGGCACAACTAGTAGGGCACCATCAGCGCCAGCCGCCGACGCTTCTCGCGTGGCCTTCACCGCTTCACTTGTGCTGTTGCTGCCGGTCCCTGCAAGCACCTTCACGCCAGGTCCAACGGCTTGACGGACCGCCTCCAGCATTTTGACTTGCTCTTGCCAGCTCAGGGTTGGCGATTCACCCGTGGTGCCACAAACGACGAGCCCCTCTGAACCTTCCTCAACAAGATGACGGGCCAAACGACCTGCCAAGGCCAAATCCACATGGCCCTCAGCATCAAAGGGGGTCACCATGGCCGTCAACAGTCGGCCAAACGGAGTCGGAGAAAGTTCAGCAGCAATACTCATACGGGTCAAACAGAAGGAAGAAGAAGTTCAGCGATTTGGATGGCATTCAGAGCGGCACCTTTCCGGATCTGATCACCACATAGCCAAAACTCAAGAGCGTTCGGCTCACTGATGTCCTGACGAATCCGCCCCACCATCACCGGATCTCGACCGGTTACATCGGTTGGCATGGGAAAACGGTTGTGAGCGGAATCATCAAGTAGCTCAACACCAGGAGCAGCCGCTAGGAGTGAACGAGCTTCCTCCACAGGGAACGGCTCATCGAATTCCACATTGACTGCTTCTGAATGAGCGCGCAACACAGGAACCCGAACGCATGTTGCTGTAAAGCGCAAATTGGGGATGCCCATGATTTTGCGGGTTTCATTCACCATCTTCAGCTCCTCTTCGCAGTAGCCATTCGACTGAAGCGGTGAGTTGTGCAAAAAAAGATTGAACGCAAGCGAATGGGGCAACACCTCACTGGTGGGGGTGCCTCCATCAAGCACCACCCGGGACAGATCACGAAGCTCATCCATGGCGCGGGCACCGGCACCACTGGCCGATTGATAAGTGCTGACTACAACGCGGCGCAAGGGTCGGCGCGACGCCAGCGGTGCTAACGCCAAGCTCAACAGAATTGTGGTGCAGTTGGGATTCGCAATCACGCCTCGATGCTGCTGAGCAGCACTTGGATTCACCTCGGGAACCACAAGGGGCACGCCATCTTCCATGCGGAAGGCGCTGGAGTTATCCACCATCACAGCTCCCGAGGCCACGATCACCTCGCGCCAAGCCTTGGACACCGAGCCGCCGGCAGAAGCGAGCACCAAATCAACGCCCTGGAAAGCTTTGGCTGTGGTCTCTTGAACCATGAGCTCCTGCCCCTTCCACAAGCAGCGACTCCCAGCAGAGCGAGCGGACGCCAGAAGACGCAGTTCAGCCACCGGAAAATTGCGTTCCTCAAGAAGTTGGAGAAGCTCTTGACCCACAGCACCACTGGCACCCAGCACTGCAACGGTGAGGGGTCGGTTAGGGAATGGCGCGGCGGAAATCAAACGAATGAAACTGGAACAAAAATCTGGTGTTAGCTGTGGCGACATGCCACTCACTGCATCGATCCCTGACGTTGTGACGTCGCAGGGAGTTGCTAAAGCGTTCCGATTAGCTTACGCGGATGGCATAGGACTCGCACTTAATTAAGGTGATGGGTCTGCTCTTAAACGCCGCCGATGAGTGCCGCCAGCCTGAAGGTCACCTCCAAAGCCCGCCCCGGCAGCCGTCTGGCCGTTGAAGTAGCGATTCCAGCCGAACGCAGTCAGGCCAGTTACGAAGCGGCGATCTCACAGCTCAGCCGCAGCGTGAATCTGCCCGGATTCCGCAAAGGCAAGGTGCCTCGCTCCGTTCTCGTGCAACAACTTGGTGGATTGCGCATTCGCGCCACCGCACTCGAGAACCTCGTGGACGCCATCTGGCGGGACACCATCAAGCAGGAAACGATTGAAGCCCTAGGCCAACCCGAGGTGGATGGCGGCTACGAAGCCTTGCTGGAGTCTTTTGAACCTGGCAAGCCCCTTTCCGTCACCTTTGAAGCCGATGTGGCTCCCACCCCAACCCTGAAGACCACCAAGGGCCTGAAAGCGGAAGCGGAGAGCGTCAGCTTCGATGCCGCAAAAGTCGATGACATGCTCGAGCAGTCACGTCGTCAGCTCGCCACTGTGGTCCCGGTGGAAGGTCGCAAGGCTGCAGAAGGCGACATCGCTGTATTGGGCTTTAAAGGCACTTACAGCGACGACGGCAGCGAGATCGAAGGCGGCAGCGCCGATTCGATGGACGTGGACCTCGAGAATGGCCGCATGATCCCCGGCTTTATTGAAGGCGTTGTGGGCATGGCCGTTGGTGACAGCAAAACCGTGGCCTGCAATTTTCCTGATGACTACCCCAAGGAAGATGCGCGCGGACGCAAGGCCAACTTCGAGATCGAACTGAAGGATCTCAAAACCAGAGAACTTCCTGACCTGGATGACGACTTCGCTAAACAAGCCAGCGAGCAGGAAACCTTGGCCGAGCTGCGCTCTGACCTTGAGAAGCGTTTGAAGGATGACGCGGAGCGCCGTACCACCAGCAATCGACGCGATGCCCTACTCGCTGCTCTCGTGGAGCAACTTGAGGTGGAACTGCCCGAAACCTTGGTTCAACAGGAGGTGCGCAACCTCGTGGAACAAACCGCAGCGCAATTCTCGCAACAGGGAATGGATGTGAAATCTCTGTTCACTCCTGAGCTCGTCCGCAACTTGATGGAAACCTCACGGCCGGAAGCGGAGGAGCGTTTGCGCCGCAGTCTTGCTCTTTCGGCCCTAGCGGAAGCAGAAAGCCTCAAGCTTGAGGACCCAGAGATTGACGCCAAAGTGAAGGAGGTCACAGCCCAACTCTCCGGTGAGCGTGACATCGACCCCAACCGTCTCCGTCAAGCGGTGATCGAGGATCTCCTCCAAGAAAAACTGCTCGGCTGGTTAGAAGAAAACAGCACCGTGAGCGAAAAGGCACCTGAAAAGGACAAGCCAAGCGCCACCGATGCCTGATCGGCGCCCATAGATTGCATTCATCTGTCCTCCCGCCCGCCGCCGCGTGATCAACGCCCGCAGCCACCACCCAATCGAAAACCGCTGGCGAGGGACTCTTCCCGTCTCGGCTCACGCCCCGTTTGCCTCTCCAGGGGTTCCGACGGTGGTGGAGCAGTCCGGTCGGGGTGAACGCTCCTTTGACATCTATTCCCGTCTGCTCCGGGAGAGAATCATCTTTCTCGGCACCGACGTGAACGACCAGGTGGCGGATGCTCTGGTTGCTCAACTACTTTTTCTGGAAGCTGAAGACCCTGAAAAAGACATTCAGGTGTACATCAATTCACCGGGTGGCTCGATTACTTCGGGTTTAGCGATCTACGACACCATGCAGCAGGTGGCGCCAGACGTCGTCACCATTTGCTACGGCCTCGCCGCCTCGATGGGAGCTTTCCTTTTGAGCGGAGGCTGCAAAGGCAAACGCCTAGCCCTTCCCAATGCCCGGATCATGATTCACCAACCTCTTGGTGGTGCACAAGGTCAGGCCGTAGACATCGAAATCATGGCGCAGGAAATTTTATTTCTTAAGGAAACCCTGAACGGTTTGATGGCGGAGCATACCGGCCAACCGCTCGCCAAAATCACCGAAGACACCGAACGGGACTACTTCCTTTCTCCAGCAGAAGCGGTTGAATACGGACTGATCGATCGCGTTGTGGACAATCTCGGAGGCGAAGGAATCATTACGGGGGGCTGACACAGCCCATTTCCCAAACGATCCTACGTATCCAGTCCGATCCCACTCCGACCGGTCCTGTCTTTCCGTTTGATGTGTCCAGAGCCCGATGGCCAAATTTGACGCCCATCTCAAGTGCTCTTTCTGCGGAAAGTCCCAGGAGCAAGTGCGCAAACTGATCGCGGGTCCTGGGGTTTACATCTGTGATGAGTGCATCGATCTCTGCAACGAGATTCTCGACGAAGAACTGATCGACGCTCAAGGCAATCCACGTCACGGCGGCGAACCCTCCAAAAAAACTGCTGCAGGCGGCACTAGCAAAACCAGCAAACCTGCTCCAACGCTGGCCACGATCCCCAAGCCTCACGAAATCAAGGGTTTCTTAGACGAACAAGTCGTCGGTCAAGAAGCGGCCAAGAAGGTGATGGCTGTTGCCGTTTACAACCACTACAAACGCCTGGCATGGCAGGGCGATGGCCAAGGCGAAGCCGCCCAAACGGCCACCCGCCTGCACAAGAGCAACATCCTGCTGATTGGTCCAACCGGCTGCGGAAAAACGCTGCTGGCTCAAACCCTGGCAGAAATGCTCGATGTGCCCTTCGCCGTTGCCGATGCCACCACCCTCACAGAGGCTGGCTACGTCGGAGAAGACGTTGAAAACATCCTGCTACGGCTGCTACAGAAAGCCGATATGGATGTAGAGCAGGCCCAGCGGGGGATCATCTACATCGATGAAATCGACAAAATTGCGCGCAAAAGCGAAAACCCCTCGATCACGCGTGACGTGTCTGGGGAAGGCGTTCAACAGGCCCTTCTGAAAATGCTGGAGGGCACTGTGGCCAACGTGCCTCCTCAGGGCGGCCGCAAGCATCCTTATCAGGACTGCATCCAGATCGATACGAGCCAAATCCTGTTTATTTGTGGTGGAGCCTTCGTCGGCCTGGATGACTTAGTGCAGAAGCGCATGGGCCGCAATGCCATTGGCTTTGTGCCGAACGATGGACGGGGTCGCAACCGCGCCACTCGCGATATCAAAGCCGCCCAGGTGCTCCGTCATCTCGAACCCGATGATCTAGTTAAGTACGGGCTCATCCCAGAGTTCATTGGGCGCATGCCTGTGAGCGCCGTGCTGGAGCCATTAGACGAGAGCGCACTCGAATCGATCCTCACCGAACCACGTGACGCTCTGGTGAAGCAATTCAGCACTCTTTTGAGCATGGACAACGTGCAACTGGACTTCGAATCCCAGGCCGTTGAAGCGATTGCCAAAGAAGCTCACCGTCGCAAAACCGGCGCTCGCGCCCTGCGCGGAATCGTGGAGGAGTTGATGCTTGATCTGATGTATGAGCTGCCCTCCGATCAGACCGTGACAGCCTTCACGATCACCAAAGCCATGGTCGAAGAACACACCGGTGGCAAAGTGCTGCCCCTCCCCGACACCAAGCAGCACAAAGAGTCGGCTTGAACGTCACCCTGAATGGCTGCCGCTGACCATCTTTCCGTACCGCGCCAGCACGGCCTGTTTCTGCATCACGGCATCGATCTCGGCGATGGCACCATCGCCCATTACCTCGAGGGCCGAGAAATTCTGCGCAGTCCGTTGGAGGAATTCAAACGCGGGTTAGAGACCAGCGTTGTGGAGCATGACCATCCATCTCCAGCAGGCGTCACGCTGCGGCGAGCGATGAGCCGCATCGGCGAACAGCGCTACAACCTGCTGTTCAACAACTGCGAACATTTCGCCAGCTGGTGCAAAACCGGCCGGCATCAGAGCGGACAAGTGGAGAGCTTCCTGCACAGCACCAGCCTCGGTGCTTTGGCCATAGGCCAGCTGGTGCCTGCAGCGCTTCTCACAGGGCTGCGATTGCTCCTCAAGCGGGGGTTGGTGAATGAACAATCCCGAGATCGCGCTCGCCGCGGCCTATTGCAGCTGAAAAAACTCCGTCAAAGCTTGCTCGACCAACTAGAAGGCACGCTTGAGCAGGCAGAGGGCTGGATCCGCGGCGGCCCTAACAATGGCGCCAGCGAACGCTATGGAGGACGGGGCAGAAGGCTGCTCAAAGCTGGGCAAAGCCTCGCCGATGAACTTGCAGCCGTGGAAGAACTCGAGCAACGCATCAGCGATTTGCTCAACGAGCAATATGGACGTTCCATCAGCGATCAAGCTGAGTAGCCTCAAGGTCTTGCGGGTAGTGCATGAGTCAGGCCTATCAGCCGCTGCATCACAAATACCGTCCTCAACGGTTTGATCAGCTGGTGGGTCAGGAGGCGATTGCCGCCACACTCGGCCATGCCCTCACCTCCGGACGCATTGCCCCGGCCTATCTGTTCAGCGGCCCACGCGGGACCGGCAAAACCTCCAGCGCGAGGATCCTGGCGCGTTCACTCAATTGCCTCAGCCACGACGGGCCAACGCCCCAGCCCTGCGGGACTTGTGAGCTCTGCATCACGATTGCGCGTGGCACTGCCCTTGATGTGATCGAGATCGATGCCGCCTCCAACACCGGTGTTGACAACATTCGCGATCTGATCGAACGCTCCCGGTTCGCCCCTGTGCAGGCGCGCTGGAAGGTGTACGTGGTGGATGAGTGCCACATGCTCTCCACAGCCGCGTTTAATGCGCTGCTCAAAACCCTGGAAGAGCCGCCGCCGCAGGTGGTGTTTGTTTTAGCCACGACCGATCCCCAACGGGTGCTGCCCACGATCCTGAGCCGCTGCCAGCGCTTTGACTTCAGGCGCATTCCACTCGAGGCTTTGAACACGCACCTGGCCTGGATTGCCGAACAGGAGTCGATTGCGATCCAACCAGAGGCGCTGCATGTGGTGGCCCAACGCGCCCAAGGCGGCCTGCGCGATGCGGAAAGCCTTCTCGATCAGCTCAGCCTCCTCCCAGGACCGATCAAGGCGGATGCGGTCTGGGACCTATTGGGAGCGGTCCCAGAGCAAGAACTTCTCAACCTCGCTGAAGCGCTTGCAGAGGGAGAGCCGCTCACGCTGCTCGAAGCGAGCCGACGCCTGCTGGATCGTGGCCGAGATCCCGGAGCCGTGCTGCAGGGGTTGGCGGCCATTTTGCGCGACCTGGTGTTGATGGCTGTTGCACCAGACCGTCCAGAGCTCACCGGGGTTTCACCACAATTTCGAGAGCAGTTGCCTGCACTCGCGCAACGCCTCGGCCGTCAGCGACTTCTGCACTGGCAGGCACAACTCAAAGGCAGTGAACAGCAACTGCGTCAAAGCGTGCAACCAAGGTTGTGGCTTGAAGTGTTGCTGCTTGGCCTCCTTGCTGACGCGGAGATCCCCGTTGCAAAACCCAGTTCTGCAGCGCCGACAAACAGGCCATCAAGCAGCGCTCCAACAGTCAGTCCCCAAGCAGCCATCAATCCTCCAGCGATCAGTCCTCCACCTCCAGCTGTCAGCACACCGGCGGTGGCCAACGCCAGCACAGCTCCAGCAGCTGAAGCACAAGCAGCACAAACAGCACAAGCACCACCCGTCAGCCTTCCCAACACGAGTCCCCAACCGGTCGTCAGCTCAGAGCCTGCTCCGACGCCACCATCAGCGCAAGAGCCTGCCCCTGACAGCCAAAATCTGCCGGAACTATGGCAACAGATTCTCGCCAGCCTCGAGCTCCCCTCCACCCGAATGCTGCTGTCACAGCAGGCGCAATTGGTACGACTCGATCCCCATCGCGCTGTGGTGCAGGTGGCTGGAAATTGGATGGGCATGGTCCAAAGCCGGGCCAGCTTGCTGGAGCAAGCCATCAAACGTTCCATTGGCGGGAACCGACAACTGGTCTTGGAAAACCACGGTGGTGCAGCCCCAATGGCCTCAACGCCATCCGCCGCAGCCACACCGCAATCAACACCATCCACTCCCATCACAGATCCAACGCCGTCTCTACCGACGCCGTCACAACCGAAACCAGCACCTCCATCGCCAGTCGCGGCGCCCACCCTCATTTCAGAAGAGGTCTCTAAGCCGGACTCACCATCCATGGGTACGCCAACTCCTCCTCCGCCACTAACGGAAGTGAATCCACCTTCGATCATGGATGAAAAGGTGAAGCGCTTTGCCGACTTTTTTAACGGTCAGGTCCTGGATGTGGAACTGGACAATGACTAAACCGTTTCAACCATCAGCGCTCAGGCTTTAACCGTCTCCTCAGTCCCACGATGGCTGGTTTTTGCCCAAACCAATCGCTTGGGAAGCACCGCCATCCGCAGCGTGACCCAGGGAATCACAAAGAACCAATGGCTGAGATAAGCAATTCCCAATAGCAATGAGAATGGATTGGGTTGAGGTAAGGCAGGGCCTTCACTGAAGCGGCGACACCCTCTCCAATAGGCCACGCCTGATACGCCAAATGCCACGATCGACAAGGGCCAGTACACCGGTGAAGTGCGCGTGAACACACTGGTGACCAAGTCGGCAAAGGAGAGCACAGGGAGGACGTACTGAAGCAAGAAAAAACAAGCCAGATCACGTCTCTGGCCAACCGTTAAGCGATTGGATAACAACCCCGGCCAGTAATCAAAGAAGCGCTGCAACCCTCCTTCTGCCCAACGTTGTCGCTGCTTCCAAAGCGCTGGGATTGTCTCCACTGCTTCTTCGCGCACCGGTGGATTCCAAACCAGCGTTGTGCGAGCGCCCTGGAGCAAAAAACGAAAACTAAGGTCCAGGTCGTCCGTAACTGTGTCTTCGTTGAAGCCACCGCAGGCTTCCAACACATCACGACGCAGCAACTGCCCGTTGCCACGAAGTTCAGACACCCCTCCACCCAACAGGCGCCCCTGCTGAATCAACGCATCAAACGCCATCTCCATCGCCTGGACACGCGTCAACAGGTTGGTGTCAGCGTTCGTTACCGCTTTGCGCATCTGCACCCCAGACCAATCACCCATCACGGCGATAGGAATCAAGCGTTCCAGCTGGTCTTCACTGATCTGACCATCGGCATCCAGCACAAGAATCCACTCCCCACTGCTTTGAGCCAAAGCAGCATTCAACGCACCAGACTTCCCTCCGCCTGCATTGCGCTGCCGGCGAATCACGTTCAGGTTGGGGTACTGAGGCTTCAGTTCATCGAGCAGATCTGGTGTTTTGTCTTCGCTGCCGTCATCAACGATCCAAGTGGTGAGTTGGTTGGCTGGATAGCGAAGCGCTCCCAGGCGTTCCATCAAACGTGCCACCACGGCCTCTTCATCCCTAGCCGCCACCACCACATCAACGTTGGGCCAAGAGGCGAGGCTCTCGATTACGGCGGGTGACGCAGCCAAGGACGCCTCAGGGCTTGAGGTCCCTTCCCCATCCGTTGCAGGGGTGCTGTTCCTGGGCATGGCGCTCGCATCAGAGCCTCGCAGCGTTGTGCTGAGCGAGTACCCACCGAGCACGAGCGCAAGCGTGAGTGAAGGGATGAGACTCCTGGAGGGATCAAGCCAATGGGGTGCTGCTCCAGCGCAACCGCAAGCCACCAAAAACAAGGCTGTCTTACCGCGTCGGCGATCGCCTGTCCCTGCGGCCAACACCCTCTCACCATTCGAATTCATGGAACTTTAAGGGGCCTGACCGGGATCAGAGCTTGAAGACGGCTGGACCGTGGTCAATGTTGTGCCCGGATAGTAGTGACTAAGGATCCGTTCAAAGCTCCAACCACGAGCCGCCAAATCGATGGCACCGGCTTGCGAGAGGCCCACTCCATGACCAAATCCTCCACCGTTAAAACGCCATCGATCAGGCCCAAGTGTCTCAATCACAAACAAGGTGCTGGGCAGGCGACGCAGGGTGCGACGGATGCCATCCAACCGCAACATGACCGCCTCCCCTTCAGCCGCCATCTGGATGTCGAGGGCCAGAACCCTGCCACTCGCTCCCCTCTTATGCACGCTTAGGGCACTGGGGACACCACTAGACAAACCAGCAGCACGTAAAGCCTGGGCCACTTGGCCAGCGCTATACGTTCGCGACCAACGAAAACGGGGGTGATTTGTGCCATAGGCACCCTCGCCACGCGCTAGCAAGCCACTCACCGAGGAGGCGTCCTGCAGTGGCAACGACATTCCCTTGATCCATGCCGCTGATCCGTCGGCACGGGCCTGAACATAAGGAAGGGAGTCCATTGCCCAGGCTTCTTCTCCTCCAGCCATCACCCCACCGTTGCTGGCGTGATACCAAGCCTGAATCGGCTCGCCCTTCCAAGCCAACACCTGTCCGGACGTTGCACGAATCGCCTGACGCACCGCAGCACTGGCCTGACGGGGATCGCTGTACACCTGGCACTGCGTATCACTGCAGAGGTGATAGCCATCGATCGCAAACCGATGGCTATTCGCCAGGGCCCAGGTGCGCGCCAACACCGCCTGAGCCTCGAGAGCCGCCGTAGGAGATCCAGCGCCGATTTCATGGGGAACCACCCCCTCTAAATAACGCTCAAGCGGAACTTGCTCCAGCAACGTCCAACTGCCATAGGCATCCGGCTGAAGACGAAACGGGCCGCGCAAAACGCCTCCTTGCCAGAGCAGACCATTCGGGGCCTCCAGCATCAGCGGTCCCTGCAGGGTGCGTCCACCCGAGGGGGCCTCCAAAACGATTTTCATCTCCGTTTTGAGCGTGCGCAACCAAGTCCGCACTGAGACCCCATCGAGCCGCTCAGCACCAATGGATGCCCATACCTCCCAGTCGCCGGGATGGGCCACGCGCGCGACCACACCTTGATCACGCCAGCGACTGGCAATCCGTTCCGCTGATTCAAAACTGGCGAAGGGACCAGCAATCTGGCGTGCAATCTCCACAGGTGCAGCCAAAGGAGCAAGTCGCCAGCTGAGGCGCAGCGACCTCGCCTTCGCCACCTCGGTTCCGGATCTATCGCTCAATCGCAGGGACTGCTGGCCAGCACTGTTCAACGTGAGCAAGGGCCCGGAACGTTGCGAGGTGGTACCGCGGCCGAGGTGATCGTCCAGTGCCACCCATAAAGGCGCTGAATTGGCCTTGGGTGGCAATGGCACCGATCGATGGGTCACAACGGCAGCAGGGGCAGGTTCGAGGCTCGCTTCTTGAGCGCGGCAGCTGCAAGTGATCGCACTCACCAACGCCAACGGCACCACAACCCGGTGTTTCAGCCAGCCAAAGGGAGGAGTCAAGGCCACATCCGCTGCATCTTGATTCAGCATGAAGGGGCTTGAATTGATTGGCTTTAAGGAAGGCAACGTTCTATGGTTGTCGCTTATGCCGCGTGCAGCCAGACCCATGCCCAAGCTCAAGACCCGCAAAGCAGCCGCCAAGCGGTTCAAAGCAACAGGCACTGGCAAGTTCATGCGTCGCCGCGCCTTTCATAATCACCTTCTCGATCACAAATCGCCGAAACAGAAGCGTCATTTGAAGACCAAGGCTGTGGTGGATCGCACCGACGAGGAACGCGTCACGCTGATGATGCCCTACGCCTGAGCTCAGGCCTAAGTCTTGCCAGGTGCTTAGCCACGCAGGACATTTTTTCCCTCAATTTCTCCACATCTGATTCATGGCTCGCGTCAAGAGAGGCAATGTTGCCCGTAAACGCCGCAATAAAATTCTCCGCTTAGCCCGTGGCTTCCGCGGCAGCAACGGAACACTCTTTCGTACGGCAAACCAACGCGTCATGAAGGCGCTCTGTAATGCCTACCGCGATCGCCGTCGTCGCAAGCGTGATTTCCGCCGCCTTTGGATTGCGCGGATCAATGCTGCATCACGAATGAATGGCGTGAGCTACAGCCGCTTAATCGGTGGCCTCAAAAAAGCTGATGTGCGGATCAACCGCAAAATGTTGGCTCAATTGGCTGTTGTCGATCCTGCGAGTTTCGCCAACGTCGTGAATGCCACTCAGGGTTAATGATCAGTCCCCAACGGGGCGTTTCTTGGGTCTGACATGAATGCTTTCCTGCCTCAGACCTACTTACTGGGCCTGATAGGTCTTTTGGCGATCGTCGCTGTTGTCGGCGGTCGCCAATTTTTACGTGTTCGTCGCGACGAACAAAACTTGCTCAAAATGGAGCAAGCGAAGGTCGCGTCCTCCAAGGATGCAGGTGCTTTGTATGAGTTGGCCTCTGTTCAATTGCGCAAGCGCCTGTACCCACAGGCCATCGTGACGTTGCGCCAGGCCGTTAAAAGGCTCAACGACGAGCCCAATGAAGCGCGCGCGCTCATTGAAAATGCCTTGGGCTATGCGCTAGCAGCTGAAAAAGATTTCACAACTGCCGTGCGCCATTACAAAGCAGCACTACGCGCCAAAGAGGATTACCCAGTGGCGATGAATAACCTCGCTTTTGCCCAAGAACGCCTACTAGAAAATGAGGAAGCTTGCGCTCTCTATCGCCAAGCACTCGTTCTTGATCCAAAAAACAAAACAGCTCGCAAGCGATTAAACCGTTTGGAACGCTCCGCTGCAAAAGAAAAAAAGTTAAGCCAATCTTCACCAAAGGGCCCGGATGGGCGCGGTTTCTGAAACAGCGCAGCTGCGCGAAAGGTCAAGACGTCCGCCAGGGTTGGTCAACCTTGGAGCGTCCCATCCAGCCAGTGAAAAATCCTGTAAGCCTAAAAATCTCCCGCCAATTTCCATGTCATTGGTGAGCTCAGGAGACAGAGGCAGAAGGTCGAGCTGATCCGATTTGGCATTGAGATTGCCCTGAATAGGCGTAGAGATTGAGCCAATGCGCATCTCACCGCGTAAATCCACCATTTGGCCCATTGGCTTCAAACGGGTCAAGGTCAACTCCACATCCACGGTGGAATTAGACGTAAACGAGGTGTAATTTCCGCACCACTGACGGGGCAGCGTGGCCGCGAGATCAGCCGCGCGAGCAACAGGATCAAAACTTTCAACCGATCCCTCAAGTTCGACAGGAATCGCTAGTTGTGAACTATCAAATGATTGGGAAGACTCAAACGCCTGAATCTCAACCGGTATATCGATGACGGGAGGAACGGGCATGCAACCGGTGGATGATGGATGCACGGTAGAGCGGTTGCGGCCTGCTTGACCGCATCACGATCCGGTTCTTCAACCAAACCGCAACTGACCACTATGGATCCGACCCACTCTCACGACGATGCACTCCAAATCGGAGGGCGCAGCTTCCACAGCAGGCTGATTACTGGAACAGGCAAATACCCAAGCCTGGAAGCCATGCAGCACAGCCTGCAGCGCTCAGGCTGCGAGATGGTCACGGTTGCCGTGAGACGGGTCCAAGCGGCCGCTGAGGGCCATGCAGGCCTGATGGAAGCGATTGACTGGTCACGAATCTGGATGCTCCCTAATACGGCGGGTTGCACCAACGCGGAAGAGGCCGTGCGGGTGGCCCGGCTCGGCAGGGAGCTCGCCAAGCTGGCCGGTCAAGACAACAACAATTTTGTGAAATTGGAGGTGATCCCGGACAGTCGTCATTTGCTGCCCGACCCCTTTGGCACATTGGAAGCGGCAGAAATGCTTGTGAAGGAGGGCTTCACAGTGCTGCCTTACATCAATGCCGACCCACTCCTGGCGAAGCGCTTAGAAGACGTGGGCTGCGCCACCGTGATGCCGCTGGGATCCCCCATCGGGTCAGGTCAGGGCTTGCGCAATGCCGCCAACATCGGACTGATCATCGAGAACGCCAGGGTGCCGGTGGTGGTGGATGCGGGAATCGGCGTGCCAAGTGATGCAGCCCAAGCGATGGAGATGGGCGCGGATGCCGTTCTCATTAACAGCGCCATCGCCCTCGCTGGACAACCCCCTCTGATGGCGGAAGCGATGGCCTCCGCCGTACAGGCAGGACGCCAATCCTTGCTAGCTGGCCGCTTGCCCACCCGTGCACAAGCCTCTCCAAGCTCCCCAACCAGTGGACGCATCAACACTTAACAACCAACAACGCGCTCACCAGCCCATTTCACCGCCTCGATGTAACAGCACATATCTGGGAGTAAAGGAGCATGAAGAAGCAGGGGCGCAACAACGATCAACTCCATAACGTCCCGATCAGTTGCAGCTGGATTCATGCAGGTCATTCAGGAAGATGGCGGTCGCCTCAACGCCTTCGCGAAGGAACCTCGAATGGAAGTCATCAGCGATGGAGCCTCTCTCAGCAACGGATCTCGGCTCCTGATCATCTCCGGCGCAGTGCTTGTGATCGCCCTAATGGCACTGTCCGTAGCCGTCAGCTAAAAAGCCTGTAGTAGCTTGCCAGAAATCAGCGGCTTGCTCGCTTCAGCAGGAGTTTGGGGTGAAAGTTCTCGTTTTAGGTGGTGACGGCTTCTGCGGCTGGCCTTGTGCGGTGAATTTGGCTGACCAAAATCACGATGTTGTGATCGTGGACAACCTCAGCCGTCGCAAGATCGATATCGACCTTGAGGTGGAATCGCTAACACCGATCGCGAGCATCGGTGAACGCCTCAACGTGTGGGAAAGCATTGGCGGCAAGCCCATGCGGTTCATCCACATGGATATCGCCCACGAATACCAACGTCTCCTCGATCTCATCATCGAAGAGACGCCCGATGCGATCGTGCACTTCGCCGAACAGCGCGCTGCGCCCTACTCGATGAAGAGCAGCGCCACCAAGCGCTACACCGTTGACAACAACGTGAACGGCACCCATAACCTGCTTGCCGCGATCGTGGAGTCTGGCCAGGACATCCACGTCGTGCACCTCGGCACGATGGGCGTTTATGGCTATGGCTCCCACCGTGGCGCCACCATTCCTGAGGGCTACCTCAAGGTTGAAGTGCCCCAGCCTGACGGCAGCCGTTTTGAAGAGGAAATTCTTCATCCGGCCAGTCCTGGCAGCGTTTATCACATGACCAAAACGCTCGATCAGTTGCTGTTCCTGTATTACAACAAAAACGACAAGATCAGAATTACCGACCTTCACCAAGGGATTGTTTGGGGCACCAACACCGAAGCCACGGATCGCGATCCGCGTCTCACCAACCGCTTTGATTACGACGGTGACTACGGAACGGTTCTGAACCGATTCCTGATGCAAGCAGCGATCGGCTATCCACTCACCGTGCATGGCACGGGCGGTCAAACCCGCGCCTTCATTCACATCCGTGACTCGGTGCGGTGCGTGCAGCTTGCACTCGAAAACCGACCAGAGAAAGGCGAACGGGTGAAGATCTTCAACCAGATGACCGAAAGCCACCAAGTGGGCGAACTTGCCAAGAAGGTGGCGGCGCTAACAGGGGCTCAGGTCAACAATCTCCCTAACCCACGCAACGAGGCCGTTGAAAACGATCTGATCGTGGACAACCGCTGCTTCATCGAGCTGGGGCTCAAACCCACCACCCTTGATGACGGTCTTCTCAAAGAAGTTGTGGAGATTGCGACGAAATACGCCGATCGCTGCGATCGCAATCGCATCCTTTGCACGTCGGCCTGGACCAAGACACAGGCCCAAGCCATTGGCAACGCCTCCTGATCGGGACGAAACCTTGAAAATCGCCTTTTTCACCGAAACCTTCCTCCCCAAAGTTGACGGCATCGTCACCCGGCTCACCAAAACGGTGAAGCATCTGGTGGATGCAGGAGACGAGGTGGTGGTGTTTTGTCCAGAGGGCGCACCCAGCAACTACATGGGAGCCAAGGTGGTGGGCGTTCCTGCCATGCCCTTGCCGCTCTACCCAGAGCTGAAGCTGGCCTTGCCACGACCGGCTGTCTCCGAGGCCATCGACGCCTTCCAGCCAGACCTGATCCACGTGGTCAACCCAGCGGTTCTGGGCTTGGGAGGCATCTGGCTCGCCAAGACCAAATCCATCCCCCTGATCGCCAGTTATCACACACATCTGCCGAAGTATCTCGAGCATTACGGCATGGGCATGCTCGAACCCTTGTTGTGGGAACTTCTAAAAGCAGCTCACAACCAAGCTTTGCTGAATCTCTGCACCTCCACCGCGATGGTGCAAGAGCTCAGCGATAAGGGCATCCAGCACACCGCCCTATGGCAGCGGGGCGTCGATACGGAGATGTTCAGGCCCGAGTTGCGTAGCCCAGAACTCCGTCAACGCTTGCTTGGTGAATACGACGACCGCGGAGCGCTTCTGCTGTATGTGGGTCGGCTCTCGGCAGAAAAGCAGATCGAACGGATCCGTCCGGTGCTCGAAGCCTTGCCCGATGCGCGACTGGCGCTTGTAGGCGATGGCCCCCACCGGCAGCAACTGGAGAAGCATTTCGAGGGAACAGCCACCACCTTTGTGGGTTATCTGGCTGGCGAAGAACTCGCTGGGGCCTATGCCAGCGGGGATGCCTTCCTCTTTCCCTCAAGCACCGAAACCCTTGGCCTTGTGTTGCTCGAGGCGATGGCCGCTGGCTGCCCAGTGGTGGGCGCCAATCGCGGCGGCATCCCGGACATCATTAGCGACGGCGTGAACGGTTGTCTCTATGAACCGGACGGGGCAGATGCGGGGGCCGGCAGCTTGATTGAAGCCACCGGCAAGCTGCTTGGCAATGACCTCGAGCGTCAAGCCCTCCGCAATGCCGCACGCTCAGAAGCCGAACGCTGGGGCTGGGCCGGGGCAACGGAGCAGCTACGGGGCTATTACCGCCAGGTGCTCTCCTCAGCCATCAGCTCAGCGGCCTAAGTCAAGTCTGTTTGCGATTGCGGTTCCACACTTCAATCACTTTCTTGGCCATCGGTAGCGCATGCACTGAGCCACCCCCAGGGGTGTTCTGAGCAAAGGCCACCACAACGATCTCGCCGTTCGGGTAAGGGGCATAACTGGCAAACCAGGCATGATCTGGGCCGCCCGTGCTGTCCTCCGCTGTACCGGTCTTGCCAGCAGAAGGAGGAATGCCCTCACCGTTCAGGCCGTAGCCGGTGCCGTCCTCCACCACCTTGCGCAAGCCTTCACGGATCTTCGCCAGGGTTGATGGCTTGATCGGCAGCTTGGAGCGCCGCGATGGAGCGGTCCAATCCAAGCCTTGATCTGCCAGGTGGGGGGTGACCAGCCAACCACCGTTGGCAAACACGCAATACGCCCGTGCCAATTGGAGAGGGGTGATCTGCACCACGGACTGGCCAATCGAAGCAGAGGCCATGTCCTCAGGGATCCAAGGAGTGGAACCAGGCTCCGCCCAGCCGCGGCCATCCTTCGCCCAATCTTC
Source organism: uncultured Synechococcus sp. (assembly GCA_949373155.1). The sequence goes on along the minus strand of CASICK010000018.1, from coordinate 417 downwards.
ATCACCAACCAGACCCACATTTTCCTCCCAACCGATTTCAATCCCTGTCTTCCGCCCGAAACCAAGTTGAGTGGCCGCCTTCTTGAGAGCGAGAGAACCCGAGCCCACCCCAACTTGATAGAAAAACGTATTGGAGGAGAAGCGCAGGGCATCGGCGTAGCCAATCCGTCCAAACCCAGCGCCATTGTGATCAGGAAAACAGTGACCGCCATAGGTGATGCAGGCGGTGGTGTTCAACTTGACCTCAGGAGGAAATTTGCCCGACGCCATTCCGGCCATTGCCGTCACGGGCTTCCATGTGCTTCCAGGGTCATAAGCATTCATGGCACGGCTCAACAGCGGCTTTTTGGGATTGGAAAACAGCGCGTCGTACTCCTTCTGAGTAGTAAAAAGTTTCGAGAAAAAATTGGGGTCAAA
>CASICK010000017.1 GCA_949373155.1 uncultured Synechococcus sp. | reverse complement strand
CAACTCGCCCTCTCCCATCCACGCGAGTGGCGTTGGCGCTTGCTCCTGGCCCAACGGAAGCTCCAACGAGGTGATCGCGATGGAGCAGGGCATGAGCTCATCACCCTTCGAGCGCTATGGCCCAATCGCCCAGAAGTACAGAACCTTCAACTGCTGTTGGCTGTGGGAACAAACCGGCAGGCCACCGCTTTGGAACAGACAACCGATCGTTTCAAGCAAACACCCAAAGGGCAACGACTGTCGCTTGGATTGCGCCTCGCTGATTTGCAACGTCTCTCCGGACAAGACAACGCAGCTATCGCCACCTACCGCCTCATTGCCGCAGAATCTCAAGAGAGCATTCAACCTCTGCTCGCCCTCGCCCTGCTCCATCACGACAAGGGGCAGAAACAGCAATCGCAAAAGGTGTTGCTAAGGGTCAGAAACCGTCTTTCCGTCAATGAACAGAACAAGCAAGCCCTCGATCAACTAGCGGTTCGCTGGCAACTTGAAGCCTTCCGAAAGGGTGAGGACAGAACGGCAAAGCGTCGCCTAAACGTGCTGACACCTCCTCCTAAGGCGCTGGCTGAGACGACTCCAAAGCCTTAAGCGCCGCATCGATGGCGTCCGCGGGCGGTGTGGCGTCATTCATCGCATTGGCCCTACGCAACCGATTCATCAAGTCCATGGGGTTGGTGGCATCAAGCACCGACTCCTGGTCGTTCTGGCCGGGCACGGTCTGGAACACATCACGCTGCTGGGGAGACTGATAGCCACTACCCATCGGGCTTTCCTGAGCCAAAACGTCTACGGGAATGACCAGCGAGATCACACTGATGAGCCCAAGAAGATGAGGTCTTAACGCGGTAAGCGATGGCACGTTCTCAGCTTCCAAATATCGGCTCGATGCTAAGGGTCACCTTCAGAAGCCGCATCATCCGTGCAAATTGCCAGCTGGAATGTCAATTCAGTGCGAACCCGACTGGATCATGTTCTGAATTGGCTTGAGCACTCGCAAGCAGACCTGCTGGCATTGCAGGAAACAAAAGTGGATGATCCTCAATTTCCGCTAGAGCCCTTTCTCCAGAGGGGATATCAAGTTCAGTTTTACGGACAGAAGGCCTACAACGGCGTTGCACTGATCAGTCGCATGCCCGTTGAAGACGTGCGGATGGGTTTCAGTGCAGAGCTCATTGACGACGACGAAGCCGAGGAACTTAGTGCTCAAAAACGCGTCATCAGCGCACTCATCGATGGCGTTCGAGTGGTGAATTTGTACGTCCCCAATGGATCGAGTCTCAGCTCGGATAAATACAATTACAAACTCACCTGGCTGTCCTGCCTGGAGCGCTACCTCAGGGCCATCCAAACCAGAGACGAACCGCTCTGTGTAGTGGGAGATTTCAATATCGGGCTTGAAGCGCGAGACCTACCCGATCCGGATCGCTTGTCCGGCGGGATCATGGCCTCAGATCGAGAACGGGACGCGTTAAGAGCGGCCTTAGGGCCTGATCTTCAAGACGCCTTTCGTCTGTTTGAAGCAAACAGCGGCCATTGGAGCTGGTGGGATTACCGCAGTGGTGCTTGGGACCGAGATCGTGGCTGGCGAATCGATCACGTGTATCTCGATGAAACGCTTCGGGGGGTAGCGCGAAGCTGTTCGATCGACAAGCAAGAACGAGGACGGGTCCAACCCAGCGACCACGCACCTGTGGTGGTTGACCTGGCCTGGGACTTAGAGGACGACGAAGAGGTTGAGGACTGATTTCAATACACAATGGCTTCTTCGGGAAGCTCTTGTCCCTCTGCTTGTAATTGCACAGAACGTCGCATCGACTCGCCACAGCTCTGTGGAGTCGGAAAAATTTTTCCAGGATTGGCACGGCCAAGCGGATCAAAAGCAAGCCGAACCCATTGCATGCTGACCAAATCATCAGCGCTGAACATTTGATCGAGATAACAGCGCTTATCGCTGCCAACTCCGTGTTCTCCGCTGATGCTGCCTCCCACCTCAAGGCAAAGATGCATGATCGCGCCTCCGAGTGCCTTTACCCGTTCATTCACACCCGGTTCTGATGCGCGGTAAAGGATCAGCGGATGCAGGTTGCCATCACCGGCATGAAACACATTGGCCACCACCAGACCGTGTTCCGCACTGAGCTGATCGATGGCCTTAAGAACCCTTGGAAGAGCCGTACGTGGCACAACGCCGTCTTGGAGGTAGTAGCTGGGGTATTGCCGGCCAAGCGCTGAAATGGCACTTTTTCGTCCTTTCCAGAGACGGGCGCGATCCTCTTCACTCCAGGCTTCACGGATGTCGCCTGCCCCAGCCTCTCGACAAAGGGCTGAGGTGACCGTGACGGCTTGCTGGACCTCCGGTTCCTGGCCATCAAGCTCAATCAATAAAACAGCTCCAGCCTCCTGCGGATACTCCTCTTCTCCAAACGCTTCATTCACCGCTTTGATGCAGGTTTGATCCATGATTTCCAGCCCAGCTGGTAACACCCCAGCGCGAGTGATCAAGCGCACAGCCTCTCCAGCGGCCTGCATAGAAGGGAAATCTGCGAGCAACACACCAACAGCATCGGGAGCATGTAGCAAGCGAAGCGTGATTGCCGTGGCAATTCCAAGCGTGCCCTCACTCCCAATAAACACGCCCCGCAGATCCAGCTCAGCCGCATCGCATAACGAGGTTCCAAAGCGAGTTGGTGTGCCATCCGGCAGCACAACATCCAAGGCGAGCACATGGTTGCTGGTGACGCCGTACTTCAAGCAATGCACACCACCTGAATTTTCAGCAACATTGCCGCCGATGCTGCAGACCACCTGACTCGAAGGATCTGGGGCGTAATAAAAGCCATCACCAACAACCGCACGGCTCACCCAACTGTTGATCACACCAGGCTCCACCGTGATCGTCTGATTCTCAAGATCGATTTTGAGAATTCGGCGCATACGACTGGTCACCACCAGAAGCGCTTCTTGCTCCACCAACGCACCACCTGAAAGGCCAGTACCACTCCCTCGAGCCACAAAAGGAATGCCCTGGCGATGGCAACACGCCAAGATTTGTGCCACCTGATCGGCCGTTTCTGGCAACACCGCAAGCTTCGGCATGTGCCGATCCATGGTGAGACCATCACAGTCGTACGACAGCAATTCCTGCCGCTTCGCGACGACTGCTTTTGAGGGGAGGAACCCTCTCAACTCCCGCTCAAGCGCTGGCCAGTCGTAGTTCACTGATGACGTGCCGAACTGCAGCAACCTAGGCAGTTTTGTCATCAATTCTTTGGCTTCAAGTACAGAAAAAACACATCGGGCCGATCTTGGGTCAAGATGTTGCACGGTTTGCAACTGCCCTTTGGCTCCCGTCCCCGTGACTGCTTCCAATCTGAACACCAGCCACTCCGAGGCCATATTCAATGCGGCCAAGGATTTGATGCCCGGCGGCGTGAGCTCTCCGGTGCGCGCCTTCAAGTCGGTCGGCGGACAACCCATCGTGTTCGATCGGGTCAAAGGCCCTTATGCCTGGGATGTGGATGGCAATAAATATGTGGATTACATCGGCAGTTGGGGACCAGCCATCTGCGGTCATGCCCACCCAGAGGTCATCAGCGCTCTCCAAGAAGCCATCGAGAAAGGCACAAGCTTTGGAGCTCCCTGCGCTTTAGAAAACACCTTGGCGGAGATGGTGATTGAAGCCGTCCCCAGCGTGGAGATGGTGCGCTTCGTGAATAGCGGCACAGAAGCTTGTATGTCGATGCTGCGCTTGATTCGAGCTTTCACGGGGCGCGACAAGATCATCAAGTTCGAAGGCTGCTACCACGGCCACGCGGACATGTTCCTCGTCAAGGCTGGCTCGGGAGTCGCCACACTCGGCCTACCCGACTCCCCCGGAGTGCCACGGAGCACCACAGCCAACACATTGACTGCTCCTTACAACGATCTGGAATCGGTGAAGCAGCTCTTCGCTGAAAATCCCGACGCGATCGCCGGAGTGATCCTTGAACCGATCGTTGGCAATGCAGGGTTCATCCAACCTGAACCAGGGTTCTTGGAGGGTTTACGAGAACTCACCAAAGAAAACGGTGCACTTCTGGTCTTTGATGAAGTGATGACTGGATTCCGCATCAGCTATGGCGGTGCCCAAGCACACTTTGGAGTGACTCCTGATCTCACAACAATGGGCAAGGTGATTGGAGGAGGTTTGCCCGTTGGCGCCTATGGCGGCCGCAGAGAGATTATGGAAATGGTGTCACCTGCTGGCCCTATGTATCAAGCAGGCACGTTGAGTGGCAATCCTCTGGCGATGACGGCTGGGATCAAAACTCTCGAATTGCTGAAGCAGCCAGGCAGCTACGAGAAGCTCACCGCTACGACCGAACGCTTAATTCAAGGAATCCTGGATAGCGGGCCGTGAAGCTGGTTTTCCAATCACCGGAGGCAGCGTTGGGGCCATGTTCGGCTTCTTCCTCTGTGAAGGTCCAGTCCGAAATTTCGAAGAAGCGAAAACAACCAATGCTGCGCGGTTTGGTCAACTGCATAGAGCGATGCTCGAACGTGGTGTCTACCTTGCACCATCTGCATTTGAAGCAGGCTTCACATCGCTCGCCCATTCCGATGAAGACATCGACGCAACCATCAAGGCATTCCGAGAAAGCTTTGCTGCAATCTCCTGAATAGAACGAGATGAAAGCTCAATGCATCGCGAAGACGATGCTGAGCTTTGGTCTTTGGATCGCTGGGGCTCAAACCAAAGAAGCAGAACCATCTCAGCTACACAATCAGTGGAATGATTAATTCTGGATGTCACGGCTCAACCCGAGGTGGGAGTTGAGGGGGGAACTGAGCCAGTTCACATGCAATCCAAAAACTCAATCAATAAATAAGCACATACGATCTACATCAAAGCCTGGTCAATCCAACTGGAATGTGGATCACACAAGCATCATTAAACTGAATAGAGGGTAAAAATAAAATCGACTTCAGCATGAACTCTGGTGTAAGATCAGTCGGAAATAATGCGGTGGAACTGGAATAGGCTCGCAACCAGCAATCAGGGGGGAAGGTACGAAAAATTCTTTCAATATAATGTAAAATAAAAGAATGAGTCGCAAGCCTTCCATCTTGATAAAAACAGC
>CASICK010000016.1 GCA_949373155.1 uncultured Synechococcus sp. | reverse complement strand
TGTCCACGGCGCCTGGTAGCGGAATCTCGATCGAACTCACCACGTTGAGCGCATCGCGCAAACGCATGGAATCGGCAAACCAACCCATCGCTTGTTCGGTGTCTCCACGACTCTCAGCATCACTGGCTTGATCTTCATGGGCTTCCGCCAGAAGGGCGAGCCAGCAGAGGCAGCGCGCTTGCACCACAGACAAGTCAAGGTCGGCTGGCTGGTTGGCAGCGATGCGCTCGCTTTCCTGCTGAACCAATAGCCGCAGCCGAAGCTCGTGAAGCTGGGTCATGGAACCATTCCACACCCTCAAAAATAGCGGGGGTGGGGCATCTGGCTACCCCCATCAATATCAATTCAAGGCAATCCATCAATTTGTATCAATGAGGGGGAAAAGCTCAGCCTGAATGACTATCCAATAGAAATCAATTCACGCTCTAAATGACTCGCAAGCTTGCTTTCTTTTCAGACTTCAAAGCTTTTATCAACAAAGGCAATGTGGTTGATCTCGCCATTGCCGTTGTGATTGCAGGTGCATTCGGCAAAGTTGTTGGCTCTGTTGTCACCTTATTGATGACCAATGCGCTTGAGCCGGCCTTGAAAGCCGCCAATGTGGACTCGATCAATGCCTGGCCTGCAGGAAGCGTGATTGTGGCGATCCTCAACTTCCTGGTGATCGCCTTTGTGTGCTTCTTGATTGTGAAAGCAATCGAGGCTTCAAAACGCAAACAAGAGGTCGCGGCCGAAACAAAACCAGACCCTCAAGTTCAGCTGGCTTCTGCCATCACCCGCCTCTCAGACGCTCTTGAAAGCAAAGGGTTCTAAGGAGGTCCCATGCTGAAAGCGATGGCAGTGAGTCACGGGGCTGGCGGGACTCGAACCCACGACCTACGGTTTAGGAAACCGTCGCTCTATCCGGCTGAGCTACAGCCCCTCAGAGGCCATTATGGGGGTTGAAAGTAGGCGAGGTGATCGCAATAGATGGCCGTTGCTCTTCGGGCTGCAGTCATCGGTTGAGGAAAGTCCGGGCTCCCCGATGGCCAGGCTTGCTGGGTAACGCCCAGTGCGGGTGACCGTGAGGAGAGTGCCACAGAAACACACCGCCGATGGCCGGTTCGCCGGCACAGGCAAGGGTGCAAAGGTGCGGTAAGAGCGCACCAGCAGCATCGAGAGGTGCTGGCTCGGTAAACCCCGGCTGGGAGCAAGGCCTAGGAACGACGGGTGGCCATCTTCCCCGTTCCGCCTTTGTGCGCCGCTCGAGGTCGTCGGTAACGGCGATCCCAGATAGATGATCACCCCCCCTTCCTTGGAAGGGTGAACAGAACCCGGCTTATGTCCTGCTTTCAACCCTCTTCGTTGATGTTCCCTCAGGCTGCGTCAACAAGATCGTCCAGCTAAAAACAAGTCATTCGCATCCGCCGTAGTTGCTGTGATCACTCCCGACCGTGAACAGCAACTTCAAGAGCTCTGGTGCCAACTGGTTCCCGATGCGAGCCTTGCCCTTAAGAACGAACTGAGCTGGGAGCAGTTGGAGCTCCTGGACGAAGCCCTCACCCACACCTCCACGGGGCTCGCCCGCCATCACGAACAGCTGGAGTTTCTCGGTGATGCGGTGCTTCGTCTGGCGGCCTCGGATTTCATCGAATCCGAACATCCCCAGCTGCCCGTGGGGGAACGCTCTGCCCTGCGCGCCCAGTTGGTGAGCGACCGCTGGCTGGCAGAGCTCGGCAGTGCCATCGGCATCGAAGCGCTCCTGAAGATCGGCTCCAAGGCCAGCGGCGATCTTGCAGCTCGCGCCACCCTCCGCGCCGAGCACTGCGAAGCCCTGATTGGTGCGATCTATCGGATCACCGGCAAGGTCGCTCCCGTACAAACCTGGCTCGCCCCTTACTGGCGCGAAACAAGCCATGAGGTGCTCGCCGATCCCCACCGCGGCAACAGCAAATCAGCGTTGCAGGAATGGACCCAAGCCCAGGGGCTGGGGTTACCGACCTATGCCTGCCAGGAAATCAGCCAACGCCATGGCGACCCCCGCCGCTTTCATTGCCAGGTGTTCATCCAAAACCAAAACAGTCCAACGGCAGAAGCCTGGGGTGGCTCGCGACGCCAAGCGGAGCAGCAGGCAGCCAAGGCAGCCTTACTCAAGCCTCAAGATGAGGCAGGCGGCAGCATCGCTCCGCACTGATCGCAGTGCAGCGCTTGCCTGTGATGGGTTGAAGCACCACAACTCACGCAGCTGCGTCCTCCGCGTTGCATCTGCTGCATCGTCTCCACCGTGATGATCCCCGTGGGAATCGCGATGATCCCAAAGCCCAGCAGCATCACCACAGCAGCGAGCAATTGACCGAGCACCGTTTGGGGAACGATGTCGCCATAGCCCACGGTGGTCATCGTGACGATCGCCCAATACACCCCTTGGCCAACGGTCTGGAACTGGGTTTCTGGATGGCTGCTTTCCACAAGCACCATCAGGTAGCCCAGCACCACTTGGGCCATCACCACAAAAAACAAAAACACGCCGATGCGGCGGGCACTGGCTTTTAAGGCATTACCAAGCAACTGGGCTTCATCGAGGAAGCGCAGCAGCTTGAACACACGCAGCACCCGCCCAAATTTGAAGATCCAAAGAATCAGACCACTGCTGATTTGGGGAACGAAAAAGAACAGAACGGCTGACACATCAATCAGGCCGTAAAAGCTGAACAAGTACTTGCGCGGCCTGGGCGACACCCACAAATGCAGCAAGAAGTCGGCGATGAACACCAACAAACAGCCATGCTCGAGTTGCCCCACCCAACTGGGCACTTCACCCGGCGCAGCCAACCTCAAGGGATGGGGCTGTACCAACAGGCCAGCCACGCTGAGCAGAATCGTGCCGAAAATGATCAGGTTGTAGACACGTCCAGCCCGGGTGTCTGCCTCAAGAACAATCTCGCCGCAAGCGCAGACGCAACGACACCAGCATCAGGCGGCGCTGAGATCGCTGAGGCGCATGGTCACGAGCTTGTCCCAATTGCCGCCTTCAAACAGCACGGCCGCGCGATCGCCACTGATCCGCTGCACAAACCCGGTGTAGCCGGCATAGATCGATCGGGTGTCGACCACGGTGACCGTGGCACCAGGCAGGATCGGAGCGGCGGAGGCCATGAAAGGAACGGGCAGTCGTGGCGCCATTATCGAATGATGACTTCCACTCCGTCACCTAGCTCAGCTGATCCGAACAGCGCAGACGAATGGATGCCTGTGGGGACGCTCGTGGGCGCTCAGGGGTTAAGGGGCGAGCTACGCCTCAACCCCGCCAGTGATTTTCCTGAACGCTTCACAGAACCTGGGTCTCGCTGGCTGCAAGCCAAGGGATCAACCCCGAAAGAAGTGGAGCTGCTCGAAGGCCGGCAGCTGCCAGGCAAAAGCATCTATGTGGTGCGCCTGAAGGGGGTGAACAGCCGCGCCAGTGCGGAAGCACTCGTAGGCCACACCGTGCTGGTGCCTGCCGCGGACAGGCCCGAGCTCGCCGAAGGCGAATTTCACCTGCTTGATCTGGTGGGCCTAGAGGCGCGTTTGGCCAGCAATCAAGAGCCGATTGGCACGGTGAGCAACCTGATCAGCGGTGGCAATGATCTGCTGGAGATCAAGCTCCACAGCGGCAAAACGGTGTTGGTTCCGTTTGTTGAAGCGATCGTTCCAGAGGTGCAGCTGGAGGAGGGCTGGTTGCTGCTCACCCCGCCGCCAGGACTTACTGGAGCTTTAAGCGAACCAAAGCAGCAGCAGCGGCACGATCAAGGTGTAAGCCAACGACAGCGGCCAGCCAAAGCGGAAAAAATCAAGGAAGCGGTAGCGCCCAGGTGCATACACCATCAAGTTGGTTTGATAGCCAATCGGCGAGAGAAAGCTCTGGCTGGCCGCAAACACCACGGCCGTCGCAAAGAGCATCGGCGGATGCCCCAATCCCTGCGCCACGGCAGCGGCGATGGGTAAGACCAGGGCCACAGCTGCTGCATTGCTGAGGAGCTCAGTCGCCACCAGGGTGATCGCATAGATCACCAGCAAGGCGCTGTAGGCAGAGCTGTTGTGAAGCAGCGTGAGCAAGCTCGATGCCGCCTGATCAGCCAAACCCGTTTTCTGCAAGGCCACACTGAAGCTATACAGACCACCCAACAGCAGATACAAATCCCAGCGAATCGCGCGCAGCGCCGTTCCGGCATCGAGGCATTTCCCGATCACCAACACCCCCACACCCACGAGCACGGCTGCCACGAGAGGCATCACCTTCAGGCCAGCAAGCAGCAGCACGGCCAGCATCACGCTGATCGCCAAGCCCTTGCGATGGGTGGAGGGCAGATCGTTGTCGAGCTGATCGAGCACCACCAGATCGCTGGATTGCTGCAGGCCACGCAGGGCATCGAGCGGGGCCTGAATGAGCAACATGTCTCCCTCGCGCAAGACCACCCGTCCCAAGCGATCACGGAGGGTGCTGTTCGCCCGGTTCACAGCCAGAACCGTGGCATTAAAACGCTGGCGAAAGCGCAGCTCACGCAGCGTGGCGCCAGCCAATAACGAGCCAGCCGGCACCAACACCTCGGCATGGCGAATTTGGGGCAACTCTTCGGCGAGAAGGGTGCCGGCTAGATCCACCATCCGGTCTTGCTGCAAGCGCAACAACTCCTGGCGGCTGCAGCGCAACAGCAAGCGATCGGCGGCTTGCAAACGCAGTTGAGCAAGGGGGGGCTGCAGGCGTTGGCCATCACGGTGCACATCCAGCACATCCACATCAAAGCGGCGCTGCAACCTGCTTTCATGCAAGGTCACCTCACAGAGAGGAGAGCGCTGCGGAATCACCACCTCCGTGAGATAGCCATCACGGCTCAAGGCCTGAAGATTGTCGTCGCTTTGATCCCCGCGATCGGGCAAGAAACGCCCAGCAATCACGAGGTAGCAGGCACCGATCAGCCATACCGGAATGCCGATGGCCGTAAAAGAAAACAGCTCAAACGAGCCGTAGCCCAGCCTGGTGACCAAGTCACTGGCGAGCAGGCTGGTGGAGGTGCCAATCAACGTGATCGTGCCGCCGATCAGGGTGGCAAACGACAGCGGCATCAATACCCGCGACGGACTGATCCCGCGGCGCTGACACCAGCCCTGCACCACCGGCAACAAAATCGCCACGATCGGAGTGTTGGGGATGAAACCAGAAATCGGCGCCACCACAAAGCCAAACACCACCATCAACTGGCTGGGATTACGAATTCGCGGCGATGCCAATAGTTCTCGCAACCGATCCAAGGCTCCGCTGTGCAGCAAGCCATTGGAGAGCACAAACAAACCCACCAACGTGATCAGGGCGGGGCTCCCAAATCCAGCCAAAGCCTCATTGGGCGTCAGCACCCCAGTAGCCATTAACAAACCCGCGGCCAACAAGGCCACCAGCTCAGGAGCCAGCCAACCGCCGATAAAACAGGCGATCGCCAACCCCAACAGCAGCAACGTGACCAGGGAGCTCAATAGATCCTCACTGGGATCAGCAGCAAAAACACACCTTCAGCATCGGACATCGTGCTGCTGCTGAGACAAACGCGGGCAATTAGGGGCTAGGCAGTTCGCATAACGCCATGGCAGCAAGCGCTGACTGCGCGAGAATAAATTCCACTTCACCACGTGTGTGCCGGTGACCACCCCGCTGATCCCTGTCATTCTTTGCGGCGGCACAGGAACTCGACTGTGGCCTCTCTCACGCGCGAGTTATCCCAAGCAGTACTGGCCGCTTGGCGGCAGCGGCGACGACACCTTGCTGCAACAAACACAGAAGCGTCTTGCCGGCATTGAAGCGCTGGGAGCTCCTCTGCTGATCTGCAATGAAGATCACCGCTTCATCGTGGCCGAGCAGATGCGCCAGATCGAAGTGGAACCTGGAGCCATTTTGCTCGAACCGATGGGTCGCAACACGGCTCCTGCTGTAGCTGTAGCAGCACTTCAAGCCACTGCCCAAGGAGACGACCCCTTATTGCTCGTCTTAGCTGCCGACCACGTGATTCGCGATGGACAGCACTTTCAAGCTGCCATTGCAGCTGGTCGCAAAGAAGCGGAATCAGGACGCTTGGTGACCTTTGGGATTGTGCCGACCGCGCCTGAAACGGGCTATGGCTATATAGAAGCCGCTGAATCTCTTGAGCCTGGTGCCCTGACGCCAGTGCCGATCGCGCGCTTTGTAGAGAAGCCCGATCAAGCGACCGCCGAACAATTTCTCGCCAGTGGGCGCTTCACCTGGAACAGCGGCATGTTCCTGTTTAAAGCCAGCACCATGCTCGCTGAGCTGGAGCGACTCGCCCCTGAAGTGGTGAGCTGCTGCCGCGCTGCCCTGGAGCAAGACATGGCAGATCTCGATTTTTTGCGTCTGGATCGAAATGCCTTTGCCAAGTGCCCGAATGTGGCCATTGATGTGGCCGTGATGGAGCAAACCGAGCTCGGAACCGTGCTTCCCCTCGACGCCGGTTGGAGTGATGTGGGCAGCTGGAGTGCCCTGTGGGACACCGCTGATCGCGATGAAAACGGCAATGTTTTGCGCGGCCGCGTGATCAGCGAAGGCAGCAAAAACTGTTATATACGGAGTGAACACCGGCTGGTAGTTGGGCTTGGCGTGGAAAACCTGGTGGTCGTCGAAACCGATGACGCCGTGCTGGTCGCTGATCGCAGCCAAGCTCAAAATGTCAAAACAGTGGTGAAGCAGCTGGAAGCTGAGGGCAGCCCAGAGGGCAAAGCCCATCGCAAGATCTACCGACCCTGGGGCCATTACACCGGAGTAACTGAAGGCGAGAGATGGCAGGTCAAACGCATTTCAGTCAAACCAGGGGCCAGTTTGTCGCTGCAAATGCACCACCATCGCGCCGAGCATTGGGTGGTGGTACGCGGAACCGCCGTTGTGGAACGCGACGGCGAAGAGCAGCTGATCGGCGAAAACCAGAGCACCTACATCCCGCTTGGCTGCAAGCACCGACTCACCAATCCCGGCCGGATTCCGGTGGAAATGATTGAGGTGCAGAGCGGCGAGTACCTCGGAGAAGACGACATCGTGCGCTTCGAGGATCGTTACGGGCGAAGCGATTCAACAAGCAAGGCCGGCTGAAACTCCGACAGGATCCTTCCACCGTTTCTTCACTCCACCGTGACGCTCTTGGCCAAATTGCGTGGTTGGTCCACATCCAAGCCGCGATAGGCAGCGATGTGATAGCTGAGCAGCTGCATCGGCACCACGGTGAGCAAGGGGCTCACCCACTCGCTCACTTCCGGCACGGGCAATAGGGCATCAAACAGCTCCGTGTCCGGGCCTTCAGGCGCCACCCCGATCATTTGCGCGTCGCGGGCTTTGGCCTCCTGGGCATTACTCAACACCTTCTCAAACACCGGGCCAGGCATCGCAATCGACACCACCGGCACGTGCGCATCAAGCAGGGCAATTGGCCCATGCTTCATTTCCCCAGCTGGATAGCCTTCGGCGTGGATATAACTAATTTCCTTGAGCTTGAGTGCACCCTCTAAGGCAATCGGGTAATTGATCCCTCGCCCCAAGAAAATCACATCTTGGGTGGATGCAAAGCGAGGTGCCAAGGCTGCAGAGCCCTTGTCGTGATGCTCCACCAACAGCTCCAGCTGCCGCGGCAACGCTCGAAGTTCCTCGAGCAAAGCTCTGATTTCAGCGTCTGAGCGATGCCCGCGCCTTGCGGCAAAGGCAACCGCCAGGCCATAAAACGCCAACAGCTGTCCAAGGAAGGTTTTGGTGGCAGCGACGCCCACCTCGATCCCCGCACCGATATCAAGAATGTGGGGAACTTGCCGTGCCAGTGAGCTCTCAGCGCGATTGGTGATGCCGAGCTGACGCGGCGCAAAGTCAGCTTGGCCATGGGCTTCACGCCGTTTTGCATCCATAGTTAGGGCTGCAAGGGTGTCGGCTGTTTCGCCAGACTGAGTTACCCCAATGGTGAGGGTGTTGGGTGCCAGCGGTGGTGGGGCATAACGAAACTCACTGGCATAAAACACCGTGGTGGTGAGTCCAGCGAACTGCTCCAGCAGATACGCCCCCACCAAAGCCGCATGGCGGCTGGTGCCACAGGCCAGGATTTGAATACGCTCCACACCTTCGTAGAACGACTCATCAAAAGGAAGCGCCACCGGATTACTGGCAGGCAGCCCCACTGGCAGATGGCGATCCACCCAGAGCCGAGCCGTTTCGGGCTGCTCGTGGATTTCCTTCAACATGAAGTGGCGGAAATGGCGCTTGTCGGCAATGTGATCCGAACCACTGAGCATTGTTGGGGTGCGCTGTTGCCGCACCCCTTCAGCGTCGTAGAGCTCGATCCCAAGCGGACTTAGTAGCGCCACTTCGCCGTCTTCCATCGGCAAAATTGTGCGCGTAAAACCCGCCAAAGCAGGTGTGTCACTGGCACAAAGGAACTCACCTTCCCCAAGGCCAATCAGGAGCGGCGCGGCTTTGCGGGCCACGACCAAAGCGCCGGGAGCATCAGCCCACAAAACAGCCAAGGCGTAAGCCCCTTGGAGCCGGGGCAACACCGCCTGCACTGCTTCTAAAAGAATCTCGCCATTTCCAGCTCCCTCACCTACCCCCATCAACTCCAACTGAGCTGCAATCAGATGGGGAATCACCTCGGTGTCGGTTTCCGACTGAAAGCTCACACCCGCAGCCGTGAGCTCCTCACGCAAAGAGCGGTGATTTTCAATGATCCCGTTTTGAACCACGGCGATCCTGCCGCTTCCGTCACGGTGAGGGTGGGCGTTGTGCTCCTCAGGCTTTCCGTGCGTAGCCCAGCGGGTATGACCAATCCCGCAAAGGCCAGGGGCACCCTCATGATCCACACGGGATGTGAGGTTATTCAGCTTTCCTTTGGCACGAATGCAGTGCAATTCCTTGTTCTGCAGTGTGGCAATGCCCGCGGAGTCATAGCCGCGGTATTCCAACTGCCGAAGTCCTTCCAACAGGAGCGGGGCCGCATCTCGCGAACCGATCACCGCAACGATTCCGCACATACAAAAAAACCCGGCGGTGCCGGGCTGATCTTATGGGTATAAAAGCTGGCTTTAGTAGGACAAGCCCATGCTTCGACTGGTTTCGTCCCCGAGATAAACCCGAATACTGAGGAAGTCTGTAGGACACGCTGTCTCGCAGCGCTTGCAGCCCACACAATCCTCCGTGCGCGGAGACGAGGCGATTTGGCCCGCCTTACAGCCGTCCCAAGGAACCATTTCGAGAACGTCCAGGGGACAAGCGCGCACACATTGTGTGCAACCGATGCAGGTGTCGTAGATCTTGACGGCGTGGGACATGTGCCCGTTCCGATGCGGATGACTTGAAATCAAGGTACCCGTCGCAGGTGCCACTGAGCCATTCACGCCGGCCTGCCGTCACCGTTGTTAACGCCACGAGGTTGAGCATGGGCCAAGCCCGTAAGATGCGGCGTCACGTCTGCACGGCCATGTCCCAGGAATCGATCCTAGAAAAAGTCCGTTCGATTGTTACGGAGCAGCTCAGCGTCGATGCCGGCGAAGTCAAACCTGAGTCCAACTTTCAGAACGATCTGGGAGCTGACTCACTCGACACCGTCGAGTTGGTGATGGCTCTTGAAGAGGCCTTCGACATCGAAATTCCCGATGAAGCCGCCGAAGGAATTGCCACCGTTGGCGATGCCGTCAAATACATCGAAGACAAGCAAGCCTGAGGATCTGCATGGTGGAGGGTCTCCAGCGCGTCGTGGTCACGGGCCTCGGTGCCGTTACACCGATCGGCAATACCGTCGCCGACTATTGGGAGGGCTTGACCTCCGCAAGCAACGGCGTCGAAGCGATCACCTTGTTTGATGCAGCGCAGCACGCCTGTCGCTTCGCTGCTGAAGTCAAGAATTTTGATCCCAGTGGCTTCATTGAGCCCAAAGACGCAAAACGCTGGGATCGTTTTTGCAAGTTTGGAGTGGTGGCTGCTAAGCAGGCCCTCGCCGACTCGGGCCTCACAATCACCCCAGACAATGCCCATCGCATTGGCGTCAGCATTGGCTCGGGTGTGGGCGGTCTTCTCACCATGGAAACCCAGGCTCATGTGCTGAAAGACAAAGCCCCGGGTCGCGTCAGCCCCTTCACGGTGCCGATGATGATTCCGAATATGGCCACCGGGCTTGCCGCAATCGCCCTTGGGGCTAAAGGTCCTAGCTCCGCTATTGCTACCGCCTGTGCCGCAGGCTCCAATGCCATCGGTGATGCCTTCCAGCTGTTGCAGTTGGGCAAGGCCGACGCCATGATTTGCGGCGGTGCCGAATCAGCCATCACTCCTCTTGGGGTGGCTGGTTTCGCCAGTGCCAAAGCGCTCTCGTTCCGTAACGACGATCCTGCTACTGCGAGTCGGCCTTTCGACAAAACCAGGGATGGATTCGTGATCGGAGAGGGTTCAGGGATTTTGGTCCTTGAAACCCTTGCCCACGCCGAAGCCCGAGGTGCCACGATTTTGGCCGAAATCGTTGGCTACGGCACCACCTGCGATGCTCACCACATCACATCGCCGACGCCAGGCGGCGTCGGTGGTGCAGCCGCCATGCGCCTTGCTCTTGAGGATGGCGGAATCGCTGCTGACAGCGTCGACTACGTCAACGCCCACGGGACCAGCACTCCAGCCAACGACAGCAACGAAACCGCAGCAATCAAGAGTGCTCTAGGCAGTCGTGCCAACGACATTCCGGTGAGTTCCACCAAGTCGATGACCGGCCACCTCCTCGGCGGTTCAGGCGGCATCGAAGCTGTGGCCTGTGTGCTCGCACTGCGCAACGGTGTGGTGCCACCCACCATCAACTACAACAATCCGGACCCCGAATGTGATCTGGATGTTGTGCCGAACACGGCTCGTGAACTAACACTGGGAACAGTGCTGTCCAATTCCTTCGGCTTCGGTGGTCACAACGTCTGCCTCGCCTTCCGACGCATGAGCTAACACCAAGCTCAGTCCAACCCCTACGTCCTCCCCCCTCCTCTTCACTCCATGGCCGCCGCAACCGCTTCTCTCGACACGCTCTGCGTCAACAGCATCCGCATGCTGGCCGTTGATGCCGTCAATAAATCCAATAGCGGTCACCCCGGTTTGCCCATGGGCTGCGCACCGATGGGGTACGCGTTGTGGGACAAGTTTCTGAAGCACAACCCCAAAAACCCCAAGTGGTTCAACCGCGATCGATTTGTGCTGTCAGCCGGGCATGGCTGCATGCTCCAGTACGCCCTCCTGCACCTCACCGGCTACGACTCGGTGACCATCGACGACATCAAACAATTCCGTCAGTGGGGCTCAAAAACGCCAGGCCACCCGGAAACGTTTGAGACACCTGGCATTGAAGTCACCACCGGCCCCCTTGGCGCAGGCATCTCGAATGCAGTGGGCCTAGCCATTGCCGAATCCCACCTAGGTGCCAAATACAACAAAACTGACGCCAAAGTTGTAGACCACTTCACCTACGTGATCATGGGTGATGGCTGCAATCAGGAAGGCGTGGCTTCAGAAGCAGCCTCCCTGGCCGGTCACCTCAAGTTGGGCAAGTTGATTGCCCTCTATGACGACAATCACATCACCATTGATGGACGCACTGATGTGTCGTTCACCGAGGACGTTCTCAAGCGTTACGAGGCCTATGGCTGGCACGTACAACATGTCGCCGACGGCGACACCGATGTGAACGCGATCGCCAAGGCGATTGAGACCGCCAAAGCCGTCACAAACAAGCCATCGATCATCAAGGTGACCACCACCATTGGCTACGGATCACCCAATAAGAGTGATACGGCTGGTGTCCATGGCGCCCCTCTTGGAGAAGAGGAAGCTGAGCTCACACGCAAGCAATTGGGCTGGACCCACGGCCCATTCGAAATCCCTCAAGAGGCCTACAACCAGTACCGCCAAGCAGTAGAACGTGGCGCTTCTCAGGAAGCCGAGTGGAATCAAGCTTTGGCGAACTACCGCAGCAAATACCCCACTGAAGCTGCTGAATTTGAACGGATGCTGCGGGGCGAGCTCCCCCAGGGATGGGACAAGAACCTGCCCACCTACACCGCAGACGACAAAGGTCTTGCCACTCGCAAGCACTCTCAGATTTGTCTTGGCGCCCTTGGCGGGACCCTGCCCGAATTGATCGGCGGCTCCGCTGACCTCACCCACTCCAACTACACCGACATCGCCGGAGAGACCGGCTCCTACCAGCCCGAAACCCCAGAGAAGCGCTACCTCCACTTCGGCGTGCGCGAGCACGCGATGGCGGCAGTACTCAATGGGATCGCTTATCACAACAGCGGCTTAATCCCCTACGGCGGCACCTTCCTGGTGTTTGCCGACTACATGCGCGGCTCCATGCGCTTGTCTGCCCTGAGCATGCTTGGAGTGATTTATGTGCTCACTCACGATTCCATCGGTGTGGGTGAAGACGGACCCACTCACCAGCCGATCGAAACCATCCCCTCGCTGCGGGCCATGCCAGGAATGCTGGTGTTCCGTCCTGGTGACGGCAACGAAACCAGTGGTGCTTACAAGCTGGCGATCGAGAATCGCAACCGCCCCAGCGCGATGTGCCTCAGCCGCCAAGGCATGGCCAACCAAGCCAACTCTTCGATCGCGAAAGTGGCCTTTGGGGGCTACATCCTGGAGGACTGTGCAGGCACACCAGATCTAATCTTGATCGGTACCGGCACGGAACTCGACCTGTGCGTTCAAGCTGCCAAACAGCTGACCTCAGAGGGTAAAAAAGTGCGCGTGGTGTCGATGCCTTGCGTTGAACTGTTCGACGAGCAAAGTGATGCTTACAAGGAAGAAGTGCTCCCCAACGCTGTGCGCAAACGCATCGTGGTGGAAGCCGCTGAAACCTTTGGCTGGCACCGTTTCATTGGCCTCGATGGCGACAGCATCACCATGAATCGCTTCGGGGCATCAGCTCCAGGCGGCACCTGCATGGAGAAGTTCGGCTTCACTGTGGAGAATGTGGTGGCGAAGTCCAAAGCTCT
>CASICK010000015.1 GCA_949373155.1 uncultured Synechococcus sp. | reverse complement strand
TATATTCTAGAGTAATGAATTCGCCTCCATCAGTCTTATAGCCCAGCTCCACTAATACTTTTCCTCCATCAGTGGGGAGATTGATCTTGGTATTGTTTTGCCTAGTTGTTGTTTCTACTGATAATGAAGCACTTGTACCATCTCCAGAGATGTCTCGCATTCTTAAGAATAGAGCTGAATTATATTGTTTGTTTATTAAGTCCTTTGTGTCTCTCCTGATCTTCCAAGTACAGTTGATCTCCCCAGAAAGAATACTGCATTCAAAATTAGAGGAGTCTTTCGCTACAATCTTCCTAAAAGGAGTCTTCAGCAGCAATCGCATCTTAGAAAACAACTTTTTCCATTGCATAAGAAAGTTTCCATCTTGCATATTCTTAGGACAGACAGTGAATCCCATTGTTGTAATCTTTTAATAGCTTAACGCGTGTATCGAGAGATACACTTATGGCGATGCGGCGTTATTTGATTTACTGACATTGATGCATGCATCACTATTGATATTAGGCCTGGAATAGTATTTCAGGAAAACAATTCATGCACTCTTAGTAAAATTTGAATTACATGAGAAAGAAAGTCAGAATTTTGGTATTCCGCCCCCCTGCTACGAGCGGGTTGTTATTGTCTAGTTGACATCAGCAATATTGAGACTTCCAAATGCAACATGCCAAAGCAGCCAGATAAGTCACTATATAAGGAGGATCCCAATATGGAAGGCTGAATGCTGTCCCAGATGAACATTGGCTGATCTGGCTTATGCGTTTACCAGGTTTGCGAAGGCTGCCATGACCATGATCGCAATGATCACTGTGCCGCCAAAGAATGCGATGTTTGGTGATTGGTTCATACTAGGATCCTCAACTTATCAATGCTAGCCAATCTGCTTCACAAATCGTTACCCCCCACCTCTGAATGGTGGTCTCGTTGCTGCCGGATTCCCAGGCATCACCGTATCTATCGACTACGCCACAAACGTCGTTGGTCCCTTTATAGGTTGAAGTAAGACGCATTTCTGTTGGCTTAAAACAAGAGTTTGTTCGACTTGCGGAAAGTTGTCTTGATCGTGTTGTTCTTATAAACTTTTTGTGGTGGAGTTCAATTGATGCACTTCTGAGCATACGCATCAATTTCTAATTAGTGCGTATGCTTTGATGATCAATTCCCCACGATCACTGGTGGAGTTCCACCATTAATGCCAGGAACAACTTTTGTTGTTCCGTCCCACTTATCTAAAAATAACTTATACAAAACCTGATTGTTTAATCCTCTGTTGAGAGTTTGAAATTTAAGAGCTTCTTGCTCTGCGATTTTCACTTCGGTTTTGGCCCTTAGAAGTTGTTGCTCGGCAATTTGTTTTTGTTCAATAGCTGAACGATATTCTTCCGCGATCTGGAGACCAGTAAGGTCAAGGCCTTGAACCGCAACATAGTCAAACTTATTAAGCTCCCCAGCTACACTTTCTTCAACCAAAGTCGAGATGTTGTTCCAATCTGTGGCGATTGTGTTCAGCTCATACTTGGAGAATACAGACTTCAGTGACTTCAGAAGAGAGGGCTGAATGACTCGGCTATAGATACCATCATCGCTGATTGCGATTGTGCTGTAGATGCGTGGAGCTTCATTGGGCTTGACAGCATATTTAATGGTTGCCGTGGCTTGAATAACTTGAAGATCTTTAGTGAGGGTTGAGAAATTCTCAGGAACAACCTGTGTTCGTATACTAAATAAATGTGAATTTTGAATAAAAGGTAGCTTAATGTTTAGCCCAGGGGTTCGTGGTTTTTTTGCCACCCTCCCAAGAGTGGTTACAACTCCAACCTTACCAGCGGGAACCACAAATACACTTGAAAGAATTAAGATACCGGCAGACACTGCTCCAGCAATTCCTAATACATTTTTAACCTGTTGATTTTGCCCTTGAGGAAATGATTTCATTTGAATATTTTCTTCTTCAGACCCTAGCAGCGAAGTAGATGTGTTGTTGGGACTTGGAGGAAATTTTGGTTGCCTTCCCCTTCTTTCTCTTTGAGGCATCTGGATGCTGACCAGAAAGGATTCCACGGAAACCCTGTGCACTACTCCGAGGCAATTCCCCTTATGACAGTTGGATCACCACAATTGCACCGGGAGCGTCGTCCCCATTAAGGTTCCCGCAGCAATCGTTGCGACTACCAGCACGAGCATCCATTTCATCTGCTGGGACCTTCACCGCGCTTCAACTTCACCCACATTGCTTTCTCAAGAGTGGTGAGCCTCGGCGCCTTTTCATGCAGCACGGCATGAGCACGGGCCTTTGCTTCGTGGATGTACCGCGTCGTTCGGTCGAGTTCGTCGAATGACATGCAAAAAGTTAAATGCTATGTAAGCATCATGAACTCTGAACCAACATTGTGTGTATCACTTGCGACCGAGTTGGGTTTCATCGGTTTGGCGTAATAGTTGCTCTGAGCAAAGCTCCCCTCGGTCCATTGGGAGGACGCGGGGAAGTTCAGGTTCTGACTTTTTTTAGCTTCTGACCCCATGCCATCTGCATGATGTCTAGATCAGAGAAAGAACGCCCCGATGAACAAGCCAATGATTAGTCCCTTAGCCCATACAAGAGCTGCCATCTGATAATTGCCTAATCCAAGTTTACTCTGAATCCAGTAGTAAGCGTCTCTATCAGCGAATACAGTGGCTCGGATGGGCTTAATTATCCAGTTCTTTATGTTCTTGTTCACTGAGCCTCTGTTGATATCAATAGTCGAATTCTCCTTATGCCACAGCTAATGTCAATGAAATTGACTTAAAGCTTTTTGCCTCTCATCACAGTCCCTCAACGTGCAGAACGCATTCCGTGTCCCTCTTTATTCGTCTGTCTCTTCATCACTGCTCACTAAGAAAGGTTCACTAGTGCCGGGCTCGTCGTTATCCAGTACGAAAGCACGAGTGACATCGTCGCTCTCAAATGCCATAAGCCCCTGCTCAGGATCAACTGACTTCATTTCTGGATGATTGTTAACCAATAGCTTGTTGTCTCTTCTCCTTTTCCTAAAGCCAAGCACTTTTTCCGTTAGGTGGATGAGCAGTGCAATGTTGACGAGCAAAAGAGCCAGGAACATCAATGCCCGCATACTCAGCTTAATAACTATTTCCACCTTAGTGACGCTTCGGGGTTCTCCATGTATCAATAATGGCGATAGCTCATCCAATCCAGCTGCCTTGGTGCCAACCTCATCGTCTCTAGATTAGTCTAACTATAGGTTCTTGATCGATTCAAGAGTTCTAGTAGGAGCGTTTGAGGAGCAGGCCTAGTTAATTTTTGGCTTGGAAATTAATATCGACAGTAATTCTCTCTGATTCTTTTGTGCTGGCTTGGTTGTGATGGAATTCGGTTCGGAGGTTTCCTGTGCCACTAATGGCGAATATTAAGCATATATACGCGCTATTTTTTTGTCAAATCTCAACCAACGAATAATCGGTGGCCCGCTTTGATACGCATAAGTTCTTGAGCCATGCCCTCCTCTTATCCTGAAGCTTATCGACGCGCTCTTGACCTGTTTACTGCATCAGTCATTACGTCAGATCATGAGTTAAGAACAAATGCGGCTTAGGGGAATTGTTTGCTTCCGCTTATGGAGGTTCGTCAGCATTGCCCTGGGTACTTGAATACTCTAAAAGAGATTCATCGAATTGAGTTTTCAACGAAAGTGATGAAATTGAATTGAATAAAGCGTTGATTACTAAAAAGCATCGATGAGTATGGGTTTCTCTCATGGAGAAATGATGTAAGCATTCATTTGAAATTTGTAGTCCATATCTTGAGTTTTGGTGGCTTTTTTATTTGCATTTGGATTAATATTGATAGCTAAATGATATTGTTGATCGGGGCATTGGGTTTTAGAAAGGGTCGAGGTTTTGGTTTTAAGGCCTCATGTCATCCCAGTGTGTAGCGGATGGTCTCCTCTTCTCTTTACCTTTCAAGCTCTTTGACGCCGAGGCACGCTAAGCCATGTAGCCACAGCTTCATCAGCGCTCAAGTCATCAGCAGCTCCTGAAGCAGAGCCAATGTCATCCCGATGTCTACGGTCAGGAAGCCGATGTGACGTTGAGCATCGCAATTGTGGGGGAAGACGGGGACGAAATGCTTATCTTTAACGACGAGGAGGACTGATGTCTCAAGAACAGAGTGAGGAGCTTTTGCTGGAACCCACTGATGCGTTGCTGCTAATGCGCCATGTTCATGATCTCGGATTCCAGTCTGATGGGTGCACTTGGCAACTCGCTAAACAGCGTGGCGATAGAGCGATCCGAGGCATGGGATCTAAAAAGTTTGCCGAGGCTGTTCAGGAGCTGGTTTCTCTCGGCCATGGGGAAGTGAAGTTCGAAAAGCCTCTCACCTATCGCTCTCTGCAGGAGATGGCATAAAAAAAGGTCTCCTTCCACAGAGACCTCAGTATTGAATTAGAGCCTCTTCCCAGAGGATTTGTGTTGCAGATCCCGTCCAAGGAACGCTTTGCATACCGTAACATTTCTGTAACGGCTTGTAAAGCTTATTGCTGTGGCTGTTGGTTCAGCTTGTAGATGTTCAGAGCAAAGCAGGCAGTTCCAAAGCTCACGAGCAGAACGAGAAGGTCTTGTGTAGTCATGGTTTGAACCGGTAAGAGTGTTTCTGGCTGAGACTCAGCTTTGAGCTGCTTTTGCTTTCTTTACGACTGGCAGGTCGGAAGGCTGAGCAAGGATGTAGACGACAGCAGCGGAGACGACTCCGGTGAAGGCGATCAAACCAAAGATGGCGGTGGAGTAATCGGTCATTGAATGCGCCCATGAACTTATGTAACAGAGCTTAGGGGGTTCAGTAACGGTTTGTAAAGAGCGTTCAAATGCTCTGCTCGTCCTTGGGCTCTCCGTCAGTGGGTTGCTGCCTGTTTCTGCAGGGTGAGCAGGCATAAAAAAAGAAGGCGACTAAGCCTTCTTTGGGGGGTGTGAGGAGCCAAACCTTGTGAGGAGTTGGCCGAGCCCATCCTGAGAAGATTGCGTAGATCAGTCAACCAACTGATACGTAGGGTCTTGCTCTGTGGGATTTCTGGGGCATAGTTCATTTGTGAGGAGGGCTTCTTCACGGAGTGGAAACAAGGCAACACGCCCAAAGAGAAGCCGAGAAACCCTGCCTTTGGCGGGGTTTTCTTTTGGCCTTTTGGAGCTGATGCGAACGTTGATTCACTCGTAAGAATGTCAGCCTGTGGCGGCAGCAGCTTGAACTCCAGGCCACATGGCTGCAAATTCTGTATCAGAGACAACTGGGGTGACTTCGAACTCGATTCCAAAGCCCTTGATCCAAGGGGCCAGATGAGTCCACACTTTTCCGATGTCGCTTGCAACAGCAATCGCCATACCAGTTCCACCAATTGGCTCACAGACTCGATATTTCAGTTCAAAGCCTTCAAAACAATCTCCAGGCCCGCCAGCGTTGATGTATTCAGCAAATGGAGTGCAGGATTCCCAAGATCCTTCAACGGTTGGAAAGTTCCAGGCAATCAGATAGTGCTGCATTGAGCTTCAACAAAAACCATTTGTACCAGATACTTAAATTATTAATGTGATAGATCAGACTGAAATGTTTAGGCTTTTGCTGTAGTCACGAACCATGAGTGTCTACGGTCGTGCCTGAAACAATCCCATCTCAATAAGCAGCTCTTGTGGGAATCAAGGCTTTTTGTATTCGGACTGTGAAGTTTCAAGCCGCTTCGCCCAAAGTGTTGATATCGCATTGCCGAAGGTCATAAGAACCAAGACCAACTGTTTAGTGTCTATTTAGCATATAGATGCAAAGCAGTTGATAGCTAATTTTATTTTGATGAGTAGTTGTTCGCGCTACGGCTAACCCTGGCAATTTTCTAGAATATATATTGCGATTCTTTCCCTGATGGCAATCCACACAGCTCACGTCGAATTCATTGATAGGAAGATCATGTTCTCGAAGGTTTTTGCTATCGCCGCTGCAAGCGTGCTCCTTTGTTCGGGCTATGCACTGGCATCACCCAAGCCAGTTGTCGAGGAGATTTTCACGGCGAACCGAACCCTTGGGGGGAGAGTTGTTGTCTATCCCGAGGGAACTCCAGAGATGCGGGTTTATCGCATCACTCTTCCTGTTGGGGCCAAGATTCCTTTGCATATTCATCCATCACCCGTTGTGGTGATGGTTGAGCAGGGAAAACTCAGCAATGTAAGGATCGTCGATGGTGCTGAGGAGACAGATATTATTGAGGTAGGAGAAGGCTTTCTTGAGGGTCACCCAGGTGAGCCTCACTATGTAATCAATACGGGGACTGAACCTGCCATAAGTCTGGTCACTTTTGCCAGTGTGGAAGGAATGCCAAATACTGTTCGTGCTGACTGATCAAGTTTCCTTCTGACTCCTATGACCATCAGTTGTCATCTAGGTGCAATAGATCCCAGGGTTCTTTCTTTCAACTTTGTTCTGCTGGGGGTGAGTGAAGAAAGAAGAAATTAGTGGTCCAAATAAGCTTTGATCACTGTGCTTTCAATAATGTGACCTGAGCCTCGAATCATCTCTATGTTGTTCTCAAAGATCTTCTGAGCTGCACCAATGGGACCTTGCTGGATGGCACAGATTTTGGTTGGATCGTCTTTGCTGACTCCACGAAAGAGTGACTTTATTCCAACTGTCTCGAGCATTTTGGTTACGTCTTCGCTGTCATAGATCGCAGACCACTCTGCAAAGGGAACGCTCAGGTTAAAGGTCCAGATTGTAGTTTCCATTTTTGATGCTATTTAAAACTAATATAAGCACATATATCTCTGCTGGGTTGGTTGCCGTTGTTACGGCTGCTGTCGAATTGCTGATCAGATTATTTCTGCTAGTCATTACAGGAGAGTCCCTGAGATCTTATCCGCACTGAGAGTGACTCGGGCTAGATTGTCAATTAGAGCCTAATTCTTTTATGGCATCTATATCTTTCCACGTTCAGCATGATTTCCGCCGTGGAAAGTCTCAGCATTGGTGGATGGGATGAAGCAGTGGAAAAAATTTTTGAAGCCGGATTCTTTAACCATTCTTTTTGCCCAATTTGATCTGAGGGAGCCGTGTTCTGTATTTGGGAGGTACGTGAGGGCATTACCTCTGAATAGTTTCAGGGTTTTATTGATGCTCCTATGGGTGTCAACTTTGGGCTAAAGGCAATGATGAATATCTGCAATCTCATCAATGTGGAGCTTGCGGGAAGTACTCCCTACCCCAGGAAGTTCTAATCGGATGAGTAGCGACAACAGGTTGGATTCATGCGCTTTTCAGCAAATCGAGAAGCTTGATCTGTGAGCTTGTCGCTATCAGTTTGATAGACCTACACCGTGCATAGGCGAATGAATGTGATCTAAAGAAGCGTCTCGATTGACTTGTCTTTTCATTGTCGTTCAGGCAGAACGGAGTCAGTTCTGGAGCAGAGAATGTCTTCCGTTCGCAACCGCTCGCAGTCACACCACAGTCCTCAGGTCAATCAGCGCGCCCTTCAGCATGATCTTGAAGGGGCTAGGGAAGCCCTGACGGCCTTCGATGGGTTCGAATCTGCACGACCAATGCTGCAGGCCACGGTTTTGCAACGGCCAAGGCGACCTCAACAGCTCAGTCTTCTTCAGCAGATACTGAAACAGGCTCGAAATCTGTTTGCGTCCGTCCGCTCGTGGCGGTGAACCAGTCACAGATGGCCGCTTCAATCTTCTGGTCGGAAGCCTTTCCCCATGCATCATGGATCATTTCATTCCAGCTAAGGGTTGATCGATGAAAAAGCGTGTTGTGGTGTCGTTTGAGGCGATTAATCGTCCTCATGAGAGCGTGATCGATGAAGGCAAAGTGGATGATCTGATGAAAAGTATCAGTGAGATTGGGCTTCAAGAGCCTGTTGATCTCATTGAGTTTGAGGGCAAGCTCTATGGATTCAATGGTTGCCATCGATATACCGCACATCAGCGCCTGGGCTGGACAACAATTGAGGCTAATGTTCGTCGTGTTGACCGGGCTACGTTCCGTCTCCATTTGATGTGAACCACTTGAGTGGGGAGAGTGGTGGAGAGGAATCCCCAGAGATGTGTATAACCTTGCTGGCCAAGTTCTCTTTGGTTTTAGATGAAGTGAAGTAACAGTGGTCTGGGTTTGTTCTTTAACACTTTTAGCCTCGGGCTGAGTTTATCGGTGTACAAAGAGGGCTTATGTTGAATTAATATTTTTACTTTTGGGGTCTGCATTTTTGACATTGGGAAATGTTGTCTTTATGGTCATCTGGAAGTGTCAGAAAGTATGGATCGACGTCGAATTCATAACCGCAATCGCAAACGACGTGGTATCTAAGTTTCTTTGATTTTACGAGTCTTGTGAGCAGGGTGATCCTTCCATACTTCTGCCCTGATTTGAATCTTTCGAGTTTTCTCTCCCCAATTGAAGCTCGATTCACCCGTGCTTTTACTAAGGAATTCCGAACTGAATTTTCACTACCTTTCCCAATGACTTTGGCGATTTGAGAAAAGGTTCTTCCTTCCTCAACATAAAGGCGCTTGATTTCGTCAAATTCGCTTTGAGTGAAGCCAGATTTTCCTGCCATTAAAGGGACTCCCGCCTTCAACGCCAAGTATCTCAGGGCTCAGCTTACGGACCACAAATGTTGTCTGTTCCCCATGGACGATGGAGTGCAGCTTTCGACCGGTTACCAGCTCCCTGGGGTGGGCTCTTGGGTCTCAAACCTTGTGGTGTGACGAGTGATCGGTTGTTACGCCATCGAATGTTCGGTTCATGGCTTTTGAATTCGCGTTTTGTCCCTTATATTTGAAAGACGTTGGTCCCCAGAAGGGGACGCAGTCCGATCTCAAACAAGCAACGGGGTTTGAGGCGCTGTCGGTCGTTCCCATGAACACCCTCCTCCTGATCAAAGAGAAAGAGCTGAAGGCACAACGTCTTCAGGATGCTCAGCGTTGTTTTGCTGCCCATTCTGAGGGCATTGATTACACCTCTGCACACCTTTCCCCAACGAAGCTTGCTTCCACCGGAAGTTAACGCCGCTTCGATCGCTGAGTTACACCCCGCTTTCAGTGGGGTTTTTTTATTGTTAGCTGGTCTATCGAATGCCTAGGTGGCTGAGCTTTGAACAAAACTCCGCTGCCTCTGTGCCGTAAAGGCGATCTTTTGCAGCCGAGGGCTTCTTCGAGAAACCCTCTTGTTGTTCTTAAAGAGTTAGGCCCTATTTGCGTGCCTTCTTAGCCGCTTATCTCTTTTTGCCGATGCGAACCACGCGTGGGTTGAGGGGGCAGGCCAAGGCGTGGAAGGGTGTATGCGTTCCGTCGTGGATCAGGCTTCCCATTGGATGGGCATTAGCACTATCGAGCTTCATTGCGTGGAAATATCACTTGATTGTTCTAATGAGCCAAGTATCCCTTAGGCGATAGGCATAACTGCCCATCTTTGCTCTATCAACTTGTGATAAGTGTCATTTGGTTGAAATAAGCCGTACCAAGGACATTCCTTGAGCTCATTATTTCAACAAAACCCTGTGGTCATCAGTGATCAGCTTTGAATGATGGTTGGCTGGTTGACGTGTCGGCTTTGTCTTTTGCTGTCTTAAGTAAAACCGTATTTGCTGCCAGTGTTGTGTCCTCCTGTCAGCTTGGTCGGAGATGCACCAGGTTGATGTCTAGCTCATTCTCATTTAAGCCAGCAATTGAATTTGCAATATCCCAAGATAAAATCAAGCATGAGGATGAGGTGGATTTATCTAAAAGCTCTGTTGGAATCGACTCTGTGGTTTTGCGAAATGCTGAAGGTGTGGTGATTGCAAGTATCTATAAAAGAATTATCAAAGAATTTGTGGATTCTAAGCGTCTTGTAGAAGATGAACAAGCTGCTGATTCTTGATTCTCGCCTTGCAAGTCTTCCTGCATTTATTTATGGCTTATTTAAGCTGTTAATTGATTTAGAGTACTCAAAACTTTTTGATTGTAACCATGCGTCTGCCGAAGTCTCTTTTGAATGTTTTTCTGGCCGCTTCAGTGGGCTGCTTTGCCCTAACTTGTGCGGCTTCACTTGAGGCTAAAGCTCAGATCGAGATTGAGGTGAGCCTCAAGGAACGCTACCTTTGGCTTAAAGATTCAGGAAATGTGATCAAAAGATATCCGATTGCGATTGGAGCACCTGAATCTCCCACGATTCCCGGTGTTTATAGCATTCTAAAAAAAGTGAAAGACCCTACTTATTATTCAAAATCTCATCGCAAAGTCTTCCCTGCTGGCCCTAATGATCCAGTTGGTGTTCGATTTATGCCTTATTTAAAGTCTGCTGCAGATGGAAAAGTTTATGCCGTTCATGGAACGGCTTGGCCAAGGTGGGTCCACCTTCGTGCTGCTGCAAGTTTGGGCTGCATCAGAATGCTGAATAGCGACGTTATTGAGGTCTTTCGTCAGGTTGAGGTGGGCACTCCTGTTGTGATTCGATGAGGAGTTTTGCTATTCGGAATGCTTTGGTTTTGTGATGGCTTCAACGGCTGCGGTTCGTTTGCTCCTGAATTAGTACACATATCTGTTGTTGATTATTGATTCTGCCGATTTCGGTTGAATCGGTCATAATTAATTAATGCCACGTCTTCGCCCCGATTCAAAGCGACTACCAGACATCCCTGGTGGTGAGGGTTGGCTCTCCAACGAGCTTCAACAGCAACTGGTGCATTTTCAGTCTGCTGGCAACTCTGCTGATGGCGAATTGATCGCGTTAAGGACGTTTCAATGGAAACCGCCCTATCCACCAGTCCCCCTTTCGCGTCGTCGGATGCTTCGTCATCAGGCCGTCGATACCTGGGACACCATGCGTGAAGCCGGTTGGCAGCGCTGTTACCCCCCCGTTCGATAAAGAAAGACCTGATCTTGCTGGCCAGGTGATTCATGGTTCGGTTCAAGATTTAAATCCAGATTTTTAGATGACTGACCAAGGACTCTTGCTCTTGTTCTTGGTTTGGTCGTAGTTGAATCAAAGTTCTATGGGTTCTTGCTTTTCTAAAGTCACCTTCGTTATCAGCAAGACCCCAAGGCATGTTGCGTCATGAAACGAATTGATGAGCTTCGTCAATGAAGCCTGTTTTATTTTCTCAGGTGCTTCATAACTGATCTGTAGCTTTCGTTCAGGTCAATGGCTCAACGCTCCTCCCTGCCTGGCCAAAGCCTGTCTGAGATCCGTGCTGTTTACGATATCGCCATCACCGGTGGCATTTGCATCACGCTTCTCGGCATTGGTATCACGATGTACTTGGCCTTTGCTGAGGCGTCTACGAGGCCCTATGGCCACTGGCTTTCTGGACAGGCTTTCTTCTGATCTTTCCTGCATAGTAAGCACGACGATATTTAGGCTTTTTGTTCTGATCGGCTATTCGCTTGATAGCTTTTTTACTTACTCGTTTCGAAGTTAAAGGCCCTTGCATAGGGATTAATATGTGTTGGGGTTGTATTTAAGTCACTTAAGGGCTTTCATCGGCTCCATTTGTGATTGCAAGGCGCTGAATGAATTAATAGGCCGGAAATATCAACTTTTCGGACTTGGAACTCTCAGAACATATGCCGCTAGGTCATTGATGGATTTTTGAGACATTGGAAATTAAGGAGATATGAACACAAGGCATGATGAAAGAGGTCTGCTCAGCTGCACACTTTTGCGCTTAGCGATTGTTTTGCTCGTCGAGCTCGGCTTCTCTTGCGCCTAGTACTAGTGCGGCTAGAAATGGTGCAATGGCAAGAGCAGTGAGGATTTCCATGGAGACTTAATTTGTTCGATTATTTTGTCGACAATCCCTGCCTGCCGCGTGCTTACGGCTACAGCGTTTAGCTATTGGGTATAAATACTACCTTTTGTAGTTGCCTTGATGCTGTTAATTCGGGTCTAGTTCTTGAGCTGCATGGGCCAAGGCTTCTCTTCTGCTTCCAGTGAGCTCGTGGATTCGGAATTGTTCCAGACGCGCTTTGACCTTTGCATTGGCACCCGCGATCAGAACCTGACGTTCATGGTGCTCTGCTTCCTCCACCATTCTTTCGATCGCCAATGTGGCGGTGATTCCAAGATGAGGAACGTCTGTCACATCAAGTAAAAGTATTTTGTACTGCCTGATTTGGGTCATGCGTTCGCTAATTCCTTTTGCGGCTCCAAAACTCAGTGGTCCCTCTAATCGAAACAGCATGAGTGCATCTCCACAACGATCGAGTAGATGCTGCTCTTCTTGATCGAGCTGAGAACTATCTTCTGAACTCATGCTTTCAAGCTGATGCGTTGTGATCGATTCAATGGTTAAAAGGTTGGCAACGAACATGCCAACAAGGACTGCGCCGATGAGATCCCAGAACACGGTCATCAGCAAAACACCCCACATCACAAGCGCCGTTTTGATGGAGAGACGGTGTGCTCTTAAGAGGAATCCCCAGTCAATAATATCTAGGCCTACTTTGATTAATATCCCTGCTAACAATGCCTCTGGAATGCTTTCGGCTAGAGGCCCAGCTCCTAGCAGCAGCACAAGTAAAAAGACTGAATGCGCCATCCCTGAGATGGGAGTTCGGCCTCCTGATTTGATATTGATGACCGTACGCATCGTTGCTCCGGCCCCAGGTAGTCCGTTGAACAGTCCAGCAACGCTGTTGGCAATGCCTTGCCCGATCAGTTCTCTGTTGGAGTGGTGACGAGTTTGGCTGATGTTATCGGCTACAAGTGATGTGAGTAGCGAGTCAATTGCACCGAGTACGGCGAGCACAAGACCAGCGCGTAATAAGACCGGAAAGTGATCTTTGAGATTAGGCAGGCTGAAATTCAATCCACCTTCTGGAATGGTTCCGATTCGGGGGATCCCGTCTTGAAACAACAGCATGGAAAGAGGTGTAATCACTACCAAGGCAATCAGTGGCGATGGCACCCAAGTGCTGAGTCTCTTGGGGGTTAAAAAAACCACTGTCAGCGTCAATGCGCCGACCAGTAACGCAGCTGTATTTGGTGTAAATTGACTAAAAACTGTTCCTAGCGAAGTGATTACTCCGCCCTGGGTCTTGATTCCTAATAAGGGTCCAATTTGTAGGCAGAGAATAATTACCCCGATGCCAGACATGAAGCCCGACACCACGGAATAAGGAACCAGAGTGATGTAGCGACCAAGGCGCAGAACCCCCATCAGAATCTGAATCAGCCCGCCGATTAAGACGGCTCCCATGACGAGTGGGAGTAATTCATTGCTTCCAAGCTCCCGAGAAATCCCAACGGCTGCGAGTGTTCCAATCACTCCGGCAACGGTGACGCTCATCGGCCCAGTAGGACCCGTGACTTGTGCAGGAGTACCGCCAAAAAGAGCGGCCAAAAAGCCCGTAATGATCGCTCCGTACAGCCCATAAATGGCCCCGCCTGGCCCCAGTGCTGCGTTTCCGAATGCAAGGGCTAGGGGTAGGGCCACCACGGCTGCCGTGAGGCCGCCCAGTAAATCTCCTCTCCAGTGCCTCCAGCTGAAGCCGTGAATTAAGGCCAGTTTTGGACGCGCCATGGATTAAGGATGGGCTGGCATGGATGTCCACACCTTGAGTTGCTCGAGGGTTTGAACCCCCTCTCGGCGCTGGCCGTTTTCAAGAATCCAAGTGGGATACGCGCGAATTTTGGCTGTTTTACAGGCTGCCGCTTGAATCGGAAGCTCCTTGGGTTTCGCGCATTCCACGTAGGGAAGTTTGTTCGCTGCATCGCCAAACAATCCGGTTTGCGTGATGCAGGCAGGACAGCGCCAAGACCCGTAGTACAAGGCCTTGCTTGTACTGAGGTGGTCTGCCAGGTCTGTCGGATTGGGTGCCGCTGTCGCTGAACATGGAAGCGCGAGCGCCGCCAAAGATGCCAACACAGGCAACAGTTTGCTGATTTCAACCATTCACTAAATCTAAGAACGCTCTGTCGTTCGGGCATCCCGCCATTGCTCCGGTCCGCATCCACGGACGAAACTGTTCTTTGGATCTGATGGGCAGCCCTACGGGTTGATGAATTCCATGGCCGGCAGTGGCTACCGCGATTACTTCAAAGTGCTGGGTGTGGAACGCAGTGCAGACGCCGACACGGTGAAGCGTGCTTTTCGCAAGTTGGCTCGTCAATATCACCCCGATGTGAATCCAGACGATCAGGACGCTGAAGCGCGTTTTAAGGAGGTGAGTGAAGCCTATGAGGTGCTTTCTGATCCTGAGAAGCGCCGTCGCTACGAACAATTTGGCCAATATTGGAACCAGGCAGGTATGCCTGGTGGTGGCTCAGGCCCCACAGGAGTGGATGTTGATTTTGGCCGCTACGGCAATTTTGACGATTTCATTAATGATCTTCTCGGCCGCTTCGGTGGTGGAGCCGGAGGTGGCTCTGCTGCCGCGGGGTATGGCGGCGGTTTCCCTGGCGGCGGTTTCCCCCGCGGTGGATCGAGAGCACCAATCAACCTTGATGCGGAAGCAGCGGTCAAGGTGACGTTTTCGGAGGCGTTTCGAGGGGGGGAGCGCACCTTGTCTGTCAACGATGAGCGGGTTCAGGTTCGGATCCCGCCTGGCGTGAAGAGTGGTTCGAAGCTTCGGCTTAAGGGCAAGGGAAATGTTCAACCGGGTACGGGTCGTCGAGGTGATCTTTATCTCGTGATTGAAGTTCAATCTCATCCGATCTGGACTCTGGATGGCGATCAGTTGCGAGCTGAATTGCCCGTTGCCTTTGACGAACTTGCTCTAGGCGGAATGATCAAGGTCATGACTCCCGATGGTGAGGTGGACGTCACCATCCCGCCTGGCACAGCTCCAGGAAAGAGCCTTCGCTTACGCGGAAAAGGCTGGCCAGGAAAGTCAGGTCGTGGAGATCTACTGCTCACCCTTGATCTTCAATGGCCCCAGCAGTGGTCAGACGAACAGCGTGAGCTGCTTGAACAGTTTCAGGGCAGCAGAGAAGGAGATCCGCGTCAACAGTGGATTCAGAACGCCACCCTCTGAGGCGGGATTTACGATTTCGGTATCTGTTGTCAGACCTTTTTAATGGAGATCACCTATCGCCCTCGCCGTTTGCGTCGCTCTCCGGCTTTAAGGGCCATGGTGCGCGAAAACCAATTGCTTCCAGCTGATTTTATTTATCCGCTGTTTGTTCATGAAGGTGCTGAGGTTGAGCCGATCGGTGCCATGCCAGGCGCAAATCGCTGGAGTCTCGATCGCTTGACTTCTGAGGTTCAGCGAGCCTGGGATCTGGGGATTCGCTGTGTGGTGCTCTTCCCCAAGGTGGCTGAAGGACTGAAAACGGAAGACGGTTCAGAAAGTTTCAATGCCAACGGTTTGATCCCCAGGGCAATTCGTCAGCTCAAGAGGGATGTCCCCGATATGGCAATCATGACCGACGTTGCCCTCGACCCTTACTCCTGTGATGGCCACGACGGGATTGTGAGCCCAGAAGGCGTCGTGCTGAACGACGAAACCATTGATCAGCTGTGCAAGCAGGCTGTGATGCAGGCGGAGGCCGGGGCTGATCTCATAGGACCCAGCGACATGATGGACGGCCGCGTTGGCGCCATTCGTGAAGCCCTTGATGACGCCGGTTTCGAACACGTCGGCATCATCAGCTACACCGCAAAATATTCCTCCGCTTATTACGGCCCGTTTCGCGAGGCGCTCGATTCCGCTCCTCGAGCAACCACTGAGAAGGTGATCCCGAAAAACAAAGACACCTATCAGATGGATCCGGCCAATGCGCGCGAGGCCATCACGGAGGCCCAGCTTGATGAACAAGAAGGTGCCGACATCATGATGGTGAAGCCAGGGTTGGCGTATCTGGACATCATCTGCCGCCTGCGCGATGAGTCAGAGCTTCCGATCGCTGCTTACAACGTGAGTGGCGAATACTCAATGGTGAAGGCGGCTGCCGAACGTGGATGGATTGATGAACGTGCGGTGGTCCTCGAGACCTTGCTGAGCTTCAAGCGTGCCGGTGCCGATTTAATCCTCACTTACCACGCTTGTGATGCTGCCGAGTGGCTACAGATGCGGTGAAGACGGCTACGCCATAGACCGTCTGGGTCGTGAAACGGTCTGGCTCGTTGAGTCACTCACAGATGGCGATTGACACACCAGAATGACCGTCTTCTTTCACAGCATCTATGCCAGCGGTTCAGCGCCTTGGCCACGTCGCCATCCGTGTGCAGGATCTGTCACGTGC
Organism: uncultured Synechococcus sp.; assembly: GCA_949373155.1. The sequence continues at coordinate 81,188 of CASICK010000015.1, read as the reverse complement.
GATCGCTTTTTACTGTGATCTCGGCATGCACTTGGTTTGGAAGGCGGACGACTGGTGTTATCTCGAAGCGGGAGAGAGTCGCGATGGATTAGCCCTCCTGGGACCCACCTACAAAGCGGCAGGCCCGCATTTTGCCTTTCACTTTCGTGATCGCGCCGAGGTTGATGTGGTCCACGATCACTTAAAAGCGTCTGGGGTCAGCGTTGGGGCCGTGCATGACCACAGAGATGGCACAGCCTCCTTTTACTTCCGGGATCCAGATGGGAACTGGCTCGAGATGCTGTATGAACCTCCCGGTGGAATCCCCTCCAACCAGATGGAGGCATCGGCGGGTCTCTCTTGATGACGTCTGAACCCCGTACGACATCGGCGCCTCCCTCGGTTTCGATCCTTGAAGAGACCCTGGAGTTGCTGGAGTGGCCACGGTTGTGCCAGCACTTTTCAACATTTGCCAACACACCACAGGGGCGCCAGCACTGTTTGAAGGGGCAGCTTCCAGCTGACCTTGAAACCACGTTGACCCTTCAAGCTAGGAGTATGGAGCTCGCCAGCCTGGACGGTCTCCTTGATGGCGGATTGAGTTTTCAAGGGGTGTATGACCTCGAGATGGTCGTGCTCCGTTGCTCCAAAGGTGGAACGGCGTCAGGCGAGGAGTTGTTGTCTGTGGCGCACACACTCGCTGCCGCCCGACGCCTTCGCCGTCAGATCGATGATCCTGACTTAAGGCCTGATTGTTCAGCTCTGCTGGAGAACGTGGCGACACTGCCTGATCTTGAGCAGCGTTTGAAATTTGCCCTGGAAGAGGGGGGGCGCGTTGCGAACCGAGCGAGTGAATCGTTGGAAGAGTTACGTCTCCAATGGCAGGTTGCACGCCAGGAACGGCGTGATCGTTTGCAGGCGGTTGTGCGGCGCTGGGCGTCTCTGTTGCAAGACACCGTGATTGCAGAACGCCATGGTCGACCGGTTTTAGCGGTGAAGGCTGGTGCCGCCTCTCAATGTCCAGGAATGGTTCACGACAGCTCTTCGTCTGGCAACACTGTGTTCGTTGAACCGAAAACTGTGATCGGTCTCGGTAATCGTCTTGCCGCCCTCGATGGCCGGATCAGAGAAGAGGAGCGTCGGGTTCTGGCGGAGCTCAGTGCTGCCGTTGCAGAGCAAATCGATGCGATCGCTCGCTTGATGGCCGTGTTGTTGAAGTTAGATCTGGCCTTGGCGAGGGGGCGTTATGGCCAGTGGCTTGGTGCCGTACCACCCCGGCTTGAAGCTCAAGCTGATGCTCCATTCCAAATTCTGGAGCTGCGCCATCCACTGCTTGTTTGGCAGCAGCGCAAGGAAGGTGGCGCCCCTGTGGTGCCCGTGAGCGTTGAGGTGTCGGAGCAGTTGCGGGTTGTTGCCATCACGGGACCCAACACCGGTGGCAAAACAGTGACCTTGAAGAGCATTGGCTTAGCGGCATTGATGGCTAGAGCCGGGATGTGGATTCCGTGCAAAGGCAGTCCCTCACTTCCTTGGTGTGCACAGGTCCTGGCGGATATCGGCGACGAGCAGTCGCTTCAACAGAGTTTGTCCACGTTTAGTGGTCACGTGAAAAGGATCGGAAGCATCCTTCAATCCATCGCTTCTGGACCGTCACCGGCGTTGGTGCTGCTCGATGAGGTGGGCGCTGGTACAGATCCCAGTGAAGGGACAGCCTTGGCGATTGCGTTGCTGCGCAATTTGGCCGATTGCGCCCGACTCACCATTGCCACCACCCACTTTGGGGAGCTCAAAGCACTCAAGTACAGCGATTCACGCTTTGAAAACGCTTCTGTGGCCTTCGATAGCGACTCCCTTTCACCGACGTATCAGCTGCTTTGGGGGATTCCAGGACGCAGCAATGCGTTGGCGATCGCGACGCGTCTTGGTTTTGACAGCGGCGTGATTGAACAAGCCAGGCAACTGCTGAAGCCCAGTGGGGATGGGGATGTCAATACTGTGATCCGTGGCCTGGAAGAGCAGCGGCAACGCCAACAGGCCGCGGCTGAAGATGCGGCTGCACTTTTGGCTCGGACTGAATTGCTGCATGAGGAGCTTCTTCAACGCTGGGAGCAGCAACGTAAAAACTCTGCGCAGCAGCAGGAATTGGGACGTCAGCGTTTGGAGAGCTCGATTCGCGACGGTCAACAAGAGGTTCGTCAGCTGATTCGCAGATTGCGGGATCAGAAGGCGGATGGTGAAACTGCTCGTCGCGCTGGTCAGCGGCTGCGCAAGCTCGAATCCAACCATCGCGCCGTTCCAGAGCGGCGCTTACATCCGGAATGGCGCCCCTCTGTGGGCGAGCGCATTCGCCTTCTTGCCCTTGACAAAGCGGCCGAGGTACTGGAGGTGTCAGACGATGGTCAGCAACTGAGTGTGCGCTGCGGCGTGATGCGCAGCATGGTGGATCTTCAATCGGTGGAAAGCCTGGATGGTCGCCGAGCTGCGCCGCCTGAGAAACCCGTGGTTCAAGTGAAAGCGCGACGAGGAGCCGGCAGCTCCCAGGTGCGTACGTCTCGGAACACGGTGGATGTTCGCGGCCAGAGAGTGCATGAAGCTGAAGCCGCTGTTGAAGAGCTGCTTCGTGGTGCCAATGGTCCGGTTTGGGTGATCCACGGGATCGGGACTGGCCGCCTCAAGCGCGGCTTGCGTCAGTGGCTCGATTCACTCCCATATGTGGAACGGGTTGGTGATGCCGATCAGGGAGATGGCGGTCCAGGTTGCAGTGTTGTTTGGGTGCGCTGATCGCTGAGTCAGCTCAGCTGGGGCAGTTGCGGCTCATCGGTATCAACTGGTGGGAGCTCTGGTAAAGCAATGGCGTCCCCAGCCTCATCAAATAACCGCCAGCCATCTGGATCTGCTTCTAAGTGAATCGATCCTCCAATCGAAACGTTCAGGCTTGGATCGGCTCTCACCTGCACTAAGTGGTTCCCGTCCAGCAGGCGGCAGGTGAGCAGTTGTTCGTTCCCTAAAACCTCACTGTGACTCACTTCAGCCGGAAGATTTCGGTTGGTTGCTGGTGCAACATGCAGTTGCTCAGGACGGATTCCGCCGCTTAGCTGTTGGCCTTCGAGGGTCTGAAGAAGGGCCCTGGTGGGCCCTTCCACGTTGAGGCGTTTGCCTTTGAGCATCAACGTGGCACCAGGCCCTACATGGACGGGCAGCACGTTCATCGGTGGGCTGCCGATGAATTGGGCCACAAACAGATTGGACGGCCAGCGGTACAACTCCATCGGAGTGCCCAATTGCTGCAGGTGTCCCTGGTTAAGCACCGCGATGCGGTGGCCCATGGTCATCGCCTCCACTTGGTCATGGGTGACGTAGATGGTGGTGGTCCCGAGTTGTCGCTGGAGGTCAACAATCCGCGCGCGGGTGCTCCCGCGCAATTTTGCGTCGAGATTGCTCAGCGGTTCATCCATAAGGAACACCTCTGGCTTTCGGGCCATGGCCCGGCCCAAGGCCACCCGTTGTTTTTGTCCACCAGAAAGTTCCTTCGGTCGTCGATCGAGGAGCTGATCCAATTCAAGAGAGTGCGCCACATCCTGGATGCGCTTCTCGAGCTGCTGCTCTCGTTGCGAGGGGATCCTTAGAGCAGCAGGGAGACGGCGGGTGTTGCGGTGAAGTTGGTCCTGGAGCTGTTGCAAGCCCGTGCGCTGTTGGCTTCTCCTTAAGCCAAAGGCCAAGTTGTCGCGAACGCTTAGATGGGGATAGAGCGCATAGCTTTGAAACACCATCGCTACATTGCGCTTCGCTGGCCTCAGGCCAGATACGGGTTGGTCTCCCACCAGGATCTCTCCAGAGCTGGGGGATTCCAGGCCTGCCATCAGTCGCAGAAGTGTGCTTTTGCCGCAGCCAGATGGACCAACGAGTACTAGAAATTCTCCGTCAGCGATGCTGAGGGAAAGATCACGAATCACCTCAACAGGCTCGCCCCCTCCACGGGACGGATAGTTCTTGCTGAGTGCCTCGAAGCGAACCCCGGCCAAGCTCTTGTCCTCGTACTCTTCGATCCTAGGGTTGGCAATTGGCCCCAACTGAGGCTTGCTGTGCAGTTCATCGACCAAGCGCGCATTTCCGTGCGGGGTGGCCGTGGTGGTGACGGCATCATGGCCTTCCGTCGAGAAAAATATGTTCCAGCGGGAGGACCTTCTGGTGGTGATGGGGGTCAGGGCGCGGATGTGGTGTTGGAGGCAGATTCCAACCTGCAAACCCTTTTGGATTTCAAATACAAAAGGCTGTTCGCCGCAATTGATGGGCGCAGGGGAGGTCCCAATCGCTGCACTGGGGCATCAGGCCCGCCCTTGGTCATCAAGGTTCCATGTGGCACTGAAGTTCGTCATATGAGTACGGGAATCATGCTCGGTGACCTCACGACACCTGGAGAACGTCTCACCGTGGCGTTTGGAGGTCGGGGCGGGCTGGGCAATGCCCATTACCTAAGCAATCGAAATCGTGCTCCCGAAAAATTCACTGAGGGTCGTGACGGCGAAGAGTGGCGATTGCAGCTGGAGCTCAAGCTGTTAGCCGAAGTGGGGATTATTGGGCTTCCGAATGCAGGGAAAAGCACGCTGATCAGTGTTTTATCTGCTGCTCGACCCAAAATTGCCGACTACCCGTTCACAACCCTGATTCCGAATCTTGGTGTGGTGCGCCGCCCGACAGGAGACGGCACCGTGTTCGCTGATATTCCGGGTTTAATTGCTGGTGCAGCCCAGGGCGCGGGGTTGGGCCACGATTTCCTCCGCCATATCGAACGCACCCGACTCCTCATTCACCTTGTGGATGGTGGCGCCGAAGATCCCTTGCTGGATCTGCGCGTTGTTGAAAAGGAGCTGGAAGCCTATGGACATGGATTAGTTGAGCGCCCCAGAATTCTGGTCATTAACAAGCAGGAGCTCATTCAGGAAGAGGATCTTGACGCGATCGTTTCTGCTCTGACTGATGCCGGCGGACGCACTCCCCTCCTGATTTCTGCAGCGATGAGTCGCGGGTTGAGTCAGATGTTGGATCGTGTTTGGAGCGAATTGGGGATCTAGGGCTGGCTGAAGGGTCGAAAGTGCATAAAAAAACCTGCCTTAGGAGGCAGGTTCATCACCAAGAGTCCCTAGATGGCTCAGTCGTCGTAGACGCGACACTCCTCGGCGTCTGGGTTTGAATCGCAATAAAGCTCGAGTGAGGTGGGGTCGTGCTTGTCCTCAGGATTGTGCTCCTTGTATTCCTCAAGAGAATGAAGCTCGTTCGTCAGGTGACGCACCTTTGCTTCGTCGCCTGAAGCACGAGCTGCTTCAATCTCTGACTGATCTTTCTTGATGTGCTCGTCGATGGATTTCATGGAATCGGCGGCTCTTGGAAGCCAATTGCGATGCATGTATTTTACGGTTGATTTCCTCTAATGCCAATGATCCTGGAGGCGAGATGGTTTCCGTAACAACGTGTCCGGCATCTCCGAAAGGGCTGTATCTCATGTTGGCGAGCATCACTAACTGCGGGCGATGCGATCCATCCATGTGCAAAGGCTTAAGGCTCGAGTTCGCTGAGCTCCAGCCAGCGCTCCTCACTGGTATGAAGCGAGTCCAATAAAGCGGCGAGTTCCAAGCTCAGAGAGCTGAGATCCCCCCTACCGCTAGCAATGGTCTGTTCCAGCTCCTGTTTTCTCTGCTCCAGGGCGGGGAGATCACTATCGAGGCGCTCCAGCTCCTTCGATTCTTTAAAACTGCGCCGTTTTGGCTTGTTGGCCGGAGTTGAAACCTGTTTGGAAGCTGATTTTGCCGAACGTTGGGCGCTTTCTTTCGCTGCCAGTGCTTCGTTTTGCGTTTTCTCCAGATCACGACGGTGATCCAGAAATGCGCTGTAGTTCCCTTCAAAACGCTGCAGGCGTCCGTTCTCAAAACAGAAGAGACGGTCGACGGTGCGGTCTAGGAAATAGCGATCGTGCGAGACGACGACAACACAGCCACGGAAATCCTCGAGGAGGTCTTCAAGCACACTCAGGGTCTGGACATCCAAGTCGTTGGTTGGCTCGTCGAGCAGCAACACATTGGGTGCCTGAATCAACATGCGGCACAGGCTTAAGCGCCGTCGTTCTCCACCAGAGAGTTTGCTGAGGGGGCTGTGTTGTTGTGCTGGTGGGAATAAAAAGCGTTCCAGCAGCTGAGATGCACTGAGTTGCTCATTGCCCAGGTCAATGGTTGATGCCGCTTCCTCGACAAAGTCGATCACTTTGCGCTCTAACCCCTTCCCATCGCTAAGCACATCGGTGTGTTGGTCGAGATATCCGAGATGAACAGTTTCTCCAATCTGAAGGGACCCGCCAGTTGGCTGACGGCGTCCCGCGATCAGGTCCAGCAGGGTTGATTTGCCACTTCCATTGGGGCCAATGATTCCGATACGGTCTTCTGGGCTGAAGCTGTAACTGAAGTCTGAGAGCAATAAGGGGCCGTCTTTGCTGCCGTCAGCTGAGACGGAGAGATGCTCCGCCTCAATCGCGACCTTCCCAATACGACGACTCACACTGGCCATCTCCAGCTGGGTGCGACTCTGTTTCGTTGGTGCACTCCGCATCTCGTCGATGCGTTGCAGCCGCGCTTTTTGTTTGGTGCTGCGTGCTTTTGGCCCTTGGCGTAACCAAGCCAATTCGCGTCGGAGCACGCTTTTGAATTTGGCAGCACCAGCGGCATCAGCGAGATTTTGTTCGGCTTTTCGCTGCAAATAGGCGCTGTAATTGCCCTCAATACTGCGCGCTTCCCCCAGCTCCACTTCCACGATCCTGCGGGTCACTCGATCAAGGACGTAGCGGTCATGGGTGACGAGGACGACCGCTCCTGGATACCGATCGAGCCAGCTTTGCAACCACTCCACCGCTGCAGCATCGAGGTGGTTAGTGGGCTCATCGAGAAGCAGGACATCAGGACAAGCCACAAGGGCCGATGCCAGTCCTACCCGTTTTCGATATCCACCGGAAAGAGCTTCCACAGGGCTGTGTAGATCAGTGATCCCAAGTCTTTGCAGGACTTCCTGGCACTGTTGTTCGAGACTCCAAGCCTCGGATTCATCCATTCTTTGACTCAGGCCGCCTAGCTCGGCCAAGAGCACTGCGTTGTCCGGATTGTCGGCAACGGCTTCGCTCAGTTCACTAAAACGCAGCAGCAGGTCTCGTTTCTCTCCGCACCCTGCCAAAACCTGTTCCAAGACGGTCAGGCCTGGATCCACACTGCTCTCTTGGCCCACCAGCTCAACCCTCAACCGCGTCGAGCAGCGTCGTTCTCCTCCCCCAAGCGGCTCCTCTCCGGCAAGCACTTTCAACAAGGTCGACTTCCCTGACCCATTGGGGCCAATCAGTCCCAGGCGATCACCTTCGCGAATGTGGAGGGTTAGGTCGGCAAAAAGAGTGCGGATGCCGAAGTCTTTAGATGCATCAACAAGACTGATCAGGCTCACGTGGTCTTGGCCTTACGCAGGTCTTCTAGGTAAGCAAATACGCTCTTATCGCCGACGTCAGCAGCAGCCTCCATTCCGAATTTTCGTAAGGCAAGAAGTACGAGAAGAGCGGAGCAAATCGCAAGCATGCTGATGGCTGCTGGCCCTGGAATCAGGCCACTCAAATGACCGAGGAGGGCCACTGGTAGAAGCAGGGTGAGTCCGATTGCTTCTGGACGCCTGAAACAAAAGAATTCCTTGAAGCCGATGCCTGCCAGGGATGCAAAGAGAGGCCCAATCGCCAGGGTCCAAAGACGTTGGCTCTCAAGTGTGTTGAAAATGTCGGATGGACCGGCCTGGATGGCTAAGACCAGCCAGCCGATGCATCCAGCGGCCCAAAACAGTTGAAGGGTTTGATGGAGAGGGCGCAAATAGATGTGAATCCAGCGCAAGGCCAGGCCTAGTGATATGGCAAGGGGCAACAGCCATAGGGGCGCTAGCTGGGGCCCTACGAGGATCCATTGCCCTAGTCCTGCACTGAAGCTCAGACCACAGATCAGCAAGCAGATTCGGTAGAGCTGAACCTCTCGTTGATCCTGAAGGGTGATGCAATAGGGGCCATACACCCCCTCAAAGCTGGGTTCTGCTCTTGTCTTGCTGTTGGTCGTCATTTCGGTTGTGCCACTCCCGCCCCGATCAGTCTGCTCAGGTCAGGGCTATCTGGAACAATTCCACTTGGGTTGAGCGGAAAGAGTGCTCCGAAATAATCCTGTTTCCACTTTTGACTGTTGCAACTCTCGCTGACTCCAGCAAGCGCAAAAAATCGTTGACGCCAACTCCAAAGTGCCGGAAACATCCAAAGCGGTTTGGCACTACATCCAAATAGAGGTGCATAGACAATTTCCCAACGGATCAAAGTGGGAAAAAGACGGACGTCCGCCAGCGTGAGTTGCTCGCCGCAGAGCCATGGTCCTTTGGTTTGCAAGCTCTCTTCCACTTGCTCCAAAGCTGAGAACAAGGCTTGGCTGGCTTGATCAAAGGCCCTTTGGTTCCGTGCAAATCCACATCGATAGACGCCGTCATTAATCGAGGGTTGGATCAATTCCTGCCATGACGCAATGGAAGGTTTCAATTCGTTTGGGATGAGATTGAGTGCCGTCGCCTCTGCTGGCCATGAACACAGTGCTGCGCTTAGGGGGGTGCTGTCATTTCCCAGCAATCGGGGTGGATCGGATGGGCTTGCTCCCGGATCAACCAGGACTGGCACCGTGGCCCTGTAGCTGGGAGGTGCCCCGCACAGCTTGTAAAGATCAAGGAGGCTGTCGCAGCCAAGCCAGGTCGGCTCCAGTCGCCAACGCCCTTCGTCGTGATCAGCATCGGCCATCAGCAGGTTGATGCTTGCGCTGAGTCCTCTCAGTTGAAACACGAGCCAGACACGATGTGCCCATGGGCAACTTCGGCCAACGATCAGGTGGGGTTTTGTCTTGATATCTCTCGCTTCAAGCTCCTTCTCTCTTAAGACGAGCGTTTGCATCGGCGTGCTGGTTGGGCGTCGATAGTGACCACCTTGATCGGCAGGGCCTAGTCCTCCCATCAATCGGAGCCATTGCCAGCGCCATCCTTGACGAGCGCTGCGCACAATCAGTGGATGGATCGCCATCGTTGTTCCATTTCCACTTATCTTCCATCAGATTGTTTGAGGCTGCTGAGAGTTGATGCCAAGCCCTCGAGTGCTTGTGGTGGCTGGAACCCATGGCAATGAGATCAATGCTCCATGGCTGTTGGAACAATGGCAGCAGCAGCCGCATTTGATTCAGACCCATGGATGCGAGGCGCTCTCGGTGATTGGCAATCCCGATGCCTATGCCAAAGGGTGTCGTTACCTCGACCGAGATCTCAATCGTTCCTTCCAGCCAGGCCTTCTTCAGCAGGTTGATTTAGGGGGGATTTCATCGTCCAAGTTGGACCTTGAAGTTCAGCGTGCCTTCGACCTGGTGAGCCGTTACGGCCCAGAAGGCATCGAGGCCTGTGGGTTGGTGATCGATCTCCACAGCACCACGTCTTCGATGGGAAGCTCCCTGGTGGTCTATGGGCGTCGGCCTGCTGATTTGGCGTTGGCGGCCCTTGTTCAGGGACGTCTTGGTTTACCGGTTTATCTCCATGAAGCCGATCAGGCTCAGCAGGGATTTCTAGTGGAGAGCTGGCCCTGTGGCCTGGTGATTGAAGTGGGGCCCGTCCCCCAGATGGTGCGTCTTCACAAAATCCTGATGCAAACTCGCCTAGCTCTCGAGGCCGTCTTTGAGGCCTGCTCTGATGTGCTGGCCGGTCGAGCCCGCTACCCCAAGCAATTGGTCGTTCATCGCCATCTGGGGAGTCTTGATCTTCCGCGCTCTTCATCCGGTTCACCCGAGGCCTTCCTTCACCCTCAGCGTCAGGGTTCGGACTGGCAGCCCATGCGACGCGGTGATCCGCTCTTTCAGAAGGCTGATGGCAGCTGCGTTGCCTATGAGGGAGCTGATGGACAGGTCCCTCTTTTCATCAATGAAGCGGCTTATGCCGAGAAGGCCATTGCGTTGAGTCTCACTATCAGAGAGAGCTGGCCTCTGTCTTTTGAATGGACAGAGGCGCTTCAAAAGCAGCTATCAGCGGGGTGATCCGTTGTAGAGGACCTCATTCACGGTTCGCCCGTCAGGAGCGATCTGGATCTCTGTTTCTGTGGTGGCTGAACTGTCGTTTTCAGGCCAGCCTGGGGCTCCACCAAGAAATTGAAAGGTGTATCCGTTGTCGTCTTGATTCACAAGGCAATCCCCTCCTCCAGCACTGGTCTGAAACATGCATGGCTGAGGCCGATAAACCGTAAGACCACCATTTTCGGCAACGGCAGTGTTGCGAGCCAAATTGATCGCTCTCACTTGGGATGCGGAGATGGTGTCTTGAGCGAGTCCAGGTGTTGCGCCCATCACGCTTGTACCAGTGATGAAGGCTATGGCCGAAAGGGTACGGAGATTCATGCAGAACTAAACAGTGCTTTTACATCGGAATCACAGTGGCGTGATCTGTCAACTGGATCTTGCACTTAACGGATCGTTCCGTTGTAAGAGACTTCCACGATTCGGTCACCGTCTCTAGAGATAAGCACTGAGGTCTCGATGGTTGGGTTGGGAGGGGTTTGCTGTTGCCAACCCGGAGCACCACCTTGGAACCGGAATTGGAATCCTTGATCGCTGATGGACTCGAGACAGGACCCTGCTCCGGTTTCGTACATGCAGCTTGCTGCTCTGTATTGGCCTAAACCTCCATTCAGCGACTCTGCACGCATGCGAGCGAGATTGGCTGCTTTTGGTTGGGCCAGTGGTAATGGCTTGGAGTCCTGGGCTGTTGCCGCGTTTGGGGCCAATAGCCAAATGCCGCTGATGAGCGCCAACACCGTTTTGAAATAATTCATGCCGCAATTTTGACGCAATGAATTAACTGTTTAACGGTCTAAGCACGCTGCAGATATAAGCGGTTGTGACTGGCTTTCCAGGGACAGCTCTACCCACAGGCCCAGGTGTTCTGTTCTTTGGTGCAGGGAAGGTCACTGCGTGTGCCATCAGCCCAGTAAATCCTCAGCCTGTCATCTGCAGTTCCTGTCCTCAGCGTGATGGAACTGATAGGCCCGGCAGGAACCTTGTTGCTGTTGTCTGAAGCCCGTGGGAGCTGCTCCCCAACTTGGCGTTCGAGCTGCTCGATGCGTTGTTCCAGGCGATTGATCGTTTCGCGCTGTGCCTTGTTGACAGGAACTGATTTAGATCCGCAGGCGCTGAGAGCCATTGCCGCAGAACTGGCTAACGCAACAGTAATAACCCCTCTTTGGAAGCGGGATGCCCTTGAGCTGATGGTCATTGTTCCTGTTGCAACGAAACCAGTTTGGATGGCTAGAAGGCGCTGCCTAGTCGTTCGCTCCAGTAGACAACCGCTCCTTGAGCTTCAAGCTCATTGCGCCTATGGCGTGCCATGGCAACGGGAACAGTTTCCTCCGTGCGCTGACCAGCCTGATGCCATCGAATCAAAACCACGCGACTGTCCTTAGGAGGTCCAATGAAATCTTAAGCCTTTCTGAAGCTGCTCCTCTGGGGTTGCTCGTCTTGCGGAGAGAAGGGGGTTTTCGTTCTTAAAGCTCGAACACAAACCGCAAACTTGCTTTACAATGCGTTTGGCAGGGCGTCCTGCCCTTCCGTAACCGTCTCCTTGCGAGACCTTCTTTTCCGTTCTCATGACTACCACCATCCAGCAGCGCTCCGGCGCTAACGGCTGGCAGCAGTTCTGTGAGTGGGTCACCTCCACCAACAACCGTCTTTATGTCGGTTGGTTCGGTGTTCTGATGATCCCCACACTGCTTGCCGCTACCACTTGCTTCATCGTTGCTTTTATCGCCGCTCCTCCGGTTGATATCGACGGCATCCGCGAGCCTGTTGCAGGTTCACTGATGTATGGCAACAACATCATCTCTGGTGCTGTTGTTCCTTCCAGCAACGCCATTGGCTTGCACTTCTACCCAATCTGGGAAGCTGCCTCACTCGACGAGTGGCTCTACAACGGCGGTCCTTTCCAACTGGTTGTCTTCCACTTCCTGATCGGCATCTACGCCTATATGGGACGTGAGTGGGAACTTTCCTACCGCTTGGGCATGCGCCCTTGGATCTGTGTTGCATACAGCGCACCTGTTGCTGCTGCATCTGCAGTGTTCCTGGTCTACCCCTTCGGTCAGGGTTCTTTCTCTGACGCCATGCCTTTGGGCATCTCTGGAACCTTCAACTACATGTTGGTCTTCCAGGCTGAGCACAACATCCTGATGCACCCCTTCCACATGCTTGGAGTGGCTGGTGTCTTCGGTGGTTCATTGTTCTCCGCCATGCACGGTTCATTGGTGACCTCATCCTTGGTTCGTGAAACAACCGAGACCGAGTCCCAGAACTACGGCTATAAGTTCGGCCAAGAAGAAGAGACGTACAACATCGTGGCTGCTCACGGCTACTTCGGTCGCCTGATCTTCCAATACGCCTCCTTCAACAACAGCCGTAGCCTTCACTTCTTCCTTGCAGCCTGGCCTGTTGTCGGCATCTGGTTCACCGCCCTTGGCGTGTCAACCATGGCCTTCAACCTCAACGGCTTCAACTTCAACCAGTCCATCCTTGATGGTCAGGGCCGCGTCCTGAACACCTGGGCCGACGTGTTGAACCGTGCCGGTCTCGGCATGGAAGTGATGCACGAGCGCAACGCTCATAACTTCCCCCTCGACCTGGCTGCTGCTGAGTCCACACCTGTGGCTCTTCAGGCACCTGCAATCGGTTGATCTGGAACCCCTTCAAAGTTCAGATCAACTGAACTAGAAAGCCCCCTCCTTTAAAGAGGGGGCTTTTTTGTGCCTGGCGGAAGCATCAAGGCGATGCAACGTCTGTCTTGCCAGGCTTTGTTGATGGTTTTGAAATAATAATCGCCAGCTGCATCCAACCCACGACGCCTGGTCTTCGATCAGGATCATGGAGCGATCACAGGCCTTAGCGATGACAATCAATCCAGGCACACCTGCCTCTGTTGATTCGATTGATCGTTCAGAACAATGTGCCATTTGTAAGCTGCATTCTGATGTTGAACATCTTCGTGGCCTAGAAATCTGGCGAAGCCGGCATTGGTTGCTGCGTCACCATCCGCATCCTTCTCCACTGCTCGGCTGGTGTTTGCTCGACGCACGACGCCATCTCGCAGGTGCGATCGACTTTTTGGGAGATGAAGCTGATGAATGGGGAACAGTTGTTCAGCAAGCTTCCCAACTCGTTAAAAAGGTGAGTGGTTGTGACCGGGTCTACTTGATTGCCTTCGGGGAGGGTGCTCGGCATCTTCACCTGCATCTCATCCCTCGGTTTCAGGAGGATCAGCGCAGTTCGGCATGGAGCGTTGCTGATCTCTACCGCGATGTAGAGGCTGGTCGACAGCCCGTTGTTCAGACTGAAAAAGTTCAAGAATTTCTCTTGGCTGCTCGCCTTCAAGCTCAGAACGGTTTCACGATTGGATTCAACAAGAGTTAATTCAAGGGTTTGAAACCTGATTGATTGTCAAGGGGAAGTTCTGGTGCCTTGATCTCTTCAATCTCAGATAGTGAATTGAGGAGATGTTTGTTTCCTCTCTCGACGATTGGCATGTTGTCGAGAAAGGGTACATCTTCGATTTGGGGTACTTCTTTGAACGGTCTCATGTCATCAACTGCTCTTGTGTCATCAACTGGCTTAATGTTTGAGTCGATTAGTTGTTGAGAGATTGGACTTTCAGTATTGGGCTTTTCTTTGGGACCTACGACGTCAACAGCTGTGCGTTCTACGACAAGCCGAAAACGAAGCCCTTGCCGTTTATTTATTTCTTCTTGAACGGCTGAAACTTGTTTGAAGGTTGGAAGTTCTGGGTCTACAACACGCACGATCACTCGGACGACCGGTGGATTTTGATCCCAGTCGATATCAACTTTCTCGATATCAACTTTCTTTTTGTCTCCAAAGGTTAAGGTCTGGCGCGTTAGAAACTGTTCAATGGTGTTTTCCACTGAATCTCGTGTGCTTTCTTGTCTTGCTTGGCCAAGAAGATTGATAAAACTGGTCCCTAGAGGAATCAGCAATAAACCGGTGAGTGCAAAGTTTGCGGCTCCTAGATGGCTTCGTTTGAGTTCTTGGCGAAAGTAAGGATCCTGGCAGGCCATCAGGACCAATCCTCCGGTCAAAATTCCGAGAAGGTTGGTGGCAAATAGGAGGCCGGCTCCTAATGCTTCCTCCCAGTACGCATTGGATAGAAGGAGGCCCATCACGCAAACGGGCGGTACAAGAGCAACTGCAATGGCAGTTCCTGCAAGTGAGCTCACGGCATCACTGCGTAGCTTGGCGTAAGTAGCCAGTCCTCCGGCTACAAGAGCAATCCCCAAGTCAAGAAGATTCGGCGATGTCCGCGCTGCGACTTCCGATCCGAATTGAGGCAACCCAGCCAGCTTTCCCAGCAAAATTGATAGGACCGTGGTGGCGAGCACACCCAGCATCAACGTCCGCAAGGAACGGGAGAGCAGTGGGATGTCACCAAAGAGCACGGCAAAAGCGGCGGCTCTTAGCGGCATGATCCATGGAGCCACGACCATCGCGCCGATCACGACGGCGGGGCTGTCAGCGAGTAAACCCAGAGTTGCGATGAGCCCTGCGCCGATACTCAGCACGATGAACACTTCATCGAGTGCCGCATCGCTCCCAAAGCTGCGTTTCATGCGATCGAGCTTGCTGGGTTCGATGCTGGCCATGAACTCTGGTGTAGATGGTTTTAGTTTGATGTGGCATGTCAACGTCAACCTGAACGCCCACTCAACAGAGTCTGGATTCATCGATCAGGGGCGATAGATCCGCTATCTATCTCTCGGATAAAGACTCTGGGTTGAACCCAATGATGGCCAAGTCTTCCATCGATCAGCCTGAGGCATGCATCAACCTATGCACTGTGAACTGTTTGTAGGCATGTGCCCCCCCCCCCAAAAAAAAGAATGATGGTTTTGGACTCCTTTGCGATCTATGCCATATGGCAGTCGGAGACGCCCATCCAAGACATGGCAACCATCAATTCAGTTTGTGCTTGTTACGTTCATTTTCTGCATTGAAAGTTTGTCTGTTTTGAATGAATCGTGGATGTTTGATGTTGAAGATGATTGGCTTTGGTGCTGTATTCCTAGATTTGTCTTTTAGTCAGAATTGCCTGCAAAGTGAGAAAATTTCTGAGTGCCAACCATCACAGGGCCAATGAAAATCCGGCTACAGCACATAGTCCATGCTGAAACTGGATTGGTGTCTTAAGCCGATGACCTGACTTGAACAGGCGACCCACGCTTTACGAAAGCGTTGCTCTACCAGCTGAGCTACATCGGCAGCTTTAGGAACTTAACATTTGGCATTGCGCAGCACAGGGTTTGAGCGACCGCGACTCTCAAAGACAGTTGGATCCAGAACTGAAGGCGCGGCTCTTACAGGAAGCGCGCACTCCTTGGCGGTCGCTACGGCGCTTGCTCTGGGTCGCTCTCTTCGCTTCCGGAGGTCTGGGTTTGTTCGTCATGACCTTCAGAGTTACTGCTGGGAATGATGTTGTTCTCAGTGACCTCGTCATCCAGATCAGCGCTGTTGCTCTCTTCGGCAGCTTGCTCTGGTTCGATCGAACTCGTGAGCCCTGAATCAGAGGCTTCTTTGGGATTTAGCTCTTCTGGATCGTGTGATGCGTTGGAGTCATGGTCTGAAGGTTCCTTCGTTGAAGGCTCAGGGGGTGGTGGGGTCTTGATGGGTTTTGGAGGTTCGTTTGGTTCAATCACTTCTGATGTGTTGAGATCTGCAGCGTCCCACTCCAAAGCTCCGAGGCGAAGAAGATTTAATCCGAGTGAAAACCTTGAGTCTTTTAATTGTTGGTCACTCATCGCTACAGCCTCTTCAAGGACCATCGAAGGACGAGTGAGAAGCCAGATGGACTGAACTATCTGATTCCATTGCCAAAAAATGATTGCCAGCAGTGGAGTTGCAATCAGCAGGCTTTGAAGGCGATGTCCACTTCTTAAAGGAGAGAGATCCGCGATCAGCAGCGAGGATCGATCGATCCACCAGAACAACACCAGCAAAAGAACGCCCCCTGCTGCACTAACCAGTTTTAAAGGCAGGTTGTCCTGGCAGTGACTTATTTTTCGTTGCCAGATGGTCCGCCCTTTTAAGGGTTGACGCACTAAGAGAAGGGAGCCCCAATCCACAGGCCGTTTCCAGAGCAAGACGGCAGGAGCAACAACGGCGATTCCCCAACAGAGAAGGCGCTCTACAGAGGGCACCGGACCAAGATCCGAGCCAGCCAAGATCAATCGAAGCAGCTGTAGCTCCAGTGGAATGGCTCCAATTGCCACCAACTGGAGCCAGAGAACCGGCTCGTTGCGTGGCGACATTAGGTGGCGAGTTTGCGGCGCTGGGTTACGAGCTTGTAGCCCTCAACGATGTCGCCATCCTTCCAATTGGCGAAGCGATCAGAGCCGATGCCGCATTCGAAGCCTGTGGCCACATCTTTGACGTCGTCTTTATTGCGGCGCAGGGAATCGAGATCTCCAGCGAAGACGATTTCCTTGCCGCGACGAACGCGAACCTTGCAGTTGCGTTGAAGTTTTCCGGTCGTGACGTAACAACCAGCCACAGCGCTCTTGCCGATCGTGAAAACGGCTCGAACTTCTGCTTCTCCAAGGGACTCTTCGACAAGTTCTGGTTCCAGGAGGCCTTCCATAGCCAACTGGATGTCCTCCAACAACTTGTAGATCACGTCATAGTCGCGAACGTCAACGCTGTTGGCATCTGCCGCTCGTTTTGCGCCTGACGCCATCGAGGTGTTGAAGCCAACGATCACAGCGCCAGAGGCTGCCGCTAGATCGACGTCAGTTTCCGTGACCTCGCCAGGAGCGGACAGCAAAACACGGACCTGTACCTCGTCCTTCGGTAGCTGTTCGAGCGAGCCAAGGATCGCCTCCACACTGCCTTGAACGTCGGCCTTGAGGATGAGATTGAGCTCTTTGAGCTCGCCCTCTTTGGCCTGGCCAGACATGGCCGTGAGTGAAACACGCCGTGAGGCCATTTGTTGGGCCAGGCGACTCGCCCGCGCATCGGAGGCACGATCGCCGACGACAGCGCGTGCAGACTTCTCATCGGGGTAGACCTCAAACTCGTCGCCGGCCGTGGGCACTTCGCTGAAGCCAAGTGCTTCCACAGCGCAGGAAGGACCTGCCTCCTTCAAACGGCCGCCGCCGTCATCCACCATGGCGCGCACTTTGCCCAGAACTGGGCCTGCGGCGAGCACGTCACCAGTTCGGAGGGTGCCGTTTTGAATCAGCAATGTGGCCACAGGACCTTTGGCCTTGTCGAGGTGGGCCTCGATCACAGTTCCTTTTGCGAGTCGATTGGGGTTGGCTTGTAGATCTTCTACCTCGGTAACGAGGAGGATCATTTCAAGCAACTTGTCGATGTTTTCTCCGCGGAGGGCACTGACGGGAACCATCACCACATCGCCTCCCCAATCTTCCGCCAGCAGGTTCTGTTCGGAGAGTTCCTGTTTGACACGATCGGGAGAGGCTCCCTCTTTGTCGATTTTGTTGATCGCCACAACAACCGGCACTTCTGCTGCCCGTGCATGGCTGATCGCTTCAAGGGTCTGAGGACGCACCCCATCGTCTGCCGCAACCACCAAGACGGCAACGTCAGTGACTTTGGTGCCTCGAGCACGCATGGCGGTGAACGCCTCGTGTCCTGGGGTGTCCAGGAAAGTGAGCCTCTGAGGGGCATCGTTGTGCTGGATCTCTACTTGATACGCACCAATGTGTTGGGTGATTCCCCCAGCTTCGCCAGCGGCGACGCGGGCTTGGCGGATCGCATCGAGCAGGCTCGTCTTCCCGTGGTCGACGTGACCCATGACGGTGACGACGGGGGGACGACGAATGAGATGGGCGAGGTCTTTCTCTTCGATCATCTCGACGGTCTTCTTGGCCGCCTCTTCGACATCATCCTGAAGCACAGGTACGCCGAATTCTTGAGCCACAGCTTCAATGGTTGGCATATCCAAGGTCTGCGTGACCGTGGCAATGACCCCTTTGAAGAACAGGGATTTGATGATTTCAGAGCTCTCGATGCTGAGCATGTCAGCGAGCTCTTGCACCGTCAAATTGTCCTCGGGGACCACGATCATCTCTGGCCGCACCTGTTTGGCTTCCCTTGCTGCACGAAGCTCCATCGCGCGGCGACGCTGACGCTGACGAGCGGTTTCCTTACGCCGCTTTCTGATAGCAGCAACTGGCTTCGGAGCTGGCTTGTGCTTTGTTCTCGGCTTGGAAGGACGGGCCAGGCTGGCGGAGAGCACAATCGCCTGACGTTCACCAGCGAAGCCTCCAGTCTCAGCAGTTAGGGCATCATCGTTTTCGCCGATGATATGGACCTTTTGACGCTGTTTTTGAGGAGATTTACTGCGTAACGCTTCCAGTTTTGCGCTGTCATCCCAGTCAGGCCGTCCAGGCCTGCGCTGACCGCCAGCTCCTGGACCAGGTCTGAAGCCTGGACGTCTTGGCGCTGCTGGTGGAGTGGCTGTAGGACGTGAAACAGGAGGGGTGGCCTTGGCTCCCCCAGCGGCAGCCTCACCGCTACGTGTGGCAACAGGCGTGCCATCAACACGTCGCGGCGGTGGCGCTGACGGTCTGTTATTCGGCTTTTGGAGCTGCATGAGCTCACCAGGAGCCACCGGCTTACGCATCCCTGGCATGCCACCAGGACGGGGGGCTCCAGGTCGTCCTGCACCAGGTGGACGTCCTTGTCCATCGCCGCGGCCACCGGCGCCGTCGTTACTGCCATCTCTGCGGATGGGTTTGCCGACCAATTCAAGCGAACTCGCGGCTGAGCGGGGTTGCCCTGGCTTAGCGGAAGCATCTCCAGGACGTGTTGGGGCCCCTGGACGTTGAGCACCCGCAGGGCGTTGCGGCATGTTGGAGCGCTGGCCTGGAGGTCCGCTTGGCCGAGGACTTACGCCTGGGCGTTGACCGATCTGACGGACGGGCGCACCAGGTGCAGCACGTTTGGGCTGTGGCCTGCCGACGAGTTCTGGTTTGGGTGCGGGTCGCTGCGGCGCCCCTCGGTTCACTGGGGCTTTCGGTTGTTGACGCGCTGGCGGAGCGGTAGGCCGGGGGCTGCTGGCTTCACTGCCAGGACGCTTCACCGGTGCGGTGCCTGTTGGTCGCGCAGGAACAGGTGCAGGCTTGGCCGAGGTGGGCCTTGCAGGAGCTGATGGAGCAGAGGCGGTAGGAGCCGGGACTGAAGCCTTAGGCGCTGAGGGCGCAGGAGCTGCCGCAGGCTTGGGCCGTGGTGTGGGCGCAGAGGGTGTTGCTGCAGATGCAGCTGGCGCTGCCGGTGAGGGGGCACTTGGCCGGCTCACAGGCTTTTGTGGTGCTGCTTGACGCGACACAGGCTGCTGCACGATTTGGGGCAGGGGTGCCCCTGGTCGTGTGGGTGCAGACGGTTTGGGCGATGGTTTTGCTGCCGCAGGAGCCACAGGTTTGCTGGGCATAGACGGGGCTGCTGGGCTGGATGCCTTTTGGACCGAGAGAATTGCTTTTCCAGGCGCGGGCTTAGTAGGAGCAGACGCAACTGCGCTCCCACCTTGCTTTAAAAGGTTTCGGATTTTGCCGGCTTCTGTATCGCTGATGGAGCTGCTATGGCTCCTTGCCGCGATGGACAGCTTCTCGGCGGCATCCAGGACATCTTTGTTCTCCAAGCCAAGGTCCTTGGACAACTCATAAATTCTGACTTTGCCGCTGCTGGTCATTCAGGTCTCCGGTCGGTCCGGGCACGGTGTGCCTCGGGGCTCCACACACGTGGTGCCAGTGTTCATCTTGCCTCAGCGGCTGCAACCCGAGTTTCGGTGAGCCGCTCTTGCAGCGCCGTCATTACGGCTTCAGAAACCTGGCAACGCAGGGATTTCTGAAGCCGTTTGCGGCGGCGAGCCTCTTCAAAACAGGCCTCAGTCGGACAGAGGTAGGCCGATCGGCCCATTCCCTGATCGAAGAGGACCCCCTCCTGATGGTCACGAATCACTCGCAAAAGCATGCTTCGATCGAGCAGCTGACGGCAGGCGACACAGCGACGGAGGACGGGGCGCGAAGCGTTCACCGGGCTCCTTCCTCGTTGTGGCTTGCGCTGGGGGCAACCTCAGAATTGAGCTCATTGTCCTGTTGCTCAGACTGATCTTCAGCCTGTATTTCAGTGTCAGCTGTTTCGACTGTCTCCTCAACAGCTTCTGCTACTGGCTCTTCTACTGAAGCTTCATTGTCCTGGTAATACTCTCCATCTTCCGTGTATCCCTCCTCGTCTTCGGGAAGGGGATAGAGCTCACGAAGTCGAGCATCTTCTTCGGCCCTGGCTGCTTGTTCAACGGCTATGCGCTCTTCCGCCTCGCGCTGAAGAGCTTCTTCTTCCTCTCTCTGGGAGATGAGCTCAGCAACAACAGCATCTTCTGAGCTTTGGTCATATTCAGTTGAATTCTTGATATCAATTTTCCAACCCGTTAATCGAGCAGCAAGACGAACGTTTTGTCCTTCTCGCCCGATCGCAAGACTGAGTTGATCGGGTGGCACTAAAACATGGGCATGTTGCCCCTCGGGATCAACGAGACGCACCACTTCGACTCGAGCTGGACTCAGCGAGTTGGCAATGTATTGGCCGGGATCTTGAGACCAGCGGATGACATCAATTTTTTCGCCACGGAGTTCATTAACAACTTGTTGAATGCGTGAGCCCCGAGCTCCGATGCAGGCTCCAACAGGATCAACCTCTCTCTCGATGCTGTCGACGGCCACCTTGGTGCGTGGTCCTACTGATCTGGATGGAGGATTGGCTTCACGAGCGACGGCAACGATGCGAACGGAGCCCTCCTGAATTTCAGGAACTTCGTTTTCAAACAGATACACCACTAGCCCTGCATTGGCTCGACTCACAAAGAGTTGAGGCCCACGACGAGGCACCTCGCTCACCTCTTTAAGGAAGACTTTGAAGGTCGCGTTGGCGCGGTAGTTGTCGTTAGGGAGCTGATCGCGCCTGGGTAATTCAGCTTCCACCTCGGGACGTCCGAGACCTGAACTCACGGCCATGATGATCGACTGACGCTCGAATCGAATCACGCGCGCGGTCAGGACTGGGTCCTCAAGATCAGCGAATTCCTCCTGGATCATCCTTCGCTGCTGATCACGCAGCTTTTGAGCTAGGACCTGTTTGGTCGTGGCAGCTGCCATGCGACCGAAATCCTCTTTCTCGGGAGTGACGTCGAGGACCACAGTGTCGCCAGCTTGGGCGTCTTCAGCCACCTGCATTACCTCGGCTAATGCAATCTGGTGGTCCTCACTTTCAACGTCGTCAACAATGATTTTGCTGGCGAGGACCCGATAGCCCTCTTCGTCAAGATCGAGGGCAACATCAAAATTGCTGAAGTATTCCTCGTCAAACGGATCTTCACTGATTCCTAAGTAAAGAGTGCGCCGATAGCGCTCATAGCCTTTTAAGAGCGCTTCCCGGAGGGCAGCTTCAACGACCTGAGGGGCGAGTTTCTTTTCCTCGCTGATGTCATCGATCAGGTTGGTGAGGCCGGGGAGAAGGACGAGAGCCATCGAGGACGGGAGTGAAAGTCTGGGAAGTGAGTGAGGTTGAAAAGAGGCTTGCTGGGGTCAGCCTGTGGGACTGGTGAGCTCAACAGAAATCACAGAGTCTCGAGAGATCTGTTTAATTCGCCCGTGAATACTGATCTTGATGTGATCTTCCGTTCGCTCTAAAAGGGTCCCGGAATGCCTTTGTTGAGTCCCTTCAGTGTCACGTTGAATCACGTCGACCGGATAGCGACGAAAAGTCTGGAAATCGCGATCCGATTGAAGATGCTCTCCGATCCCTGGGCTGCTGATTTCGAGGACATAAGCCTCAGTGAGAAGAGCAGAATTCTCCAGGGCTTGTCCCATCGGTGCACTGAAACCGGCGCAATCATCCAAAGTCACATCGCCTCCACTGGGGCGGCGAATTTGGATCTGTACCGTCATCGGTTGCATGTGGGCAAGGGCCTGCAAATCAGCCAGCTCGAACCCATGGTCTAGGGCTGTGGCTGACGCCAATTCCTTTAGATCAGGGAGTAAGGGATGGGGCAAGAACAATCGGAGGGTTGTCGGGCGCCGGCCCGATGGTTGATACTGCGATCACCCTCCCGGAGAGAGGAACTCACCAGGCCAATCGAAAATATAGTTGATTGGCCTTTCGTGGTTCAGTCGCAACCCTGCACCGAAATGCGGTAAGTGAATCCCGTTGCCCCAGGATCATTGTTGGCACCAATTCTAAAATTCACCTGGCTAACTGCCTTTCCGGAAGGAGCCGCCAATGGACCGAACTGGGCTCCAGTTCCCGTTGGTGGCTTCATGAATTCCTCGACAACTTTTAAGTTGCTGCCGTCTGAAAATTTTAGGAAGGCTTCGATTGGGTAGGAGCCTGGGTTGTTGTCTGTTGAGTCTGCGGTGAAGAACAGCTTGTAAGAGGCATAAGGCTGATTCACAACAAAGTCGGTGTTCCAATTGGTCCGACCAACCGCCTTCCCGATGAGGCCCTTTGGGCGCTCCACTCTCTTTTTGACGATGTAGGGCTTAGGACCATCGCCATTTCCGCCGATTGGCATCAAAAAGGTACAACCAGCTTGAGCTAAGGGCGCGTGAGCAAAAATCAGCGATGAGCAAGCTGCAACCACCCCAAAAGTTGTGGCCAATCGAAAATTCTTATTAGCGAGTGAAGGCATATTTTGTGTTGGAGTTGTTAAGGTGTTTTTACACCTTTTTCTTCAATTTGTTCGAGAAGAACATTCACTGGGATTTGGGTCGAAAAACGGCAGGCACAAGTTTCACTTGAAGCCAAAGTTCCATGCTCCCAGTACTTATTGCTTCCAGTTCCGCCGCCGCAGAAGCCGTAGTAATTGCATTGATCACGGCAAAGCGATGTGCCAATTGTCATGTCTTGAAGCAATTGGCGAAACGTCTCAGTTTCAGCAGCGCCGACGAGAGATTGATCCCGAATATTACCTAAGTTAAATAATCCATATTTCTTCGTTTCAACAGAGAGAAGTTCAGGGTCAAACGTGGAAAAATTGCCAGCTGAATCAACACTCAAGATCGAGAATGGTCGATTCATTTCATTCTGAAGCAATCTTTGTCCGCCAATCATCATTTCGGTGATTTGGTCAAACTCACGCAGGCGAATTGGAAATCCGTCCCTTTGATTGCACTGCCAAAAGCACTTTAAGAAGTTGTGATATTGCTTTTCTCGGCTTAGTCCCTGCATAGAAGAGCTGGCGTTAACGCCCTCCTGCTCTTCCACGTTGAAGCCGAGATCATGAATCCCATTGTCACGAAAAAAGGAGTACATCCTCTCGGGATCTTCCATGGCCGCACTCGTGAGTACAGCGATCGCATGAATAGGAATTGAGTGATCTTGAAGCTTTCGAATGCCACGCATTGTTAGAGCATGAGACCCGCTGCCATTGCGAAAACGGCGATGGGAATCATGGATCTCTTCTGGTCCATCAACGCTCACGCCTACAACAATTTGATTGCGTTTAAAGCATTCACACCAGGCATCGTTAATCAATGTGGCATTCGTTTGCACATGCTGCTCAATCTGAACCCCTTGCTCCTGCAGCTCAGCTGTTTGCTCACGCACGATGGCACTGGCCTCGTCGTAAAAACTGCAAGGCAAGGTGAGCGGTTCGCCTGCATGCCAAAGGATTGAGAGTTGAGGGCCCCAAAAGGGGCTCTCATACACCCTGTTCAGCAACACAGGTAGTTGGTTGAGATCAAAGATCTGTCGTTTCTGGCGATCAGGCAGGTAGCAGTAACTGCAATCAAGATTGCAGAGCGATGTGGCCTGAATCACCAAGAGGCCGATAGGTCCGTAATCAGCGTGGTTCACCAATTGGCGAAACCTGATCGATAGCCATTGGCGAAGCCGCCTCCGCCGCCGTTGCCAAAGGCGCGACCACGCCCACCACCGTTGCCGAAGGCGCGTCCGTTGCCGTTGGCCCAAGCTCGGGCAATGGTCTGCCCTTCGTTGTGATCACTGGCCCCTAATCGCGCCCAAGCGTCACTCGAGAGCTTTTCAATGCGCTGCTCTAGAGCATTTCCTAGATCGGGCTCGCTGATAACAGCCGAGTGGGAAGCGTCTATCAAGACAGAGCTTGAGGCGAGAATTGCAGCGATGCTCAGCAGAGTTGTTTTTTTCATGGGTGAAGTGAAATGTGAATGGTTTTGAGGAATAAGGCTCAGGATCCTTTGGATAATTCAGCTGTCGTTGCGAGCACGATGGTGAAGAAATCGCCGATCAAGTTTTCGCTAAGTCCAACCTGACTATCAGGACCAATCCACTTGTTGACGGCTGAACGTACGTCTTTGTTGTTGTCCACATAGGCGGTCAGCATGCGACCGATGGCCAAGTTGCTGTAGTTCAGAAGGTGAGGGGTGGTGTCTGCGACAACACAGCCCACGCTTGATCTTGCATAAGGGAATGTGGGTACGAGAGCAGCTTCCGGAGCTGTGGCTTGAAGATTGGCCTTCAGCCAAAGGGTGTCTCCACCAAGGAATTCAACGGTTCCATCCTTGATGCCCGCGAGAGCTTCTTCGGGAGTCGTGAAGAATTGGAACTCGGCGTCATCGAGAGAGTTGGCTAAGACTGCAGCCGCAGTGCTGCCTTTCACAACACCAATTGTTTTGCCCTTAAGGCTGCCTGGAGTTCCGTCATTGCCTTTCGGTCCCAACACGCGTACGCCGCTTGTTGCGAACGGCAAGCTGTAGGTGAGTGTTCTTTGACGTTCCCAGCTGAAGGCGACGCCACAAGCGATATCCGCTTCTCCAGAACGGATCTTGTTCATTCCATCCTGTGCTGACTTGATCGGGATGGGCTCGATGACGATGTCATCAGCTTTGTTTTCAGGTGCGGATTTCAGCTGCTCGCGTATGGCATCAAGAACGACAAAAGAGTATCCGTCGTATTTGCCGTCTGTTTCGTCCACCATTGGCAGCACATCGCCAATCACAACTGCTCTCAACTTGCCTGTTTCAAAGACGTTGCCGGCTTGGGTTGAGGCCGTTTTGTCGCCTAGGGGCGTTGACTTTTGGCATGCCACAAGCCCAGCTGATGTGAGAGCGATCAGGCCGGTGGTGGCCGCTTTGAACAAGCGCATGATCGAAAGTTGATGACATACCTATCGGTAGTAATAGTCACGGTTTTGGCAAATTAACCAGCCCAGCGTTGGATCATGCACGATTGGGATCAACTCTCGGTCACTGCGTTTCCGGCTTCAACAGGGGCGATGTCTTCGTAGCGATCGCCAGGCATTTCAACACCTCTTTGGCTTAGGTCTTGGTTGATACAAGCCGCCTTCTGTTCGTTTGTTTTTAGGTACTGACACACGCGAGCCCAAAGTTTGCTGCGGCTTCCCGTGGCACCACGACTGAACAAAACTTCGTCAGCTTGATCGGCGTTTTGATTGATCTCGATCTGACAGAGCTCGCATCGAAGTTGTGCTTTTGACGACACGGTCATGGCTCTGCAGTGAAGAAAGAGTTGATCAAACTAATGCCGTGCTTCCTTCCCAAGTGAGTTGCACGATGAGCGTGCTCCGTTCACCAAAGCGGGGCCATTAGCGTAACGGTCCTTATGTATTGACGATCCTTGGCCGCCGGCATGAAGGTTTTGCAAATCATTCGCTGTTGTTGCCTGACAGCCCTTTTGGTGGCGTCTTGCTGCGGCAGCCTCCCCGTTCAGGCTGCTGATCTCTCCTTTACCTCCGGCGGACACAGCTTTGTTGCCAATGCCGTTCGGGAGGTGGCGCCGTCGGTTGTACGGATTGACACCGAACGCTTGATCGAACGGCAGCCTTTTGATCCGAATTTGATTGATCCTCTCCTGCGTGACCTCCTGGGAGAACCGGGCTATGGGATCGGCCCTGAGCGACAGCGGGGTCAGGGGTCAGGGGTTGTGATCGATGGGCGTGGCCTGGTTTTGACGAATGCCCACGTTGTTGATCAAGTCAGCACTGTCAATGTGACGTTGCCTGATGGGGAACAGAGAGACGGGGAAGTGATTGGTCAAGATCCAGTTACCGATCTCGCTCTGGTCAAATTGTCTGGAAGAGCCCTGCCCTCCCCTGCAACGTTGGGAGATTCGGAAGCTTTGGAGGTGGGTGATTGGGCCATTGCCTTAGGTACTCCTTATGGATTGGAACGAACGGTCACGTTGGGCATTGTTAGCAGTCTTCATCGCAATATCAGCAGCCTCGGTTTTTCTGATAAACGTTTGGATCTGATCCAGACCGATGCCGCCATTAATCCTGGTAATTCAGGTGGGCCGCTGGTGAATGCTTCCGGTGAAGTAATTGGGATCAACACGCTGGTTCGCTCTGGTCCAGGTGCCGGATTGGGTTTTGCGATCCCGATCAATTTGGCTTCCCGAGTTGCTGATCAACTTCTAAAGGATGGTGAGGTTGTGCATCCCTACTTGGGAGTCCAACTTGTTCCTCTTACGGCACGGATTGCGCGAGACCACAACCGTGACCCCAATGCTCTCGTTGAATTGCCGGAACGCTCCGGTGCGTTGGTGCAATCGGTTCTTCCCGATAGCCCTGCTCAACGTGCTGGATTGAGGCGAGGTGATCTCATTGTTCAAGCTGGCGACGACACCATTCGAGATCCTCAGGATTTGTTGAAGCAGGTCGACCAAGCAGAAATTGATCAGCCGTTGCTGTTGCAGATTCTTCGCAATGGGGGAGATCTGCAGCTGTCTGTGAAACCGGCTCCTTTGCCAGGAATGAGCTGAGCGCTCTTGCTACGGTCTCGCCCTCAGCAGCTGATCGATGACGGATCTACAAACTCAAATGAAGCAAGCCGTCGCAGAGGCGGCTGTTGCCCAGATTCGCGACGGCATGGTGGTGGGCCTTGGCTCGGGATCCACTGCCGCTTTGATGATTCAAGGCCTCGGGGCACGACTGGCAGCAGGTCAGCTTCACGACATCGTTGGCGTGACCACGTCGTTTCAAGGGGAGGTTCTCGCCGCTGAGTTGGGAATTCCTTTGCGTGCTTTGAACGCCATTGATCGCATCGATTTGGCGATCGACGGTGCTGATGAAGTGGATCCTTCCTTTCAATTAATCAAAGGTGGTGGTGCCTGCCATGTGCAAGAAAAGCTCGTTGCTGACCGAGCAGAGCGTTTCATCGTTGTAGTTGATTCCACGAAGCTTGTTCAGTGTTTAAATCTCGACTTCTTATTACCGGTTGAAGTGCTCCCAGGTGCATGGGTGCAAGTTCAATCCCGTCTGAAAACAATGGGAGGAGTTGCAGAACTGCGAATGGCAACCCGTAAAGCAGGCCCTGTGGTGACCGACCAGGGCAATCTTGTTCTGGATGTGCGATTTGAAGCTGGAATTTCTGATCCGATTTCCCTGGAGCGTGATATCAACAATCTTCCAGGTGTTTTGGAGAACGGCCTCTTCGTCAACCTTGCTGACGAAGTTCTCGTTGGTGAAATCAACGAGGGCGTTGCTGGAGTGCGCAGCCTGGAGCGTGCGGGCTAACGCTGCTCACTGAAGACGGATCCGCACCGAATTGGCATGGCTGTGGAGACCTTCGCTCATGGCCAAGGTCTCCACAGCCACTCCGGTTGCATCAAGGGCTTCCTTGTTGAACTCGATGAGCGAGGTATGACTCATGAACGTCTCCACGCTGAGTGCACCACTAAATCGTGCGGCGCCACAGGTGGGGAGTGTGTGATTGGGACCGGCTAAATAGTCTCCGACGGCTTCCGGGCTCCATGGGCCAATAAAAATGGCCCCTGCATGGTTGATGCGGTCGGCCATCACCCTTGGCCGCTCCACAAGGAGTTCTAAATGCTCAGGAGCGAAGCGATCGCTGAGACTTGCACAATGTTCAAGACTGTCGCAAGTCACAATCAGCCCCCATTGATTTAAAGATTGCCGGCAAATGCTTTCACGTGGATGGGACGCAAGCTGACGTTCAATCTCCACGGGAACGGATCGAGAGAGCTCCTCTTCCGTGGTGAGCAAGATGGCTGCTGCAAGTGGGTCATGTTCTGCCTGAGCTAGGAGGTCAGCCGCCACCTGCTCTGGCTTGGCTGTTTGATCGGCGATCACCAGGACTTCACTCGGACCTGCCAGAGAATCGATCCCCACCTGGCCATAGACCGATTTTTTGGCCAAGGTCACGAAAAGATTGCCTGGACCACTGATCACATCAACCTTCTGGATCGTTTCTGTGCCGTAGGCAAGAGCTGCGATCGCTTGTGCACCGCCCACTCGATACACCTCGCGGATCCCAGCAATGTGAGCTGCTGCAAGAACAGTTGTGTTGATCAATCCGTTGGCCCCAGCAGGGGTGACCATCGCAATTCGCTTCACGCCCGCAGCTTTTGCAGGCACAGCATTCATTAAAACTGTGCTGGGGTATGCAGCTCTGCCCCCGGGGATGTAGAGGCCGGCTGCATGGACTGGGCGCCAACGCCGTCCGAGCTGTTCTCCGTGAACCCCGGAAAAGCTGAGGTCAGAGGGACGTTGCCGTTGATGAAAATCTTGGATCCGTCGGTGTGCCAGATCTAAGGCATCACGAAGATTGCCAGGCGTGTCCTTCCACGCTTGTTCCAGTAGGCCTGGATCGATCCGAAGAGGTTCAGGGCGAAAGCCATCAAATTTCTCTGTGAGAGAGATGAGAGCTTGATCTCCATCCCTCCTGACCTGTTCCAAAATTGCTTGAACTCTTTGCTCCGCTTCGCGCTGGGTCGCTCCTGTGGTTCTGGTCGCAATTCGATCGAGTTCTTGTTCGGCTTGCGCAGCGGTGCTGATGCAGCGCATGAGACCGGCAGGCGGATGCTCATTGCTCAGCACTGTCGTCACCTGTTCGTTGTTCTTGCTCAAACTAAGTGGCCCTAGAGCTACGTGCTCGATGATTGGAGAGGCGGTGGGTTATGGTCACGGATTAATGAACTGAAATCCGGCTCTGTGGCCAATAACAAGTCATCGAAGAAGCGCGTCGAGATCGGCGAACGCAATCGCTTACAGAACAAAGCGTATAAATCAGCGCTGCGTACCCTCATGAAGCGCTGTTTCACTGCATGCAGTGCCTACAGCGAGGCCCCAGGTGATGAGGCTAAAACCACGCTGACATCTAGCCTGAACGCAGCTTTCAGTAAAATCGATAAAGCGGTTAAGCGCGGTGTGATGCACCGCAATACCGGAGCTCATCAAAAGTCTCGCTTGAGTACTGCTGTGAAGAGCGCTATCGAGCCAAGCGTTAGCTGATCTCTCCCCGGCACAATGGGGCCTGAAGGCGCGTTTCAGGCCCTGATCTGATGTCCACTCCAACCCTGATCGACAGCCACTGTCACATCGTTTTCCGCACGTTTGAGGACGATCTTGATGAGGTTGCTTTTCGATGGCGAGAGGCCGGTGTTAAGTCTTTGCTACATGCTTGCGTCGAGCCATCGGAGATACCTGCGATTCGGGCTCTAGCCGACCGCTTCCCTGAAATGCGTTACTCCGTTGGAGTGCATCCTCTTGACACGGAGCATTGGGCTAGCGATACCGTCGAAGTTTTGCGCGCCGCTGCCATAGACGATTCCAGGGTCGTGGCCATTGGCGAGCTCGGTCTCGATCTGTTTCGTGACAAGAATCTGGATCAGCAGCTGTCTGTGCTGAAGCCTCAACTGGATCTCGCTGTAGAGCTGGATTTGCCTGTGATTGTTCACTGCCGTGATGCCGCTGAACCGATGCTGGCTGAACTTCGAGAGAGGCAACTCAGCGGTATGTGCCCAAAGGGCGTGATGCATTGCTGGGGCGGGACTCCCTCGGAAATGGCAGCTTTCCTCGAGTTTGGCTTCTACATCAGTTTCAGTGGCACGGTGACGTTCCCGAAAGCTGTTGACACGCATATCTGTGCCAAAGACGTACCGCAGGATCGATTTCTTGTTGAGACCGATTGCCCATTTCTTGCCCCAGTTCCTCGTCGCGGCAAGAGAAATGAACCTGCTTTTGTGGTATCAGTTGCCGAGCGCGTGGCCGAGCTGAGGGGGCAGACCGTGATGGAAGTGGCTGAGGCCAGTACCGCCAATGCCAGAAGCTTGTTCGCGCTTCCCTGACAAAGGGTCTGTTTGGGTAGACATGAAAGTGTACGATGTTCAATCGGCCTGGCCAAAATGCAGTCTCTGCGTTTTCGGCCCCAGAAGCGTCCATTTCCTTCCGGTTTCATTGACGACGTCATCTGTTCAGATCAAAAACCTCTAAAGCCATGGAGTGCGGCAGTCATCCCTTGATTGGGATGGCTGCCTCTTCTTGTGGCAACGAGATTTTGATTTTGAATATTTGACGATCCTTCAGGCCTTTGTTCCCACTTTTCAACTGCAGGTCTCCGCATGAGCAGCAGCGCGATTCAAGTCGCCAAGACCGTCACCTACCTGCCCGATTTGGTTGAGGTGCAGCGGGCAAGTTTTAAGTGGTTTCTGGAGAAGGGCCTCATCGAGGAGCTGGAGAGTTTCTCGCCTATTACGGATTACACCGGCAAGCTGGAACTGCACTTCGTAGGCAGTGAGTATCGCCTGAAGCGTCCTCGGCACGATGTGGAAGAGGCAAAACGTCGTGATGCGACCTTTGCGTCGCAGATGTATGTGACTTGCCGTTTGGTTAATAAAGAAACCGGCGAGATTAAAGAGCAGGAAGTTTTTATTGGAGAACTTCCATTAATGACTGAACGTGGAACGTTTATCATTAATGGTGCTGAGCGGGTAATCGTTAATCAGATCGTACGTAGCCCAGGTGTTTATTTCAAAGATGAGCAGGATAAGAATGGTCGTCGTACTTACAACGCAAGTGTGATTCCCAACCGCGGGGCTTGGTTGAAGTTTGAGACGGATAAAAATGATCTGCTGCATGTTCGCGTTGATAAAACACGCAAAATCAATGCCCACGTTTTGATGCGTGCGATGGGACTTTCCGACAACGATGTTGTCGACAAGCTCAGGCATCCCGAGTACTACAAAAAATCGATCGAGGCCGCGAACGACGAGGGCATTAGCTCCGAAGATCAAGCGCTCCTTGAGCTCTACAAAAAGTTGCGTCCAGGTGAACCACCCTCTGTGAGCGGTGGCCAGCAGCTGTTGCAAACCCGCTTCTTTGATCCCAAGCGTTACGACCTTGGACGTGTAGGTCGTTACAAGATCAATAAAAAGCTGCGGCTCACGATTCCCGATTCGGTGCGCACCCTCACGCATGAGGATGTTCTGTCAACCCTCGACTACCTCATCAATCTCGAGCTTGATGTGGGTGGCGCAAGTCTTGACGACATCGATCACCTGGGTAATCGTCGCGTTCGCTCTGTTGGTGAGCTTCTTCAGAACCAGGTTCGCGTTGGCTTGAATCGCCTCGAGCGGATTATCAAGGAGCGGATGACAGTTGGTGAAACCGATTCACTCACCCCCGCTCAATTGGTGAATCCCAAGCCACTTGTGGCGGCGATTAAAGAGTTCTTTGGCTCGAGTCAGTTGAGCCAGTTCATGGATCAGACGAATCCTCTGGCTGAGCTCACGCACAAGCGCAGGATTTCTGCTCTTGGCCCAGGTGGCCTCACCCGAGAACGCGCAGGCTTTGCTGTGCGAGACATTCATCCTTCTCATTACGGACGTCTTTGCCCGATTGAGACTCCAGAAGGTCCGAACGCTGGTCTCATCAACTCTCTTGCTACCCATGCTCGAGTGAATGAATATGGCTTCATCGAGACTCCGTTCTGGAGAGTCGAGAACGGAGTCGTTCAAAAAATCGGAGACCCGATCTATCTCTCTGCTGACCTTGAAGATGAGTGTCGAGTCGCTCCCGGAGACGTTGCGACCGATGCCGATGGCCAAATCTTGGCTGAACTCATCCCCGTTCGTTACAGGCAGGATTTCGAAAAAGTTCCGCCTGAGCAGGTCGATTATGTGCAGCTGTCACCAGTGCAGGTGATTTCTGTGGCAACGTCACTGATCCCTTTCTTGGAACATGACGACGCCAACCGTGCCTTGATGGGGTCCAACATGCAGCGTCAGGCGGTGCCTTTGCTCCGTCCAGAGCGACCTCTCGTTGGTACTGGCCTGGAAACTCAGGTTGCTCGTGACTCAGGCATGGTTCCAATCTCACGTGTAAATGGGTCCGTCACCTTCGTTGACGCCACTGCGATCGTGGTGCGTGATGAAGAGGGCTACGACCACACGCATTTTCTGCAGAAATATCAGCGCTCCAATCAAGACACCTGCCTGAACCAGCGCCCCATTGTTCGACAGGGTGATCCGGTGATTATCGGGCAAGTTCTTGCGGATGGCTCAGCATGTGAAGGCGGAGAGATTGCACTTGGCCAGAATGTCCTGATCGCTTATATGCCTTGGGAGGGATATAACTATGAGGATGCGATCCTTGTAAGTGAACGCTTGGTTAATGATGATCTTTATACTTCCGTTCATATTGAGAAGTATGAGATTGAGGCTCGTCAGACCAAATTAGGTCCTGAAGAGATCACTCGTGAAATCCCCAATGTTGCCGAAGAAAGCCTTGGCAATCTCGATGAGATGGGGATTATTCGTATTGGTGCTTTCGTAGAGAGTGGAGACATCCTTGTTGGCAAAGTCACGCCAAAAGGCGAATCTGATCAACCCCCGGAAGAGAAACTACTGCGTGCGATTTTCGGCGAAAAAGCACGTGACGTTCGCGACAACTCTCTGCGCGTTCCCAGCACTGAGCGTGGTCGCGTTGTTGACGTAAGGATTTATACCCGTGAACAGGGTGATGAATTACCCCCTGGCGCCAACATGGTGGTGAGGGTGTATGTGGCCCAGCGTCGCAAAATTCAGGTTGGCGACAAAATGGCTGGTCGCCATGGCAATAAAGGCATCATTAGCCGCATTCTTCCTCGTGAAGATATGCCTTACTTGCCTGATGGCACTCCAGTTGACATCGTTCTGAATCCATTGGGAGTGCCGAGCCGCATGAACGTGGGGCAGGTGTTCGAGTTGCTGATGGGTTGGGCTGCTCACAACCTTGATTGCCGCGTCAAAATCGTTCCCTTTGACGAGATGTACGGCGCTGAGAAGTCTCAACAAACTGTTCAGGCCTATCTCAAGGAAGCGGCGAGTCAGCCAGGAAAAGATTGGATCTTCAACCCGGAAAATCCAGGAAAACTGTTGCTAAGAGATGGACGGACCGGTGAACCCTTTGATCAACCTGTGGCTGTTGGATATTCCCACTTCCTGAAGTTGGTCCACCTTGTGGACGACAAGATCCATGCCCGCTCCACTGGCCCTTACTCCTTGGTGACTCAGCAGCCATTGGGTGGTAAGGCCCAGCAAGGTGGTCAGCGTTTGGGTGAAATGGAGGTGTGGGCGCTCGAGGCTTATGGCGCTGCCTACACCTTGCAGGAACTGCTCACGGTTAAGTCCGACGATATGCAGGGACGCAATGAAGCTCTCAACGCGATCGTGAAAGGCAAGCCGATTCCACGTCCAGGAACACCCGAATCCTTCAAGGTGCTGATGCGCGAACTCCAGTCTCTTGGCTTGGATATCGCTGTATTCACCGATGAGGGCAAGGAAGTGGATCTGATGCAAGACGTGAATCCACGCCGCAGTACCCCAAGCAGGCCCACGTACGAATCCCTAGGCGTCGCGGATTACGACGAGGACTGACGGATCAACGAACGAAACGACACAACCGCCTTCTTTCTTAAACGCCAATGACCAACAGCAATCTGCGTACAGAGAACCACTTCGACTACGTCAAAATCACACTCGCATCACCCGATCGGGTCATGGAGTGGGGTCAGCGCACCTTGCCGAATGGACAGGTGGTTGGAGAAGTGACCAAGCCTGAAACCATCAACTACCGCACGCTCAAGCCGGAAATGGACGGCTTGTTCTGCGAAAAGATCTTTGGTCCCTCCAAGGATTGGGAATGTCATTGCGGTAAGTACAAGCGAGTCCGTCATCGCGGCATCGTTTGTGAGCGCTGTGGCGTTGAGGTCACAGAGAGTCGGGTGCGACGTCACCGCATGGGCTTTATTAAGTTGGCGGCGCCTGTCTCCCATGTTTGGTACCTGAAAGGGATTCCAAGTTATGTGGCCATCCTTTTGGATATGCCCCTGCGGGATGTTGAGCAGATTGTTTATTTCAACTGCTATGTGGTGCTGGACGCGGGCGATCACAAGGATCTGAAATACAAGCAATTGCTCACGGAAGATGAGTGGCTTGAAATTGAAGACGAGATTTATGCAGAAGACTCAGAGATTGAGAATGAACCCGTTGTTGGAATTGGTGCTGAGGCGCTGAAGCAGCTGCTGGAGGATCTCCAACTCAATGCACTTGCTGAACAATTACGTGAGGAGATTGCTGGGAGTAAGGGACAGAAACGTGCCAAGTTGATTAAGCGCCTCCGGGTGATTGATAACTTCATTGCCACCAACGCCCGCCCTGAATGGATGGTGTTGGATGCAATTCCTGTTATTCCACCAGACCTGCGCCCAATGGTGCAGCTGGATGGTGGTCGTTTTGCGACCTCTGATCTCAATGATCTCTACCGCAGGGTAATTAACCGCAATAATCGTCTCGCCCGTCTTCAGGAAATCCTTGCTCCGGAAATCATTGTTCGCAATGAAAAGCGGATGCTCCAAGAAGCGGTTGATGCCCTGATTGACAACGGCCGACGCGGTCGAACTGTTGTTGGAGCTAACAATCGTCCGCTTAAGTCACTGAGCGACATTATTGAAGGTAAGCAGGGTCGTTTCCGCCAAAACTTGCTTGGCAAGCGTGTTGATTACTCCGGTCGCTCCGTCATCGTGGTGGGACCAAAGCTGAAGATGCACCAGTGCGGTTTGCCTAAGGAGATGGCAATCGAGCTCTTCCAGCCGTTTGTAATTCATCGCCTGATTCGTCAAAACATCGTTAACAACATCAAGGCAGCGAAGAAGCTGATTCAGCGCGCTGATGATGAAGTGATGCAGGTGTTGCAGGAGGTGATCGAGGGCCACCCAATCATGCTGAATCGCGCACCCACACTCCACCGTTTAGGGATTCAAGCGTTTGAACCCAAGTTGGTGGACGGCAGAGCGATCCAACTTCACCCCCTCGTTTGTCCAGCATTCAACGCTGACTTCGATGGTGACCAGATGGCCGTTCACGTGCCACTCGCTATCGAGGCACAAACGGAAGCGCGCATGTTGATGTTGGCGAGCAACAACATTTTGTCTCCGGCCACTGGTGATCCGATCATCACGCCCTCCCAAGACATGGTGCTTGGTTCTTATTACCTAACGGCTCTGCAGCCTCAAATGCATCCCATTGAGTTCGGTGATCGCTCCCGCACTTACTCCAGTCTTGAAGATGTGATTCATGCCTTTGAAGACGATCGAATCACATTGCATGACTGGGTTTGGGTTCGGTTTAACGGTGAGGTTGATGATGAAGATGAGCGTGAAGAGCCCATCAAAAGCGAAACCCTCAGTGATGGCACTCGTTTTGAACAATGGACGTATCGCCGTGACCGCTTCGACGAAGACGGCGCTCTGATTAGCCGTTACATCCTGACGACCGTTGGACGTGTGGTGATGAATTACACGATCATCGACGCGGTGGCAGCCACCTGAAGCCCCTCTTACAAAGCCTTCCCTTTCCTTCTGTTTCAAGCGCTGTCATGACCTCTACTCCCTCCAAATCCCGCAAGTCTGCTAAAGCCGCCAAGGCTGCTAAAGCAGCTGCGGCTGCTCATGCCAAATCTCGAGCACTAACCAAAACTCCGCCTCCCTTCCGCAACCGCGTTGTTGATAAGAAGGTCTTGAAGGAACTGGTTGCATGGGCCTTTAAGAACCATGGAACGGCTGCTACCGCCTCGATGGCGGATCAACTCAAGGATTTGGGTTTCAAGTACGCCACCCAGGCTGCCGTTTCGATTTCGGTAAACGATCTCAAGGTTCCCGCCGCAAAGAAAGATCTGCTCGCTCAGGCTGAGGAGCTGATTACGGAGACCGAGGAGTCCTACCGACTTGGTGTCATCACAGAGGTTGAGCGTCACACCAAGGTGATCGACACCTGGACTGAGACCAACGAGCGCTTGGTTGATGCTGTCAAAAAGAACTTCAACGAAAACGATCCGCTCAACTCGGTTTGGATGATGGCCAACTCTGGGGCTCGAGGGAATATGTCCCAAGTTCGTCAGCTGGTGGGCATGCGCGGTTTGATGGCGAACCCTCAAGGGGAGATCATTGACCTACCGATCCGCACCAATTTCCGTGAGGGACTGACGGTCACGGAATACGTGATCTCGTCTTACGGAGCCCGTAAGGGACTGGTGGATACCGCTCTGCGTACGGCAGACTCCGGCTACCTCACCCGCCGTTTGGTGGACGTCGCACAAGACGTGATTGTTCGTGAGGACGACTGCGGCACCATGCGTTCGATCATGGTTAAGGCAGAGGACGGTCGTTTTGGCAATCGCCTTGTCGGACGATTGACCGCTGATCAGGTGCTTGGCGCTGATGGTGAGGTCATCGCTGAGCGCAACAGCGAAATCGACCCACCTCTCTCAAAACGATTTGAGGCTGCCGGTGTCTCCGCGCTGATGGTTCGTTCACCGCTCACTTGTGAAGCCAATCGTTCTGTATGCCGCAAGTGCTATGGCTGGGCTCTTGCACATAATCACTTGGTTGATTTGGGCGAAGCGGTTGGAATCATCGCGGCTCAATCCATTGGCGAGCCTGGTACCCAGCTCACCATGAGAACGTTCCACACCGGTGGTGTGTCAACGGCTGAGAGTGGCGTGGTGCGCTCAAAATTGGAAGGCACCGTTGAATTTGGATCGAAAGCAAGAGTTCGTCCTTATCGCACACCTCATGGTGTGAATGCACAGCAGTCCGATGTGGACTTTTCGCTCACGATTAAGCCCAGCGGAAGTGGTAAGGCACAGAAGATCGAAATCACCAATGGTTCGCTTCTGTTTGTAGATGACGGTCAGAAGATCGCCTCTGACGTGACAGTGGCAACAATTGCGGCTGGTGCCGTACAGAAGAGCGTCGAGAAAGCAACGAAAGACGTGATCTGCGACCTGGCTGGTCAGGTCAGCTATGACCCCACCATTCAGCCCCGCGAGGTGACTGACAGGCAGGGCAACATCACTCACAAAGCTCAGCGGCTAGGCCGGATGTGGGTTCTTGCTGGTGATGTGTACAACTTGCCTCCAAACGCACGCCCTGTGGTCTCATCTGGCGGCTCCGTTATCGAGGCTCAGGTGTTGGCTGAAGCCAGTCAGGCCAGTGAATATGGCGGTGCAATTCGCTTGCGCGAAGCCTTGGGTGATTCGCGTGAGGTGCAGATCGTTACTACGTCAATGACGCTTCGCGATTTCAAACTTCTCGGCGAATCAACCCACGCTGGTGAGATCTGGAATCTGGAAGCCAAGGATGGAACGCGTTATCGCCTTAACACCATTCCTGGAAGCAAAATAGGCAATGCAGAAGTTGTAGCCGAGCTTGCAGATGATCGCTTCCGGACACAAACCGGTGGATTGGTCAAATTTGCACCGGGACTTGCAATTAAGAAAGCTCGTTCTGCCAAAAATGGTTACGAGGTCAATAAGGGAGGCACCTTGTTGTGGATCCCTCAGGAAACGCATGAAATCAACAAAGATATTTCTTTGTTGATGATTACTGATGGTCAATGGCTT
The DNA here is from genome assembly GCA_949373155.1 of uncultured Synechococcus sp. The sequence goes on along the minus strand of CASICK010000015.1, from coordinate 43,403 downwards.
GAAGCCGGCACCGAAGTGGTGAAGGACATTTTCAGCCAGACCGCAGGCATCGTGAGCGTGACTCAGAAGAACGATATTCTTCGCGAAATTATTGTTCGCAGCGGCAGTTTTCATCTCTGTACGGAGAAGAAAGCCCTCGAGCGTTTCCAGGGCGATGGCGTCATGGTGAATCCCGGGGAAGCGATCGCTAAGGGCATAAGCACCGACGCCATGGTGTTTGTTCAGGCAGTTGAAACCCCTGAGGGCACTGGCCTATTGCTTCGTCCTGTTGAGGAATACACGATCCCCAATGAGGCCCAGCTTCCTGATTTGGGTCATGTCAAGCAGCCCAATGGTCCCCATCTGGGGATCAAAGCAACCCAACGTTTGGCCTTCAAGGACAACGAGTTGGTCAAATCGGTTGAAGGGGTTGAGTTGTTGCGAACTCAATTGATTTTGGAAACGTTTGACACCACTCCACAGATGACTGTGGATGTGGAAGCGGTCCCCGATAAGAGGGCCAAAACGCTTGAGCGTCTCCAGCTAGTCATTCTGGAAAGTATTTTGGTGCGTCGTGACACCATTTCCGACTCCAGCCATGGCTCCACTCACACCGAACTCCAGGTGGAAGACGGACAGACAATTAAGGCGGGTGATTTGGTTGCAACCACGCAGATTCTCTGCAAGCAGCCTGGTGTCGCTGAGATGCCAGAAGCTACGGAAGAGGAGCCCGTCCGACGTTTGATCGTTGAAAGGCCTGAGGACACAATCACGATCAAGACTTCTGGAGCTCCCGTCGTCGCCGTTGGACAGCGTGTGGTGGACGGCGAAGAGTTGGCCAAGGGTCAGCCTTCTGATTGCTGCGGTGAGGTGGAGCAGGTGAGTGATAACTCGGTGACCATGCGCTTAGGGCGTCCCTACATGATTTCGCCTGATTCGCTGCTGCATGTCAGCGATGGAGATCTTGTCCAGCGAGGTGATGCATTAGCCCTTCTGATCTTTGAACGTCAGAAAACCGGTGACATTGTTCAGGGTCTACCTCGTATTGAGGAGTTGCTAGAAGCGAGGCGTCCCCGTGAGTCTTCGATCCTTTGCAAAAAGCCAGGAACCGTTGAAATCAAACAGGGAGAAGACGATGAGTTCACCACGGTGACCGTGATCGAATCCGATGATGCGATCGCTGAATATCCGATCTTGCTTGGTCGCAACGTGATGGTGAGTGATAGTCAGCAAGTGAACGCCGGTGAACTTCTGACAGACGGTCCCATTAATCCTCATGAGTTGCTCGAGTGCCTCTTTGAGGATTTGCGTAGCCGTAAGCCCCTAATGGATGCGGCTCAGGAATCGATCGCCAAGCTTCAGCATCGCCTTGTGACTGAAGTGCAGAACGTTTACAAGTCGCAGGGAGTGTCGATTCATGACAAGCACATCGAGGTGATTGTCCGCCAGATGACCAGCAAAGTTCGGATCGAGGATGCCGGTGATACCACGCTTCTCCCCGGAGAGTTGATCGAACTCCGTCAGGTGGAAAACACCAATCAGGCGATGTCGATCACTGGTGGAGCACCTGCTGAATTCACGCCAGTTTTGCTTGGTATTACTAAGGCATCGCTCAACACCGATAGCTTCATCTCTGCGGCTTCCTTCCAAGAAACCACGCGTGTGCTCACTGAAGCAGCGATTGAGGGTAAGAGCGATTGGTTACGTGGTCTTAAGGAAAACGTGATCATCGGTCGCTTGATTCCTGCAGGTACAGGCTTCAGCGGTTTTGAAGAGGAGTTGAGAGCTGAAGCAGGTCCTCATCCCGATATCCTCTCGGAAGATCCTGCCGGCTATCGCCGTATGCAGAATCTTCGCCCTGACTACACCGTTGATATGCCGGCAGCTCCTGCCGCTAAATCGACAGCTTTACTGGATGATCCCAGCGCCGCAGACTTAGAGGCCACGCGCAGCCGCCATGGCATTGAGGCAGAGGCCAGCAATTTTGCAGCCTTTACTCGTCCAGATGGCGATAACGAGCTTGCAGAAGAGCAAGTTCTTGACCCAGCTGCGGTTGAGAACCTGCAGGAGCAAGGTCTTTTAAGTGATGAATGATTCTTCGCTTACCTTCGCATGAGCGGCTCTTGCCGCTTCAAACTGTTGCTCCTTACCGGTGTCGCTCATGATTGAGCCGTCCTTGATCCCAAAGCGAAAACTTCCCCGTTTTGGGTTCCATACCCACACTGAAAAGTTGAATGGTCGTGCCGCCATGCTCGGCTTCATTGCCCTTTTGGCTGTGGAGTTCAAGATTGGCCACGGCTTGTTGATCTGGTGATCAGCGCGCTTCTCGGTCGAAGCAAGTCCGAGCTTGAAGAGTGGGCTGTTGCCCAGGGCCAGCCAGCATTTCGTGGTCGGCAGCTCCATGATTGGCTTTACGCCAAAGGGGCTCGGGATCTTCAAAGCATCACGGTGCTTCCTAAGACTTGGCGCGCATCCCTTCAAGAAGAGGGGGTGTCGGTTGGGCGTTTGCATGAGCAAGAGCGACGAGTGGCAGCTGATGCCACCACCAAATTGTTGTTGGGCACCGAGGACGGCGAAAGCTTAGAAACGGTTGGTATCCCTACCGATCAACGTCTCACTGTTTGTGTATCGAGCCAGGTCGGCTGCCCGATGGCCTGTCGTTTTTGCGCCACTGGTAAAGGAGGGTTGCAACGCTCCCTAGCGGGCCATGAGATTGTTGCCCAGGTGCTCAGTATCCGAGAGGTGATGGAGCGTCGTCCCTCTCATGTGGTGTTCATGGGCATGGGTGAACCTTTGCTCAACATTGAGGCTGTGCTCGACTCCATTCGCTGCATCAATGACGATCTGGGCATTGGTCAACGTCGAATCACAGTGAGCACCGTTGGAGTGCCGCACACTCTTCCTCGGCTTGCTGACTTAGCTCTCAAACAATTGGGGCGAGCTCAGTTCACCTTGGCTGTGAGCCTTCATGCGCCCAATCAAGCCTTGAGAGAGGAGTTGATTCCTACGGCGAAGACCTATCCCTACGACGCACTTCTGGATGATTGCCGTTACTACCTCCACAGGACGGGTCGGCGGGTGAGTTTTGAGTACATCTTGCTGGGCGGGGTCAATGATCATCCGCACCACGCAGCCGAACTCGCTGATCGGGTGGGTGGTTTTCAGAGCCACGTGAATCTGATTGCCTACAACCCCATTGAGGAAGAGGAGTTTCAGCGACCTACGGTCCAGAGGATTGAGGGCTTTCGGCGCGTTCTGGAGCGACGAGGCGTCGCTGTGAGTTTGCGAGCTAGCCGTGGTTTGGATCAGGATGCAGCTTGTGGACAGCTGCGTCGCAATCGACGGTCTTAGAGGAGACTGCGAAAGCAGACTTGATTGGATCCGATGGCACCGATTGACTGGTTTTTGCTGGTCTTTTATTTAATCGGAACCTTGTTTCTTGGGCTTTGGCTAGCTCGACGCAATCAGGGTGAAGAGGATTATTTCGTTGCTGGACGCAGCCTGAGCGGGTGGTTGGCAGGCGCTTCGATGGCCGCCACCACCTTCTCCATCGATACACCGTTGTATGTCGCGGGTTTGGTGGGCACCAGAGGCCTGGCCGCGAATTGGGAGTGGTGGGGGTTCGGCCTTGCTCATGTGGCGATGGCTGTGGTGTTTGCGCCCCTTTGGCGGCGCAGCGGCGTGATGACAGACGCTGCCTTTACAGAACTCCGCTATGGAGGAGCTACGGCGGCTTGGCTGCGAGGCACGAAGGCCTTTTTGCTGGCCCTTCCGATTAATTGCATCGGAATCGGCTATGCGTTCTTGGCCATGCGAAAGGTAGTGCAAGCGCTAGGGATTGTGTCCGATCAGCCCTTGCCAGCTCTCGGCGGTCTTCCCGACACGGTGCTGTTGTTGATGATTGTGGCTGTTTTGGTCCTGGTGTACACGGTGGCCGGTGGCCTTTGGGCCGTTGTGATCACTGATTTTGTGCAGTTGATTCTGGCGATGGTGGGAGCTCTGGCTGTGGCTTGGGCTGCCATCCATGCCGCTGGAGGGATGGATGCTCTGCTCACCAGCCTCAACGATTTGGATCGTCCCGAGGTGTTGTCGCTTGTTCCTTGGCGCTGGACTGACTCTGGCTTCGATTGGATTGGAGGGGCAGGGATCAGTGCATCCACCTTCTTGGCCTACCTCACGGTGCAGTGGTGGAGTTTCCGGCGCAGTGATGGCGGGGGTGAATTCATTCAACGGATGCTTGCTACCCGCGATGAACGTCAGGCGCGGTTAGCAGGCTGGGTGTTTCTTGTGGTGAATTACCTGCTGCGCAGCTGGCTGTGGGTTTTGGTGGCCCTTGCCGCTCTGGTGCTGCTGCCAGATCAGGCTGATTGGGAATTGAGTTATCCAGCTCTTGCGGTGGCCTACCTCCCGCCTGTGGTGCTTGGTCTGGTGGTGGTTTCGTTAGTGGCTGCCTTTATGAGCACGGTCAGCACATCCGTGAACTGGGGTGCGAGTTATCTCACCCATGACCTCTATCAGCGCTTTGTGAAGCCTGATGCTTCGCAGAAAGAGCTGCTCTTTGTTGGACAAGCCACCAGCGTTCTTTTGTTGGTGTTAGGGGTGTTTACGGCTTTGATCAGTGACAGCATTGGCACCGTGTTCCGACTGGTGATCGCGATCGGGACTGGGCCTGGTGTGGTTCTGGTCTTGCGTTGGTTCTGGTGGCGAATTAATGCTGCAGCAGAGCTGTCATCGATGGTGTGTGGATTTTTTGTTGGCTTGGCCACCTCTGTGATTCCTGTTCTTCAAATTTCGGACTACGGGCTCAGGTTGATGGTCACTACTGCCATCACGGCAGTGGTTTGGGTGGTGGTGATGTTGATCACTCCCCCGGAGTCAGCCGAGGTGCTTGAGCGGTTCGTGCAACGCGTTCAGCCCCCAGGGCCTGGCTGGAGTCGTTGGCGGCGGCGTTGTGAGGTGGAGGCGTCTGAATCACTGCGAGATCTTCTCACTCGGTTTGTGCTGAGTAGTTGTGTTCTGTTTGGGGCGCTACTTGGCTCGGGTGCCTTCCTTCTGCACCAGCAAGTGGCAGGTTGGTCAGGCTTAATTCTCACGGTTGTGTCCCTCTCTCTTCTTTTGCGAGGGCGGCATTCTCGTCTTGCCGCTTAGTGACCCTTCACAATGGATTGAAAACTAGAACCGTGAGTTTTTTTCGAAGCACCATTCTTCCTGTTCTGATTGTGGCTTTATTCGGCCTCGCTCTGTTTGCAGTGAGTGCACGCATCTGGTTGCCTGGTGACATGCTTGCGCCAGCTCCGGTCAGTTGACCTGATCCTTCTACGATCAATGCCATGACCGATCGCCCGCCCCTGGATCGTGAATCACGTGTGGCCAGTCTGGCCATCGATCCGGACGTGCTCGCCCGTGAGCTTGAAGCTGAACAGGTGGGTGATCCCCTCGATGAAATCGATCTCGACGATCCAGAGCAGGATGCCCTGGAGGCCATTCGTCAGTGTGATGAGGCTCTGAATTGGTTGCAGCAAGGCCATGACCAGCGGCTCCAAGGGTTGCGCGTGTTTTGTGAACATCGAGATCCCCGTTCGGTTTCGCTCCTGCTGCCTCTCCTATACGAGGTGTGCCCTGTTGTGCGCATGAGTGCCGTCTACGCCCTCGGTCGGAATCCCTCCCCCCCTGCGGTGGGCCCCCTTTTGAAATTGCTTCAAGAGGACAGCAATGCCTATGTGCGGAAAGCCACGGCCTGGAGTCTTGGAAATTATCCCGATGCACCAGTGCTGAATCCCTTGATTCGTGCCTTGCAGACCGATGTGGCTGCTGTGCGCTTGTGGGCGTCCGTTTCTCTCGCTGAAGCTGGGGTCACTTCTGCTGCAAAGGCAGATCCTGCGGCTGGCCAGTTGCTGATTAGCTTGCGAATCGACAGTGAATCCGTGGTTCGAAGCAATTGCATCTGGGCTCTCGGTCGCCTGCTTGAGCATCTTGTTGAACCCCGTCGCCTCGAGGTAATTGAGGTCTTTGTAGGTGCGCTTTTGCACGATCGTGAACGGTCTGTTCGCGATGAAGCCCGCACGGCTCTCGAGCAGATGGAATCCCCTGATGTTTTGGATCGCCTCCAAACCTTGATGGACGAAGGATTGTTCAGCTGATAGTCCGAACTGACACGCCACCCCCATCAGCTACGCGTTCTCGCCTTTAACATCTGTTCATTGTTGGGTGTGGTGAATGCCTGAGCGCACGCTTCGTTTCCGAATTCGCCCGGACGGCCGCGTCGAAGAGCAGGTGGAAGGCGTTGAAGGTGACGCTTGTCTGCAGCTGACGGAACGGTTGGAATCAGCTTTAGGCACGGTGGAACGCCGCCAGCCAACGTCTGATGCCTACGTCACAACCCAAACCCAGTCCCAGTCCCAGTTCGTAGAGCCCTCCTGATGTCCCATTTCAGTACCGTCAAAACAGAACTTCGCCAGCGTGAGTCCTTGGTCTCCGCCCTTGAAGATCTCGGTTATGCGCCCAAGCAGGGAGGTCATCCTGTGAGGGGCTATCAAGGCCAAGCCGTGGAAGCTGAATTAGTGGTCACGCTTCAAGATTCTGCTGATTTTGGTTTTGTTTGGAATGAAGCCAATGGTGCTTATGAGTTCGTAACCGATCTTGATTTGTGGCGCCAGTCCATGCCGATCGAGCGATTCTTGTCTCGTCTGACTCAGCGCTACGCCCTCAACACAGTATTAAAGGCTTCTCTCACCGAGGGCTTTGAGGTTGCAGAGCAACGCGATTGCCAGGATGGATCAATCGAACTTGTTGTGACCCGTTGGGATGCCTGATTTGCAGAGGGCGACGGATCAATCCGTGAACGACTTGTCCGGTAACCCCTCTGCTGCTTACAGCGCGTCTTCTCTTGAAGATGATCATTCCACTGGCATGGAACCAGTTCTGGGTGGTGCCCTTGCCGAAAAAGCGGTCTGGGTTGATGAGGCTGTTTGTATTGGCTGCAGGTACTGCGCTCACGTGGCATGCAACACCTTCATTATCGAGCCTAATTTGGGACGTTCTCGAGCGATTCGCCAAGACGGGGATAGCTCTGATCGCATTCAAGAAGCGATTGAAACCTGCCCTGTGGATTGCATTCATTGGGTTGCCTTTGATGACCTAAAGGGCCTTCAAGCGCAGCTTGATTCTCAGGAGCTTCTTCCGCTCGGGCTGCCCTCACCTGCTCGCCCACGAAGGATTTTCCCTCGGCAGCCGCAAGACTGAACTGCGATGACAACATCGGCTTCCCTGGCTTTGCCAACCCGACGCTTTGGTCGCACAGAGCTGGCCATGCCTGTGCTTTCCCTAGGGGGAATGAGGTTTCAGCAAAGTTGGTCGGATCTTGAGGCTGACGTGATTACTCAGGACGCTCAACGCACGGTTGAAAACACCCTTCACCGTGCGGTGAAGCTTGGGTTTCACCATTTGGAAACAGCGCGTCATTACGGCAGCTCCGAGCGGCAACTTGGCTGGGCCCTTCCCCATTCGCCTGATCCAGATCGCATCCTTCAAACCAAGGTGCCCCCCCGGGACGACCCTGCGGTGTTCGAAGCCGAGCTCGAACTCAGCCTGGAGCGCTTAAATGTTCAGCGAATCGAGTTACTGGCGATTCATGGCATCAACAGGTTGGATCATTTAGAGCAAACGCTGCGACCAGGCGGCTGTATGGAGGTGGTGCGCCGCTGGCAGCGAGAGGGCCGTATCGACCATGTGGGCTTCTCGACCCATGGTGAAACCAGCGTCATCGAAGCTGCGATCAACTCTGATGCCTTCGATTATGTGAATTTGCATTGGTACTACATCCGGCAAGACAACGAACCCGCGTTGGCCGCAGCCCAACGCCATGACATGGGCGTGTTCATCATCAGTCCCACCGATAAAGGCGGCCATCTGCATACGCCTTCGCTGCTGTTGAAGCAGCTTTGCGCTCCCCTTCACCCGATCGTGTTTAACGATCTGTTTTGTCTGCGTGATCCACGTGTTCACACCCTCAGTGTTGGTGCATCCAGGCCAAGTGACCTCGATCTTCATCTCGAAGCTGTGCGTCAACTCGATACAGCTGGAGAGCTCATCGCTCCGATTCAAGATCGGTTGCAGACTCAAGCTCTAAAGGCCCTTGGTGAGCCTTGGCTGATGACCTGGCGAGAAGGGTTGCCCCATTGGAAAGACACACCAGGGGGTATCAATCTCCCTGTGTTGCTCTGGCTCAACAATTTGATTGAGGCTTGGGACCTCGAGGGGTATGCCAGGGCGCGCTACGGAATTCTTGGCCATGCAGGACATTGGGCGCCTGGTGCTAACGCCGATGCCCTGGATCAGGAGATCAGCGAGACAGACCTCCTCAATGTTTTGAAGCAAAGTCCCTGGGCCGAAACGATCCCTGGATTGCTGAGGGGTTTAAAGGAACGGGTTGGCGGCGTCCCTCAGGAACGTTTGTCGTCAGCCTGATCACCAAGGGGAACACGGCTGGGTAGACCAACGGGTCGGGGATAGCTCTTGGGGCAAGGAGCCAAGGGTTCAATTCGAACCAACGTGCGCAGCCCCCGACCAGCCGGGAGATTGATCTGCTTGCAGTCCGCAAGCTTGGCCTTGAGAGGAACCAGGGCTCGTTTCAGGTTGGCTTCGTCGTCTTGACTCCAGTGGCCTCTGTAGAGAAGGGCTTGGCCTTGATCGGCCAGAAGGGGCACGAGATACTCCGCCACGACGGGGGGGGTGGCCACGGCTCTGGCCATCGCTAAATCGAACGTCCCACGACAGGACCGCTCCTGACCAGTGATCTCAACGCGCTCGGTGCGGACGTCCACGCGATGCCCTAATCCAAGAGCGTTGGCCATGGCTTTCACTGCTGCAGTTTTGCGGCCGACTGAATCAACAAGGGTGAGAGTGGTACCGGGTAGAGCGATGGCGACAGCGAGGCCAGGAAACCCGCCTCCAGTGCCTACATCGATGCAGCGACGGGCCAGGCCTGGGGTGCGTAGCTCATCTTCGAGCGGCCAAAGACTGTCAAAGACCTGCGCGATCCAGAACTCTTCGTTTTCCACCAATCGGGTGAGATTCACCCTGCTGTTCCAATCGCGCAGCAGGGCTTGCAGCTCTTTGAATTGAGAGAGCTGGGTGTCATTGGGCTGCCAGCCCAGGCAGTGCCATAGGTCAGGCCCAGCATCAGAAAAGCTATTTGCTTCTGGCATGGCTGCCAGGGCAGCGACTCTTCCTACAATGCACCTTCGCGATTCGGTTCGAATAGGACGTGATGTCGGCCTCGACCCATTACGAACGGTTAGGAGTAGGCCGTGGAGTTGACGCCGAGACCTTGCGACGCGCCTTTCGACGTCTCAGCAAGTCGGTTCATCCCGACACCACGTCGTTGCCGGCCGCAGAAGCAGCTCGCCAATTCCAGCTCCTACGTGAGGCCTATGACCACTTGTCTGATCCCTCGTTGCGTCGGCTCTATGACGCTCAATTAATCCAGCAGGATCAGCTATGGCAAAAGCAGCACGCTCCGCTGCCCTCCCCTGCAATGTCTTCTCCAACGGCGATTGGTGAGCGGCGACCACTTTCAGGAGGGGAGTGGTTGTCGCTGTTGATGTTGCTCGGGGCCTTGCTTTTGTGTTTATTGCTGGGAGTCGGGGTCGCTTGGAGTCGGGGTATGGAGCTTCAGGTTCAGCCCAGTTGGCTGGTGGCCAAGCAGACTCAAGAGGAGCCGTTGATTAGGGATGTCCTTGATGGTGTCGATGCCTCCAGCAGAAACTCCTTTAAATCAGCATTCGCTGCAGGCTCTTGAGCTTTGGCTCCAGCAGCTTGGAGCGCAGCGGTTAGACGATGATCCGTGTGGCTGGTCATGGCAGGAACAGGGATGGACGGCTGAGATCCGTCTGCAACAAACGGATCTAGCTGTGATCTGGAGCCCAAATGAAGCGCCTCGCCCCTGCGTATTTCCCTACGGACTTTCACGAGCTGACGTCGAGGCGGCCCTGCGGCTGGGTCCCTGAGAACTCAGTTCATTGCTTGTTTTGCAGAAGATCGAGCGCTTCCTGGAGAACGGCGTAACAGTGATCGAGCTGCTCATCACTGATGCAAAGCGGTGGAAGCAGATACACCACTTGGCCGAGAGGCCGCACCAATACGCCCCGTTCTCTCGCAAGCCGGCGCAGCACTTTTCCTGCAGGGTTCAAGTAGCCCTCTTGGTCGCTGACCACGAGATCAAAGGCTGCGATCGTCCCTGTCACGCGAGCACGCCTGATTCCTGGGTGGCGTGCCAATACCTTTAATCGCGATCGATGCCTTGCTTCGAACCCCAGGTACTTGTCAGGTTCTGCTTCGAGTAGATCCAGACTGGCGTTCGCGGCGGCGCAGCCCAGGGGGTTGGCGGTGAAACTGTGGCCATGCCAAAGCGTCAAACTCGGGTCCTTGCCAACGAAGGCGTCGAATACAGCGCCGCTTGCCATGGTCACTCCCATGGGAAGGAATCCAGCGGTTAGTCCTTTGGATAGCGCGACAAGATCGGGTTTGACGCCTGCTCGCTGGGTCGCCAAAAAATCGCCGCACCGCCCAAAGCCTGTAAGGACTTCATCGGCGATCAACAAGGTTTCAGCGTTGCGAACTCGCTTTTCCACTTCCTGAAGAAAGGTCGGACGCACCATGCTCATCCCGCCCGCGCCTTGGACAAGTGGCTCGAGGATCACAGCAGCCGTTGGTGTTTTGAGGGCTTCTTCGAGCTGGTTCAGTGCTGTTTGTTCATGCTGTTCGACGTGATCGTCGTCCCACCAAGTCGCTGGCCATGGAATGCGGGCGACCGGGAATAGCAGCGGGTCAAAGGGTTCACTGAAAAGGCTGCGAGCTCCTACGGCCATCGCTCCAAAGGTATCTCCGTGATAAGCGCCATCGAAAGCGATGATTTGCTGTCTTGGCTCTCCTTTGTTGTGCCACCACTGAATGGCGATTTTGAGTGCCACCTCCACGGCGGTAGAGCCGTTGTCGGAGAAAAAGACCCGCTCCAATCCGGTTTTGGCTGCTAAACGATCGGCGAGACGTTCGGCTTGAGGGTGGGTGAATTCAGCGAAAATGACCTGCTCAAGGGTCTCGGCCTGACGAGCGATTGCTTCTGCGACATGAGGGTGGGCATGGCCATGCAAGGTGACCCACCAGCTGCTAATCGCGTCGATTAACGGAGGCCCTTCATCGCGGTAAAGAAGAGCACCATTTCCTCGAAGCACTCTCTCTAACGGAGGCGTTGTCGAGACCTGGGTGAAAGGAGGCCAGAGGTGGGGATGGTGGTTCTGAGGCACTTCTTCGTCGCAGCTGCCATTGGGTGAATTCGTCTCTGCTGGGTTCAGCGGCACATTTCACTGTTTTGCTCTGATTCCGTGGCAATCGGGCCACAGTTAAACCAACGCACAAACCCGACTTCAACGTCAGTAAATAACACCAAAATACCTGCGCAAAGGAAGGCAACAGCCACAGCGGCTCCGGTTTGACGGCGATTCATCTCGAAGCCTTTAAACGATTGATCTCAGTTTCGACCTTAGCTTTCACGTTCTGAACACGCCATTGCCTGGCGAGGGCCGCGGCATTCAGTTCCTCAAGCGGTGGTAATTCGCATAGCAAAGGCACATCGCCGAGTTCATTCAGGGTGCGGGGATTGTCGGAGTGGGGAGGGCCGTTAATGACCAGCCCAAGGATCGCAATGTTCCGAGTTCTCAGTGCTTCCAGACTGAGAAGCGTGTGGTTCAAGGTGCCCAGCTCACTGCGGGCTACCAACACCACCGGAAGCTTCCACCGTTCCAGTTGTTGGATCTGCAGCCAGTGGCGTGTGAGTGGCACCATCAGTCCTCCAGCGGTCTCCACCACCAACGGTCCATCGATAGCTGGCAACTGGAGCAGCTCGGGATCAATGCATCGCCCCTCTTGTTCAGCAGCCCAGTGCGGTGAAACGGGAGCTTGAAATGCATAAGCTTCTTGTTGCCAACGCTTCTTTGGAAGCTCCAGAAGATCGATCACGCGTTGACGATCACCACCGCCTTCAGTTCCGCTTTGGACCGGCTTCCAATAGGTGGCTTCTAAGCCTTGAACAAAGAGGGCACTAACGATGGTTTTTCCGACATCGGTGTCTGTTCCGCAAATCACCAATCGAAGGGGAGGCGTGTTCATCGCTCGATCACCAGGAGTTGGATCAACCAGGTCAATCTGACTTGCCCTTCAGGAGATCGCTCAGGCCAGTTGGCGCTGAGCTGACGCCATTGCTTGATGCTGAGAGCTGAGCTGGTGCTGGTGCCAGCGCCAATGGTTTGCATGGGCCGCAAGAGAGCCGTGATGGAGCTGGCTTGTTCGCTGAAGCTGAGCTGCTGTTGTTGCCTGATCTTCTGTTTGGGTATTGAGGCCAGCAACGTTGTGGTTGTTGGGAAGGGCAGGGCCGAGCAGGGGACTCCCGCTTGGCTGGCCGCTGCATGCCACTGCGGAAAGCATCCTTCAACCGGCAGCGCCACGATTAACCATCCACCTGGAGCCAGGCACTCGAACCAGTGCTGCAGTCTTGTACCTGGATCGGACAACCAGTGGAGGCAGAAACTTGAGGCGATCAGCGTTGGAGCGTCGCCCCAGGATTGGAGTGGTTGATTTAAATCCCACAGAAGAGTTTGGTTGGGACTGGAGTTGCGGGCCAGCATCGATGGACTTCCATCGATGCGTTTCACCACCCTGCCGGGGTTCCGTTGTTCGATGGCATCGGCAAGCAATCCCGTTCCACTCCCGAGATCCAGCCATCGACCTGACGGAATTGGGAGGCGCTTGCAGTGTCCGGCTAGTCGCCAGGCCATAGCCGTTTGCAGACGGGCTGCCCGGTTGTATTGGGTGGCTGCACCATCGAAGCTTCGTAGAACCCGAGCCCCCCAGGTGTTGCTCATGGCTCTCCAAGGGGCTGATCAAGCCATCGTTGGACGCGCATCAGTAGATCTGGCACCAACAGTGCATGCCCGCTCCCGGGTATCAACCAGTGCTCTGCTGGATGATTCAGTCGATTCTCAACTGCATCACGCAGCTCTTGTTTGGCGGCTGGCACCACGATTGCGTCTTGTTCTGCCTCTACTACCAGCACTCTGCTTGTTGTTTGCAGCCCTAGCGGTAACTCTGCGCTTGCGATCAGCCGATCTAAGTCATCGGTTAAGCGTTGACGCCCTTCGCGCGACAGTCCCTCATGAATGGGGCCGCGTGGGAGGCCGTCTGGTGGCGATGGTGCTGCTGCCCGCGTCAAAAAGGTCATGAGCATCGCGGCTTCAGCGTCGCTACCAAGGCAGTGGCGCATGCCCTTCAAGCCGGTGTTGAGAGCGCGCCCTTTGGGTCCTTGCGGCACAAATCTGGAAAAACTTGCCAGCAACACCACATCGGTGGCGTTGGCGAAAATGGCATCCGGAAGAAGATGCGGCCCTAGGGAGTGGGCAATCACTACGCGGCGTTGACGCTCTATTGGATCTTGATCGTGTTGCCAAAAGGGCATGTGCTCCTGGCGGTTGCCATAGCCGCGTTCACCGCTTTGCCAAAACCAACGGTGATGTTTGAAATGCCGGATCCAGGGCACCCATGAATGGCTGTCTCCGCTCCAGCCGTGCATAGCGATGACCTGTTTCATCGGGACTTATCAGCTCAGAGAGAGGGCTTGAAGCAGCGCGTCCAATGTCCCATCGGGCAGGAGCCGACGCACCACTAGACGTAGTCGTGCCGTTCCTTCGGGAACGGTGGGGGGGCGGATGGCAATGCTCAATAACCCAGCGGCTTCGAGGGTCTGTTGGCGATCGAGAGCTGCTTGGTCTGAACCGATCACCAGGGGGAGAATCGGACCTGTCCCGCCTGGCCGCGTCCATCCAGCGGCAGCGAGAGCGGAGCGCCACTGTTGGCTGGTTGCTATGAGCTCTTCCGACCAATGGGGATGGCGTTGCATCAGCGTTAATGCTGCGAGAGCCGCTGCAGCAAGGGATGGGGCTAACGCCGTGGTGTAGCGAAAGGCGCCACTGGTTTGGAGCAGGGTTTCTCCGAGGTCTGCATTGCAGGCCAGAAACGCTCCACCACTTCCAAAGGCCTTTCCAAAGGTGCCACTGAGCATGGTCACAGCCTTGTGTGGAAGGGCATGGCTGAGGCCACGGCCCCCTTCTCCCAGGACGCCCAGGGCATGGGCTTCATCCACCAGGAGTCGGGCAGCGTGGTTGGAGCAGAGCTCTGCCATGGCGCTCAGGTTGGGACTGGTGCCCTCCATGCTGAACAGGCTTTCCGTGATCACTAGCGGTTGGTGTCCTGGGTGCTGATCTCTGCAGCGCTCCAGCTTGTGATTGAGATCGATGAGATCGTTGTGGGCAAAGCGTTGAAGCCGCGCACCACTGGCCTGCACTCCTGTAAGTAAGGAGTGATGGCAGAGCCGGTCCGCCAGTACTGGCGTATGGCGGTCGGCGAGTGCAAGAACGGCGGCAAGATTGGCTTGAAATCCGCTCGGGTAGAGCAAAACGCGATCGTGGTTTAACCACTGCGCTAGCTGGTGTTCGAGTTGGTCATGCACTGGGCGGCTGCCGCTCACTAGCCGGGAGCCACCGGCTCCAACTCCGCTTCGCTTGATTTCTTCTGTTGCTGCTGCGATGAGCTCTGGGTGCTGAGCCAGATTGAGGTAATCGTTGCTGGCTAAATCCACCAGACAACGCGCCGCTTCGTCGCCATGGTCAGTCGTTGGGACCGGAAGCAGCCCTGATCCATCTGGATTGGGCCTCCATGTGCGGAGTTGACGTCGGCGTGCTTGAGACGGGCTGCTCATGTTGGTCAGTTTGCTGCTCCCTGCTCGCGCAATCCCTAGGATCCAATGATGGTGTCACCGGATGTTTCCCAGCTGTTTCCATTCCCTTTGGATGGGTTTCAGTTGGAATCGATTGATGCCTTGAATCAAGGGCATTCCGTCGTGGTGAGTGCTCCCACGGGATCTGGCAAGACGCTGGTAGGCGAGTACGCGATTCATCGGGCGATTGCCCATGGCCAAAAAGTCTTCTACACAACACCTCTAAAGGCACTATCCAATCAAAAGTTGCGCGATTTTCGCGAAGAGTTTGGAGCAGAAAATGTTGGCTTGATGACGGGTGACCTGAGCGTTAACCGTGAGGCTCGAGTGGTGGTGATGACCACCGAGATCTTCCGCAACATGCTCTATGCCGAAGTGGATGAGCATGACGATCCGCTTGCCGATGTGGAGTCGGTCGTGCTTGACGAGTGCCACTACATGAATGATTCCCAGCGAGGCACCGTTTGGGAAGAATCGATCATCCACTGCCCACCTTCAGTCCAATTGGTGGCGTTATCCGCCACCGTTGCCAATGCGGGGCAACTCACTGATTGGATCGAGAAGGTGCACGGTCCGACGCGTTTGGTGCTCAGTGATTTTCGTCCGGTGCCCCTGGAATTCAGCTTTTGTAGTGCCAAGGGTCTCCATCCACTTTTGAATGATCAGGGGACAGGAATCCATCCCAATTGCAAGGTTTGGCGTGCGCCAAAAGGGCACAAGCGAAAAGGTCGTTCCCCAAGGCCGCCTCAGCCGGAAGCACCACCGATCAGCTTTGTGGTGGCACAAATGGCGCAACGGGAGATGCTCCCCGCCATCTATTTCATTTTCAGTCGTCGTAATTGTGATAAGGCCGTTCGCGACCTTGGGGTGCAGTGTTTGGTCACGGAGGCCGAGCAAACCATCATTCGCGATCGGCTTGAGGCCTATACAGCCGCAAATCCTGAGGCTGTGCGCGATGGCTTGCATGCAGATGCGTTGCTACGCGGGATTGCTTCCCATCACGCCGGAGTGCTGCCTGCTTGGAAAGAACTGATCGAGGAGTTGTTTCAGCAGGGGTTGGTGAAGGTGGTGTTTGCCACCGAAACATTGGCCGCGGGTATCAATATGCCGGCGCGTAGCACTGTGATCTCGTCGCTCTCGAAGCGCACGGAACGGGGGCATCGCCCCTTAATGGCCAGTGAGTTTCTGCAAATGGCTGGTCGCGCGGGCCGTCGCGGCTTAGACACGCAGGGTTATGTGGTGACCGTTCAGAGTCGATTTGAGGGGGTGCGTGAGGCGGCTCAGTTGGCCACGAGCCCTTCCGATCCGTTGGTGAGTCAATTCACCCCCAGCTACGGCATGGTGCTCAACCTGTTGCAGCGTCATGACTTAGCCAAGGCAAGAGAGCTGGTGGAGCGCAGCTTTGGCCGCTACCTCGCCAGTTTGGATCTGGTGGATGAAGAAGAACATCTGGGTGAGTTGCGGATGCAGCTGGCCCAACTGCAAGGCACGGCCGGTGATGTGCCGTGGGAAGACTTTGAGGAATACGAGAAACATCGCGGTCGTCTCCGCGAGGAGAGACGTCTGCTCAGGATTCTTCAGCAGCAGGCTGAAGAATCCCTGGCCCATGAACTGACGATTGCCCTCCAGTTCGCAAGC
Source organism: uncultured Synechococcus sp. (assembly GCA_949373155.1). The sequence goes on along the minus strand of CASICK010000015.1, from coordinate 26,962 downwards.
GTTGGAACGTTGGTAAGCCTTAAATCCCCTCGGCTGCGTGGAGGGGTGACGCCTGCCGTGATCGTGGAGAAATGCGATGGCCCCGGGCAGTTCCCATTGCTGCTTTGTTTGACGCAGGACAACGTTTGGATCCTGTTGCCCTGTCAGGGGATAGTGAGTTTGCATGCGGAATTGAGCTGTTTGCAAGTTGATGGCGTGATGTCGCCTGATCTCGGCCGGTCAGGCGAGCTCCGTCATGGCGATCAGGACAGTGGCCGTTTGGCTTTGGCAGTAGCGCATATGGCACGTCGTCATGACATGACCACCGCTCAGTACGACTTGGCTGGCGAAGTGCTGTCTCAAGTTCGCCTCGTCCAGGAGTTGGAAGATCAGCTTGAGGAGCATCCTGCTCATCGCTGGGGAGATCGCAAGCAACTCAAGAAGCACCGGCGACGGATGGAAGATCTTGAGCATGAAATTCATGAGCGCCAGCAATTGCTCCATCACCGTTCCAACCGGCACTGGGAGACATTTTTGGCTCTTATTGAGATCTTGCGGCACTTTGGCTGCCTGGATGACTTGGAACCAACGGAGATCGGTCGCACCGTTGCCGCTCTTCGTGGCGACAACGAGCTTTGGCTAGGCCTGGCACTGATGAGCGGTCATCTCGATGAGTTGCCTCCTGCAGAACTGGCTGCGGTCTTTGAGGCGATCAGCACGGAGGTGAATCGCCCAGATCTTTGGAGTGCATTTCCGGTGCCTCCTCTTGCGGAAGAGGCCCTCCATGATTTGTCAGGCATCCGTCGGGAGCTTCTTCGGGCTCAGGAGCGTTTCAAGGTGGTGGTGCCTGCTTGGTGGGAGCCTGAATTGATGGGCTTGGTGGAGGCTTGGGCCAAGGGGACAACCTGGAATGATCTGATTGCTAACACCTCTTTGGATGAAGGCGATGTGGTGCGGATCATGCGGCGCACGGTGGATTTACTGGCCCAGGTGCCTTACTGCGAGGCAATTAGTGAGCAGCTGCGCAAAAACGCCCGTGCGGCCTTAACCGCGATTAATCGTTTCCCGGTTGCGGAGGCTGACCAGGTGCTCAAGGCCGCGGCTGCCGAATCCAGTGGCCTCAATGCGGCGACTGAGCGGGCTGCCTGAGCGGATCAAGGGTTTGTCATGGCTGCAGGATCAATAATTCGATCGAACTCCGTTGCACTCACATAGCCCAGCTCTAGGGCCGCATCGCGCAGGCTTGATCCCTGCTCGTGGGCATGCTTTGCGATCGCACTGGCCTTGTCGTAACCGATCACAGGTGCGAGGGGAGTGACGAGCATCAAGGATTGCTCCACGTCGCGTTGAATGCGACTGCGGTTGGGTTCGATGCCATCAACCATGGCCACCCTGAAGCAATGGCAGGCATCGGTGAGCAGCTTGATCGTCTGCAGCAGGTTGAAGCCGATGAGTGGTTTGTAGACATTCATCTGCAGGTGGCCGCCGGCCCCGGCCATCGCAACGGCCGCATCGAGGCCGATCACTTGGGTGCAAACCATGGCCATCGCTTCGCACTGGGTGGGATTGACCTTGCCGGGCATGATTGAACTGCCTGGTTCGTTCTCAGGCAAATGCAGTTCCGCTAACCCGGCGCGTGGGCCACAGGCGAGGAGACGGATGTCGTTGGCGATCTTCAGCAAGCTCACCGCGAGGAGTCGCAGCTGGCCCATGGCATTCACCAGGCCGTCATGGCTTGCCATCACAGCAAATTTGTTTGGAGCCGAGACCAAGGGCAAGCCGCTCAGGCGTGCCAGTTCAGTCGCTGCCTGATCGGCAAATCCTTCGGGGGCATTCAGGCCCGTTCCAACGGCGGTGCCGCCGAGCGGGAGCGGGTACAGCTCCTGCAGTGATACTTCGATCCGGTTCCGGGCACTGCTGAGTTGATCGCGCCAGGCCGAAGCTTCTTGGCCCAAGGTGAGCGGCACCGCATCCTGCAAGTGGGTGCGGCCAATCTTCACGATGTCTTGCCAGGCCTCACTCTTGGCGGCAAAAGCCTCGCTGAGACGTTGGACCTCCGGCAACAGTCGGTGTTGGATACCGGCGGTAGCAGCGATGTGGATCGCTGCTGGGAAGGCGTCGTTGGTCGACTGAGAACGGTTGACGTGATCGTTGGGGTGTACGGGCTGATGGCTGCCCAATGGCTCCCCCTCGCTCTGCGATGCCAGGTTGCTGATCACCTCATTGACATTCATGTTCGTTTGGGTGCCGCTTCCGGTTTGCCAAACCCTGAGGGGGAACTGATCGTCGTGACGACCCTCGGCAATGTCAGCCGCCACCGCCACGATCAGGTCGCGTCGGTTGTCGTCCAATACCCCCAGGCGAGCGTTCACGATCGCTGCCGCCTGTTTGATTTGCGCTAAGGCATGGATCAGCTCAACAGGAATACGGTCATCGCTGATGGCGAAGTTCTGGAGAGAACGCTGAGTTTGCGCCCCCCAGAGGGCCTCAGTTGGCACCTCGACTGGCCCCATGCTGTCGTGTTCGGTCCTAGTGGTTTGGGTCATGGCTTTGCGTCAGGGCGAAGCACCAGCACGATGATGAGCAGCATCCCGCTGACGCTCACCACCACGTAAATCCAGTCTGCATAGGGAGTCCAGAACATTCACTCAGAGGCCGAGTCGGTCCCAGACCACCCCCAGGTTGGCTTGGTGCAGTTGGGTGCTGAAACACTCCGCAAGTTGGTCTGCATTGAGCTTCTTGCTCACCTCGGGATCGCTTTGAAGGTTGGCGCGGAAGTCACCACCATTAGTGTTCCAAGCGCTATGGGCGTTGCGCTGAACAACTTCGTAAGCCTCCTCTCGGCTCATACCACCATCCACCAGGGCGAGGAGGACCCGTTGGCTGAAGACCACGCCTCCGTAGACGTTCATGTTGCGGACCATGTTTTCTGGATAAACCCCTAGGCCAGAGATGACGGCGGTCATTTCGCGCAGCATGAAGTGCAAGGTCACAGAGCAGTCCGGCAGCATCATCCGTTCCGTTGAGCTGTGGCTGATGTCACGTTCGTGCCAGAGAGCCACGTTTTCCAGGGCAGCCACCACGTAGCTGCGCAGCACTCGCGCTAAACCGCTGATCCGTTCGCTGCGAATCGGGTTGCGTTTATGGGGCATGGCTGAGCTGCCTTTCTGTCCCTTGGCGAAGCTTTCTTCGACCTCCAGAACATCGGTGCGCTGCAGATTGCGAATCTCGGTAGCGAAGCGATCGAGCGAGGCCCCAACCAGGGCGAGGATCTGCACGTAGTCGGCATGGCGATCGCGGGAGATCACCTGGGTGCTCGCCGTGTCGGGAGTGAGGCCAAGAATCTCGCAGGTGATTTTTTCCACCTCTGGATCCGTATTGGCGTAGGTGCCCATCGCTCCGCTCACCTGGCCGATGGCGACATCTTTCTCTAGGCGAGCTAAGCGCTCACGATTGCGGCGGGTTTCGGCCAACCAGCCAGCCAGCTTGAATCCAAAGGTGATCGGTTCGCCATGGATCGCGTGGGAACGGCCGATCATCACGGTGGCTTTATGTTCCGCCGCCAGCTTGGCAATCGCGGCATCCAAGCCTGCCAACTCTTGGCGCAGGAGAGCGACCGAGGCTTTCAACTGCAGCGCTAGGCCCGTATCAAGGACGTCACTACTGGTCATGCCGACGTGGATGTAACGCCCGGCATCCCCAACGTGCTCATTCACATTGGTCAAGAAGGCGATCACGTCGTGGCGGACTTCGGCCTCGATCTCAAGGATCCGCTCGGGTTCAAACGCTGACTGTTCGCGAATCGTTTGCATCGCGTCCTTCGGGACACGACCAAGCTTGCAGTTGGCCTCACAGGCCGCAACCTCAACATCCAGCCAACTTTGGTATTTGGCCCGGTCTGTCCAGATCTCGCCCATCTCGGGCAGGGTGTATCTCTCGATCAAGGCCAGCGCGTGGCGACAACTCAACCAATGTATGGCGCTGAAGGCTTGGACATTGCGCGTGGGGCTAAGCGGAGGTGAGAAGGCGATGCTCAACTTCCCATTGAACGTGCTGTCCCCAGGCTTGCTGACGCACCCAGCACAGGCCGCCACGACATTCGATCACTTGAAAGGGAGGAAGATCTGTGGGGTGGTTGTCGAGGGTGACGAATGATCCTGGCGCGAGCAGTTCGAGGACGCGGTTCGACGCCTCGCTGGACTTGCGACAAAATTTGGCCCTAAGGGATGGGCGGCGTCCGCTTTTGATGTTGAAGACGTTGTTGGCTGACACGGACTTGCGTGCGGCTTGCGAAGATCTTCAGGGAGGTCTGCGGAACTCCGGGTGGAACTCCGGTATTTGTTTCGGTTTCACGGTGCTTTTATGTCGAAATGGCTCGTAAACAGCGTTTAGATCTCCACATGCTGACCTTGGGCTTGGCGGCATCTCGTCAGCAAGCACAACAGCTGATTCGTGCCGGCAAGGTCAGAGACCATCGGGGCCAGCTGCTCGACAAGCCAGGTCACACGGTTTTGCCCGATCTCGAATTGATCGTGGAGCAGCCCCCTCGGTTTGTTTCCAGAGGGGGTGAAAAGTTGTTGGCAGCGCTTGAGACTTTCCCTGTCTCGGTGGAAGGTCGCACCTGCCTTGACGGTGGAATTTCGACCGGTGGCTTCACCGATTGTTTGCTGCAACACGGGGCCCATCGGGTTTATGGCATCGACGTTGGCTATGGCCAGACCGCCTGGAGCTTGCGCATTGATGAACGAGTTGTTCTCAGAGAGCGCACCAATTTGCGACGACTAAGCGCTGCTGAGCTGTATGGGCCTGATGACGTGCTCCCCACCCTGGCTGTAGCAGACGTGTCGTTCATCTCCTTATCACTCGTCCTCCCTGCGATTCGCGCCTTACTGCAACCTCAGGGGAGCGAAGCTTTGGTGTTGGTGAAGCCCCAGTTTGAGGTGGGACGCGATCGGGTGGGGAAAGGGGGGGTGGTGAGAGATGGTTTGGCTCACCGAGATGCGATTGCATCAGTGATCTCTGCAGCAGATTCACTGGGCTGGAATGCTCAGGGAATTGTGGGGTCTCCGCTTACCGGTCCTGCTGGCAATCACGAATATCTGTTGTGGTTAAGCGAGCTTGAGCCACAACAGATCTCGGACGAAAAGGTTCAGCAGGTGGTTCAGGACACTCTTAAATCAGAGGGCTGAGCTGTCACGATCACCGGTGCGAATGCGCACGACGGTGTCGACAGAGGAAACAAAAATCTTGCCGTCGCCGATCTCGCCTGTTTTCGCTGCTTCAGCAATGGCATGAATCACAGCATCGACACGGTCATCGTCGACGACAACTTCAACTTTCAGCTTTTGGAGAAATTCAACAGTGAATTCAGAACCGCGATATCGCTCCACTTGCCCCTTCTGACGACCGAAGCCGCGCACTTCGCTCACGGTCATGCCAACGATGCCGGCATTAACCAAAGCCAATTTCACATCCTCAAGCTTGAAGGGACGGATGACGGCTTCGACCTTTTTCATGGGTATTTGAGTAATCGATTCTACGAGTGTGTCAGGAATTGCTCTGAGATGACAGGGCCTGGAGAGGAGAAAGATTCAATCCGGCGTTCGAGGCATCCTCAATGAGCTCATCTGCATTGGATTGACTCACCGTGGCAAGTCCCTCAGCGAGAAGCTCCCAATGGGACATCTCGAAATGAGTTTGGAGCCACAGCATGCCGTGAACGCTCTCAGGCTGTAGTCGGAAAGCCTGTCCTTCGGTAATCAGACTGAGATCCATTGCAAGCACGCCCAACGCCATCCCATTAGGCCTGCATTTTGACCGATGAGTTGTACGCCTTGATACCAAATCAAGCAACGATGAAACGCACTCAACAATCGTGGAGGGGTGGCTTTAGGGTCATTTTCTGGAGTTTTCTTTACTCGTTTTATGAGCAACCCCGGCACTGAGCTCACCAAAACTCCGCTGTACGGCGAAAGGGCTATTGCAGATGCGGAGTTGATCTGTTTCGACAACCCCAGGATCGGGCGACCTTATGAGGTGTCGATCGAACTGCCGGAATTTACTTGCCTCTGCCCATTCTCGGGTTATCCGGATTTCGCTGTGCTGCGCTTGATTTATCAGCCAGGACCTCGAGTGGTCGAGTTGAAAGCGATCAAGTTGTACATCAATCACTTTCGCAACACTTCGATCTCCCATGAAGAGGTGGCAAATAAAATTCTTGATGATTTAGTGACGGCCTGTGCTCCCGTTTGGATGCAGCTAGAAGCTGATTTCAACCCTCGTGGCAACGTTCACACGGTCGTAAGAGTCAGTCATGGGACCCGTCAACCCTGCTGATCAGGATTGGGAGTTCAGCAGCGAAGCCAGCGAGGTTTCGATTGCAAAGCCCGCCGATGTGAAGCTTCCTGTTGGATGGCTGAAACGGTGGGGGGTCGAGCACGGCCCATAGTTGGCGGGTTGCGATCAAGCTGAGGCCTCCGCCAAGCAGTGTGATTGCGAAACCTGCATATACGAGTGGGACCCCAGGGTCACGCTTAAGAAGCAGTCCGCTAGCAGGCATGATCTCGGCCACCCTCAGAGGTAGTCCTTTGATTTCAGTGGATGCTCCGCCGGGTCGCAGGTTGCCAAGTAGCGATCCGTCGGCATCGAACACCTGAACAGGGCCTTGCTCACTGCTCGTACTCATCAATACTGGTTCGGATCCATCCGGGCGTGTGGGAAGCACAAGACCCCAAATTTGTTCGCCGAGTTCGGGAAAACTACGGAGGGGTAATTGCAGTTGCGGACTCTTGCCGATCTGCACGGTGATCGCAGCCAGCGACCAATCCGCTTGATAGACAGTCATCCCTCGATAGCGGAGTGGATGATTCACGCTGATCATGCGCTGCTCTGAAGGGCCTCCCGGTGGATCAAGTCTCAGCGTTGAGCGGAATTGTTCGGTGCGTCCCGCTGGATCACGCTCAATCGCGAAGCGCTCAAGGGTGAGCGAGAGCCGGTTGTTGCCAGAGGGGTCAAGCAGATCAAGAGCTCGGCCGGGTGCAAGGAAGCGTTCTAAGCGGTTTCCAGACAGTGCTCCCCATGCAGCCCCGATGAGCAGCAGCACTAAGCCGGTGTGAACCAATAAGGGGCCAACCTTGCCAATCACGCCGCGCCGCGCTGCAAGGCGATCCTCATGCCTCTGGACCTGCCAGCCTTGTTTCTGGAGTTGTGAGCTCAGCATGTCTAAGGCCGACTCACCGTCGGAACAGCGAATTGATTCGGCCAACGCCAATTTGCTCAGTTGCCTGGGCTGGCGGTAGTCAATCCAGCGCATGGTGGCGAGCAGTGCTGGCCATTGACGACGCCAGCTGCACAAGATCAAGGCCAATCCCAGCCAAGCCAAAAGGCTTAAAAACCACACGCTGGAGTAGATGCTGTCCAGCTGCAGTTGCAACATCTGTTCGCCATTGATCAATCCGAGCCATGGGTCTGCATTGAAACGCTCGAGATACAAATCAGGCGCTTCGTTCTGCGGAAGAATGGTTCCAAGAGCGCTTGCTCCTGCAATCAGCAGTAGAAGCAGGATCGCTAAACGAAGATCCGAGAGCAGGGCGAAGAGTCGACGAAGTGCAGTCATCGGATCAGGTCAGTCTCGCTAATAAAGTGAGAGTGCCGGTGGTTAGAAGGATCACGCCACTGATCGGTGGCACCCAACGGCCAATGGGCCGCAACGCCAGCAACCGTGGCAGAGAGGCTGCCAAGTTGCCTGCGAGCAGCAGAGGAAGTACTTGACCCATCCCGAAGCTTGTGAGCATCAGCACCCCGAGGAGCGGACGTCCTGTGCTGGCAATCCAGCCCAGCAGAACAGCCAATACGGGTGTTGTGCAGGGTGAAGCTGCGAGGCCAAATGCCAACCCTGCTGCGACCGGGGCTAGCGGAGCGGGCACCTTGCTCGTCCAACGCATCGGGTCTGGCCCGGCGGGGAGGGGAATTCGAACCACCCCGAGCAGATTGAGTCCCATCACCACGGCTAACACCGCAACAACAGTTGGGAGCAAACCAGGAACTTGACCGTAGATGCGGCCTAGCAAGCCACTCAGGCTTCCCAGCACAACAAGGGCGCCAACGATTCCAGCGCAAAACGAGAGGCTGCGTTGCCAAGGCTTCTGCTTGCTCTCGAATCCAGCTAGGTAGGCGAGCGTGATCGGCAGCAAAGACAGGGAACAGGGGCCCAGGCTGGTTAAGGCTCCTCCTGCAAAGACAAGAGCCACAGTGATTGGACCAGGCTGCTGCAGCGCATGGTTGAGCAGTTGCTCGCTGCTGCGGGCAAGGTCGGACAGTGCCAGCTCGAAAGAGGAAATGGTTGTACCGGTGAGGCCGGGCTCAATTCAAGATCACCTTATCCACGACGCTGTTGCTCGCGGAGGCTGCGACCACCGATTAAGCCTGTGGACTCGAGTGAGCATCGGATCAATAAGCCAATAATCACCATGCTGGAGAGCAACGAATTTCCTCCGTAGCTGACTAGAGGGAGTGGGAGGCCAGTTGTGGGCATGGCACCGGAGGCCACTGCAATATTCATCAGCGATTGTCCAACGAGAAGGGTTGAACAGCCAATGGCTGTAAGTCTTGCCTGGTTGCTTCGGCAGCGCAAAGCAACACGCAGCCCCAAGAAGCCCATCAGCATCAGAAACACCAGCAACATCACAGACCCCACGAACCCAAACTCTTCGGCGTAGACAGCGAAGATGAAATCTGTGCTTTGGATCGGTAGATATTGAAGTTTCTGGGTTGATAGCCCGAATCCCTGGCCAAAAATCCCCCCTGATCCAATCGCCAGCAGGCTTTGAATAAGTTGATAACCATCACCCTGGGGATCGTTCCAAGGATTCAGAAATGAGATCACCCTGATGCGCTGATATTCATTAATCAGGATGCTGCTGATCCCGAGCATGCCTCCGGCTAGTGCGGTTCCAAACAGTTGAAGCAGGGGAAGCCCTGCTGAAAAAGCCATCAACCAGATCAACAGACCGATCAGTGCCGCGGTACTCAGGTTCGGCTGTTTGAGGATCAGCAGAACGAGGATCGCGAAGCTTGTTAGCCAGAGCAATTTTTGATCGAGTGCGCTCCGCTTCCAATGAGCGAAGAGATTGGCAGCCTGAAGAACGACAAATGGTTTCACCAACTCTGATGGTTGGATCTGGATGGGCCCGATTACCAGCCAGCGACTTGCTCCATTCACCGTGGTGCCCATGACCAAGGTGGCTGCCACCATCAGGCAGCCGATCCATAGGCCAGGGCCGGCGATTTTGAGCCAACGTCTAAGCGTTGTGGAAGCAACGAACGCCATCAGGCTCCAGCTAGCCAGCATCCAGACCAGTTGGCGTTTGAGGTAGTACGCCCCTTCTCCCTGTTCGCGAGCGGCAACCCACCAGCTGGCGGATGCCAACACCAACAATCCAGCAACGCACCAGATGGCTGTGAGGCTCAGGAGGAGCCTCGCCTCTGTTGGCCAAAGCGACCAATCAAGAGGTAACAAACGTTGCCAGAAGCCACGCGGATTGGATGCTGAGTCCTTAGGGCCTTTCAAAGCCCCCTTCCGCGTGGGTCGGCTCCTTCTGGAGATCACGCTGGTGTCGCTCAAGAGATGAAGTAATGAAGAGTCCGGCTTCTATTGAGCCGCCCTCTGAACGTTTTGCCAAGCCAAAACAACAAAAAAACCCGACCTAGGCCGGGTTGTAGTGATGTGATGAAACGGGTTGGTGATTAATTCCCAACGTTGACCTGACGGCCACCGGTACAAAGTTCAACTTTGATGATGCGGCCACCTTGCTTCTGGATGCGCTGTTGTTCAGCGAACCAGCTCTCGTAGGGAACCCACTTGGTGAAAAAGGTGTTCTGCAACTCACGCTGCGATCGAACCTTCTCAGGTGAGGGGATGCAGGCTGTGACCTTGAAGAGACGCATCAGTTGCCAAGTCCAGAACAGATGTAGTCGAAGTACACACCCATCTCCTTGCCGGCATCAGGGCCAACGAGGGAAGCCGTAACTTGCTTCATCGCTTGGATGGCCTGGACTGTTGCGCCGATCGGTACGCCTAAGGAGTTGTAAGTCTCCTTAAGGCCATTCAGAACACGCTCATCAAGAATGGAGGTGTCACCGGCGAGCATCGCGTAGGTGGAATAGCGCAAGTAGTAATCCAGGTCGCGGATGCAAGCTGCATAACGACGAGTGGTGTACATGTTGCCGCCTGGACGGGTGATGTCCGAATACAGCAGAGCATTAGCAACAGCATCTTTGATAATCAAAGATGCGTTGGTGCTAATCGTTGTTGCAGCCTTGACGCGCAGTTCGCCACTGGCGAAATACGACTCGAGGCTGGTCATGGACGTGGTGTCCAAATACAGGCCCTGGACGTCCGACTTGTTAATGACGTTGGTGATCGCGTCTTGCATGGATCAGAGAAGTGACGTGGAGAGGAGTTGGTTCCGTTGATTTAGGCGAGGGAGCCAATCACGTAATCGAAGTAAAAACCAGCCTCTTCGGCGTCTGAGCCGGTGAGGATGCCCATGGCGACTGATTTCATTTCGCGCACAGACTCAGCCATGGCTTCGAGTGGAGTGCCAAGGGAGCGATACAGCTCACGGGCACCAATGACGCCAATCTCTTCGATCGGAGTGACATCGCCTGCCACTACGCCGTAGGTGACCAGACGAAGGTAGTAATCCATGTCCCGCAAACAGGTTGCGGTCATCTCTTCGCCGTAGGCATTGCCCCCTGGAGAGATGACATCAGGACGCTTCTGGAACAGCTGGCCGCCTGCTGTTTTGACGATGCGCTCCCGGCTCTCGCTGAGAACCTGGGCTACACGTAGGCGCCGCTGGCCGCCGGTGACAAAGGACTTGATTTGGTCCAGTTCGCCAGGGCTTAAGTAGCGGGCTTCGGCGTCCGCGTTGATGATCGAGTTGGAGACGATGCTCATGCAGTTCTACCTCGAAACAAGCGGCCGCCCGTAGGAGACCGATATCCGGTGAGTGATGGGTGTGGTTGGTGGATCTCCGAGGAGATCGTGGAGCAGCTTAAAGGCCGCAAGGGGGTTGGATCCGAAGATCCGAGTCGAAAGGTCCGCAGATGTTGTATCTGTTGACGTTTCGAGGGTCGGGGCTGGATCGACTTGATGAAGTTGAACCGGGACCTCTTCCAAAGATATTTTCGTGCAATCTGCCCGTCTGAATTGACATCGGTAACAGATCTTCACTGCTTGTTCGGAAAGCGAAAATATAATGGAGCCAAAGGGCTTTCGCTTGGAATTTATGACAACAAAGCAATAAAAAAGCCAGAGATTTAATTCCGGCATTTTTATTGCTCTCGATGATTTTTTAGGAAATTATTAATATCAAAGAGCTTTTTGTGGTGGCGGTGTCATACCCGCTGGACCTCGATAGAGAGACGCAGTGCGAGTGATCGTTTCCTGAGGGACCCCTTGTTGGGTATTCATTCCATCAAGCCCGGGAAGGCTTGATGATTCTGTGTTTGCAGACCTTTGGGCTAAGAAGTCACTGACGGCAGCAGGCTGACCTGATTCAAATCTGATTCTCAAGAAGCGACTGGTCTCTGATGGCGTTGAGGCTCTTCCCAATAAAGCCAATGAAGCTGCGGTGGCGGCTCGAAGAGGTGCCATGCAGAACAAGCGCTCCTGGAAGTCATCTCCAAGTGCTACGGCTTCAACGAATCCAGCCAGGTCAATCTGCCCATCGCGAAGCTTGGACTCGGCGATAACCATTCTTTGTTGTTCAAGTGGAACTTTGTTTAGCAATTGTTGATAAGTAGCGTCGACGACTTGGCGCAAATCGCTTTCGTCAAAAGGTCTCCGTAGCGTTGGGGTCGTGGGGAGACCACTACGGAAGCGGTAGCCTTCTGCTTTGCCGATGGGAAGGGCAGCACGTAACTGAGCATCGGCTGTATTGGACTTGGTGCTATCAGTCTTTTTGCTGCTAATCGGTACGAATGGAGATATGCCTGGTGAGGTTGCTTGCCTTCCACGAGTGCGCATCAAGATCTTCCATTGCGTGGAAGGGGAGGCACTTTTTAAGCCAATTGCCCACATGTCGCTCACGTCTCTACCTGAACTCAGATTTCTTGTCGTGACATCGCTAGAACCAACAAACTTGTCACTTCGAATGGGATCGGGGCGCTGGCGCAGGGTCGTATCGACCAGACGCTCAACCTGCACGTCTCGGCGAAGCCCCGGAGCCCGCCTTACGGTTAGGTCATTAGGGGTGATAAAGCGTTCATAAGGAACCGTGTCATCACCGAAGCAGTCGGAAAACTCTTTGCTGCCGATCAGGGCATCAACAACGCCGTAAAAACCTTTTCGAGCTGCAGTGTCGAACAGAGCATCAATTTCCCAGCGCCCAAAGGTGGGTCGGCCGAGTAACCGGCGATGCATCACTTCGATGGCCTTCGTGATGTATAGGCCTTCCCAGTAGCGACGCCTGAAGGGGTTGGAACAAGCAACTTGGCGAATGAACTCACGCAAGTTGATATCGCCGTTCTCAAGTCTATTTTCAGCGCTCTCAACCCTTTCTCCGGAATAACCGGTGTTTCCGAGCACCTGTACGTAGACGGCTTTGATCACAGCTTGGGTGCTGGATTCTGTGCCACGGATGCTGGGTTGTCCGCCTCGGCGTGGAAGCGAATTCCCTCCAGTGGCGATCTGTTGCAGACGTACAACCGTGGGCCCAAGCTTGCGCGGCCGGCTGCTGCGGAACTGGGGACTGTCCATTTGCCCAGGCTGGGCCAGGCCATTGCTCACAAGCAAACGACGGGTGGAATAGCCGAATGGCGCTGGGCGTGTGGAAACGGATGCTGTGGAAGATGGGAAAATTGCGCCGTATTGATTGCCGATCGGGTCATTCCCGCCGCCGTAGACGTGCTGGTCTCCTAGCGGCTGGCGATAGGACGCGTAAAGAGTGACGTATTGGGGTGCAGATTCGAAGGGAGCGCTGAACCGGAACAAGCGGCGATTGGACCCCCAACCAGCACTCTCTTGGGCCTCTTCACCAAGATCACGCAGGTAAGGAACGGTTTCCTCCCCAAAGGTTTGGGCGTACTCAGCTCCATTAATCAGCACATCCACAAGACCGTTCAAGCCTTGGTTACTGACGATCGAGAACGCCTTGCGGAATTCTTCTAGAGAACTGATCCCGCGGCCTAGAAAATGTCTATAAGCAAGTTCGACGACCCTGCTATTGACGAAGGGTTCATAAAACTGGGTTCTGTATTCCTTGCTTTTCCCCAGCGCACGAATGAATTCGCGCATGGACAATTTCCCTTGGACGAGCTGGCTGGCTTCCACTCCACTGGGTGTTTGTGAGTAGCCCTTGGCGATATCGCGTTCGAATACCTGCCGATAGGCGGCGCGAACAACCTCTGCCTTCTCAGCGCCGGATAGTCCCGTACGCATTTCAAAGCGCTGAGCTGTTTCAGCAGCCAGGGCATAGATCGCAGGGAGCTGAAGTCCCTGGCGAACAGAGCTTCCTAGCTTCTGGCGCGTTGAAGGCGTTGCGACAGCAAGCTCTTTGAGCAGCACGTCAAAGCATTCGATCGCCAGTCGGCGTGCTTCAGGCCGGTCTTTTAAGAGGGCAGCAGCAGCAGCGCGCATTTCTTGCAGTGCCACATTCGTTGCGAAGAGGGAGCAGCCCTTTTCAAGAACGTCACGCAATCCCCGAGTGTTCACCGAGAGAATGCTTGGGTCTCCGGCAACTAAGGCATATCCCACGTAACGCAGGAACCATCCCAGGTCGCGCACGGATTTGCGCATATTCCCCGGGCCATATTTCGCCACGCTGATGGCGGTAAAGCCTGTGGGTAAAACAACGCGTACATCGCCGTCGTCGCTGCTTTGAAGCAGTCTGCTGATGAAATTACCTTTGGTGTCTCCAGATTCAGAGCCCGTAAAAGTACGAACCGAGTCTTGAAATGCGACCTGATCAGCGGCCAATGGAGTGGCGCTAGTGGCTGCCACTTCTCCAGTGCTGAGAGGTTCCTCCAAAAACGAGAGAGGGGTGCCACCTACAAAGATTCGATTGGCGGCACGGGCAACGATCGATTCCGCATTGCTGGCTAGGAGGCGAGCTGCATCAAGCCGATCATTTCCACTTCGGAAAAAAGTGATCAGGGTGTCGAGCTCGCCACCGTCTGGGAAGCGGTCTTGTTGCTCAGCCCGACGGACACTGGAGAGCGGCAGGGTGTCGTACAGCTGAGGGGAAACCCTTGGGCTGCCGCTACTGGCGGTCACTGTCATGAACGAGAGCAAGCCGGATCGAGTCAGGTTACGGCCCATCACTCAGCCTTCTGGGCAGCCATGAACAAATGTTTGCAGCTCTGATGAGCTTTCGGGTGCGACGGCGATCTCCCGTGAAATGCTCCCTTGAGCATCTCCTTCCAGAATCGGCGGCCTTATGAACACTCCACCCTCGGATGTGGCTACCCCTGTGGTGAGCGACTTTTATGACCGCTTCCCCTATCCAGCAGATCCGCTTCAAGACGGCCCTCCTCCTGGATACAACTGGCGTTGGTGCCACAACAGCGTGCTCGCTGCGGTGAGAGGAGGGCTCAAAGAGCAAAAGTCAAATCCGGGTTCGATTCGCATCCTGGATGCGGGTTGTGGCACAGGCGTCAGCACGGACTACCTCTGCCATCTCAATCCAGGCGCAGAAATTTTGGCCGTAGACATCAGTGCGGGAGCGCTCGATGTAGCGAGGGAGCGGCTGCGCCGCTCTGGAGGCGCTGACCAGGTCCGATCTCTTCGAATAGAACAACGCAGCCTGTTGGATCTTCAAGAGGAAGGCCGTTTTGATTACATCAACTCCGTAGGGGTTTTGCATCATCTGCGCGACCCGCTGGCTGGATTGAAAGCGCTTGGACAGCTCCTGGCGCCTAAGGGCCTTTTGCATCTGTTTCTGTATGCCGATGCTGGCCGTTGGGAGATTCATCGCACCCAGCAAGCTCTGGAGCTTTTGGAAGCGGGGGCAGGCGCGGACGGTTTGAGGTTGGGTCGTGAGTTGTTCTCAGACTTGCCTGAGACCAATCGTTTGCGTCGCACCCACGAACAACGTTGGGCGATCGATACCCACGCTGACGCCAACTTTGCCGATATGTATTTGCATCCTCAGGAAACCAGTTATGACCTCGAGAGGTTGATGGCACTCATCAAGTCATCGGGGCTCTACTTCGCTGGTTTCTCCAACCCATCTGTCTGGACCCCGGCTCGATTGCTCAAGGGTGAATTGCTATCTCGAGCGCAATCTTTACCGATCTCAGACCAATGGTCCCTTGTAGAGCAGCTTGACCCTGATATCAGTCACTTTGAGTTTTTTGTGAGCGCTCAACCTATTCAGCCTTTGCTTTGGGATAACGACGAAAGGCTGCTCCAAGCGAGTGGTCGACGCCAGCCATGTCTTTGGGGGTGGCCTTCCAAAAGCATGTTGGGGCCAGATTTTGAACCCATCTCCATTTCAGACGAGGAATGGAACCTGCTCCGCTTGGTTGATGAAAACCCTGAAGTTCCACTTGGAATCCTGAGTGGGACAGAGAAAACAGCCTCTCTGGCGAGAGATCTCATGAGCAAAAGATTGCTTTTGCTGGAGGCTGGTCATGGGGTGTCGGGGGGAAACGCGTGATAGATTCCGCGCGCTTTCTCAGGCGCTGCTTGCAGGCACCGACCTCCACTGACTTGGACGTGGCAACTGCCCCGACCGACTCCGGCATGGAGGGCTATGCCCGACTTCAGCGACGCCTGATGCTGGTCACCCTAGTTATTTCATTGTGTGCGGCTTTGTTCGCATACCTCAGATTTGACCTATTGGTGGCCCGCAGCCTGCTTGTTGGATCCTGCGCCGGTCTTCTTTACCTGCGCCTTCTAGCCCGCAGCGTGGCTCGGCTCGGTGGCGGTTCTCGTCAGGTTGGTCGATTTCAAATTGTGGTGCCGATGCTTCTTGTCGTAGCAGCGGCAAAATTTCCACAGTTGGAATTGCTTCCAGCCTTTCTCGGATTTCTGCTTTACAAGCCAGCCTTGATTCTTCAGACCGTCATTGACGGCTGATCTTGAGCAACTTCGCTTCTGCCATGGTTCTGACTCCCCTCAATCTGCCGTTCGCCGAACTTGAGGTCGGTCAACATCTGTATTGGCAGATCGGCAACATCAACCTTCACGGTCAAGTTTTTCTCAGCTCTTGGGTTGTGATCGGAGCATTGCTTGCCCTGATCGTGATAGGTACCCGCAAGATGGAGCGTGATCCGAGCGGTGTCCAGAACTTTCTGGAGTTCCTTTGGGATTATTTACGTGATCTCGCTCGGGAACAAATTGGTGAGAAGGCCTATCGTGATTGGCTCCCATTCATTGGGACCCTGTTCCTTTTCATCTTTGTCTGCAACTGGGGTGGAGCGCTAATTCCTTGGCGCTTAATCGAACTTCCCAACGGTGAGTTGGGTGCTCCAACCGCAGACATCAACACCACAGTGGCTATGGCCTTGTTGGTGTCTCTTTCCTACTTCTATGCAGGATTGAGCCGCAAGGGGTTGCGCTACTTCGAGTACTACGTGGAGCCAACCCCGATCATGCTCCCTTTCAAGATCATTGAGGACTTCACGAAGCCCCTCTCACTTTCTTTCCGTTTATTCGGAAATATCTTGGCCGATGAATTGGTTGTGGCTGTGCTGGCCTTCTTAGTCCCAGTACTTGTTCCGCTTCCAGCAATGTTCCTTGGTCTATTTACCAGTGCCATTCAGGCTCTGATTTTTGCAACTCTCGCCGCTAATTACATCGGTGAAGCAGTGCACGAAGAGGCCCACTAGGTCTTTTCACCCCTATCGCCAACTCTCGGCGATCTGCTAAACAATTCGCGCGCAGGTCCGGGTGGAACCCGGGCCCATTCTCTTTACAGAGGATGTCCCGGGCGCGCCCTGTCCTCCTCGCGCTCATCCTGCGCACCCCAACCGCTTTCCACTAATGAGTGATCTGACCTCCGCCGCCTCCGTTCTGGCCGCTGCTTTAGCAGTGGGTCTTGCCGCTATCGGCCCTGGTATCGGCCAAGGCACCGCAGCCGGCAAGGCTGTGGAAGGGATCGCCCGCCAGCCTGAAGCTGAAGGCAAGATCCGCGGCACCCTGTTGCTCTCCCTGGCTTTCATGGAGGCATTGACCATCTACGGCCTTGTTGTGGCACTGGTTCTCCTGTTCGCCAACCCTTTCGCAGGCTGATTGAGATTGCGGCTGCAGCGAAGTTTCTTTTTTGGAGACTTTGCTGTGAGTTGCAATCCGATCGATTTGATTTACCCCAGCGCACCCTTCCATGACCTGGCTTCTGCTCGCTGAAGCAGCTGTTCCGGAGGGAGGTCTTTTTGACCTCGATGCCACCCTTCCGCTTATGGCGGTTCAGGTGGTTCTCCTTACCTTCCTGCTCAATTCCCTGTTCTTCCGGCCAGTTGGCAAGGTCGTGGAAGATCGTGAGGGTTACATCTCTACGAGTCGTGCTGATGCCAAGCAAAAGCTTGAGCAAATTAAGCGACTCGAAGCTGACCTTCAAGATCAACTCCGTGGCGCCCGACAAGCTGCTCAATCAGCAATTGTCGAAGCTGAATCGGAAGTTGATGCTCTCTACCGCGAGGCATTAGCCGAAGCGGAAGCTGAGGCCAATCGCACTCGCGAACAAGCCCGCAGAGAGATCGAATCTCAGCGAGATGCTGCTCAATCCAGCTTGATGAGTCAGGTCGATCAGCTCAGCTCCCAGATCATCCAACGATTGATGGCTGCCTGATGACTGTTTTCTTCCCCTTAATTGCTTCTGAGGGTGGTTTTGGAATCAACCTCAATCTGCTTGAAACCAACCTGATCAACCTGGTCATTGTGATCGGGGTTCTGTATTGGTTCCTAAAAGGATTTCTTGGCGGCATGCTTCAGCGCCGACGCGAGACGATTCTTCGTGATCTCGAAGATGCCGAGACCCGGCTGAAGTCCGCTACTGCTGACCTTGCTGAAGCCCAACAAGAGCTTTCAGTTGCTCAGCAAAAAGCTGACAAGATTCGAGTTGACGGCACTGCTCGTGCACAAGCCATTCGCTTGGATGGTGAGAAGCGCACGATTCAGGCCATGGCTGCTTTGAAGCAAGACGCCTTGGCTGATCTCAATGCTGAAGGTGCACGTCTGACCGAAGAGCTTCGTCGTCAAGCGGCGTTAGCTGCTATCGATCGGGCGATGACTGAATTGCCGAATCGTCTTGACAGCAATGCGCAAGGTCGGCTCATTGACTCCTCCATTCAAAGCCTGGGGGATTCCTGATGCCTCTCCTCAATTCTCTGGCCACTCCTTACGCAGACGCCTTACTTCAGGTCACCGAGGCTCGTAAAGAGTCGGATGAAGTTGCGGCGCAGTGCAAAACGCTTCTTATTGCTTGGGAGAGTTCTGAGCCGCTTCGCGATGCGATGACCTCTCCGGTTCTTGAGCCTGATGCAAAGAAGAAAGCTCTAACAAGCCTTCTTGCTGAGCAAATCACGCCTTCGTTTATGAATTTGCTGAAGGTTTTGGCTGATCGCCAGCGCCTTCCGGCTCTTGAAGCAGTGCTTCTGAGATATCTCGAACTTTATCGAGAGTCCCGAAATATTGCTTTGGCGCATGTTCGCTCTGCTCAACCACTATCAGATGAGCAGCAGGCCGCACTGACCACCAAAGTCCAGTTAATGGCTGGAACCAATGACGTCGAAATCGATCTACAGGTCGATCCTTCGTTGATTGGTGGTTTCGTCGTCAATCTCGGTTCTCAGGTGATCGATGCCAGCCTTTCTGGCCAGGTTCGTCGCCTAGGTCTTGCCCTCGCCAAGGCGAGCTGAGCTAAGCCCCACCTTCATCTCGCCCCTCCACTCACCACCCGCCCCTGGGTTTTCCCGACATGGTTTCCATCAGACCCGACGAGATCAGCGCCATTCTCAAGCAGCAGATCGAGGACTATGACAAGTCAGTATCGGTCAGCAACGTCGGCTCGGTCCTGCAGGTCGGCGACGGCATCGCCCGAGTTTATGGCCTGCAACAGGTGATGGCTGGTGAGCTGGTTGAGTTCGAAGATGGTACTGAAGGGATTGCCCTCAACCTCGAAGACGACAACGTTGGCATTGTGCTGATGGGTCAGGGCATTGGTATTCGGGAAGGCAGCACTGTTCGTGCGACAGGCAAGATCGCCTCAGTTCCTGTGGGTGATGCCCTGATCGGGACGGGTTGTGAACCCTCTTGGTGAAGCCATTGATGGCAAGGGTGATCTTCCCTCTAATGAAACGCGTCTGATTGAGTCTCCGGCTCCAGGAATTATTCAGCGGAAGTCTGTGCATGAGCCGATGCAGACGGGTATTACCGCTATCGACGCGATGATCCCAATCGGTCGTGGCCAGCGCGAGTTGATCATTGGTGATCGTCAAACTGGCAAAACAGCTATCTGCATCGACACGATCCTGAACCAGGCGGATCAGGACGTCGTCTGTGTCTATGTGGCAATCGGACAGAAAGCAGCTTCTGTTGCCCAGATCACTGAAGTGCTGCGTGAGCGTGGTGCTCTGGATTACACCGTAGTGGTGGCTGCAAACGCATCAGATCCTGCTGCCCTTCAGTATTTGGCTCCCTACACCGGAGCGTCGATTGCTGAGTACTTCATGTACAAAGGCAAGGCCACCTTGGTCATCTATGACGATCTGACCAAGCAGGCTCAGGCCTACCGCCAGATGTCTCTGCTTCTCCGTCGTCCTCCCGGTCGTGAGGCTTATCCCGGTGACGTGTTCTATTGCCACAGCCGTTTGCTTGAGCGCGCTGCCAAGCTTTCCGATGCCATGGGTAAAGGTTCAATGACCGCCCTGCCGATCATTGAGACCCAGGCCGGTGACGTTTCTGCTTACATCCCTACAAACGTGATTTCGATCACGGATGGTCAGGTCTTCCTCAGTTCTGACCTGTTCAACTCCGGCCTACGTCCTGCGATCAACGTGGGTATCTCTGTGAGTCGTGTTGGTGGTGCAGCCCAGACCAAGGCGATTAAGAAGATTGCTGGAACCCTGAAGCTTGAACTGGCGCAGTTTGACGAACTGGCCGCTTTCTCACAGTTTGCTTCTGATCTTGATGCAGCTACACAGCAGCAGCTCAGCCGAGGCAAGCGTCTTCGTGAGCTCCTCAAGCAGTCTCAGTTCAGCCCCCTAATTTTGGCTGAGCAGGTGGCGATCGTATATGCAGGCGTTAAAGGCCTGATTGACGATGTGCCCGTTGAAGAGGTTGTTCAGTTCTCACGCGAATTGCGTGAGTATCTCAAGAGCAATAAGCCTGAGTTCATCAGCAAAATCCAAACAGAGAAGGTCTTGAGCCCTGAAGCTGAGACCACTCTGAAAGAGGCGATTGCTGAAGTTGTGTCCACCATGATGGCCTCCGCCAACTGAGGGCTTAAGCCATGGCAAATCTCAAAGCGATCCGTGACCGAATTAAATCGGTCAAGAACACCCGCAAGATCACAGAGGCCATGCGTCTCGTGGCTGCGGCCAAAGTTCGTCGAGCCCAAGAACAAGTCTTGCGAAGTCGTCCGTTTGCGGACCGGCTCGCACGTCTATTAGAGAATCTTCAAGCGCGTATGCGCTTTGAAGATGCTGATGCTCCTTTGCTAGAGCAGCGTCCTGTTGAAACCATCACCTTGATGGCTGTCACTGGTGATCGTGGTCTTTGCGGTGGCTACAACTCCAATATCATCAGACGCACCGAGAAACGTTTCGCTGAGCTTCAACGCCAGGGTTACAAAGTTACTCTTGTGTTGATTGGACGCAAAGCGATTAGCTATTTCACCAATCGTAGTTATCCCATTCAAGCTACTTTCACGGGCTTAGAGCAAGTACCTACTGCTGATGAAGCTGGTTCAATTGCTAGCGAAATCTTTGCCGAGTTTCTTTCTGAAACATCAGATCGTGTTGAGATCGTTTACACCAAGTTTATTAATTTGGTGAGCTGTAAGCCAGTGGTTCAGACCCTTTTGCCCCTTGATCCCCAAGGGATTGCTGAGGCAGAGGATGAAATCTTCCGGCTCACAACTAAGGAAGGTCGTCTGACTGTTGAAACAGGTGATGCTCCCGCTAATTCTCAGCCTGCTCTGCCCTCAGATATTGTCTTTGAGCAAAGTCCTGATCAGCTTTTGAATGCATTGTTGCCTCTGTATTTACAGAATCAACTTCTGCGTTCCTTGCAGGAATCTGCAGCGTCTGAGTTGGCAAGTCGTATGACTGCGATGAATAATGCCAGCGATAACGCCAAGGAATTGGCAAAAACGCTCACCCTTGATTACAACAAGGCGCGTCAGGCAGCGATTACCCAGGAAATTCTGGAAGTTGTTGGTGGCTCGGCTGCTGCAGGGGGTTAGCTCTCTGTTGACCATTAAAAAAGCCGGTCCTGAGGGCCGGCTTTTTTAATGGAGTGATGACTTTCACTCTTCACCATCTTTTCCCAACGGTTGTGGCGACAACCAAGCTGATGATCGATCCGCTTGGATCTTGCTGGGCATTTGCAGACGCTGCTGGCTCTTAGGGGTGGGGCTGTTGGCAACCCCAGCGCGGGATGCGCTTGGACTGGCGATATCAACGGTGTTTGGCAGTTGCATCACCAAGCGGAATTTGCTGCCTTGGCGCACAGAGGTGTCAGAGCAGGCCACGGGTTACCTGGAGGCCGTTGGCTTTGATCGCAGCCAAGTGGCTTTGCATCTCCAGCGCTGCTGGCCTGTGCTGAGCGATTGGGATCAGCTCGTTGGCCGCCATCACCATCCCAATGCCCACCTCAGTGCGGTGCTCTATCTCACCGGAGATGGTTCAGGGGAGGAGGGTGTGCTTCGTGTGCATGCCCCTCATCAAAGCAATGAGCTCGTGCCAGGACTCGTCGCAGGTCATGGCGGGCCAATCGCTTCTGATCACCCCTTTAATTCTGAAAGTTGGGATCTGGCTCCTGAGGTTGGCTTGCTTGTGCTGTTTCCTTCCAGGCTTGATCACAGCGTGTTGGCGAATGGTGATCCTGAATCGCTCCGCTGCTCGATCAGTTTCGATTTTGTGATCACGGCTCCTGAGCAGGGCAACCCACCGGAATACCTGGCGCCCCATCCCTCGCAATGGACTCCCTGCTCAGATCTGTCGTCATAAGGCCTGTTGCCCTGAGAAGATGAATGACCAAGGCATCTCTTTCAGGATGAGCGATCTCGCCAGTGCTGCTGTCACATACAACGTCAGCATCGAAGTGGATGCTGTTGAACACAGCTTTCCCTGTCGTTCTGATCAAACCGTTTTGGCGGCTGCAGAAGCGGCAGGGGTGATGCTTCCCAGTTCTTGTTGCTCTGGGGTTTGTACCACCTGTGCAGCCCGTCTTAAAACTGGATCGGTAGAGCAATCTGATGCGATGGGGGTAAGAGAAGACCTACGCGCTGATGGTTTTACCTTGCTGTGCGTTGCGCTTCCTTGTTCCGATCTTCGGCTTCTAGCGGGCCAAGAGGATGCGCTCTATGAGGCTCAGTTTGGTCAGTACCAGAAATGAGGTTGACGTCGAAAACGTTGACATTGCCTTGGCCGAAAGATCTAAAGGCGTCTGATTTGCGTAGTTGGGTGAAAGATCAATTGAGCATTCATGGTGACCCCCTGCGCTGGGCCATTACCGCTGTCAATGATTCAGCGCAGGATTGTGGTGCTGTCTTGCAGATTGAAGCGGTGTTGATCGAGTGAGGGAGGGGCTGGCTTTGGGATCTCCCCTGCCCACGTTGATGGTGGTCCCAACGGGGATTGGTTGTGCGATCGGCGGGTATGCCGGCGATGCGCTCCCGAGTGCAAGGCTTTTGGCTGCGGCCTCCGGGTGTTTGATCACCCATCCCAACGTGATGAATGGGGCTTCCTTGTATTGGAAAGACCATCGCATTCGCTACGTGGAGGGGTACGCTCTCGACCGCTTTGCTGCCGGCGATTGGGCGCTGCGATCTGTGCGTCAGCAGCGGATTGGTTTGCTTTTGGATGCCGGTATCGAACCGGAGCTGCGTCAACGCCATCTGCAGGTGGCCGATGGTTGCAGGGCAACGCTGGGCATTGAAATCGGTCCGGTGGTGTGTAGCGATGTGCCCTTAGGGGTTCACTTGGGATTGGGCCAAAGCGGTGCGAGTTGGGGCACCCTTGAGCGCCCCGATGCCTTGATGAGGGCGGGTGAACGTTTAAAAGCCAATGGTGCAACAGCGATTGCGGTGGTTGCTCGCTTCCCCGACGATCAGGGAAGTGAGGCTTTGGAGGCTTACCGCCATGGCAGCGGTGTGGATGCCTTGGCGGGCGCCGAAGCCGTGATCAGCCATTTACTAGTGCGCCACTTGCAGATTCCCTGCGCCCATGCACCGGCCTTATCGGCGTTGCCGCTGGATCCGCAACTGGATCCTCGTGCGGCAGGGGAAGAGTTGGGTTACACCTTTTTGGCGTGCGTGTTGGTGGGCTTAAGTCAGGCACCAGCGTTGGTCCAGAGTTCAGCTGCCAATCCAAGTGATCTTGTGGCTGATGATTTGGGAGTGTTGGTTGTCCCAGAGGGTGCTCTGGGTGGAGAAGCGGTGCTTGCTTGCCTGGAGCGCAGGGTTCCTGTGATCAGTGTGGCCAATCCGTCCGTGTTGCAGGTCACGTCAACAGTCCTTGGCATGGGATCTGAGGTGTTGAAAGCAGGCTCTTATGCCGAGGCGGCTGGATGGGTGCTGGCCTTACGCGAAGGTGTTGCTTTGTCTGCATTGATGCGCCCCTTACCTGCCTTGAAGGAGCTGGAGTAATGGCAAGGGCTGCTGGTTTCGGATCATCAAAAAGCAGTGAACCATGCCCTTGCTCGAGCGGAATGAGCTACGAAAGCTGTTGCGAGCCTCTGCATCGCGAGAAGCAAAGGGCGGCTACCGCTGAGCAGTTGATGCGTTCGCGATATTCCGCCTTTGTGTTTGCTGAAGTTAATTACTTAATCGCAACTCATCCGGATTCCTCGACACCTTTGCTGCAACGCCGCAAAGAGTTGCGTAAGAATTGTCGCGAGGCGCGTTGGTTGGGACTGAAGATCATTGCCGTGGCGGCTGGCGGAGTAGGTGATCTTGAAGGCACGGTGACGTTTGAGGCAACATTTGGGGCAGGTGGCCAACGCAATGTGATGACTGAAACGTCGCTCTTCCAACGGAGAGATAGGGATCTGAGGGAGAACTGGTTGTATATCAAGCCTATGTAGGGGTCAGGATTCGTGATTGCTGAGGGTGAGTTCTGTATTCTTAACTTTCTGCATTTACTCCTTGACTTGCTTCCCTCTGGCTTATGCAACAGAAGGGCTGATCAGAAGTAGTCGTGAACTCTTGTAGAGGTTGTTGAAGTGAAAAGGAAATCCCTTTCTCTTGAACGAACTATTCACCTTTCTCCAGCTTGAATTCATAAAAAATGACCTCTTGATAAAGCCAAAGAGGTCATTCCAGATAATTAGTAGTTGATTATTAATTTACCTTCATTGTATCCATTGAGTCCAAAGCTTTTGAGACACTTTTGAAATCAAAACCCATACTCCTCAATGCATGCCAGAAGTGGCCCTGCAAGAAGAAAAAGGCCAAGTAAAAGTGTGTGTTCGCAAGCCAGGCTCTTGCAGTATGCCCATTGTTTAAGACGGCTACTGTGTCACTAAAATAGGGGGAGAAAGCAAAATTGAGTTTTAGAGCCTCTCCGTAGAATTCAACTGGATAAATCATAGTATTCTGTGCACACCATACACTTGTAACAAAACCCATTAGTGCGATTCCTGCAAGTGAATAGGAAAGGATTGCTTCTCCAGAGTAAATAAGTACTTTCTTGAAGGGTCCAAATGGGCTAGTAATAATATGCCAAACCCCACCAATAGTTAGTATAAATGCTAATACAGCATGGCCCCCCATCACATCTTCTAAACTGCTGATGGAAAGAAAATTAGTCTGATAGCCCCATACCATTCCCAGGTCAATGTTGGGCTCAACCTTCCGAACAGCGCCAATGGCAGTGTCATAGATTCCGTGGTGTTGTGCCCATTCAACAAAGGCAATTGCACCTAGCCCTAGAAAAATGAGATGGTGTCCAAGAATAAAAGTGAGCTTCTTGGGATCATCCCATTCGAAATGAAATTTCTCCGCACGTCCTTCCGCCTTGGATAAATCCTTTGGAGCTCTGAGAGTGTGCCAAATGCCAGCAGCTCCTAATACAGCAGAGGAGACCAAGTGAAATGCAGCTATAGCAATGTAAGGCTCTGTATTGATGATAGTTGCTTCTGCACCAAGGCCTAAGCCCAAGGAAGCCATATGAGGAAGCAGGATCAATCCCTGTTCGCCCATTGGAAGCAACGTGTCATAACGAGCTAACTCAAAAAGAGTGAACGCTCCAGCCCAAAACATAATTAGGCCCGCATGTGCCGCATGAGCAGCAATGAAAGAACCAGAGCGACTGGCGACGCCTGAATTGCCTGCCCACCAGTCATAACTGACTGATGGCTTCCCATAAGATTGCATTTGTTGAGTAGCTTGGGCGATCTCAAATTAGATGGATGAGTGGCCAATATCTTCTAATCTTTAACATATTTTGATTGAACATTATGAGCGTAAATATGATCTGCACTCTTGTTCAATTGTTGTCTCTCCCTGATTAGTATCTTGCCTTGTCGTGTCAATATGACGCATGCTGGTAGTCGCCAATGTTCAACTTGCCTTATCAAAAGCTGCTTTTTTAAGTGATATTTAGAACGGCAGCAGGATTCATGCCCGCGTACTATTAGCAATTAATGTTTTGCAATGGCATTATCCGAATTTGAGATCATTGTTGGTGGTTTAACCTCTATCCCAGTAGTAGCTGGTGTTTTCTTCTTAATTGAAAAAACATATGGATCTAGGAATTATTTAAGAAAGCCAGTTAAATCTTCGCCTGCTCCAAAGGCTTCTGCTGCGAAAGAAAAAGGCGAAACTGCAGTTAAGTCTTCATCAAGTAACAAAGCAACAGCTAAGCCAAAGGCTTCTGTTGTGGTTAAGAAAAGCTCAGATCAAGCACCTGTTACTCCATCGGATCAGATCAAGCCAATTAAAGCTGAACAAGGAAAGAAGGACTAAGAGGGTTCTAGGATTGGTTTTTGCTAGGGCCAGCTTAATTCAGCCTTAAATCTCCAATACATAAGTATTACGAGCCACTATCTTCAACCCTACTACTTGAAAGAATAGAATTCAATGTTTTAGTAAAATCTATGCCTTAAGGTAGTTTTCGAGAGCTGATCGTGCGCCTTGAATGCTTCTCAGCCTGTAGGCTTTTAATACATTATGCTTATGCATTTATTTTGTCTCTTGGTAGATGCTTATTAATTATTGTTAGATGAAGAATCTCCAGAATTTTCTTTTTAAAGCGTACCGAACCCAATATCCAATGCTTATAAGCATAAGTGCTAGAAATGTTAGACCCATTCCCCATAGGTTTGTATTTTCAGAGCCAAGAAAGTCGATACAATGGTAATAAGCTCCATAGAGAAATAGTACGAAGCCTATTTTCCTAAAGTTGACGAATCCATAAGGATAATTTGATGTAATTTGCATGGTTTAATTTACGTATTTGTTGATGAGTGTAAACCAAACAATCAACGCTGCTATTGCGGATGGAATGATTGCGAGCATAGCGCTCTGTGGTTCGCTCCCATTCGTGATCAGTGGAAAGACAACGAAAGCAAAGAACGTCATGAATAGTGCATTGAGGATTATTCTTGAGCGAAAAGGTGAAGCCATAAATACTGCAGTTTTCGTCCTGAAAGCATTTGTGAGCTCTTCCATTCATTGATTTCTTTGTCTAAATATTTTAGTGTAACTATTTTGCAAAAATAATATCCATGATACATGGCTGCATGTCATCTGCTTGTTTTGGCGGTATTTTTAAATGTTCGCCGCTAGGGGTTTTGTACTGGTATTAATGGATT
>CASICK010000014.1 GCA_949373155.1 uncultured Synechococcus sp. | reverse complement strand
TCAATCCATTGGCTCAGGTGCGGGAGTCCGTCAATTCACTGCAGGTACCGTTGATTTCGGGGCCTCTGACAAGCCCATGCAGGCCGAGGCCATTGCCAAAGTGAGTCGCGGCGTCGTCCAGGTGCCGATGACAGCAGGCGCCATTGCGGTGGCTTACCAGAATCCAGACTGTGAATTGAAGCTCACTCGAGAGCAACTCGCTGGAATCTTTTTAGGCACCATTCGTGATTACAGCGCATTGGGCTGCAAAGCCAAAGCAATCAAGGTGGTGCATCGCTCCGATGGCTCTGGCACCACTTACAACTTCACCAAGCACCTCTCTGCAATCAGTCCGGAATGGAGCAACGCGGTAGGCGCCAATAAATCCGTGCAATGGCCTACTGGTGTGGGTGCCAAGGGCAACGAGGGTGTAGCCGCCCAACTCACCCAGATTGATGGTGGGATCGGGTATGTCGAGCTGGCCTATGTCAAAGGGGATCTAAAGGCGGCTGCCATTCAAAACGGCTCCGGAGACAAGGTGGTTCCAACCAATGCCACAGCGAATCGAGCCCTTGGTTCGATCGACCTCGGGCCCGACCTGATCGGTAGCAATGCCAACCCAATGCACGGCTATCCCATCGTGACCTTCACCTGGGTGCTTGCCTACGCCAACGGCAACGGAAGCAACATTGCTGTACTTAAATCAACGTTCGATTACATGTTGTCGGAGGAATCACAGGCGAAAGCTCCTGAGTTGGGCTACATCTCCCTTCCCCCAGAGGTGATTGTTCAAGCCAAAGCAGCAGCAAACACCATCAAGGATTAAGACGCCACAAAAGGCTGTACGGAAGACAAATATCTCGACTAAAATGATCTCTTAACCTGAACTTAAATCTCATTTAGCGAGGCTAAAAATAATCAAATACTTTACTAAAAAGTTCTAATATTTGAATTAAATTACGAATACCTTAGCCTTTAAGCCTCGTTCATCTATCGAGATATTATTGCCTTCAACATCCACCGCCAAAAATCAAGCACAAATCAAAAATATCCCATAAAAACCCTCCACAATCCGATGGCCGAGAAATTTCAGTTTTGAGTGATTGATTGGATATTTTTTGATTAAAGGCCTTTTACTTAAAGGATCAGAACTTGAAGGTGGTCTTCAGAAGGCCACCAAAGTTGTTGAAAGTGGAATCATTACGATCGCTACCAACATCAGTGATATCACCATAAGGGCGGCTGAAGTAGTAAATCGCTGGAGTCACAGAAATATTATCGGTTACTTGGAACTGATACCACAGTTCCCAGGCGTAATTTCCGTCTGCAACGAAGTTCGAATTGTTATTAAAACCCTTGCGGTATTCAACATCAGTTACGAAGGTGGGCTGACCAACGGCCATACCCAAGGTGTTGCCCTTCATGAAAGCGTCGGCCCACTGAAGACCCACATACCAGGATTGAGTGGTTGCAGAACTGAAACCGATTTTGAAGGTGTCGTCGTCATTGGTGATGCTGTTGTACCCCCAACCCGTACTGATACTGGGGAACCAGGAAGCTTCTTCTGGGGACCACCATGCACTCAGACCAAAGGAAGAATTATTTCCATTATTCGAGAAGCGATTGGCAAGAGGAGTGCCATTACCAGCATATAAGGCTCCTGCATTTTTAGAGGTGTAGTTGTAGGCAGCAGCAATACCCCAATTTTCAGGAGCGTAAGCAATCTGAACGGTTCCGTTTGAACCAGCACAATTGGTGGCAATACCACCAGATTCGCTGCAATCCTCAGCTCCAAGTTCGTCAACAACGCCAGAAGGTTTGGAGCTACTGCCGTTGGGACTTATGTAATTAGCACTGATACTGAAATCATTGGATTCCCACCAAAGACCAGCGCCAGCTCCAAGGGCCGAGTTGTAAGTCGCGGGAGCACCTGCGTAAGAGAATAAGTCGAGAATCGTGTCAGAAGGATATGCACTAGGCCAAACAGCAAGCATGTCGTCCTGACGAACCACGTCCACCGACGGTTGCAGTGAAACCTGAACCAACAGGGAATTGATAAAAAATACGATTTACACCAATGCTGTTAGCACCTGAAGGCTCCTCAAAGGCAATCTCCAATGAATCCAGACCGACATAGCCATCACCACCGAAGGCAGATTGAGCGAAGTTACCTGCACGCAACATGGTGCGGAAAAGGTCCTTACCAGTAAAGCTGGTGTCGAGACTCAGTTGGAGGTCGTAGTTGAAACTCGCAGCACCAGACTGAGCTGCCGCAGCATCAGCACGCTTCTCTCCGGCCAACTTTTTAGCTCCGCCGCCGAAGCTGTTAGCACCGATCACGAAGGTGGCTTGGCCCTTCAGTTTGGTGGTGGTGGAGAACTGAGTTGCTTCCAGTTCGCCAACGCGGGCTTCCAAACCGTCAACACGGCCCTTAAGGATGGCGAGTTCTTTTTCGAACTCTTTCATCAAGCGCTTGAGCTCGTCGGTCACTTCAGTGACGCGGTCGAGACATGCGTTCAAGCAGAGCAGCCGCTTCAAAGCGGGTCATGGCCCTGTTACCGCGGTAGGTGCCGTTGGGGTAACCAGCAACACAGCCGTAGCGCTCGATCAGGTTGCTAAGTGCCTGATAAGCCCAATCGGTTGGGTAAACGTCTGAAAACTGAGTAATGCTGGTGACTTGCTCGCCAGTAGCGGAGTAGTCAGAAACACCATTGATGTTCAGCTCAGTGGCGTTCTGCTCAGAAGCATTCTGCTCAGAGGCATTGGCAATGTTTATGCCGCCGGCAGACAACAAAGCGAGCAATGTGAGACTCAAAGGCTGAAACTGAGACAGTTTTGACACTCGCTTATCCGGCAACTTTAAAACTTTTACATCAATCGATCGATTTTCAACTGAATAAGACCAGATATCAAGCTGGTCTTAGACATAAAAAACCCCCTAACGGGGGTTGAGTGAACAGAATCAAGAGAGGATTTTACCTTTTAATTTACTTTGTCTCAGTAAATTCGGCATCGATGACATCATCTCCAGCATTGCTAGATCCATCACCAGAGTTACCCGCAGCTGCGCCCTCTTCACCAGAAGCTGCAGCTTCTGCACCAGCCTGTTGGTAAACAGATGCACCAACGGTGTACAGCTCCTGCTGTAACTCCTCAAGGAGGGTCTTCATCGAATCAAAGTCCTCTTTTTCCGTCGCTTCCTTGAGCTTGGCGGCCTTCTCTTCAACCTTGGCCTTGGCCTCGGCATCAACCTTGTCGCCGAGTTCAGCCAGTTGCTTTTCAGCCTGATACGCGAGAGTTTCAGCCTGATTCTTCAGGTCGATTTTCTCGCGCTTCTCCTTATCAGCACTGGCATTACTTTCAGCATCCTTCACCATCTTCTCAACTTCATTGTCAGAAAGAGTGGAGGCTCCTGTGATCGAGATCGACTGCTCCTTGCCGCTTCCCTTGTCCTTCGCTGTAACGCTCAAGATGCCATTGGCATCAATATCGAACGTGACTTCGATCTGAGGCACACCGCGAGGGGCAGCTGGGATGCCATCGAGACGGAAGGTGCCAAGACTCTTGTTATCAGAGGCCATCTCGCGCTCACCCTGGAGCACGTGAATCTCAACATTGGTTTGACCATCCACAGCAGTGGAGTATGTCTCTGATTTTTTGGTTGGGACGGTGGTGTTCCTTGTGATCATTTTCGTCATCACCCCACCAAGCGTCTCGACGCCTAGGGATAGGGGTGTGACATCCAGCAAAAGGATGTCTTTGACTTCACCAGCCAACACACCACCTTGGATGGCGGCACCGATCGCCACCACCTCATCAGGGTTCACCGTTTGGTTTGGGTCCTTGCCAGTGGTGCGCTTCACAAGCTCGAGCACAGCCGGGATGCGGGTGGAGCCACCCACCATCACAATCTCGTCAAGCTCACTCGATGAGAGCTTTGCGTCTTTAAGCGCCTGCTCCACCGGGATACGGCAACGATCGATCAGCGTGGAAGCCAGCTCTTCAAACTTGCCGCGCGTCAGGGTGAGATCAAGATGCTTAGGCCCTTCCGGGGTCGCCGTAATAAAGGGCAGATTGATTTCGCTCTGGGTAGCGCTCGACAGCTCAATTTTCGCCTTCTCAGCAGCTTCGGTCAGACGCTGCAGAGCCTGCTTGTCCTTACGAAGATCGATGCCTTCGTTCGATTTGAAGTTGTTGGCGAGGTGGTCGACGATCACCTTGTCGAAGTCATCACCACCAAGGTGCGTGTCACCAGAAGTGGAGAGCACTTCAAACACACCATCACCAACTTCGAGCACAGACACATCAAAGGTGCCGCCGCCAAGGTCGAACACAAGGATGCGTTCATTGCTCTTTTTATCGAGGCCGTAAGCCAACGCTGCAGCCGTTGGCTCATTGATGATGCGCAGCACTTCCAAGCCGGCGATCTTGCCGGCGTCCTTTGTGGCCTGGCGCTGAGAATCGTTGAAATAAGCGGGAACGGTAATGACCGCTTGGGTCACGGTTTCACCGAGATACTTGCCGGCATCTTCGGCCAGCTTGCGCAGCACCTGAGCACTCACCTCTTCAGGGGCGAACTGCTTGTCGAGAACAGGACATTTAACTTTGACGTTGGATCCAGACTTCTCAACGGAATAACTCACCTCTTTGGATTCATCATTCACCTCATCAACGCGACGTCCGATGAAACGTTTGACCGAATAAAACGTGTTGTCGGTGTTCATCACCGCTTGACGCTTTGCGATCTGACCGACCAGCTGATCCTGATTTTTTGTGTAGGCCACCACCGATGGAGTGGTGCGGAAGCCCTCAGCATTGGCGATCACGGTGGGCTTGCCGCCCTCCATCACCGAGACACAACTGTTGGTGGTACCTAAATCAATGCCGACAACCTTGCCCATCAGTGCCCTCCTATCTCTCGAAAAAATGTGACTAGAACTCGTGCATCTTCGTCAGAGACATCACCAAGAGGCGAGGTGTGGTTCCCGAACAGCCCGAACGGCAGGCTGGTCATGGACTGTCAAACAAAGGAATGATCAGCGGAACCACGGCACTGGTCGCACTGTTGGGACAACCAGTCAGCCACTCCCTTTCACCGGTAATGCAAAACGCAGCCCTGAAGGCGATGGGGCTCGACTGGAGCTTCATGGCACTGCCCTGCAGCGCAAACGATCTCGCCACCGTGCTCAAAGGACTGGAGGCCGTGGGGTGCCGTGGGCTCAACGTCACCATCCCCCACAAACAGGCCGTTGCCCTGCTCTGTGACGAACTCAGTCCGCTGGCTCAACGGCTCGGAGCCGTTAACACCCTCACTCCATTGCCCAATGGTGGCTGGCACGGACACAACACCGATGTAGAGGGGTTTTTGGCCCCGCTCCTTCACAACGAAGTGAACTGGAGCGGAACACGAGCTGTGGTGTTGGGGTGTGGCGGCAGCGCCCGGGCGGTTGTAGCGGGTTTGCAGGACTTAAACCCAAGCGACATCACAGTCGTGGGGCGTCGGGCTGAAACACTCCATCCGTTTTGCAGCGATCTCCAGCAGGGAAGACCAGCAAGCAGTGTCCAGTTGCAACCACTTTTAGACAACGACCCAAACCTTCAAACCCGAATTCAACAAGCGGATCTGGTGGTCAACACCACCCCCATTGGCATGAGCAGTCGTCAGCCTGATCAAGGTTCCACCCTGCCGCTCGGAGTGGACATCTGGGACAACCTCACCGCTCAGACCGTTCTCTACGACCTCATTTACACGCCACGACCAACGCCATGGCTGCAACGCGGGGAGGCGTTGGGCTGCCGCACCTATGACGGACTGGAAATGCTTGTGCAGCAAGGGGCCGCCGCTCTGCGGCGTTGGAGCGGCATAGACGACGTTCCAGTGAACGCGATGAGAGAAGCAGCGCTCAAAAACCTGAGTCATCCCTAAACGCCCGCCTAGCCTTACAGCATTTACCAGCTTCACCCTGTGCCCATCCCCATCTGGCAGCGCCTGCTTGGTTTGTTGGTTTACGTGTTGCCATGGAGCGATGCCATTCCCATCGGTCAACATCTGCTTATCCAGTTTCCTGTGTTGCAGTGGCTGACCCTGCCGGCCTTGCCTCTGTTCATTTTGGAACGAGGAATTCCTTTCGGTCTTGGCAACCTTCTGGTGTTTTTCTTGCTGTTCTTGGCAGTGGTGAGGAATCCAAACGTTCCTTACTTCATTCGCTTCAACACCTTGCAAGCGCTGTTGGTTGACATCGTGATTGTGATCATTAGCTATGCGTTTGCCATCCTGCCCATCGGTGGCGGACTGATGATGCGCACCCTTTCCAGCACTGTGGTGGTGGGTGTTCTGGCGATTGTGATCTTTGCCCTAATCGAGTGTTCTCGAGGGCGTGAGCCCGACCTACCGGGTTTAAGTCAAGCCGTTCGCATGCAGTTGTACTGATCCCCATAACACCAGGCGATATGGTGGTAGATCCGTCGCTCATTCACTGAGCCTTCAGTCCCCGTCGGATCTGTCTCCATGACCCAACAGCCTTATTACGAGACCATGTACATCCTCCGTCCGGACATTCCGGAAGAGGAAGTTGAGTCTCATGTGACCAAGTACCGCGACATCTTGACTGAAACGGGTGCCGAGGTTCTCGACAACCAAATGAAAGGCAAGCGTCGTCTGGCCTATCCGATTGCCAAACACAAAGAAGGCATCTACGTGCAGCTGAGCCACAACGGTGATGGCCAACAAGTGGGCGTTATCGAAAAAGCAATGCGTCTTAGTGAAGACGTGATTCGCTATCTCACCGTGAAGCAAGAAGGCCCATTGCCTGCCCCTCGCGTCGCGCCTGGAACAGAAGCACCAGCCGAACCTGAAGCTGCTGCTCCTGCCTGACGGGCATTGTGCAAGCCATGGACGGGCGATAAGGTCCGCCCATGGCCGATCAGGACTCCAGCTATTGCTCACCGCCCCCGGTCTGGAAAGCCGCCAGGCCACCTAGTGGTGACGTCGAAGCACTGAGAGCCAGGGTGAATGAGCTTGAACAGCAGGTCAGGGACTACGAAACGCTGATTAGCGAACTCCCCGACCTCTTTGAACGCAAATTCCAACAGAGATTGGAACCGCTCTTGGAGCGCTATCGGTTGTTAGCCCAGGCTCAACAATTAATGGCAGCACCGCCGGAAGCCGAGATCGTTCCTCTGCCCTTGCGAGCCGATCGACAAAAACAGAGGAACAACATCGCAGCCTGAACTCAACGCCGATGCTTGGCGGCCCACAAGCGTGTGGGTAAGCCCCAAACGTAGATAAAGCCTTCAGCAGCCCGATGATCAAACTTGTCTTCGCTGCCGTATGAGGCCATAGCGGGGACGTACAAGCTATTGGCTGCGGAAGCTCTCCCCGTGACCGTGGCATTGCCCTTCTGAAGCTTGAGGCGCACGACCCCATTCACATGGATCTGGGTGCGATCCATAAAGCCATCAAGAGCCTCTTTGAGAGGGCCAAACCAAAGGCCCTGATAGACGAGATCTGCCCATTGCATCTCAAGCTGCCGCTTGGTCCGCAACACATCGGCGGCCAGGGTGAGACTTTCCAACTCCTGATGCGCCTGAATCAACAGCAGTAACCCAGGCGTTTCGTAAATCTCCCGACTTTTAATTCCCACCACACGGTTCTCGATCATGTCGAGACGACCAATGCCATGGGTGCCTGCCAAACGGTTGGCTTCCCGGATCAGAGCCACGGGATCCAGCCCTTTGCCATTGATTGCAACAGGATTGCCTCCTTCAAACTGGATCTCGATCTCCTCGGCGTCGTTAGGGGCTTGATCCACCGAACGGGTCATCGCAAAGACCTCTTCTGGTGGCGCCACCATCGGGTCTTCCAAGGGACCAGCTTCAATGCTGCGCCCGAGCAGGTTGAGATCGATCGAATAAGGGGATTTTTTGCTCACGGGAGACGGCATGCCAAATCGCTCGCCATAAGCGATCGTTTCCTCTCGGCTCATGCCCCATTCACGCGCTGGGGTTAACACCTTCAAATCGGGCGCAAGCGATGCAATTGCCACATCAAATCGCACCTGATCATTTCCCTTGCCGGTGCAGCCATGGGCCACAGCATCAGCTCCTACCTCTCGTGCCACCTCCACGAGACGACGAGCAATCAAGGGGCGCGCTAAGGCCGTTGAGAGGGGATAACGACCCTCATAAAGAGCATTGGCGCGAATCGCGGGAAAAGCGAATTCCTCGATGAAGGGCTTAATAAGATCACCAACCAACGACTGACTGGCTCCAGCCTCGAGTGCTTTAAGTCGTATGGGTTCCAGTTCATCGCCCTGACCGAGATCAGCGGCAAAGGTGATCACCTCCTCCACACCCCATTCCTGCTTGAGGTAGGGGATGCAGACGCTGGTGTCCACCCCACCGGAATAGGCGAGAACGACCTTGGTTGCGCGTCCCATCAGGTGGACTCCTGCTCTGAATCAGATTGCACTGATTCTCCACTCCCGCCGGCCCGCTGAAGCGATTGTGGAGCCAGCCGGGCAAGCCAAAACAGCCAAAGCGCCATCAAAAAGGCAGGGACAAACAACAGCGCAAGCACTGGAACCGTTGACACCACCAGCGGATCTGGATGCAAGCGCCCCCACTTCCACAGGCCAAAACTCAGTAACAAAGCCCCGCCCCACGTAGATAGGAGCAGCCACACTTTGACCAAGAGACGTCCTCAAAACTGCATTCAACTATGATGATCGATTACGGAACTGGACAGTGTCGTCTGAGTTGAGCGCCCTCGACAACATCAATCCAGCTCTAACGCGTTACGGGCGGAAAGAACCCGCACCAGTGCTGCCCCTGCGCGAAGAGCCCGATCTACTGAGCTGGCTGGAAACAAGCGGTCGCCTTGTGGAAGACGAGGAATCCAGCACAGCTGAGGTGAGCACAGTAGAGGAGGAAGAACTCTCTGCTCTCATGGGCGAGAAAGAGGATTACAACGCAGCCGATGAGCAAACAGAAGGGAATTGGGAGGATTGATTAAGGTCCCTGCCCTAAGCCTTTAAGGAACGGGACGTGAACGACGCACAAGAGATTCCTGCGCCCCTGGAAGGGAAAGTCTCTGCGGGTGTGCTTGCCGTTGTTGTGATTGCAGCAGCATTTGCATCAGACCGCTGGATCCCCAACAGCCTCCTAAGCCTCCCCTTACTGATTGCGACACTAATTGCTGCAATCGTGACCTGGTGGGGTGTACCAAAGCTGCGCGGCTTAAAGCTCGGGCAAGTGATCCGAGAAGAGGGGCCCCAGGCCCATCTCAGCAAATCTGGAACCCCAACGATGGGCGGACTGCTGGTGGTGCCGGTCGGCGTAATCGTGGGCGGCCTCATCAGTTGGAGCGGTCAACCTGCTGAACAACTTTTAGCTTTGGCATTCATCACACTCGCCTACATGGTGGTGGGAGGTATTGACGATTGGCGCAGTCTCACCAAACACACCAACACCGGTTTAACGCCACGCGGGAAATTGCTACTTCAAGCCTTAGCCGCCGTGATCTTTCTGATCTGGGCGGGAATGCGCGGTTGGATCAATGGCGATGTGGCCTTGCCGTTTGACATCAGCCTTCCCTTGGGCTGGCTGATTTGGCCGCTTGCGGTCTTTGTGTTTTTAGCTGAAAGCAACGCCACCAACCTCACAGATGGCCTGGATGGTCTTGCCGCCGGCTGCGGGGCCCTGGTGTTCACCGGGATGGCACTCCAGCTCACACTGCGCGGAAACAGCGGAGATCCAAGCCTTGCTGCGTTCTGCATGGCCATGGCGGGCTGCTGGATTGGTTTTCTTGTGCACAACCGCAATCCAGCCAAAGTGTTTATGGGCGACACCGGCTCCTTGGCCATGGGCGGCGCTCTCACTGCAGTGGCCTTACTAACAAACAGCCTTTGGCCTTTGCTGGTGATGGGTGGAGTGTTCCTAGCAGAATCTCTCTCCGTGATTATTCAAGTGTGGGTTTTTAAAGCAACCAAAGGCGCTGATGGTGTTGGACGCCGTGTGTTCCGAATGTCGCCCCTGCACCATCACTTTGAATTAGGCGGCACACCAGAGCAACTTGTAGTCCCAGGCTTCTGGCTGGCCACAGCAGGACTTGTTCTAATCGGAGTCGCGCTACGTCCTCTCTAAGCAACCATCCCGCTCAGCGCGAGGCTGTTGAGTGCTTGAACCAAACCAAATCGCTGCAATTAAGCAGCACGA
Source organism: uncultured Synechococcus sp. (assembly GCA_949373155.1). The sequence goes on along the minus strand of CASICK010000014.1, from coordinate 2,329 downwards.
TCTTCTAAACGTGAAACGTTCCAACCAATGGGCATAGGAATGACCTTTGGCTTCGGCATTAACAGTTCAATTTCACGACAGGCTTGTGAGTAGGCGAAAAATCCCGACATTCTTCTCCGATCAGATCTGCCATTTTTCGAGACTGCCCGATCAACAGTGACTCCCTCAGTCTCAGCATTTTCAAAAGCATTTAACAATGGAATTTCTGAGTCAAGAACTTGGATGTCGAAACCACACAAGCTGCTCCTAGCAATTTGAATCGAAGCCTTCTTTCTCGCATCTGCCTTCACAATGAGTGCTGCATAAGGAATGTCAAATTTGTTGAGCATGCATGACATTTCTATCGTTAATTCTATTGATCTACTTTGTGCAGTTGTAGGGAGAACAATAAAATCAGATCCTTCAACTAAATTCTTTAACTCCTCTTCATTGCTACTGGCTTGACCATCAGTGACAACAATGTCTGCTCTTCTTGTTGCTTTGGCCGCCGCTTCCATAGGCACAACATCAAAGGGAAGCAAACCTCTTGAGGCGTATGCAGTGGCTGATCGGTTGCGATCAGAATCAACCAAAACAACAGAGCGACCACTATTGGCCCAGTGAGCAGCAAGATGAATGCTTGTACAAGTTTTAGCTACTCCTCCTTTTTGCCCAAAAGTAGTGACAAACACAATGTGCATTTATAGGAATATTTCTCTTATACCTCATAATCTAATTTCCGCAAGAGGGCCTGCAAGAAGATTGTGATTATTGAGTGAGATGTCTGTAAAAAAGAAGGCAGCCCCTTGATCCCAAGCCTTCGTCTAACTTTGCAAACAAGACCCTACTGCTCCTGTAACTAACTATCGCGGCATAAAACATCTATCTAATACTAATTTAAGTGATGCCAACGAGGTCACTTAATACAAATTTCGGAGTTTATTAAGCCTCCTCTATAACAGGCAAAATTTGATTGAGCAAATCAGAAACCCGCATCGGAGACTTCTCTTTCTATGAATTTCTACGTCTCAGCGACTCCTACAACCAGTCGTTCTTGCAAATCTGGTAGAAGATCATTGTGATTCACTTTTAGCTGCAGTCGAACCCGAGAGACGCGGTATCAAAGACACCCTCAACACCACTATTCATCGACAGTCCCTTGAACAATCAAGATCATGAGCTATTTCACCTGGAAAGAAGCTGGACTCACGAGCGACTGCTCCAGCCTTGAAGCGATGGCCTCCCGCTTTGAAGAAGCAGCCAGCCTGATGCGGCGAATGGCACAACAGGGCTTTGAGCTCAACTCACAAGGGCGTCAACAACGCATCACCCACAGCGATGCCGACGTCTTTGAGTCTTGGGGCTTTGTGAATGAAGAACCTGCCTTCCGCCAGCTCACCTTGATCAGCGATCCATCCGCAGAGTCGACCGCGACTTAATCAACGACGACGAAAACCGCCAATCACCCACACCAGTACAAACAAAAAGGAAGACAGGCCTAGGTAGATCAAAGTCCACTTTTGAACGGTGGCGATCTCCCAACCAAATAGCAGACCATTGGCCGCGTCTCCAGCCGTTGTAAACGCAAGCGGCAAAGGCATGAGGGGCAGAGCGAGAGGATCAAGCCATGCTGCCTTGAAACCCGCCATGACGACCTTCCCAAAAACAGTGATGCTGCTCGGCAGCGGCGAACTGGGCAAAGAGGTAGCGATCGCCGCCCAGAGAATGGGTTGCCACGTCATCGCCTGCGACCGTTACGCCAATGCGCCAGCCATGCAGGTCGCAGATCAGGCCGAAGTGCTGACCATGACTGATCCAAACGCCTTAAAGGCTGTTGTGACCAAGCATCAGCCGGATGTACTGATCCCGGAAATCGAAGCGCTGGCTGTGGATGCCCTGCAAGCACTGGAAGACAACGGCATCTGCGTGATTCCCACCGCCAGGGCCACTGCCATAACAATGAATCGTGACCGAATCAGGGATCTGGCTGCAGGTGAACTCGCGCTACGCACCGCACGCTTTGCCTATGCCTCCGATGCAGAGGAGCTCCAGCGTGCCGCCGCACCGTTGGGTTGGCCCGTGGTCGTCAAACCGGTGATGAGCTCCTCGGGGAAAGGCCAAAGCGTGGTTCACTCCGCTGCTGAATTAGATCAAGCCTGGGAGATCGCCATGGCAGGAGCCCGGGGCAGCTCGGCCCAGGTGATCGTGGAGGAATTTCTTAATTTTGATCTTGAAATCACCCTGCTCACCATCCGTCAACGCGATGGGACCACCCTGTTTTGCCCCCCGATTGGTCATCAACAAGCCAATGGCGATTACCAATGCAGTTGGCAGCCCGCGCCGATCTCGC
>CASICK010000013.1 GCA_949373155.1 uncultured Synechococcus sp. | reverse complement strand
TCAGAACGTAGGAGACATCCGACGAGTGAGATTACGCAACTTGCGCAGCGACTTCAATTCAACCTGGCGGACGCGTTCACGCGAAACATCGAGCAAACGGCCAATTTGAGCCAAGGTGTGGCGCTCATTGCCGTTTAAACCAAAACGCAGGGTGAGCACGTGTTGCTCCTGCTCACTGAGATGGCTCAACCAGCGGCCAAGTTGTTCATGGTGAATGCGCTGTTCAACCTTGTCGAGAGGCTCTTCCGCAGAGGAATCGGCAATCAAATCGCCAAGGAAACTGCGACCATCCTCTCCATTCACAGGAGCATCAAGACTGCTGGTGGTGAGCGCCTGGCGCAGCAGGGAGTCGAGCTCCTCAACAGGCATATCAAGCGCTTCTGAAATCTCAAGGCGGCTCGGCATCGCTCCGAGCTTGTGAGCAAGATCCAGACTCACTTTGCGAATGGTGGTGAGACGCTCGCTTAAGTGCACAGGCAAGCGAATGGTGCGTGACTGACAAGCGATTGCCCGAGTCATGCTCTGGCGAATCCACCAAAAGGCGTAGGTCGAAAACTTATAACCGCGGGTTGGATCAAATTTCTCAACAGCCCGTTCCAATCCAAGTGAACCTTCCTGAATGAGGTCGAGAAGCTCAAGGCCCTTGCCTTGATATTTCTTCGCGACACTCACCACTAAACGAAGGTTCGCCTTCATCATCCGCTGCTTAGCGCGCTGACCAACGCGAATCATGCGTCGATCCTTGGAGCTGAACTCCTCGCTGTCCGGAGGAACCGAGCCGTCCTGCGTCAGCTCCATAAACTTCTGAACCTGATTGCCAAGCTCAATTTCTTCAGCAGCAGTCAGCAGTGGTATTCGGCCAATTGTCGATAGATACCAACTAATCGGATCACTGCTTCTGCGTCTCTGGGTCTCGGAGGTCCGAGCTGTTGAGGAAACCATGTCAACTCGTCTCTTGGGCGTGGAGAGACTTTCCTATGAAAAAACGATAAACCCGAATGTTTTCAGCAACCCTTCAGATTCGTGAAAGGAAAACGACACAATTGCGCGTTTTGAATTGTGTGCATTCGGAAACTTCTTCAATTTTTTAATCATTAATTCGCACAAATCCTACGGGTGAGCTCAGCAAGAGTTTTGGCAATCTCACTGGCACTACTGGCATTTTCACTCGTTCGTGACGCCTCGGCATGCAACAAAGCCGCAGCTGCAAGAACGGTTCCCCGCGGCTCCTCTCCACAAGCCAGGCAACGCGCCCCCCAGCCAACGGCAAATCCAGCCAACAGATCACCCAGGCCCGTACGAGCCACCTGCACCGACGTATCAACGAGTTGATGCACCACACCATTCGGGTCGGCGATTAATGAGTGAGCCCCCTTAAGAAGCACAACCGCTCCGCTCTCTGCTGCTGCCGATTGCGCGCACTCCAGCGGTTCCCGCCCCATGAGATCAGGAAACAGCCTTTCAAATTCACTCCGATGCGGGGTGATCCAGGTTGGGAACTCACGCTCACAAAGCCAGCGCCAGCCGTGCTTCGAGGCGGCCAATGCATTGAGCCCGTCGGCATCCAGCACGAGCAGCCCTTCGAAGGACACCAAGGGCTCTGCCCAGGCATCCCACTGCCCGTTGAGTGCTCCAAGACCAGGCCCCAGCAACAGCGCATCCAAACGGGAGAGATCGGCATCAGCCAGCCATGGCCCCCAAGCCAATCCCCCCGATGCGGTAGCAGGCAATCCAGCCGACAGCACCAACTCAGGAATCCATTGCCAGATGGCATCCGCGACGGCCTCAGGCAACGCAGCTTTCAGACTTCCCACCCCACTGGCCATGGCCCCATATGCCGTCAGGAGTGCTGCGCCGCGATAGCTCTGGCTTCCTGCCATCAACAGCGCACGGCCGCGCTGATATTTCATCGCCGTTGGCGCATCTTGAGGAACCGGCAGGGTCGCCAGATCCTTTGCCATCACACGCAGCACAGCCGCTGGCTCGAGTTGCTCGATCAACTGGGGGGGGACACCTGGATCCAAGCGATGCACCCGCCCCACGTTGGCCAGAGCTGCGTCCTGAACCAACCCCTGTTTCACCAGGCCCACGCACAACGTGTCGGAGGCCACCGCCCCGCCGCCGACCTGCATCTGGCCGTGATTGGAATGCATCCCCGCAGGCACATCCAAACTGACCAAGCGACCTGGCTGAACACGCTCGCGTTCGCCGAACAGCAGCGCCAATCCCTCAGGGAGAGGACGATGTTGTCCCAAGCCAAACAGTGCCTCCACCCATAGGGCTGAATCCCTTGGATCCGGCTGCGTCTCCAGAACAGTTGCACCAAGCCACTCGAGATGACGCCAATGCTCTTGGGTGAGCGCTTGCCGCAGCGGTAGCGGGGCCCACAGTCTTACCTCAACTCCTGCATGCAGCAGTCGTCTCGCCACCACCAAGCCATCACCACCGTTGTGACCAGGTCCCACCAACACCAATACGCCTTGCTCCAGCCGATTCCGGCGCTGAAGACACCAATCAGCCATCGCCTGGCCGACGGCCTCCATCAAGGCGGCAACAGGCAAACCACTCCCCAGCCATTCCTGCTCGAGGGCCAGCATTTGCTCTGCACTGACGAGCCAGTGCTCCACATCAAGAGGAGGCCAGACCAAGCCAAAAACACCCGGGCCCTCACTATGGAGTGAGACAGCGATGCCCGCCCATGTCGGCCGAGGCCATGATGAGCACCCTCACAGCAACCCCAGCCGGTGCCGAAGCCCTGGAGCGATTGCGCCAGTGGCCTGGTGAGCATCGCGTGGCCGTCGGCCTTTCGGGCGGGGTCGACAGCTCACTGACCGCAGCCTTAATGGTGGAAGCCGGCTGGGAGGTGGAGGGGCTCACGCTCTGGCTGATGAGCGGAAAGGGAGCGTGCTGCGCCGAGGGCCTGGTGGACGCTGCCGGAATCTGTGAACAGCTCGGGGTGCCCCACCACGTGGTGGATTCAAGGGATACGTTCGTTCGCGAAATCGTTCAAGGCTTGGTTGATGGCTACCGGGCTGGCATCACCCCCCTGCCCTGTTCGAAATGCAACCGGTCGGTGAAGTTCGGGCCGATGCTCGCCTGGGCCGAACGGGAACGCAATCTTCCCAGGATCGCCACAGGCCATTACGCCCGCATCCGTCTGGACCGGGAAGACGGACGCTGGAAGCTGTTGCGAGGTCTCGACAGCCGCAAAGACCAGAGTTATTTCCTCTACGACCTGCCCCAGGATGTCTTGGCACGCGTGGTCTTCCCACTCGGTGAACTCACCAAGGCCGACACCCGCCTTGAGGCCGCGCGCCACGGATTACGCACAGCCGACAAGCCAGAAAGCCAAGACCTCTGCCTAGCCGATCACCACGGCTCCATGCGCGCGTTCCTCGATGCCTACCTTCCCCCACGGGACGGCGAAATTGTGCTGCAAGACGGAACGGTGGTCGGACAGCACGACGGCATTGAACACTTCACCATTGGTCAGCGCAAAGGCTTAGGAATTGCCTGGAGTGAACCGCTGCATGTGGTGAAACTCGATGCCGCCATGAACCAGGTGGTGGTTGCAACGAGGGCAGAAGCTGGCCGCACAGGCTGCGAGGTTGGCGCTGTGAACTGGGTCTCGATCGCCCCACCCCCACTCGGTTCAGCTATGGAAATGGAGGTGCAAGTGCGATACCGCAGCGAACCGGTGCGTGCCCATCTCACCTGCATCGAAGCTAATGCTGACGATCGAGCCGGGGAGCGCCCTCATCGCTGCAAGCTCACCTTCAAGGAGCCACAGTTTTCAATCACTCCTGGTCAAGGGGCGGTGTTTTACGACGGCGAGGCCGTGCTGGGCGGGGGCCTAATCGACTCGCCGATTTGATCAACAACAGCGACGAGCCTCCGATGATCAAAAGGAGGGGCGCCTCTCCCCAGCGCACATATCCCGTCAAACCATTACTGGGTGTAAACGGCACCACCAAAAGACCTGGATCAAACGACGCCAAGCGCTCTGCGACCTGCCCATTTGCTCGGATCATCGCCGTTGGACCGGTATTCGCTGTTGATAAGAGCGGTCTGGCCGTTTCCAAACTGCGCAGCTGGGCCAAAGCCAAATACTGCTGCTGAAGGAGGCGGGGATAGGGGTCAAGGTTGGCCGCAGCAAGGATCCATTCCGCCCCATCAGCCACTGCGCGAGCTAACGCCGCTCCGTTGCTGATCTCGTAGCAGATGGCAACGGCAGCGGGTGGGCCGCCCCAACGCCAAAGCCTGGATGGCTCTCCAGCCTCCAGGCCGCCGATGGCCGAAAGGCCACTGAGGCCTGGCCAAGACGGAACCCACTCTCCCAATGGCACCAACCGATGCTTATCAATTGAAGCCACCGGAGTGGTGTCACCAGCCTCCACCAAAACCATGGCGCTGTGCTGACGTCCGCGCGACCAGCGAAACCCCCCGCTCATCATTGGAATCGGAGCCGGCGCGCTGAGGGAATCGTTGAGCGGCAACGTGCCTTCCGGTGCCATCAGCCAGTCCGCAGCAGCGGCATCAGCCTCTTGAAGCGCAGCTTGTAGGCGCCCGGGCAGATCCCGTTGCCGTTGCGTAGAAAATTTTTCACGGGTGGGAATCGCGGGTTGCCAGAGGCCCACGCTGTAGCCCGCGAGATCGGATTGGCTTCCAATCGTTTGAGGGTTCTGCAGCAACCGGGCGCCCACCCCGTGCACAACAACAAGGCTCAGCAGGCCGCCAGCCAGCAGTCCAGGCCAACCCGACTCCCTCCGAGACAGCGTGAACAAACGCCACAGCCACCAGCCGAGCAGCAGTTGCAGGGCCGCTAGTCCGCCCTCACCGATCCAGCGACTCAACGCAGCTAGGGGTGGATCAGCAGGAAGCAAACTGCCACCAACTCCGATCCAAAACAAAGGGCTTTGCGATAAGGCCACTTCCGCCAACCCCCACACAGCCGCGGCCAGCACGGCATGGGTCAAGCTTCCCCGCAAGGGCAGGCGGTTCACAAGACCACTCCAACAGGCCAGCAGCAGGGCGGCCACCAGCGCACAGGCCAACCAGATCGCAGCAGCAACGGGCAGGCTGAGCCAGGCAGGAACCCCGATCCACATCAGGGGATGCAACGCCAGCAACCAGCGATGGCTCACAAGGACGGCCACTCCACCCCAGAGAGCGGAGGCCAAAGAACTGGGGGACGCGGCCCAGAGCAGCGCCAGAGCAGGCACCATCCACCAAGGGCCAGACAACGACAGAGCAATGCCTGCAAGCAGTCCCCCCAGCAGCCCCTGCAAGAGCACCAGGGATCGGTCATTTCCCATGGTCAGTAGCGGGAGATAAAGCCATCCTGAATCGAGACGCGCCCGAATGGCTATGGATACTGCTAATCCCCTGCAACAGCTTCTTCTTCGAGGACTCGGTACCACCACGCTTGTTGCCGATCGGCTGCGTTACGTCACCCAGGAATGGGTGAGCAGCGGCCGCCTTGATTCAACCCATGCTTCGGCGCTTGTGGACGATGTGCTCAAGGCGTTGCGCGGCGAAACGCCAGAACTCGAACAGCAGATGGGCCGCAACCTCGAACGCAATCGCGACAACATCATTCAGGACCTTGGTTTGGCCAGTCAGCGAGAACTAGATGAGCTGCGCGGAAGAATCGATCGGCTTGAGCAGCAGTTACGCCAGAAAGAGCGCGAGGAATGAACTGCAAGACTTGGATTGAATCGAGCAAAATTCTGTGCGCGAGATCTTGATCAGCACCGCTGTGTTTGTGTCCTGTCTGATGGTGGCATTCATCAGCCAACTGGTGTCGCCCTCCACGGTGATCGCCGCAACGCCATCCACCATGGCCAGCAGCAATGCGATGAATGTCCAAGCGGCTGTCGTTCAAGCCGTGGCCAATCCCATGGAACTCGACCCCGACAACCCCAACCCCACCCTGTTTGCGATGGCACCCGATACCAACCTGGCTGATGCCTCAGCCCTCGGCGGTCCAATGGAAGCAGAAAAGCCTCAGGTCACAGCGAGTGGCCTAAAAATCACCGATCTCGTTGTCGGCACTGGTGATGTAGCCAGCTCTGGACAGAACGTGGTGGTGAACTACCGCGGAACCCTCGAAGACGGCACACAATTTGATGCCAGCTATGACCGCGGCACCCCGTTTGAATTTCCGCTTGGGGCCGGTCGGGTGATCAAGGGTTGGGATGAAGGCGTGCAAGGCATGAAAGTGGGCGGAAAGCGCAAGCTGGTGATCCCCCCTGACCTCGGCTACGGCAAACGCGGAGCAGGCCGCGTGATCCCTCCAAACGCAACCCTGATTTTTGAAGTCGAATTATTAGACATCAAAAAGTGATCCATATGCAGGTGATCCATAGGTAGGCTTGTCGGACCGAAAATTCTGTTTCAAACCCGATGCTTCGCTCGGCTCTATCAGCGATCGTTCGCTCCTTGCCCGCTTCCACCGTTGAAGCCCACTGCGACGGACCCTGCGGTGTGTATGACCCTGCTTCAGCTCGTGTTCACGCTGAAGCAGTGCTCGCGATGACCAAAAAGCTCAAGGCGCTTGAAGCTCCTGCTTCAGCAGCAGACCACCACGCTGCTCTCAACACCTTTGCTCGCTTCGTTGCGGTCAAAGAAGATGAAGCCCAAAAGACCAAGAATGAACTCTTGATCCTTTGGACCGACTACTTCAAGCCCGAGCACCTGGCAACGTTCCCCGATCTCCACGACACCTTCTGGAAAGCGGCAAAACTGTGCAGCGCCTGCAAGGTGCATATCGACCAAGGCAAAGCAGAAGAGCTTCTCGCCGCTGTTGAGAAAATCCATGGCATGTTCTGGCAGTCCAAAGGCCGCAGTGATGCCTGGGTAACCGCTTCCTGAGTCAGGTTCTGAGCTCTTTTTCAAGCGTTCAACCATCTCTTGCAGCAGTGGGTCTTTTGGACCTACTGCTGCTTTTTTGTGGCCGTCGACGCGTGATGCAAGTGGAGGGGTATTCGATGTGGCCAACGCTGAAACCTAAGGACCGTGTGATCGTGCGGCCCCTCAATCAACACTCAGAGCTTCCCGCTATCGGTTCCATCATCGTTTGCATCCATCCACAACAGCCTTCAAGACGGGTGATCAAACGGCTGAGCTGTGTAACTGACAATCAGCTCACCATTCTCGGTGACTGCCCAGATGCCAGCACAGACAGCCGGCAATGGGGAAGGATTCCTAAGGGATGCTTAATCGGAGAGGTTGTTGCTCTCGCCTCAACACCGTTAGAACAAGTCAGCTGATGTTTTCTGGAGCCAGATCGCTCCTGTCACGATCGACAAGCCACCGGTGCAGCCCACTAAAAGCGGCAGGAAACGAGCGCTGCTACGCATCGTGAGCATGGAGAGTGTGCTCACCACCGCAAGCATCGCGCCCATCGACCCGCACAAATAAGCAACTAAATACAAAATGGCACCATGAACCGGCAGCGCAAGAGCTGGGATCACGGCCAACAAATGCCCGGCACCAGCCAATCCATGGAGCAAGCCAAGACCCGATGCCGCATGGGCATGGCGGCGGTGGTTGTTTTGCCCACGAAGATGCAGATGGAGATGGCGATGCAAGTCCGAACCATCGTGGTGATGGTCATGGGTATGCAACTCCAAGCCAAACGCGGTTCGAATGGCCAGAGCGCCAATCACAAGCAACGACACCCCCACTAAAAATTCAGCCCATGCCGACATGCTTTCGGCGTGGATCAGATCTTTAAAAAAAATCGCAACAACACCGAGCAACACCACCCCAAGCGAGTGGCCGCCGCCCCAAGCCATTCCTGACTTCACGGCCTGCAACGGACGCCTCAGGGAAAAGGGGGCCATCGCGACCAAATGATCAGCACCGCCAACAACGTGCACAGCACCTGCCGCGAAGCCCGTCAGAACACTGATCAGCAAGTCGCGATCCCAAGATTCAGCAATTCTGCCGGACCGAGATCGAGGCCAACCGATTCACGATGTGTTGGTGCGGATCTAAATGTCACAACCTCCCTCTCAACCATGGATCAATGAATGCAGGGCTGACTCCACATCCGCTTGCCGCATCAGGGCTTCTCCCACCAAAACAGCCTGTGCTCCAGCGGCTTGAACACGATCGAGATCAGCGCGGTGGAACAGTCCCGATTCGCTCACCAAAAGAATCTTCTCCTCTGCCAATTTCTCAGCGAACTGGGCCGTGAGCGTCTCGGTCGTTGCCAAATCCGTTTCAAAACTGGCGAGATCCCGATTGTTGATTCCGATCAAAGGGAATCCACCAAGGGCCAACACCCGCTGCAACTCTTCAGCGTCATGCACCTCCACCAAAACCGTGAGACCCAGTGTTGCGGCCACCTTGGCGAAATAGGCAAGGTCTTGATCGGTGAGGATCGCCGCAATCAGAAGAGCGGCATCGGCTCCAGCCGCGCGCGCCTGATACAGCTGATAAGGGCTAAGGATGAAATCCTTACAAAGCAGTGGAAGGTCCACGGCATCGCGCACCTCGATCAACACGTTGAAACCGCCCTGAAAAAATGCTTTATCGGTGAGTACCGAAAGACAGCTCGCTCCACCTGCCGCATACGCCTTGGCGATGGCGACTGGATCAAAATCCTCCCGAATCACACCTTTGCTGGGACTTGCTTTTTTCACCTCAGCAATGACGGCCGGCCTGACCGCTGCAGCGCTTAACGCCGCCAGGAAATCACGGGCTGGGGGCAAGTCAGCCACCTTGCGGCGCAACTGCTCCAATGGCATGCGCTCCCGGGCAACAGCGATCTCACGATCTTTTTCCCAGACGATTTTTTCCAGAATGTTGCGAGGTTCGCCGTCCTGATCAGGAACGGCGTACTCCAGATGTGCAACTTGCACCTTGGGATTGGGCGGACGACGACGAATTTCCATCACTCAGGCCCCCACCGCAGAAGCCGCCTGCTTGTAAGCCACTTCCACCACTTCGCTCAGCGTTGGATGTGTATGCACCTCATTGGCGAGTTGCGTCACGCTTTGACGGCGTGACACCGCATTTGCAATCTCCTGGATCAGATCAGCGGCATGCAAACCAAAGATGTGGGCCCCCAAGACCTCCCCACTGGTTTTGTTGAACAACAACTTCATCACGCCATCACTTTCCAATTCGGCAAGCGCTTTGGAGTTGGCTTTGAAGTAGCTGCGTACGGTGCCCAGCTCAAAACCCTCTTCTCCTGCGAGCTCCTTGGCGTCAGCTTCCGATAAGCCCACAGAGCTGATCTCAGGATGCGTAAAGGTGGCGGCAGGGATGCTGCGGTAATCGATTTGCCGGGGATGACCAAGGATGTTGTCGACAGCCACCGAACCCTGTGCAGCGGCCGTATGAGCGAGCATTAACTTGCCGGTGACATCACCAACGGCCCAGAGATTGGGCTGAGGAGCACCGTTCACCAACACGCGCATGCTGTCGTCCACGGGAATGAATCCGCGATTGGTCTCCACTCCCACAGACTCAAGATTGAGATGCTTGCTGCTGGGAACACGGCCTGTCGCCACAAGCACAGCATCCACTTCCAACGTCTCAACTGGCTCTCTGGTTTTCATATCAACCAGCTCAATTTGCACCGGTGATCCGGGTTGAATCGATTTGGCCAAAACTCCAGAGCGCGCATCGATATCGCGGCCCTCAATCAATTTGCGAGCCGCGATCTTGGCGATATCGGGATCAAAGGTAGGCATCACCCGATCCAAGGCCTCAATCATCGTGACTTCACAGCCCAAAGCCGTGTAGACATCGGCAAATTCCAGTCCGATATAGCCGCTGCCAATAATCGCAATCCAACGCGGCAGCCATTCCAGATTGACCGCCTCATCACTGGTGAACACACTGCGCCCATCCGTTTCGATGCCAGGGGGTACGAAGGGATCAGAACCCGTGGCCAAAATCACATCCCGTGCCGTTAAGACCCGGTCCACGCCACTGAGCTCACGCACCCCAACGCGTTGAGGACCCTCAAGCCGACCTTGACCGCGAAGGATCGTGACCCCTGCCCGCTCCAAGGTTTTGGTGAGATTGGCCCGAATCGTGGCCACTAATTGATTGGCGTGATCAGCAATCTTCTTGCGCTCAAAACGCACTGGAGCGGCATGAATGCCAAACCCTGCGAGATGCTCAGCATCAGCCAGCTCGCGCACACGGCCACTGGCAGCCAGCAGGGCTTTTGAAGGAACACAGCCACGATTAACGCAGGTACCTCCCATGTCGCGGGATTCAAGGACGGCCACCTTGAGGCCATGATCGGCTGCATGTTTGGCTGCATCAAAGCCGCCATATCCGGCGCCAATGACGATCACATCGAAGTCGAAATTGGCGTCGCTCACCCGATCTTCTGCGTTGAAGACGTCATTCTCGCCCGTCGCCTCTCCAAAAGCAGAGGGACCGCAGCAGCAGCCACATTGAGCGATTCCACTGCGGAGCTATGGGGCAGGGTCACGCCAGCGGAGCAGCAGGCCTGCAACAACGGGTCCAAACCCGCTCCTTCATTTCCGAGCAGGAGCACCGTGGGCAGGGTCCAGTCCAGCTCCCAATAGGGCTGAACGCTTAAATCAGCCGCTGCATCTGGCACCAACGAGGCCACAATTTGAAGTCCAGCCTCGCGGGCTTGCCTCAGGCGATCGGCGAGTTGAACAACCCCTTCCACTGGATCAGGGCCAAAGCGCTCGACCGGCAGGCTCAAGATCGCGCCAGCCGACGATCGCACCACCTTTGGCGCCAACGGATCAGCACCGGATGCGCACCAAACCTGCTGGATGTCTGCGGCCCGAGCGGTGCGCAGCAGCGTTCCAAGGTTGCCTGGATCCTGGATGCGATCCAGCGCCAGAACAAATTCGGGGGCCGCAACCGCTGAAGGCAAGCAAGACAAAGGCAGCAAGCAGGCAACACCATCGGGCTGAACCGTGGTTAAACCGGCTTGCAACGCTTCGGCACTGATCCTCTGCAGACGCACAGATCCCGGCAAAGCGCGAATCAAGCCAGCATGGGACTGCAACCACGCGGGAGTTGCAACAACATCAAGCGCAACAGATTCACTCCAAAGACAGCTCTGAAGTTCTTGAAGTTGGTGCGTTCCTTCCAGCAAAACAACGCCGTGTTCCTCTCTCCC
>CASICK010000012.1 GCA_949373155.1 uncultured Synechococcus sp. | reverse complement strand
CGAACGCTTGACGTGAGGCGAAACGAGATGATGAACCAAAGAACAAGCGCGCGAGATGAACAGTCAGGGTGTGCCCGAACCATCAGCAGATCTATTGCTCCTGGCTACAGCGGTTCGGCGTGCTGCTGTTGGCTTGGGACAGAGCACAAATCAACAGCGCCAACAGGCGCTGTTGTCCATGGCCTCCTCACTCGAGGCCCATGCTGATCGCATTGTTGCCGCGAATGCAGAAGATCTCGTTCAGGCCTCCGCTAATGGTTTAGCTCCTGCCTTGGTTGCTCGTCTCAAATTGGATGTCGGCAAGCTGGCTGGAGCCATTGATGGCGTCCGTCAATTGTCGGCACTGCATGACCCCTTGGGTGAGAGACAGTTGCATCGTGAGCTTGCCGATGGATTGGTGTTGGAGCGCGTCACGGTCCCGCTCGGGGTTTTAGGGGTAATTTTTGAGGCGAGGCCTGACGCTGTGATCCAAATCGCGTCACTGGCGATTCGTTCAGGCAACGGTGCAATCCTGAAGGGCGGCAGCGAGGCCAAGTGCACTAATCAGGCTGTGATGCAGTCGTTGAAAGAGGGCCTTGCTGGAACATCGGTGTCTTCCGATGCCTTGGATTTGCTGACGACCCGCGCGGAGAGCTTGGCTCTGCTCCGGCTCGATGGTCTTGTGGACTTAATTATTCCTCGGGGGTAGTAACGAGCTGGTCCGTTTTATTCAGGACAACACCAGAATTCCGGTCCTTGGCCATGCCGATGGTGTTTGTCATTTGTATGTGGATGAGGAGGTCGATTGTGCGCAGGCTTTGCGCATTGCGATCGATAGCAAGACCCAATATCCGGCGGCTTGCAATGCGATCGAGACACTCCTGCTTCATGAGCAGATTGCTCCCACCTTTCTGAAAGAGGCTGTTCCTGCTTTTAGAAATGCTGGGGTGTGCTTGCGCGGAGATGAAGCGAGTAGAGGCTTTGGCGTGGAGCAGGTCGCAACCAGTGATGATTGGAGCCAGGAATATCTAGATCTCGTGCTTGCTGTGCGTGTGGTGAAAGATTTCGACGAAGCTCTCGAACACATAAGAAGGTATGGCTCACGCCATACCGAGGCCATTGCAACGGTGAATCAAGGCACAGCAGAGCGGTTCTTGCGGGCAGTGGATAGCGCCGGTGTTTATCACAACTGCTCAACACGTTTTGCTGACGGTTTTCGCTATGGCTTTGGTGCAGAGGTTGGCATCAGCACCCAGACCTTGCCGCCGCGTGGGCCTGTGGGGCTGGAAGGATTGGTGACCTATCGCTACCGGTTACGCGGTGAGGGGCATATCGCTGCTGATTTTGCTGAGGGACGTGAACAGTTCAGCCATCGCGACTTACCAACCGGTACGAGGTAACACCCGTGGATTTGATTCATATCCATGATCTGCACCTCTGGGCTCATGTTGGAGTGCTGGAGCATGAACGACGCGATGGCCAATGGTTTCAACTCGACATCACGTTGGGTTTAGATCTGAGTGAATCGGCCAAGTCCGACGATCTCAGAGCGACCGCCGATTACAGCCGGGCAGTGCTGGCGCTTCAGGCGTTGGTGAGGGAGCTGAGTTGCCTCACCATTGAACGTTTCAGTGAGGAGGTTTTTGAGGTGCTGGAACGTCTCTATGGCCCTTTACCAATGCATCTGCGCTTACAAAAGTGTCACCCTCCTATTGCTGGTTTCACAGGCACAGTTTCCATTGAGCGGCGGCGTCATTGGTCTGCTCAGCAGAGTTTTTGATGGAATCTGAAGCTGCTACCCGACCCCTCGTTTTGGTGCATGGACTTCTCGATACGCCCCGGTTGTTTTCTCGCCTGCAGCATCGCCTTGAAGGACAAAACCGTCCGATTTTGTCTCCGCATTTGCCCCATCGATTCGGTGCGATTCCGCTCCGCAAGCTCGCTCGTCAGCTGGATGGCCTGATTCAAGAACGTTGGGGACCGAAGACGCCGATTGACCTTCTTGGCTTTTCAATGGGTGGGGTCATTGCGCGGACTTGGCTCCAAGAATTGGATGGTGCCAAGCGAACACATCGATTCATTAGCGTTGGTAGTCCCCAACAGGGAACGCTCACGGCACAGTGCGTTCCCTCCTGGTTGTTCGCTGGTTTGGCAGACATGAAGCGCGGTAGTCCCCTGCTGCGCTCCTTGAATGGCGATTACGCCGAGTTGCAGGCTGTGAAATGCCTCAGCTTCTTTTGCCGTTGGGATCTCATGGTGTGCCCTGGGTGGCAAGCCCTGCTTCCAATCGGGAAGAGCACAGCGGTGCCTGTCTGGACGCATCAGCAATTGATGTCCCATCCAAAATCGCTTGATCTGTTGATCGAATCACTTTTAATTGATTAACTGAAAACTCTGAAGTCTTAGGACAAGCTGGTCTTTATTTCTTCAATATGCTGCCTCTTGGGCTTCTTCCAGCGATGCCAGCGCAAGAAGGTCATGGTCCATGCCTCCCAGCTCAACGAGCGGCGGCTGCCAGTCCGGAATGGCGAATTAATGCATCCGTGCTGGCTGTTCGACCCCTGAAAGACTTGTAGACATCAGCGGGACTTTGACTTCCTCCGAGGCTGAGAACAGTGTTGCGGAAGCGTTGACCGGTGGCTTGTATATCCGCTTCTCGATCGAGGCCAACTTCCTCGAAAGCGGCAAAAGCATCGGCGCTTAAGACCTCTGCCCACTTGTAGGAGTAGTAACCAGCGGAGTAACCACCAGCAAAAATATGGCCGAAGGCACAGAGGAAACGGTCTTCCGGGATAGGTCGCAACACGGTTGTGTTGTCCGCAATCGAGCGCCTAAAGGCATCAGGGGATTGACCAAGCTCGGGGCTCCAAGCGCTGTGAAGACGTAAATCGGTCAAAGCGAAATGAACCTGGCGGAGCGTTCCGCATCCCTGCATAAAGGTGCGGCTGTTGCGCAGTTTGTTGTAGTCCTCTTCAGGCAATGGTTCTCCTGTTTTCCAATGACGGGCCATTCCCATCAGGGTCTGGCGATCAAGGCACCAGTTCTCCATGAACTGACTGGGAAGCTCCACCGCGTCCCATTCCACATTGTTTATACCTGCGGCTTGAGGATGTTCCACCGTGGTGAGCATGTGTTGAAGCCCATGGCCAAACTCATGAAAGAGGGTCTCCACCTCTTCAAAACTCATCAAGCTTGGGACGTCTCCAGCCGGTGGGGTCTGGTTGCAAATCAGGTAGGCCACAGGGTGGGTGAGCTCACCCTCAGAATTGCGCGACCGGTTCAAGCATTCATCCATCCAGGCCCCACCTCGTTTGCTGGCGGGTCGGCTGAAGGGATCCAGATAAAACGCTGCTAGTGGCTGGCCTTTTTCATCGCTGACTCTGAAAAAGCGCACATCCTGATGCCAAATCGGTGCTTCACCATCAGCAGCTTCAATCTGGATGGAGAACAAGCGTTCGCAAAGATGGAAAAGGCCATCTAGTACTTGAGGAAGCGGAAACCATGGACGCAACTCCTCTTGATTGAGGTTGAAGCGCTCTTGACGAAGTTTTTCTGCCCAGTAGCTCACATCCCAGGGGCTGAACGCATCCGCTTCTGTTGCACCATGACGACGGGCACAGTCCCTCAGTTCGTCAATCTCTTGTTTTGCGACGGGGAGGGCTGCAGCACGAAGTTCTTCAAGAAGCTGTTCAACGGCGTCTACGTTGTCGGCCATTTTTGAGGCCAGGCTTCGTTCGGCCCAGTTTTGATAGCCAAGGCGTGCGGCCTGATGGTTCCGTAAGTCCAGAATCTCCTCGATAAGAGAAGTGTTGTCGAGCTCCCCTGAGCTCGCCCGACTGACTTGTGCCCTGTAGACCGTTTCTCTCAGGTTGCGCTTGTCGGCATGGGTCAGTACTGGAAGGTATCGGGGCATGTCGAGACCAAGACGCCACGGCCCTTCCAAGGCTGTGGGATCTTGTCCATCGCGATGCTTATCCCCAGCATCCTTGGCGGCAGTAGCTAAAGCCTGCAGGGCCCGCTCCGGTATGCCTTGGAGTTGTTCTGCATCATTCACCAACAGAGTCCAGCCCTGGGTGGCATCAAGAACGTGATTGCTGAATCGGGTGGAAAGGGAAGCGAGTTGTTCGCTGGCTTCGTTGAAGGACTCTTTGGATGCTCCACTCAATCCCACCCCCCGATGGCGCATCGACAACAGCTCGGCATCAAGGATGCGGATTTGAATGGAGTCCAGCGGATGGCTGGGGTTGCGTTGAAGGCTTTCTAGGGCTTGGTGAATCACTTGGCTCTGACCAGCGCGGTTGCTAAAGCGCACGACCTCAGGTTGTTGGGCCGCATGGGCTTCGCGCAGCTCCGAGCTGTTGCAGACGCCATTGAGATGGCTCACCACCCCCCAGCTCCAGCGCAATCGTTCCCCAAGGTTGTGCAGAGGAGTCATCACCTCATCCCAGCTCAGGGCTGTTGTGTCAGAGAGGCGTTGTTGAAGCGTGGATTCCAGCGAGCTGAGCTGTTCTCCCAATTCCTTGATCAGTGCTGGGATATGAGCTTCTACCTGGGATGCATCGATGGCCTCAAAGCGCGGAAGGCCGTGTCCGCGCAAGAGTTCTGGGTTGGTCATCGCTGTCAGCCCGCCGGCAGCAGGGTTGTGAGAGCTACCAGGCTATGAGTGCCGAGATCACTGGCGAGAGCATCAGTGGCTGCTTCGTAGAAATCCATGGCGATACGAGGCCAAATTCCAATCACCAAAGTTGGAACCATCAGGGTGAGCCCGATCACGAGTTCTCGAGGGCGCATGTCATCGATGAAGGCCAACGCTGGGATTCGTGGGCCGAAGAACACTCGCCTGCACATAGAGAGGAGATACATCGGGGTGAGCACGAGTCCAATCGCTGCAATAGCAACAGTGGCAACGCGGAACAAGGTGGTGAAATTCTCCTGACTTGTGATGCCCAAGAAGATGGTGATTTCACTGATGAATCCGCTCATGCCCGGAAGGGCAAGGGAGGCCAGAGAGCTCGCAAGAAAGAAGGCAAAGGTGATCGGCAGGACCTTTGCAAGACCTCCCATGTTCGGAATCGACAGCGTTTTGGTGCGTTCATAGAAACAGCCTGTTACGAAGAACATGGCTGCTGCGATCAGTCCATGACTGATCATTTGAAGCATGGCTCCACTCAGGCTCAGGGCATCGACAGCACCGATTCCAAGCAACACAAAGCCCATATGACTTACTGAGCTGCAGGCGATACGCCGTTTGACATTGTCTTGTGCAAAAGCGTTCAGCGCTCCGTAAATGATGTTGACGATGCCAAGAACGATGAGTGCTGGTGCAAGAACAAGATGCGCATCGGGAAGCATCTGAACGTTGAAACGCAGCAGGGCATAACCGCCCATTTTTAAAAGGACACCAGCTAGCAGCATCGATACAGGCGCATTGGCTTCTCCGTGGGCGTCTGGGAGCCAGGTGTGAAGCGGAAACATCGGTAACTTCACCCCAAAGCCAATTAAGAAGCCGAGATAACAGAGCAACCCGAAGGTTCCGCCAGGCGAACGTGCAGCGAGCTCAGTCAGGTTGAGTGTGAAAGTGTCTCCGGATAGGGCTAGAGCAAGACCGCTGATCAGAATCAGGAGGGATGCGACAGCTGTGTAGAGAATGAATTTTGTGGCTGCGTACTGCCGGTTGCTTCCGCCCCAGATCGCGATGAGGAGATAAACAGGTACGAGTTCCAGCTCCCAAGCGAGGAAGAACAACAGAAAATCCTGGGAGAGGAAAACCAGCCCCTGAGCGGAGGCTTGAACGAGTAGGAGACCGAAGTACAACTTGGTCTTGTGTTGAACGTTCCAGCTGGCCGCAACGGATAAAAGAGTGACTAATCCACTCAGAACCACAAGTGGTGCTGACAGGCCATCGGCTCCGAGAGACCATTCCAATCCGATTGATGGAACCCAGCTCACCCTTTCCACGAGCTGGAGACTGCTATCACTCGGGTCGAAATGTTGGCTGAAGACCACCAGCATCAGCAGGAGGTCGACGAGTAGGACGCCGATGGCCAGATTTCGCGGCAAGGTTGACTGCTGCGAGTCATCACCTGGAAGCAATGGCATCAACAAAGCCATCGCCGCGGGTAGCAAAACGATGAGCGAGAGCCAGGGGAACGCTGCCTGAGACGCAGCCGTCAGCGGCAAATTGGCGTCCATGGCATTCGCAAGATTGTGATTGAACTTATCAGCCCTAGGGGCCTTGCTGAGTAATTCTACTCAGTATCTTTGGGGTGCCAGTGGCTCCCGGTCGTCTGAAGGTTAAGCAGTGGAGCGCGACTAGCGACGCCAGCCGCCTCCCAAGCCTTCACCATGGCATGACTAACTGCTGGCCCTCGTTCTTCTGCGCAAAGAGCCAGGATGCTTGGCCCCGCGCCACTGATGGCACACCCCCAGGCCCCAGCCGCTAAGGCAGCCTCTTTGACTTCCTGGCCACCTTTGATCAGCCTCCAGCGATAGGGCTCGTGTAGACGGTCATGCATTCCGTCTGAGATCAAATCGCCGTTTCCGGTCCTCAGGCCTTGCAGCAGGAGGGTGAGGGCGCCGAGGTTGACCACTGCATCACCGACGGGAACTGATTTGGGCATGGCCCGCCTCGCTTCGCTGGTGCTGAGACGAATGGCTGGGATCGCAACGACTGCCTTGATGCTGGGCATCCATTCGCAACGCACCACTCGCCAGCGTTGCGAGGCAGCCTTTGCGGTCATGCAAAGCCCCCCCAGTAGCGAAGGCACAACATTGTCTGGGTGTCCTTCGATATCGATCGCGAGCTCCAGCAGTTTTTCTCGACTGAGCGGTTCTCCCACCAAGGCATTGGCACCGACGAGCCCGGCCACGATGGCTGTGGCGCTGCTGCCTAGGCCCCTGGCTGGTGGAACGGCTAGACGCACTCGAGCCTCGATGGCTACGGGCTCTTGGCCGGCTGCTTTCCAGACCCGCTGCGCGGCTCGATACACGAGGTTGTCTGGCCCTCCCCGTAAGTGAGACCCCTCCTGCCCCTCGATGATCAATTCAAATCGTTCTCCATCGCCATCGATTCGACGCATGGTGAAACGGTTATTGAGATCCAGAGCAGCGCCTAGACAGTCGAATCCTGGCCCAATGTTGGCGGTGGTAGCGGGAACGTCCACCACCACTGTTTGGCCGATACGCGGCTGCGCCATCCCTGCGTTTCCACTTAGGCCAGTGTCCCACTTGACTCAGCCAAGATTCTTGCCCGACAGGCTGCGCTGAACAGACCTGCTTCAGGGTCGATGACGGCGGTAACCCTTAAACCATCCAAAAACTCTTCAAAACGACCCTTTTGACGCATGGCCTTCAGAAAGGTTGCTGACTGCAATCCTGCAAGTTGTTTGGCCGCAGTCCCCCCCCCAACCCAAAGGCCTCCAGTACAAAGTTCCTGGAGTGCAAGGTCCCCTGCTGCCGATCCATAGGCAGACAGCCAAATCGTTTGGGCCCGTTCCATTAATAGGTCTCCTTTTGCGGCCGCCATGCTCACCTTGGCCGGTAAGTCATTGGATTTGTTGGTTCTCCACTCCTCTGCGATTGGTCTTAGTGGATGTTCTTTGGTGTCGGAGTTTTGGAGCAACCAAGTCGCGATGTGTCCCAGTCCGGTTCCGCTCACGATCCGTTCCACCGACAAA
This sequence comes from uncultured Synechococcus sp., assembly GCA_949373155.1. The sequence continues at coordinate 9,159 of CASICK010000012.1, read as the reverse complement.
CGATCCACTCCGAGATCGTCTTTCAACCAGCAGGCCAATTGCCATTCCTCTTCGGTTCGCGCGGCGAATTCCCGATGCCCGCCCTCGCTTGCAAGGGCAATGAGCCCTCCTTCAGTGCGGATCCCTCGAGCCATGCCTAACCCCGTACCAGCCCCGAGAATGGCGATCGGACCCTCCTTCGGCCCAGCGGCCTGGAGCACAACTTGTTGGGTTTCATCGAAGTGAGGTAGCCCGTAGATCAAGACGCCGAAATCGTTGACGAGTTCGAGTTGGCCTATCGATGCTGCAGCGGCCAGTTGCTCTTCTCTTAATTGCCAAGGAAGATTCGTAATGCGTGCAATGCGGTTGTTCACCGGCCCGGCTACGGCGATACATCCGTGTTGAGGCGCTTCAATGTCGTTTGGTCGCTGGTTTAAAAAGAATTCCAGCATCGGTTCCAGCGACGTCCATTCGCTGGAGATAAAGCGCTGCTGGTGAAGCTGCGCGAGCCGACCGTCCTTGATTCCGTAAAGAGCTAGGAGGGTTTTGGTTCCTCCCATATCACCGGCCAACAGGGTGGAGCAGGCCATGCAAGACGTCTGGTGGAATTCATTCCAGCCTGAATACATCTCACTAGATAGGCAACCGATCGCCTCGCGCGAAATGTTTAGCCAAAGAAATCCAGGGGAAATGGTCCCCAAGTTGTGACTGGCTGAGCCACATCGTCACCATGACCACTGATCAAAATCCCTGAACCCAAGCCATGTTCAATCCTGATTCGAACAGTGCCGCCGCGTTGGTTGGCTTTAAGGAAGACGGGCCCAATATCTGTTGTGGTTTCTGTGACTTCGAGAGATGTCCATTGTTGACTCTCCTCAAGGGATCGAAGACTTGATAAAGCCTGATGGGAGGAGGGGGCCATCACGCCAATGGTGAACCAACTTGATTGGGACAGTGCGAACTGAAGCTCCTCGCGAAGTTGATCCGCAATTCCCTGATCGAGGGTTGGGGCCTCCCGCAGTCGACTCAAGTCTTTGAGGGACTGAATGCTCGAGGAGCTCATGAGTTCAGTCCGAGTCCTGGTTGCCGCTCGGTGTTTGCCAGTTGTGCAGCTTGGAGCAACACGTCCACTGAGTGGACTCCGAGATCACCATCGCGGCGGCTGCGCAGGCTGACAGCGTTTTGTTGGGCTTCTTTGGCACCAATCACCGCCAGAACCGGAATCTTCATTTGTTCCCCGTTACGAATGATTTTGCCTAAGCGATCCCCGCTTCGATCGATCGTGGCGCTAACCCCAGCTGTTTTGAGCTTGTCAAGGAGTTGTTCGGCATAGGGCTGAACATCATCAGTGACGGGTAAAAGACGAATCTGTTCCGGGGCAAGCCAGAAGGGAAAATCTCCTGCATAATTTTCAATTAGGATGCCAATAAATCTCTCAAAACTGCCCAGAATCGCTCTGTGGAGCATCACGGGGGTATGGCGATAGCCATCTTCTCCGATGTAAGTGGCGCCTAGCCGCTCGGGCATCGAGAAATCAACCTGAATGGTTCCACATTGCCAGATTCTCCCAAGGCAGTCTTCGAGTGAAAATTCAATTTTGGGCCCATAAAATGCACCCTCTCCAGGAAGTAGCTGCCAGTCCAGTTGCTTGGCATCAAGTGCTTCCGCGAGGGACTTTTCCGATTTATCCCAAATCTCCTCGCTGCCAACCCTTTTTTCTGGGCGTGTTGAGAGTTTGATGGATATATTTTCAAAGCCAAACGTTTTGTAGATCTTGAAGACGAGATCGATGAATTCCAGAACCTCTTCTTGAATTTGATTCTCGGAGCAAAAAATATGTGCATCGTCTTGAACAAAATTTCGCACTCGCATCAATCCATGCAATGTTCCTGAGGGTTCGTTGCGATGGCAAGATCCAAATTCTGCGAGCCGGATGGGCAAATCCTTATAGCTGCGTAATCCTTGATTGAAAATTTGTACGTGGCATGGGCAGTTCATCGGCTTCACTGCATAGTCTCTATTCTCTGATGATGTCGTAAACATCCCTTCTTTGAATTTCTCCCAGTGGCCTGATTGCTCCCATAGGCTTCTGTCCACGATTTGTGGAGTACTGATCTCTTGGTATCCAGATTGTCCGAGTTCTTCGCGAATAAAATCCTGTAACTTGAGATAGAGAGACCATCCAAGCGGGTGCCAGAAGACCATCCCTGGAGCATTCTCCTGGATATGAAATAGAGAGAGTTGTCGGCCGAGCTTTCGGTGGTCTCTTTTATCTGCCTCTTCAAGTTGCTTGAGGTGGGATTTAAGTTCGGTTGAAGATCCCCATGCTGTTCCGTAAATACGTTGCAGCATTTCATTTTCTGAATTGCCTCTCCAATAAGCTCCGGAAACTTTTGTTAGTTTGAAATGTCGAAGGTGCTTTGTGTTCGGTACATGAGGCCCTCGGCACATATCTGTATACTCTTCATGGTGATAAAGTTTGATAGTTTCGCCCTCAGGAATATTATTGATGATTTCGAGTTTGAACGGTTCTTCTCGATTCTCAAAGGTTTCAATAGCCTCTTTCTTGGTGACGACTTCTACTTCAACAGAATAATCTTTAGAAACGAGCTCTTTCATCCTTTTTTCGATCGTATCTAAATCTTCAGGAGTGAAGGGTTTTTTATATGAAATGTCGTAATAAAACCCATGTTTTATAACAGGGCCGATGGCCATTTTTGCTTCTGGGTAAAGCTGCTTGACTGCATGTCCGAGTAAATGTGCGAACGAATGTCTGATCGTGTCGACACCTTCTTCGTCTTTAGATGTCAAAAGCTGAAGCTGACAATCCTGTTTGATTGGCATCGCTAAGTCGAGTGACTGTCCATCGACAACGCCTGCCACAGCAGCTTTTGCCAGTCCAGGACCAATGGCTGTTGCCACATCAGCAATGGTGACGGGCCCGTCAAAACTCTTGGAGGTTCCGTTTGGAAGTGTGACGACGGGCATGGATGATTGAGTCCTGGAATCTGTTCGGCTAGCTGCCACTGAGGTTGGCAGGGCTAGGTCATCTTATTGCTGCATGTACGCTCCCAATAGAACGAGGTTCGTTTAACTTGCCCGCCGATGTTGAAGCTGGTGACTTGCTGGAGTCACTTCTGGCCTCATTGCTTGCTGACTTCGACTACTGGTTCAGCCGTGGGCAAGCTTTGCTTGAACAATGCCCTGACCGCGTTTTAAATCCAGTTGACCGTAAAAAGTTGGCTGAGCGCTTGGTGGATGGACAACGATCGATTGCTGCAACTCGTTCTTTGTTGCAGGCCTCATCTCAGCCCATGGCCGTGTCGATGGCTGCCATGAATCCATGGCATGGGCTTGTGACGGAGGTCTGGAGCTTGGCAGCCAAGTTGGCTGTTGATCGACGCAATCAGACGTTGACTTGACGTTTCAATCTGTCCAGGTTCTTGCTGTAAAAGCTCGCAAGTTCTTCGTGGCTCTTCACAGGTTGTCCGTAGGCCGAGAGGCCTGAGGATGTGGGGAATGAAGCCCACTCAGGCGCCAGTTTTGCCATAGCAGCCTTGGTGAGACCCCGTTGATCAATCTCCTTGAGTGCCCCTCGACGTTTGGCGAGATGGAGGGCTGCTTGATCTTGATGCTGAGGTTCGAAACTGGCCAGTCTCAGTTCTCGAGCCACACCTTTCCAGGTGCTTGGCAAAAATTGATACGCTCCGGCCGCGGCGCTGACGTAACGCTTCACCACCACCCTTTCTGGATGTTTAGAGAGATCTTCAAACTGGCCACCTCCGTAGAGGGTGCGATACCCAAGGTCGTGACCGTCCTTCCAAGTTCCTTCGGCAAAGCGAATGGTATTGAGCAGGGCGCGTCGTTCAGGAGTGATTGAGTAAGGAGATGCTTTTTGATCAGTCTTGACGTCTTGTTGGAGTGCTGATGCCAATCTTTCTGCTTGTTCAAGCCTTTCGCTGGAGCGTTCAGCGTGGATGCTGTGTCCAAGGCCCAGTAGGAGCCCCATGCTGACAACACCGATGCCGCTGGCTTGACGGAAAGCGGGTAAGACGGCTAGGGGCAGCTTGGCGAAGGAGCTCAGCAAAAGGTGACGTTCCGTAACGAGACCGCCACTTTCGTCAGGATGGGAAACGTTTGGCGAGTCCCTTGGCACCGGCCTTGACGGTGAGTATCAGTTGTGCATGAGCAGAAACACTTAATTAATCTCTGCCCAAGACTCGCGAGATCCGCCGTCTTGGCTGGATCTCAATCGCATTTCTTAGGGCTGGCGTCAAGCTTTCTCAGCAAGCTTTAAGTATTAGAGAATCTTTTCAAACACCTTCCTAATGATTAGGCCGTGAGAAAGCCCATGGCCTTGCGTACGCGATCCACGGTGGCTGTTGCCACGCCTTCTGCCCGTTCACGGCCTTGATGCAGCACGTTCTCTAATTCGGCCCGATCATCCATGAGCTCGTTGTATCGGCTTTGAATGGGCTCTAGAGCGCTCACGGCGGCCTCTGCCAATAGAGGCTTGAACGTTCCCCAGCCCATCGCTGCGCATTCCTCAGCAACGGCTGTTCGGCCCTTGCCGCTTAGCAGGGCATAAAGCCCGAGGAGGTTGTCGGTTTCCGGTCGATCGGGGTTGCTGAATTCAAGACCCATTTGAGGGTCTGTTTTGGCCCGCTTGATCTTCTTCGTGATGAGTGCAGGTGGGTCAAGCAGGGTGATCCGACTGCTGTCGTTCGGATCGCTTTTGCTCATTTTGTTGCGGCCATCCGTCAGGCTCATCACCCTTGCCCCCTCGCGCATGATCAATGGTTTGGGAACCTGCAGGAGCGGTTGATCCTCTGAGCCGAAGCGAGCATTGATGCGTTGTTGGGCGATATCGCGCGCTAACTCCAAATGTTGTTTTTGATCTTCCCCAACAGGCACAAGGTCTGCGTCATAGAGAAGGATGTCTGCGGCCATCAGCACTGGGTAGTCAAGAAGGCCCACAGAGACGTTGTCGCCTTGCTTGACTGCTTTTTCTTTGAACTGAATCATCCGCTCCAGCCAGTTCAAGGGAGTGACGCAGTTCAGTAACCAGCACAGCTCGCTGTGAGCTTTGACATGGCTTTGGACAAAAACGGTGGATTGATCAGGGTCGAGACCACAAGCCAGGTAGAGGGCTGCAGTGCTGAGGGTGTCCTCCGCCAAACGATTTGGTTGGTGTGGAACGGTGACGGCATGCAGATCCACGACACAAAAAAATGTGTCGTTGTCGTGCTGCAGATCCACCCAATTACGAATGGCGCCCAACCAGTTGCCCAAATGAAGAGCACCTGTTGGTTGAACGCCGGAGAGAACCCTCGGCCGCCCCATCGATCAGGCTCCTGTCTCGATGTTGTCGTCACTTGCTGGCGGGGAAGTCCCATCGCTAGCGCTGGCGTCTGTTGCTTCTGTCTCTACTGCAGCCTCTGGATCAGCCACAGCCTCTGGATCAGCCACAGCCTCTGGTTCAGCCACAGCCTCTGGTTCAGCCACAGCCTCTGGCTCAGGGGCAGGAGGTTGGGGCTTTGCAGGCCTTGCAAATGGATCGGGCCGTGGTGTCCGATTACGTTCACCCCGGTTGCCTTCTCCGCGTGATTCTTCGGATCGACGCCCGCCGCCTTGGGCTCGCTGCTGAGCGATCAGCTCAGTGAGCTGGCCGTCCTCCAGCATCTGAGCAAGAGCGCGAACGGCAAAACCCAGCACTGCAACTGTTGAACGCAGATTGAAAGCCTCTTGAAGGGCTCTCACTGCACGCATTTCGTTGTCACTGAGTCGGATACGGAATCCGCCCCCCTCTTTGTTGCCGGAATTGCGGCCGCCACGGGAGCCCCCGCCGTTCTCACCTTGTCTGCCCTGTTGACGGGTATCGCTGTTGGAATCAGTCATGGCCCGAGGCCTGGAATCAGGCGCAAGTGTGACGCATCACCGAACTTCTAGGAGCTTCCTTTCTTGATCTCCGTGCTTAACCGTGGGTTCCACGGAAGGTGATTACCTGTTCGGCATAGTCCCGAGGCTCGAGATGAATGGTGCAGCGAACGGGCCCGAAGCGGGATTCCAGGCGCTCCTCAACCCGTTCAGTGATTTGATGAGCCGCAATCAGGTCATCCACATCCACCACCATGTGCATGTCAATGAATACTTGTTGTCCGAGGACTCCTCTGCTGGCGATGTCATGGCAATTAAGGACTCCAGGTACACCTAATGCCAGTTCGTTGATGGCTTCGGGTGCAATTGCGATGTGATCCACAAGCCAGGGAAGGTTGTCGCGTAATACCTGCCAGCAGACACGGATCAAGAACACTGCAAGTGGCATGGCCAGGGCGACATCCAGCCAGCTGACCTTGAGTAGCCACGCCCCAGTCAGTCCCACCAGCACGATCACCGTGGTCCAGATGTCGCTCGTGGTGTGGTGGGCATCGGCTAGGAGAAGCGGACTGTTTAATCGGCGCCCCTCGCGTCGCTCGTAGCTGGCGAGCAGAAGATTGAAGACGAGCACCAGGAGCAAAAGCAAAAGCTCCGTTGCGTTGATCCGCAGTTCAGGTAAGCCCTGAGTGAGTCGTTCGCTTGAGGTGAGCAGGATTTCGATCGCTGTGAAGAAGATGAAACCAGCGACCGCAAGCGCTCCAATCCCTTCGTATTTGTGATGGCCGTAGGGATGATCTCGGTCTGGTTTGGGATCCGAGAGCCCATTGGTAATCAGTCCTGTCAAGCTTGAAAGCGCGTCGGTTGCGCTGTGCATCGCATCCGCAACCACAGCGAGTGATCCACTGGCTAGACCCACCACCATTTTGAGCAACGTCATAACCAAGTTGATGGTGAGGGCAACCATTAAGACCCTTTTGACCTCATGACGACGATCTCGGGCCATCGATGTCAGGCACAGGCCTCCTAACCATATGAATTCCAAGCACAGAGGTCCTGAAATAAGGGCCGGAGTCGGCGCTGCCAGTTTTCATACGTGTGCAAGCGCTGGTCTGACTGGACAGGTTGAGCTAGGAAAGCCCCAAGTCATGGATTTGTTGTGCTGATGCCGGTTCCATCAATCAGCACCATCAAGCTGATTCCATCCATTGCAGGGAAACTTGTTCTGGCTGGAGGGACCCTGGCATTTGGGAGTTGGCTGTTTAGCGACATTGTTCACCTTCCCGGTGGAGGCGCAGGCTTCCTGGTCTTGGGGGCTGGCCTCTGGTGGGTGTCCCGTCCTTCTCGGGCTGCTCAATTTTCAGAGCCGTCCTCCATCCCCGGATGGATCCGTCGTTGTGAGTCGGTGCTTGCGCAGTTCACAGAGCTGGAGCTGTCGTTAGGTCTTGATGGTTTGCGACATCCACGCGAACAGGAGCTTGATCTCTTGAAAGCTCAGCATTCACCTCTCAGTGTGGGTGTGGTCATCAGTGAGGGCGGGACCCACCCGAGCACTTCAGAGCTTCACACCGCTTTGGAGGGTTCCAATTCACTTGAGCTGTGCATTGCCAAGCCGTTGCCTGTGGTGGCTGATGCCTGGAGCTGGCCCCAGGAGCTTGAGCAGCTTGATGTGATCTTGTACGGACTTCCAATGCCCCTAAGGGCAGCTGATCTTTTGCGGTTGGAACAACTGCCCACTGACCGCCCCGCTTGGTTGCTCATTAAGGATTCTGTTCAGGACTCGCGCGAAGCACGACAGGACGCCTTGAGCTGTCAGTTACCAAAGCCATGGTGCGATCGACTGCTGTTCTGGAGCGGTGAGTCAGCTGATCTACGGAGGGGCTTGCATCCGGTGCGACGTCATTTTGCCCAGCCTTCTCGGAGCCGCGAGATCACCAAGCAACGCTTGTTGACCTCTCTTCATCGCCGTTGGCAAGCAGAGCTGGAGCAGTTGCGTCGTGAGCGATTCCGTTCCCTGCTTCAACGGAGTCAGTGGATTGTGGCGGGTGTGGTGATTGCCTCCCCTGTTCCAAGCGTTGATCTACTTGCTGTGGCTGTGGTGAACGGTTTGATGGTGAAGGAAATGGCTCAAATCTGGGGATGCTCCTGGAGCTCTGAGGTGTTGCAGGTTGTTGCTCGCCAATTGGGGACCGCAGCCCTTGGGCAGGGGGTTGTGGAGTGGAGCGGTCAAGCACTGCTTGGCATGGCCAAGCTTGACGGTGGTACTTGGTTGGCGGCAGGGATGCTCCAAGGCCTCAGCGCTGCCTATCTCACCCGGGTTGTGGGGGCATCAATGGCTGATTGGATGGCCCTGAATGCGGGTGTTGCCCAGCCTGATCTAGAGGACCTCAAACGCCAGGCCCCGCTGTTGGTGGCGAAGGCGGCAGAGCGAGAACGATTGGATCTTCCTGGTTTTGCTGATCAGGCCAGGGAATGGCTGAAGATGCAGAGATTCGCCGGCGCGTGACACAACTTCATGAATTGTTCATGAAGTTGTCATGAAAAATGTTGTCGAGATAATGAGATCCGTTGGTTTCACTTGAATTTTGGATGGCTTTTCATCATCTTGACTTTGATCATGGATCCTTTTTTGAGGATTGATTGATCGATCCCGTTCTTATTTTCATCTCATGGCAACTGCCGTTCGTAGCGGTCGCTTAAGCAGCTGGCAAAGTTTTTGTCAGTGGGTCACAGATACCAACAACCGTATTTATATCGGTTGGTTCGGTGTGCTGATGATCCCTTGTCTGCTTGCTGCTACCACTTGCTTCATCGTCGCTTTCATCGCCGCCCCTCCGGTTGATATCGACGGCATCCGCGAGCCTGTCGCTGGCTCCTTGCTTTATGGCAACAACATCATCTCTGGTGCTGTTGTTCCTTCCAGCAACGCCATTGGCTTGCACTTCTACCCAATCTGGGATGCTGCCTCACTCGACGAGTGGCTCTACAACGGCGGCACCTATCAGCTGGTTGTGTTCCACTTCCTGATTGGTATTTCGGCCTATATGGGCCGCCAGTGGGAACTTTCCTACCGCTTGGGCATGCGCCCTTGGATCTGTGTTGCATACAGCGCTCCGCTGTCTGCAGCCATGGCTGTTTTCCTGGTCTACCCCTTCGGTCAGGGTTCGTTCTCTGATGGCATGCCTTTGGGCATCTCTGGAACCTTCAACTTCATGTTGGTGTTCCAGGCTGAGCACAACATCCTGATGCACCCCTTCCACATGCTGGGTGTGGCTGGTGTCTTCGGTGGTTCACTGTTCTCCGCCA
>CASICK010000011.1 GCA_949373155.1 uncultured Synechococcus sp. | reverse complement strand
CGCCAGTCACGAACTTTATCGGAAGAAAATTTTATATCATGGCTCAAAGCTGAAAGACCATTTATTGAGCTAGTTGAATACACAAGCTCAAGCCTAAAAGCAACTTTTCACTGCCTAAATCCAGCTTGCGATACCCAAGGAGGCAAACACTGGAAAACCCAGCCAGAGATCCTAAGGCTCCAAGATAGAGGGCACCATGGCTGCAGGGACTGCGGTTGGAAAGCAAATGGAAGAGACCGATCTATTCCCGAGATAGAAATCAGGGAGTGGTTAATAGAAAACAAGCCAACTCTGATCATGGGAAGTGGATACACAAATACAACATCAAATGTAGAATTTAGCTGCAATATCTGTGGGTATGAATGGATGCCAACAATTGCTACAATCATCTACAGAGATGCTGGATGTCCAAGCTGCGCTGGAAATGCACCATTAACAGAAAAAACTTTTAAGGAAAGGCTACAAGCCGTAAGCGGTGGAACAATCACACTGATCGGATCATTCGACGGTAGCAATCAATCAACCCTATTTAAATGCCATCAAAATGACTGTACAAATCAGTGGCCTGCCAAACCCAGTAGATTAATAAACTCTACGCCGACAGGCTGCCCTGCATGCGCTGAAACAGGTTTTAATCACTTACTCCCAGCATGGATGTACTTAATGGAAAGAGGTACTGAAATGCAGTTTGGCATAACAAATGACTTACCAAGAAGACTTGCCACCCACTATCGCGATGGCTGGTGCGAATTAGACATATTTGGACCCTCTAATGGTCAAAAAATTTTCCAGAAAGAATCTGAACTAAAGAAATGGCTTAAAGTATCAATAGGGCTCGAGATAGAAGGAAAGATAGAAAACTGGTATAAGAACAAGCTTCAGGTAAAATCGCTTAATGAGCTTTTTACTGCCGCTGGTGTCAAAGCTCTTCAAACGTCTGAAATCATGACTCTAGAAGAAGTAACATCCGGGATAGTTATGCAGCATTATGGAGACGAAGTATATCCAAAAGAGTGGGATAATTTACCAATGTCAAAACTTGAAGCTTATCAGAAAAATATAACCAGGTATTTCAATGGGAAGAGATGCAGACGAGGACATCTTTCGCCACGCTGGGTCTCAGGATCATGCTGCGAGTGTGTGCAAATATGCCAAAAGAAGACCACAAAAGAAAACAAAGATGCGCGTGCAAAAGCAATTATTGAAGCGAATGAGTTTCGCAAATGCCCAGAGTGTGGTTTCACCTTTTTGATGACACCAGAGATGAGACAGGACAAGATATTTTGCTCTCCAGGGTGCGCAGGTGCCGAAAGCAAGCGGAATTACGTGCTAACAAATCCACAAAAAGTTGAGGAGACAAAGAGAAGATCATACGACAAAAACAAATCTAAAAAAGCAAATACAAGCACTATCAACTAACTCCTGAAAAATATCTTGCATTCAGCAATACAAAGGTCTGATGATCAGAATTCAAGAATGCATATTCAATTGATGAGGCTATCATTAATCTTGACGGAACTGCCATATTGCGCAAAAGTATGGTCAAAGCCTGATTAGCTGAATCAACATGGATGACCCGAGAAGATCCGTCAATGATCTTACTTCTGCAGAATTAAGAGATTTATGGATTGGCTCAATATCTGATTTAGCAAGGTATAGCCGTGATGGTTTCAAATGGAAGGAGATTGACGAAAAGACTTATAATTTTTGCATCGATTGTGTAAGAATTTACTCAGAAGCCAGTTTTGTATCTGTTGGCTTTCCTGGAAAACCTGCCACATCAAAAATCATTCCCGTGGTATATGGCGACATTGTGAGCGATGAGATTATAGAAACAGAAAGAGGGGAAATTCAAAAAACTTTTAGTCTAGGATTAGCCTTTGCAAATGATGAAATTGAGACCTATTGTGATAAATTAATCAAGCGATCTTCCTTCACTTCTGAAAAGCTCACTCCAGGTGACATTTTCGTGCAGATGGTAGCCGAAAGGCTCAAGCGCATGCATGCTATTGGCGACATTGGAGAATTTGATAATGTTGTTATTAAAAAAATTGGACCTAACGAATATCCTTCCCTGGGTTTAATCGCTAGCGAGATGTGGGGGTTAGATGCCCCATTTTTTAAATTCCCTAAGTCCACAATACAAACCTATCGATTTAGAGGATTAAAGATGAGCTTTTCTCACACCAGGCTTGCGGAGGAGCTTCAACAGCAGGGATTTATGTTTGCTTGCGAGTCGCATGTTTTTCCACCAGAAAGAAATGACGAGAGTTTTATTCAACCTGATATTATTGTCTATAGTAATGCAAAAGCTTTAATCGTAGAAGTAGATGGAGAGGTGCATTGGGGAGGCAAGACATCTACTTCAAATGGACGTTTGGAACAGTTTCGAAAGGACAGAGCAAAGGACAGTCATTGGATTAAACGGGGATTTGCGACTATTCGCTTTGACGCGAACAAAGCTCGTGAGACGCCTGGTGAGTGCGTCAGAGAGATTTCCGACTACTTCGAGTCACTAAAGTGAAACAACAGAGAAGGCATAAATCATACTTGAAATCGGATAATTTTCCTTGTCAAGCAGTCAATACATTCACCAAAACATTCTTTTAGCAACCAAGCTGCAACAAGCTGATGGATGAACTATCTCGATCAATACTACTATTTAAGCGTAATTAATAGTTCAGAGCTGAAGCTGGGCAACTCACAAACCTCGACCCAAAAACGTCAAGATGAGTAATAACAGAAAATAATTGTCGCGCTTGGCAGGGTTGACAGCAGTGGGAGACCGTACCCAATAACTACTAAGGAATGGTTAGAGCCTCGCGAATGCCGATGAGCAAGCAAAGTCGAGACTCTCAATAAACTGGAAGCTCAGAGCAAACGCTGAGGAAGCAATAGCGAGAAGCCCCATTGTCACGCAGAGGCAGGAGAAAGCCCTGTTGTCACGAATTTGTCACGCGGCCCCTGAGCAATAAAAAAGCGGACCCGTGAGATCCTCTGCTCCTGGAATGGTTTAAGGGGGCTTTCCACCCCCACTGAGTCACTTGGGTGATAAGGCTGACTTCACCCCATCTCCCTTAAAAGGGTCAGGCAGCAACAGGGGCTGCTTGACGGGAGAAACGTACGATGTTGTTCGCAGTTACGGAATTTGCTCTTACCGAGCAGGCTTCAGTCACCCTCCTTATGCCCCGTCGAAACCATTGCAGCCCCGAGGGGAGAATGGAGCTGAGCGGAATCGAACCGCTGTCCGAAACACCGGTGTGGACCACCTAGTCCGTTCAAGAACGGACCTTTTCATTCTGGCATCCAGTACGAGAAATGGCATCGACCTCCTCATAAGAAAGGACATCAGGGCATCGACGAAGCGGCACATCAACAGAGCAGATCTTTAAAAGCCAATGATTATTACCAGCAAAGAGTAAATCGAAGGCAAATCAATCAATGCAAAGGTATCAATTGGAGCCTGATCACTCTAATGTTTTTTAATTTTCACGCTTCAGCAATAATCCTAGCGCGGCTTTCTTGCTATTAATCCCAGAAATACTGCCTAAAAAAGCATCAACAAGGTCATCATTATACTAGCTTGACACAAAGGTCAAGCTAGAACTTCTGCGCAAAACTGCTATCTTCTTTCTACAAGAAATCAGATGTCCACGATCCTCTCTGGACTTATAACCAAGATATGAGACTTATGCTCAGATACCGTGTCAATCAGCAGGCATAAATTCAGGCGTCGTGGCGAACAGAAAACAAGCAAAATCTGAGCGCATTAAAGGCGTCTCCGTACTTCCTCAAGGCTTAGAGGAAGCAGGAGTGGCTGAGCTTCTTGCCTTAGGAGCTAAAGCGGTAAAACCGCTACGTAGAGCGGTCGCATTTGAGGCCGATATGGCTTGCTTATATCGGCTTCATTTGCAATGCCGCCTTCCGTTTCGGTTACTGCGGGAAGTGGCCCGATTCCCATGCGATGGACGCGAGTCGCTGTACGCAGGGATTCAGGAAGGACTGGACTGGGAACGCTGGCTGCATCCCTCGATGAGTTTCCGGGTCGATGTCACCGGCACTGCTCCCGGCCTCAATCACAGCCACTACTCCGCACTTCAGGTCAAAAACGCGATCGTTGATTTACAACGAAACATCTGGGGACAACGATCATCAATCAATCTCGAAGAACCCGATGTTTGCCTGCATGTACATCTCGATCGAGAGGGTGGGGTGCTGAGTCTCGATGGATCGGGCGGCAGTCTCCACCGCCGCGGTTATCGAGCAGAGATGGGGGATGCTCCCCTTAAAGAGAATCTCGCTGCTGGTTTGATCCGCCTGAGTGGATGGACAGGAACCACTCCGCTCGTGGATCCGCTCTGTGGTTCAGGGACCCTGCTGATCGAAGCGGCATCCCTGGCTGCAGGGCATGCCCCTGGGCTGAACCGCAGCTTTGCCCTTGAAGGCTGGGCTGATTTTGATGACGACCTCTGGAGAGAGGAAAAAGAACGGGCGCTCAAGCGCCAAGAGCAGGGCCAATTCCAGCCCATGATCATTGGCTGCGAGCAGGATCCATCGATTGCAAAACAAGCTCGCAACAACGCAGAGGCCGCTGGTCTTTCTCACTTGATCTCCATTCAAACGGGAGATTTCAGAGATCTCCAGCTTCCAGAAGGACCAGGCACGATCGTTTGTAATCCTCCCTATGGACTACGCATCGGAGCCGATCAGGATCTTGAGGCGCTGTACGGCGATCTCGGTGCAATGGTGAAAACCCAGGCCTCTGGATGGGATTTCTGGTTACTCAGCGGCAATGCTGGCGTCACGGGAGCCCTCCGGATGAGAGCGTCTCGACGCATCCCGATCAACAACGGCGGACTCGATTGCCGTTGGCTCCATTACCAAGTGCGTTAACCCTGATCGATCAACGCCCCAGCACAGCCCGAGTGGTTTTGGACAAGCCTTCAAGGGTCTGGGGCAAGTAAGGGCCCTTCGCCAGCTGTCCTCCAATCCGCAAGCTCACACCAGCAACAACCACATTCAAAACAGCAAGGGTGAGCAACGACTGCATCAACGTCCAGTTGAACGCGTTCAACGACCAAACAACAAAAGCCGTTTCAACAGCCACAAGAGCCAGCAGCATCAAGGTTCCGCCCATCGCCAAAAACACGCCTCCGCTGATCAGGCGACGCTTCTCGCGACTAACTTCCTGCAAAGCAATGCGGACATGCAGGTCCATCACCGAACCGGCTAACGCTGTCACTCGAGCCGCAGCACCAAGCCCCCTTGGGCGGCTCTGTTGAGATCCTGGAAGTTCACTCATCAGGAACGACGACCTCCGGTCAGCAGGGCACCGACCAACACACCCACCCCAGCAGCGATGGCCAAAGCCAACAGTGGCCGCTCCCGCACGGGCCGTTCAATCTTGGGTCGCAGCGTGGAATTGAGGTCATCAAGAAGCTGCTCGAGTTGCTCCTCCAGGGGCTCAAGTGTGTCCGCAAAACTGCGCACACCCTCACCAGGCTCATGCATTAATTCCTCGAGCTGGTGCTGCACGGTTTGCACAGCACGATCGCCTTGGGAAGCGATTAATTGCACAACATCGTCAAAACTGCCCCGGGTGGCCTCTAAGGCTTGATGAGTCACTTCGGGCCAGCGCCGCTTGATCTCGGGGACGAGAGTCTCAAAATGATCGCGAAACCGTTGCGCGAAATCCTTTTCTTCCGCTTGGGATGGAGCTGAGTCCATGGGTAGGGGTAACGCCTTTCTCAGACTAGAGATGGTATCCAGAGGATGAAACCCATAACGGTGCAACTGTCTCGATATCTATTCCTAGAACACACGAATGCTCCAGATGATCCGGCCTGCCGGCATGTGGATTTACTCCTGGAAGATGGCGAAAGCTGCCGCACCTGGCGGCTGAGCAGTGTGCCCCTTCCAAACGGCCCCAGCCTCCAGGCCATCCCATTGCCAAGGCACCGCCTGATCTGGCTTGAGCGAACGTCAGCGGCTGTGTCTGGAGGACGCGGCTGGGGACGCCGCATTGTGGGAGGCGATTTTCTAGGGGTCTTGCCCGACAACCCAAACGAGCTGATCAGGGTTGAACTCATCGGCACTGCCGCCCTCCACTTACCGGACCCAGTGACCCTCGAGCTGGTCGATGGCAAATGCCGGCTGCATTCATCGGCTCATAACAGACCAGCACAAAGCCCTTGAGCTTTTCAGAGGCTTCGCTAGTTTTGAGTCGCTGACAGCTGTGTCACCTGTTGGTCCATATCAATCAGGTCGGACTGACCCACTTCAAGTCCTTCGGTGGGGCGATGACCATCCCCCTCGAGACCGGTTTCACTGTGGTGACCGGTCCAAATGGGTCTGGAAAGAGCAATATTCTCGATGGCGTCCTGTTTTGCCTCGGTCTGGCCAATAGCCGCGGGATGCGTGCCGATCGCCTACCCGATCTAGTCAACAGCGGCATGCTCAAGGCTGGAAAGTCTGCTGAGACCACCGTCAGCGTGCGTTTTGATCTGAGCGACTGGCAGCCAGATGCAGCAGAGGAGGGCATCGAACCGCCTGAAGACGGTCCCTGGATCAAAGATGATGCGAATGAATGGACGGTAACCCGCAAGCTGCGCGTGATGCCTGGAGGCTCGTACAGCAGCACTTACAGCTCAGACGGGGAACCATGCAACCTGCAGCAGCTGCAAACCCAGCTGCGCCGATTACGCATCGATCCGGAGGGCAGCAACGTCGTGATGCAAGGCGACGTGACTCGGATTGTCTCGATGAGCAATCGGGACCGCCGCGGCCTGATTGACGAGCTGGCGGGTGTGGCACTCTTCGACACCCGAATCGAACAAAGCCGCCGCAAGCTCGACGACGTTCAAGAGCGGCAAGATCGCTGCCGCATTGTTGAGCAAGAACTACTCACCGCGCGCCAACGTCTTGAGAAGGACTGCGCGAAAGCAAGGGCTTATCAAGACCTACGCGATCAAGTGCAGCGTGGCAGGCAGCAAGAGCTGGTGCTGGCCTTCGAAGCAGCGGAAGCGGAGCTGAAGCAACTCAAAGCCCGCCAACAACAGCTCAGCGAACAAGAGATCCGCGACAGCGCGGCGATCACCAAGAAGGATGCAACCCTCTCTGGAGAGGCCGCACGCCTACAAACCCTTCAGGAGAGCGTCAAAGCGCTAGGCGAAGACCAACTACTCAGCGTGCAGGCTGAATTGGCCGGTCTCGATCCCCAGAACCGCGCACTCGAACGTCAAGCCACGCAACATCAGCAAGAAGGCGAACGCTTGCAAGGGCTGCGACACAACCTCAGCTCCCGCCGTCACCAACTTCAAGCAGACGGCGAAGGCCTCAAGCAAGCCAAGAACCCAGAGGTTCTCCAGGCAGCGGAGCAAGCCTGCCGCGATGCCGAAGCTGCCGTTGAAATCTCGCGCAGGCGCCTTGGTGATGTCGCCGGACGATCTGGAGCCTGGCTCGATGAGCAACGCCAACGGGCAGCACGCCGCTCAGACCTGCAGACCACGCTCACGCCTCTTCAGGAGGAGCAGCAGCAACTACAAGAGCGTTTGCGTCAGGACGAAGCACGTCAAACCGAGCTGCAGCTGGAACGTGACGAAGCCGGTGCCGAAGACCGTGACGTCCAAGACCAGCTGGAACAGCTGGAACAGGAGTGGCAATCGCTGCTGGAAAGCCTGCGAAGCGGCAAAGAACAGCTTCAGGAACGCGCTGAAGCCGTGGCGGTTCAACAACGCACCCGCACCAGGCTTGAAGAGGAACAAACCCGCCTGGAGCGGGAAATCGCCCGTTTAGAGAGTCGACGGGAGGCCCTACAGGAAACACGAGGGACGGGAGCCTTACGCCTCTTGCTGGAGGCGGGACTGGATGGAATCCATGGAGCGGTCGCCCAACTTGGCGAAGTTGAAGATCGTCATCGCCTCGCCCTAGAGGTCGCGGCCGGAGCACGCATGGCCCAGGTGGTCGTCGACGACGACCGGATTGCAGCCCGTGCCATCGACTTGCTGAAGAGCCGGCGTGCAGGCCGCTTAACGTTCTTGCCTCTCAACAAAATTCGCTCCCAGGCCGCAGGTGGTGGCGCAGCGATGGCCCGTGGCCGCCGACCGGAGGGAGGCAATGGCGACGGCCTCATCGGTCGAGCTGTGGAGTTGATCCGCTACGAGCCGATCTATAGCGACGTGTTCGGCTATGTCTTTGGCGACACTCAGGTGTTCAGCGACTTAGGGAGTGCTCGGCAACAACTCGGGCGATTCCGAGCCGTCACCCTCGAAGGAGAACTGCTCGAAAAAAGTGGTGCGATGACGGGCGGAAGCTTCAGCCAGCGCAGCGGTGGGCTGAGCTTCGGGGTGAGCAGCGATAACGATGAGGCCGAGCCTCTACGGCAGCGGCTGCTCGAGCTCGGCGAGACCCTGGCAGCTTGCAGACGCGAAGAAAGCCGACTGCTCCAATCTCTCGAGAACGAACGTCCACTGCTGCGTCAGCTCGAACAGAGGCAAGCGGCTCTCGATGCAGAGAGAACGGCAGCAAAGCGAGCCCATGGACCACTGCTGGAGCGCTGCCGCCAACGCAGTGAGCGTCTCCACAGCCTTCAAGCCAACCGCACGGAACAGGAACAGCGGCTCCAAGTTCTTAAAACCACCATCACCCCTCTACTGGACGAACTCGAGAGAATCTCCTCGGAGGAACGAAAAGTTCAAGCCGAGGCTGATGCCGGGAACTGGCAACAACTCCAGGCCGAACTTGAACAGTCGGACAGCGCCTTGGAACAGGCCCGCCGCCATCGTGATGATTGCCTTCAGCATCAGCGGGAACGCGAACTGGCGCAGACCCGAATCGGTGATCAACAACAGGCCATCGAAGAGGAAGAGAACAGTCTCCAACTAGCCGTCACAGCACTCGCTGAAGCGCATCAACGCTGGCGTGACGAACATAAGGAGCTGGAAGAACGACGCCAGACACTGGAAAGCCAACAACAAATCCTCCAAACCAAATTTGGAGAGGAGCGTCGTGCTCGGGATGCAGCAGAGGCTTCAGTGGCCGAGCTGCGTCAAAACCTGCAGCAAGCCCGCTGGGAACTTGAACGCTTGCAGGAACAGCGTCAAGCAATTCAAGAGCAACTGCGCAGCGGTGGAATCCGCTTAGAAGAACTCAAGCCCACACTGCCCAACCCCCTTCCAGAGATCCCAGAGGAGATCCGCAATGCCGGCCTTGAGGCACTGCAAGAACAGCTGCAGCAACTTCTGAAACGGATGGAAGCCCTCGAACCGGTCAACATGCTGGCCCTCGAAGAATTAACAGCGCTGGAAGAAAGGCTTGGAGACCTGGGCGAACGACTCGATGTGCTCAGTCAGGAGCGAGAAGAACTGCTCCTGAGGATTGAAACAGTGGCCACACTCAGGCAAGAGGCATTTATGGAAGCCTTTCAAGCCGTGGATGGGCATTTCTCAGAGATCTTTGCAAGCCTCTCCGAAGGTGACGGCAAGCTGCAGCTCGACAATCCGGATGACCCCCTCGAGGGAGGGCTCACCCTGGTCGCTCACCCGAAAGGCAAGGCCGTACGACGGCTGGCGGCCATGTCTGGTGGAGAGAAGTCACTGACAGCACTCAGTTTTTTGTTTGCACTGCAACGCTTCCGCCCCTCACCCTTCTACGCCCTTGATGAGGTGGACAGCTTCCTCGATGGCGTGAATGTGGAACGGCTCGCGGCGTTGATTGCCCGTCAAGCCGAACAAGCCCAGTTCCTTGTCGTGAGCCACAGGCGACCGATGATTGGAGCCTCTACGCGCACCATTGGTGTCACCCAAGCTCGTGGCGCTCATACCCAGGTGGTGGGATTACCCGATGCAGCCTGAACAACGGGCGCCCGGGCCTTGCGTCAAAATGAGTCGAATTGCTCCGGCTGAGGCCTGCGTTTGAGCTCGTCCCCGTCCCCCAACGACCCACTGGCAACAGTCCCCAGCGACAGGCTGTGGCTTCGCTCGGAATTAATGGGGACTCAAGTGATTACCCGCGACTCCGGCAGACGCTTGGGTGTTGTCGGCGAAGTGGTTGTGGATATCGACCGTCGCGAAGTGGTCGCGCTCGGTTTGAGAGACAACCCACTCACCCGTTTCTTACCGGGACTCCCCCGTTGGATGCCCCTTGATCGCATTCGCCAAGTGGGCGATGTGATCCTTGTTGATTCCGCAGACTCGCTCAGCGAGGCCTTTTCCCCAGACCGTTACAGCCGGGTGATCAACTGCCAGGTGATCACGGAGTCGGGGCAAACACTCGGCCGCGTCTTGGGCTTCTCCTTCGATATCGAAACAGGCGAACTCACCACACTTGTCATGGGAGCCGTTGGTGTCCCTCTCCTGGGGGAAGGTGTGCTTAGCACCTGGGAAATCCCTGTCGATGAAATCGTTAGCAGTGGAGCCGACCGAATTATTGTTTACGAGGGCGCCGAAGACAAACTCAAACAACTGAGCAGCGGCGTGCTGGAAAAACTAGGCGTCGGAGGACCGAGCTGGGAGGAGCAGGAGCGAGAGCGGTACAGGGTGAACATCGTCCCTGTCGAAAACCAGCTCAGCTCAGGGCAGGCGGTGGAAGAGGCACCCAGGATGCTGGAAGCCTCAGAAGCACAACGCTTCGAAACGGAACGGGAACTCGAATACGTCGAACTTGAAGATCGGCGCAGTGACAACACGCGTGAGCGTCGCTATCTCGATGAAGCGCCGATGCAAGAGCGCGACAACATCTATCGAGAGCCGTACCGCGAGCCCGAGAGATACAACGAGCCCCAGCCCCAGTCCTATCGCGAGCCGCAGCCGTTCAACGAGCGACAGCCATTTGATGAAAGACAGGCGTTTGACGAAAGACTGCCGCTGGATGAGCCTTACCGCGAAGCCAGCAGGTTCCCTGAACCGGAGCCAGAGCGTTTTCGCGAATCCAAGCCGTTACAACGCGAAGACCGCTACCAAGAGCCCCAGCGCGCATCAGCTCAACATCAGCAACTCGATGCGACTCCACGCGTCGAACAACGTCCAAGACCGGCTTCACGTCGTCCGTTCGAACGCCCCGGCGAACCCCTTGATGTCGAACCCATCGAACCTCGCTCTCCCCAAGATCAGGAAAGCCAACCCCTTGATGATCCCTGGTAAAACCAGGGATCCATCTGCTCTTTAATTCAAGTGTTGGCTTGCTTTTTGAAGTCGAGTGAAGCGCTATTCGTGCAGTAGCGCTGACCCGTGGGTGCAGGTCCGTCGTTGAACACATGCCCTAGATGGGCATCACAACGCGAGCAGAGGATCTCAGTTCGCACCATTCCATGACTTCGATCTTCATGGGTGCGAATCGCACCCTCGGTCACACCATTCCAGAAACTTGGCCAGCCGGTGCCCGACTCAAATTTTGTGCTGGAGCTAAATAGGGGCGCATCGCAGCAGACGCAGTGGTACAGGCCTTCTTCCTTGTTGTCCCAATAGACACCGGTAAAAGCAGCTTCAGTACCGCCCTGACGCGCCACTTGAAATTGGGTTGGGCTGAGTTGCTGCCTCCATTCCTCAGGAGTGCGTTCCACCCGATCTCCACCTGCTGCCGGCGCACTCGTCATGACTCAAATTTTTGACTGGCGCGGACGCTAGTCGGAAAGAGCCAAGGGCAAGAGTCCCTGCACCTCCTCAGCAAGTGCCCTCACGGCACCAGGTTCACCGCGAAGGCCCCGCAAGTCATCGCGTTGACCCTGCAGTCTGTCTGGGGTTGCAAGCCATGACTCAGCCTCTAGGGCGATTTGCTCAGGCGTAATTGGACCCACACGTTCTGGAACCACCATGCGGCCTGCGCTGATGTTCGGCCAAGCCATCAATCCATGGTTGCGGAGACGCCAGGCACTGAGCAACAAGCCGATCAGACGCCGCAGTCCTGGCAGACGGGCCAAGAGCCCGAGCCAACCATCCCAAGCCTGCATCACACCCAGATGTTGGGTAGGCACCAAAACGATCATCGGCACCCCAAGAGCACCGAGTTCAGCCGTGTTAGCTCCCACGGTGGTGAGCGCAAGCTGGCACTGGCTCAGGGCTCCGTGGGCTGGAGGGTTTTCCTGCAAGTGAATCTCTGTGCCATTGCGCGTGACGAACCGCCTCAATCCCTCACCAGCTCGAGCCGGTTCAGTGGAGGCAACACCGGAGTCATACGCGGCAGCGATGGGATTCGATCGACCGGCGTAACGCACCAAATCTTCAACGGTGGTGGTGGGTGCCACCGGCAACAAAAAGCGGCAGCCAGGGCGTTGAGCCGCCAAACGATCTGCGGTTTCAAGCAGAAACGGAACTCCCACGCTGAGCTTGGCCGGTTTCGAACCAGGCAACAAAGCCACCCACTCACCTGATGGGAGAGGGGCCTCTTCTCTGGCATGGCTGGAAAGATCCGCCATCAAGTCGCCCACCACACGGCAGCGAGTGCGAAAGCGTCTGGGCAGCTGATCCCGTACCGCTGGGGCCATGGCTGCGATTCGATCGTTCCAGCGCGGCCAACGCGCCACCCATTCGGCGTAGGTGATGTGGCGGTAGCCCAGCCGAGCTGACAACAACACACTCCAAAATTGATCCCCACCTAAAAAGACCACCACACCTCGGTCTGGCCATACCCCAAACCGCGAAGGCCTCAATAGCAGCAACCAAAATTGGCTGGCCAGAGTGATGCAATCAAACAAACTCCAACGGGAGGCTGCGGCGGCTTCTGTTCCGGTGGCATTGGGACAGGGAACCAAAACGAGGCGAAGACTCAACAACGAGCTAGGAGCTCTGGGCCGCATCAGTAGGCGGCGATGCAGCTGCTCTGCAAGGGGTCGAACCCAGGTCGTGAGTTCACCAGGGCCGTTGGAGACGAACACCACAGCCAGGGTTTGGTCCTTGGTGTGTGACGTCACTCAGTGCCGGTGGGGCTAGGAAAGAATGATGCGGATGGCGAGACTTGAACTCGCAAGGCCGAAGCCACACGCTCCTTAGACGTGCGTGTCTACCAATTCCACCACATCCGCGTGGAGACGTTGCCAAGGTGGCGCGTCGAGGGATGAGTATACCGACAGGCCTAAAAGTCCGAACCGCTGATACGATCCGCGCTGGCTCTGATGCTGCGGAATGCCCATCGGCAAGGTGCTGATCGCCAACCGCGGCGAGATTGCCCTAAGAATCCTGAGAAGTTGCCGAGAACTCGGCATCAGCACGGTTGCGGTGTACAGCACCGTGGATCGAACTGCATTGCACGTGCAACTCGCTGATGAGGCGGTCTGCGTCGGCGAAGGCCCTAGCAACAAGAGCTACCTCAACATCCCCAATATCCTGGCGGCAGCCACCTCCCGCGGTGTGGATGCCATTCACCCCGGCTATGGGTTTTTGGCGGAAAACGACCGCTTCGCCGAGATGTGCCGCGATCACGGCATCACATTTGTCGGCCCGTCTCCCCACGCCATCCGATCGATGGGAGACAAGTCAACGGCGAAATCCACCATGCAGGCTGTTGGCGTGCCAACGGTGCCTGGTAGCGAAGGCCTCTTACCCAACCCGGAGGCAGCTGCTGAGCTTGCTGCTGCCATGGGCTATCCCGTCATGATCAAGGCCACCGCTGGAGGCGGCGGTCGTGGGATGCGGCTCGTGCCCAGTCCTGATCAGTTAGTGAAGCTGTACAAAGCGGCTCAAGGAGAAGCCGATGCAGCCTTTGGGAATCCAGGGCTGTACATGGAAAAATTCATCGACCGTCCCCGGCACGTCGAGGTGCAGATCCTGGCCGACCGTCACGGCAATGTGATTCATCTCGGCGAACGAGATTGCTCGATCCAACGACGTCACCAGAAACTTCTCGAGGAAGCGCCAAGCCCGGCCCTTGACCCTGAGCTCCGTCGTCAAATGGGGGAAGCAGCGGTTGCAGCGGCGCGAAGCATCAATTACGAGGGAGCCGGAACTGTGGAATTCCTCCTGGACAGGAGTGGTGGGTTCTATTTCATGGAAATGAACACCCGCATCCAGGTCGAGCATCCCGTTACGGAAATGGTGACGGGTATCGACCTGATTGCTGAGCAGCTACGCATCGCCGGAGGGGAGCCGATCAGTGTGCGCCAAGAAGACGTTCAGATGAACGGTCATGCGATCGAGTGCCGAATCAACGCCGAAGATGCGCAGCACAATTTCCGGCCAGCCCCTGGACGAATTACTGGCTGGTTGCCGCCTGGAGGCCCTGGAGTCCGCGTCGACAGCCATGTCTATACCGGCTACGACATCCCGCCCTTCTATGACTCCCTGATCGGCAAGCTGATCGTCTGGGCGCCTAATCGCCCTGCCGCACTCGCACGGATGAAACGAGCTCTCAACGAGTGCGCCATCACCGGGATCCCAACAACGGTCGACTTCCACCTGCGCATGCTCGACCGCCCTGAATTCCAAAGGGGAGACGTGCACACCAAATTCGTCGAAGAGGAGATGCTCTAGATCAGCTCAACGATGCCGGGCGTTACTTCCCAAAAGTGATTTAGGCGATGGACTGGGCGCGGAGCAGTACCAGTGAGAGCAACCCCTGCTGGCCCACCAACAGTTCGCGCAGCAGGCTGAGCAGCCCAACCCAGATCACGGGAGTGACATCCACGCCCCCGATAGGAGAGACAACCCTGCGGGTCAACCCCAAAATCGCCTCAGTGGGCCAGGCCACAAGGGGCCATAAGCCTTTGGAAAGATCCACCTGGGGGTACCAGGTGAGCACGATGCGCGCCAGGAACGTGAGGGTCCATGCGGCCAACAGCAAACCCAGTGCCACGTTGAGAAGCGGAAGGATGGCGATAAGCGTTGGCGTCACAAAGCCCTAAGCAATGGAGCTGTCATCGTAGAAACTTGACCCTGATCCCTAGGATCGCAGCGAATCAGGCCTCGCTGTACGCATTCGGTCCTAATCCCCTATGACGCCTTCCCTCTCCAATTTTCTAACCAGCCTTGTTGCTGGTGTAGCGATCGTTGTGATCCCTGCTTCTATCGGGCTCTTTTTTCTCAGCCAAACCGACCAGGTTGATCGCAAACTTTGAAGACCCTTTCACGCTCCGTAGACTGAGCCCACTCGACCCGAGCTTCGGTTCCACGCAGGTCTTTATCTGAGAGCTTCACTGTGGTTAATGCCAGTCTGAATTGGGCCAGCATTGTTGGCATCGTGCTTGCTGTAGGTGGAGCACTGCTCTACTTCATGCGCACTTTCAAGCCCGCTCTCGCACGCGATTACGACGTGTTCTTCGCGGCGATCGGCTTGCTCTGCGGAGGAATTCTTTTCTTCCAGGGCTGGAGACTCGATCCAATTCTCCAGTTTGGACAATTCTTGTTGGCTGGAACCACCGTGTTTTTTGCCTACGAGAGCGTTCGCCTTCGAGGGATTTCAGCGGAACAGGCCAGACGCTCGGCCTACTTCGATGACGAACCTGAAGCCGCAAGCCCTGCCGGAGGTGGAGGTCTGCAAGGTGGTTACGACGATCCCTACGAGCGTTTCGACGAGCCTCAGCCGATTCGACGCAGATTTGGCGGCCAAGGTTCCAATGAAGATGAAAGACCTGAACAGGATTTTTATCGCCCACGTCGCACCTCCAGAGCTGCGATCCCTGAGCAGGCCGCAAGTCGGAGCCGTCAGCGTCCCGATCCCTCCTCAGATTGGTCAGACAGCAGCGAGCGAGATCGGCGCATGGCCCGATTCGGCCGCGCTGAAGACTCTGCACCGAGTGGCCCAACTTTTGGGGAGCGCCGCAGCCAACGCCAGGATCAACGCAGAGGTTCCAGACCTATTCCTGCTGCATCATCTAGGCCAGAGCCCTCATCCCGCTCCTCTGCTGGTGCGGCTGGGCTCAATCAGCGCGGTGTAGCCACTGTGCGGAGCAGTACCGGCGTTGAAGGACAACCTGGCATTCCTCAAGGAAGCCCACTGCGACGAGAACCCGAAGATGCCGCCTACTCCCCAAGCGCGCGTCAACCCTCCTCTAATGCTCCGGTGAGCAGACGCAACCCTGCCCCTGAGACCGGCCCACCAACCGCCAGGGACACCAATCGCACTCCTCCCCGCAGTTCCCGCCCAAGAGATAACAGCTCCCGCTTCGACGATTAATCAGTCTGAGCATTCATCCCGGCATGACCCGACACCTCCTCCTCGTGCTGCTCGCACTAGGAGTTGTTGCCTGTGAAGGTCGCTCGACCCGAGCACCATCTGGCCTTCTTTCAACACAACAACAAGACCCTGCCCTCAGCGGTAACGGGAGGTTGTTAGCTGTGATTGAAGACCAAAACGGCAGGCCGACCGTCCAATTACGGAACGTGGAAGGTGGGGGTTCATTGCGATTGCGCCATCTCTCGCGTCATCAGCCCCACAGCTCACCGTCCTTGAGCTGGAACGGCCGTTATTTGGCTGTGATTACCCAACGCGGCAACCACAGACTGGTCTTAATCGAAGACCGCCTGAGCGGCAAAGCTCACCCCCTACGCTTGCCCTCCGGTCGAGATCCCGTGCAGGTCAGCCTGGCTCCTGATGCACGCAAACTCGCGATTCAAACCGCGGATCAAGGGCGTTGGCGCGTCGAAGTGATTGACCTAAGTGGATTACTGGAGCCCGACGGACCTGGAGGCCAGCGGCGTACCAGTCCAAGCGAACCAAACCGATGAGAAAGAGATGCATCACATCGGCTTTATTGCTTTGCTTCGTCGCTTTGGGGTGCAGTCAAAACGGCATCCGTCCCATGTCCCGGGTCGGGGCATCGCTACGTCGCAGCGCCGAAAGCCGGCGCCTTCCCTCGATGGGACAACGTTGGCTGGCCAGCCTGGCCAGTCGTAACGGAAGAGAGCGCGTGGAGCTGATTGACCTGAGCAACGACACACCGGTGCCACTGAATGGAATCAATCAGGCCGATTCCCAAACCATCAGCCTCAGCGTGAGTGGTGATGGTCAGAGGATCGCCCTGGTCCGCCAACGCGAAGAGCGAACCGAATTAATGCTCTATCGACGCAGTGTGAGCGCTTTGCAACGGCTGCCCATTAATCCGCCTGGTGTCCCCCGCTCCGTCAGCCTCAATGGAAATGGCCGACTGCTAGCCGTTCAGGTGAGCCGTAAAGGGCGTTGGGATGTGGACTTGATTCGGCTCCCTTAGTCAGGGAATCAGCCCTGCCCAATGCAAAAACGTGTCAGCACTGAGAGCTTCCGTGAGCACCACAGCTAAAAATCCGATCATGGCGAAGCGCCCATTAATCCGCTCGGCATAGGCACTCCAACCAAAGGCAGGCAGATCCTTTGTTGTGGCACTGGTCTCTGGAGCGGTCGACGCAGAGGAGGGCTCCTCAGGAGTGCGATCCATGGCTTGATCAGGTTTGGTCATGGTTGATAGCTACTGGCGGGGATCAGGCTCCAATCGCCATCCCCCCGCAGTTCAAGCACGTTGTCATGGAAGTGCTTGAGGGAAGGACGATGTCCAACACTAATAAAGGAGAGATCTCGATCTACGAGCAACTCATAAAGCTGCTTCTCTGTCTTCACATCAAGGGCACTGGTTGCCTCATCCAGAACTACAAAACTCGGGGAGTTCAACAACAACCGTCCAAAGGCCAATCGTTGCTGTTCTCCTAAGGAAAGGATTCGAGGCCAATCCTGCTTGATATCCAAGTCGGGATAACGGGTCACTAGCTTCTGCAAGCTGACCTGCTCAAGCACGCTTCGCAACTGCTCATCACTAAAACGGTTCTCATCTGCTGGATAACAAAGCTGTTCTCTTAGCGAGCCCAACAACATATAAGGCTTCTGAGGGATGAACAGGAGATCACCCATCGATGGCCTCTCCACACTGCCCCGAGTGGGCTCCCAAAGGCCGCTAATCATCCTCAAAAGTGATGTCTTTCCACATCCGGATGGTCCAACAACTAAGAGCTTGTCGTGGTCACCAATATCAATCGTGAGATCTTCAATGACCGGGTTCGTTCCATTGGGTGGGTAGAGGTCGGCAGAACGAATCACGATGCTGTTACTTCCAGGAACAACACGGCTGTTGCTACTAGGGGCCTGCTTGCTCACCTGCTCAATCTTCGTCTGGAATCCCTCAAGACGACTAATGCCTGCAGCGAACTGAGCAAGCTGCTCAATTCGAGCCACAATGAAGAACAACGATCCCTCCACCATGTTGAAGGCAAAGTTGGCCTGATTGAAAACACCAAAATCGATCTCACCGGCAAAGTAAACAGGCGCCATCACCAAAAAGGGTAGAAAAACCCCTGCATAGGAGACCGATCGACGCATTACATCAATGATCACCTGCCAAATAATCAGGAGGTTGAAGTTTTTAACAACCGAGCCAAGACGACGGTATGATTCCTGCTTTTCTTGCCCCTCCCCTGAATAAAAAGCAATCGATTCAGCGTTGTCCCTGATATGAACCAAGCCATAGCGGAAATCAGCTTCATAACGAAGCTGGTCATAATTAATTCTTACCAGATTTCTACCTGAGACAATCAGCAGTGTCGTAGCAACTGCAGAATAGCCAAACAATGCGAAGGTGAGCCTGGAGCTAATACTCCAAAGCACCAAAATATTAAGCGAAAACGTTAGAAGCGCATCAAAGAGGCCCAGAGCAAGGCTTAAACTTTGCGCCGTAAAAGACTCCGTATCCTGAGTAATTCGCTGGTCAGGATTATCAACATCTGTTTCATCTTCACTATTAGGGTTTAAAACATAATAAGCCTTATTTTTCATATAATCGCCAATCAACGATTTAGACAGCCACTCTCTCCAAATGATCCCAAGCTTTGCAGTGATATAAACCTGAGTCACCCGTATAGGGAGAGCGATCACAAAACAGGCGCCATAAATTGCTAATCGCCCATAAAATCCCCCTTGGTCCTTATCAACCAAGGCATTCGTAATGTCTCGGTAGATAAATCCGATCCCCGTATTAATTCCATTCACAGCAAGCAACATGAACACAATCGTTGCCAGCATCCCCCAATTGAGCCAACGCCTTTGGCGCAATTGCTGACGGAAAGCCACAAAACTGGCCAAACCAACCAGAAACAGCGCCACAAAAGCCGCGCCCCACCAACTTGACCAAATCGTGGCGATCGTTCCCGAAACACCAGAGAGATATTTCTCCGTCAAGTCAGGCTGAAACCGATCCAGGCTGCGGATCAATGCGGTAAGAACCGCAAGCACCAAACCGCCAACACAAAACAGAAGGCACACCAACAGCCAAATGAA
The DNA here is from genome assembly GCA_949373155.1 of uncultured Synechococcus sp. Next base: position 58,271 of record CASICK010000011.1, on the reverse strand, counting down.
CTGCCATCCGCTGGCCTGATCAAGCGGCAAAAAGAAGGGTTGGGCCAGGTGACGCAGCTTGGCCAACTGATTACGCAGATTTTTAAACGGGCCGCTGCTGGCGAATGAAGACGCTGTCATGACGCCATTCTCACAAGCAAAACCATCATCCGGGAGGCCAATCCAGGGAACGCCCACCGATCACATGCACGTGCAAGTGGAACACGGTCTGCCCTGCACCCTCGCCGCTATTAATCACCGTTCGCCAATCACTTAAGCCTTCTTGCTTGGCAACCTTCGCCGCCACCAACAACAGATGCCCAAGCAGCTCCTCATCCACTATCTCCGCTTCGAGCAAGCTCTCTAGTGGCTTGCGCGGAATCACCAGCACATGAACAGGAGCGGCCGGAGCAACGTCACGGAACGCCAAACAGCTGTCATCGCTGTACACCTCATCGCATGGAATCTCTCCACGCAAGATGCGGGCAAAAATCGTGTCGCCAGCCATGGTCACAACCCTGGGCAAAACAGTGAATGAGACGGGTGGGGCATCAGATGCTTACCCCGCAACCATTCAATGCTGGCACGCTGCTTAAGTGCATCCATTCAAGGTATGGAGGCGCTTCCCGTCACGGTGGAAGTGGATCTAGCCCCAGGGCTTCCAGGCTTGCAGCTTGTGGGACTTCCAGATGCTGCCATTCAAGAATCGCGCGAACGCGTTCGGGCAGCGCTGCGCAACAGCGGCTTTCGCGGGCCCCTCGTTCGGGTCATCGTCAATCTGGCACCAGCGGATCGACGCAAGGAGGGGCCCGCCTTTGATCTCCCGATCGCGCTGGCCTTGCTCGTCGCCAGCGGTCAGCTTGATCCCCAAAAACTGGAGGGGCTGTGCTGCGCAGGAGAACTGGGCCTGGATGGAAGTTTGAGGCCCTGCCGCGGCATTCTGGCCATCGCCTGCCAAGCAAAGAACCAGAAAGCCAAGGCGTTTGTGGTGCCATCCGCCAACGCGGCAGAAGCCTCTCTGGTGGCCGGACTACCCATCGTGAGCGCCCAGACGCTGGGGCAACTTGTTGAGCAGTTACGGCATGGCATCAAGCACAACTGTTGTTCTCAACCCATAAGGGAAGAGCCTGCAACAACAACGAGCCCTGACAGCGCATCAGCCCCCTCGTCCGCAGCCCCCCTAAAGATTCAGCATTTCGCCCGAAAGGCACTGGAGATTGCTGCCGCCGGTGGACACCACCTCCTGATGGTGGGGCCTCCTGGCTGTGGCAAAACAATGTTGGCGCGCCAGCTCCCCAGGATTCTTCCGCCGTTAAGCGACTCAGAGGCTCTGGAGCTCACCCGCCTTCAATCCATTGCTGGCACGCTCGGCAGCGTGACAAGCCTGGTGCGGCAACGACCATTCCGTGCACCGCATCACAGCACAACGGCGGCAGGGCTTCTCGGCGGCGGCATCAATCCTCGGCCCGGTGAATTGAGCCTGGCCCATGGAGGCGTGTTGTTTCTCGATGAGCTCACTGAATTCCCAAGATCCATCCTCGATCAGCTGCGTCAGCCTTTAGAGGAGGGGGTTCTCTGGATAAGCCGAGCGCGATTGCGTTGCGCCTTCCCCTGCAGGGTGACCCTGGTGGCGGCCACCAATCCCTGTCCTTGCGGCTGGCATGGTGATCCTTCCAACCGCTGCCGTTGTTCGGAACTGCAACGGCAGCGCTACTGGAACCGCTTGTCAGGGCCATTTTTAGATCGCCTCGATCTTCAATGCCGCCTCGAACCTGTGCCGACAGGCCAATTACGCCGTTGCTTCAAAACAACGGCTGATCCAACAGAGAATCAAGCGGAAGGCAGCTTCTCCCCCGAAGCCATCCAAGCCGCGCGCATCAAAATGTGCAAACGCAACCCGGGCGGCCGACTCAACAGCCAACTCAGCGCGCTGGAGCTTGGCCGCTACGGCCAGATTGAAGAACGGGCCTTTCAATGCTGGGAGCAGGTGGTGTCGAAACGGCAGCTGAGCATGCGCAGCAGCTTGAGGATTCTGCGCGTTGCCCGAACCATTGCCGACTTAGAAGCTATGACAAAGGTGGGAGAACAACAACTTGCAGCAGCGATCTGCTTCCGTAGCTATGACCACACACCCACAGCGATGGCCTGAGCCGATCGCTGCTTAGCGCGATCCCTCTTCAGGAACATCTCTATACGGCTGGAATCCAATCGCAGGAGGAACCGTCTTCTTCTCCTCGCTTGGATTTCCTAGAGCGTGGGAGAGGGTTTCGCCCACCCAGTCGCGAAGCGATTTAAACATCATTGCCATGGTGGATCCCATTCGAGATGCTTCTAGTCTCGGAAGCCGATCAAAAAAAAGAACCGGTCAAAATACCGATCCTTCGATATTTCGACACGGCCCAACGGTCTAAAGCTAAAAATGCAGACCGATCAACGACGACGACGGCGCTGTTGAGCTTTGCGCTTGTACTTCTCGATCGGAGTCTCGTGATGGCGGAGGCGCTTGAGATCCGCAAAAATCCCGGCCTTGGAGACCTGACGCTTAAAGCGACGCAGGGCAGATTCGATGCCTTCGTTTTCTCCAACCGTGACCTGAGTCATTCAACAAGCGAGGATTTCCAGCTTATTAATCTAGCAAGCGATCGGCAAATGCTTCAAAGAGCTTCGGGAGATCCAGGCATGCCATCCCGATAGACATAAAGATGGCCCAGCGTTCGCTTGCCGTATTGACGCCTCATCAGCTTCCATCCTGATTCAAGATTCAGCTTGAGAAAACCATTTCCAGGCCCTCCTGAACGAGCCACAACCATGGTGGGGCGAGAGGGATCACGCGTCGGGACAGCCAAGAGCTCGATATCGGAACCGGTTTTGACCACAGAGAGTCGATAACGGGTTCCAAGGTCATCGCCGCCTATGCGCAGGGAATACCCATTCCCATCGATATAGCGGTTACAGATTCCGGTGAAGTCAAAACTGGCCAACAGAGGATCAACCACTGCAGGGGAAGCTCCAGACACTGCAAAACAAGGCCGGGCACTGGTCCGCTGCTCATAAATGTTCAGCTGAGAGCTCTCACCCTTACCAATGGGAGCCGACACCATCACAAATTGGCTTTCGTCGACATCTGCAGCAGTGAAGACGGAGCCTTGGGCTTTCGCCACTTGCGGGAGACCTGTGGCCACAGCGGCCGTAAACACAGCACAAGCAACAGCAGCGTTCCAAGGACGGCCCATCAATCAAATCCGATCATTAAGGGGATCGTATTGGTCCTTTTGGGTCTGAGCACGTGCCATCAGGCCGGTTTATTGAGACGAATCGCGACCAAAAGTGACCCAAGCGTCGCCGGAAGACTCAAACCAAGAATCCATCGTGTTGGATTCACGCCCAGATCAGGATCTCCGTAGGCCAATTCAAAAACACAGCCCGTGGCAGCGATTCCAAGCACACAAGCCAGGGCCAAGAACAAGCCAGAAAGGGGTTTCATCGGCATCGGTTTAAGGCGTCATGGGGCGGACGTCTGCGGCAAGGAAGCCATGCTCCTTCAGCTCCTTATTAAGACCACTGGAATCGGTCACACGATCTACAAACAGCACCCCACGGAGATGGTCCATCTCGTGCTGAATGCAACGCGCCATCAAACCATCAGCCTTCATGGTGCGGGGTCGCCCCATCTCATCTCTGAAACTCAATTGAATGGCCGTCGGACGGACCACATCGAGATACACCCCTGGAATGCTTAGGCAGCCTTCCTCGTAGGTGTCCACAGATGCGCTGCAGGTTGTGATTTCAGGATTAATCAGCACCAGAGGTGGGGTGCTTGGTGTTTCAAGGTCGAGGTCGATCACCAGCAATTGCTGATGCACCCCAACCTGAGGAGCTGCTAAGCCGATGCCACGAGCGGTGTACATGCTGCGCAACATGTCGCGGACCAAGTCGCGCACGCGCTCGTCAACCTTGCCGATCCGGCGAGCATCACCCCGTAACGCATCGTCGCCAAGAGTATGAATATTGAGCGGAGCGCTCTCTAAGGGCTCCTTGGGCACGGCAATGGAGGAGCTGCTTTTCTCAGCCGATCGTGCCAACTGGGCGAAGCTCCTAGCCAAAACCCCTCCTACCTTGAAGTTGTGCTGATCTTAAGCAGGCCTGAACTCTGCTTGATCCGTTCGACATGTCCCTGCAACAGCCTCTACCCGCCACAACCGCCCTCGGACGCACTCCAGTGCTGCGAGCTCCGCAACTGCTTGAGGATTGGGTGCTCTGGCTCGAGCAGCGACCCCACGAAAAAGGCCGCACCACAGCATTAATTCGCCGCTGGGGGGAGACAGAAAGCACACCACTGGAACTCACGCCAGCACCGATCAATTTGCGCAGCAGAGTGCACGATTACGGGGGAGCGCCGCTGACGGCGACCCTGACGGAAGGAACACTCCAGCTGGTTTGGGTTGATGACAACGATGGTTGCCTTTGGTTCCAAGCCTGGACAGGCCTGGATGGGGCTAACGCCCAATCGCTGCAAGCCATAGCCAGCCCCCAACCGCTCACCTCCCCCAGCGAGAGCGCGCTGGGGGGCGGGGTGATCGACCATGCCCGCTCTCGATGGTTGGGCGTCGTCGAGGAGGCCGGTTGTGATCGCTTGGTGAGCGTGGACCTTGATCAACGCAATCAAACCCCTGTTGTCGTGCATCAGCCGGCCGATTTCGCGGGCTATCTCGCCCTCAGCTCAGACGGAGCCCAGCTTGCTTGGGTGGAATGGCGGCAACCCTCCATGCCCTGGGATTGCTCCCAGCTGGTTGTGGCGCGGCTTACGGGCTCTGGAGCGCTGGAGGATTGCTACATGATCGCCGGCGGTGAACCTTCACAGCTTCAGGGGGTCTCAGTGTTTCAACCCCAATGGCTGCCGGATGGAAGCCTCGTCGTGGCAGAGGACAGCAGCGGCTGGTGGAATCTGATGCGCCATCCCAGCGCCGAGAGCTTGAGCAACCACTGGCAACGGCTCTGGCCGATGGCCAAGGAGACGGCCATGCCCCAGTGGGTGTTTGGGATGAGTACCACCGCTTGGGATGGGGAGAAGCTGTTAGCGGCCATCTGCGATCAAGGGGAATGGCAGTTGCAACGACTTGGGCTCGACGGCTCTGCAGAGAGGGTGGAACAACCCTTCAACGATCTCGCCGATCTGAACGCATCCAATGGCAGGGCTGTTGCCATCACGAGCAACAGCACCACAGGCCAAGGGCTTCTGGAGCTCGACTTGGGCTTAGGAACCTGGAAACACACTCCAGCCGCAGCCGCAGCCATGGAGGTCAACGAGATCAGCGTGGCCCAATCGTTGTGGTTTGAAGGGTCTGGCGGGCAACGCACCCATGCCTGGTATTACCCCCCAAGCGGGGGAGCTGATGCGTCGTCACCCCTGCTGGTGAAGAGTCACAGCGGCCCTTCGTCGATGGCCCGCCGCGGCCTAAGCCTCGCGATTCAGTTCTGGACCTCCCGGGGCTGGGGAGTGGTGGACGTGAATTACGGGGGGTCCACAGGATTTGGCCGGACTTACCGCAACAGGCTTCAGGGGGGTTGGGGAGTGGTGGATGTCAACGATTGCGCCGCAGCAGCCAAAACCTTGATCGCTGCCAATTGCGCCGATCCGAACCGCATCGCCATCGAAGGGGGAAGCGCCGGTGGCTTCACCACGCTGGCCTGCCTCTGCTTCACCGATGTATTCCGCGCCGGAGCCTGCCGCTATGCCGTGACCGATCCCAGCGCTTTGGCCACAGAGACCCATCGCTTTGAAGCCCGCTACCTCGATGGACTGATCGGCCGCTGGCCCGAGGAGCGGGATCTGTATGAGCAGCGATCGCCGCTGCGCCATGCACAACAGATCCGCTGTCCTGTGATCTTTTTTCAGGGTCTCAAAGACAAGGTCGTCCTGCCACAGCAAACCGAAAGCATGGCCGATGCCTTACGCCGCAATGCCATCCCAGTGGAAGTGCACACTTTCCCTGAGGAAGGTCATGGCTTCCGAGATAGCACCGTGCAGGTAGCCGTTCTGGAGTCAACAGAGCGCTTTTTCCGGCAACACCTCAATTGTTAGAGGCTTGGCCATATCCCAACCCACGGAACTGGCGATGCACCTCTTCCATTTGTGGTGCCGAAAGCAGCGGAGGCTCCCCCAGCTGCAGAGCTTGCAAATACATCTGTGCCAGCGTTTCCACCTCAACGGCAATCTTCAGCGCCTGATCCAGATCCCGTCCCAAACTGACCAATCCATGGTGAGCAAGCAAACAGGCCTGGCGGTCCTGCAGTGCCTGCACCGTATGGGCCGAAAGTTCAGCGGTGCCGAAGGTGGCATAGGGAGCACAACGAATGTCGTCACCACCAGCCACCGCTGTCATGTAGTGGAACGGTGGAATTCCCCGGTCATGGCAGGCCAGCGCCGTTGCATGAATGGGATGGCAATGCAACACCGCCATGGCATCGGGCCGATCAGCGAAGACATCGGCATGCAATCGCCACTCTGAAGAAGGTCTGCGGTCATGGCCAGGGAGCCCGCTTGGCAAAGGTTGGCCGCAAAAATCGATCGCCACCAGATCCTCCGGCTCCATCAAGTCGTAGGCCAAGGAGCTGGGGGTCACCAACAATCCCCCCTCAATCCGCAGCGACAGGTTGCCGGATGTGCCCTGATTCAAGCCGCTGCTGTTCATGGCACGGGCTACGTCCACGAGCTCACGGCGCAACGCCCGATCCTTCCTCCCTATCCCTGAATCAACCACGGTTGTAGAGCTCCTTCAGTCCAACTTCACTGGCCTTCGCTACGCCACGGTCGGTGATCAGAGCCGTAACAAGCCGAGCTGGGGTGACATCGAATGCCGGATTAAACCCGGCACAACCATCAGGCGTGAGCTGCACACTCACGATTTCACCAGCCGACTCCCCAGCGATGACCCGCCCCTGAATGGTGGTCACTTCCTCCGCGGAACGCGCCTCAATCGGGATCTCTGCCACACCGTCCGCAAGGCGCCAGTCGATGGTGGACGTCGGCAGGGCGACATAAAAGGGAACGTTGTTGTCGTGAGCCGCCAGAGCCTTGAGGTAGGTGCCAACTTTGTTGCACACATCGCCGCAGCGCGTGGTCCGATCCGTCCCAACGATCACAGCATCCACCTGGCCATGCTGCATCAGGTGACCACCTGCGTTGTCCACAACCACGGTATGCGGCACCCCCTCACGGGCCAACTCATAGGCCGTGAGCGATGCCCCTTGATTACGCGGCCGGGTCTCATCCACCCAAACATGAATGCTCAACCCGGCGCGATGAGCCTTGTAAATCGGTGCCAACGCCGTTCCCCAGTCAACGGTCGCCAACCACCCCGCATTGCAGTGGGTAAGCACCTGAAAGGGCTCGTTCAGTCGTTCACTCGGTCGCTGCTCTGCCAGCGTCCGGAATAGATCGAGGCCATGCTTCCCAATCGCCTCGCACATCGCCACATCTTCATCAGCAATCAGCGCCGCCTCCCGCCGAGCCGCAGCTGCTCGCTCCGCTTCCGGCAAAGGTTGCACCAAATCACGCACCCGCTCTAAAGCCCAACGCAGGTTCACTGCAGTAGGTCGACTTGCGTTGAGCTGATCAAAGGCTTGGCACAAGCCAGCATCGCTGGCGTCGTCTTGTAGGGCGAGCATTAAGCCATAGGCGCCGGTCACACCGATTAATGGCGCACCTCGCACCACCATGGTGCTGATCGCATTTGCCGCCTCATCACAACACGTCAGCGTTCGGGTGATCAGACGATGGGGCAACCGGGTTTGATCGATCACACCTACGGAGCGCTGATCGGCTTCAAGCCAAATCGTCCGCCAGGCTTGGCCATCAATGTTCATGGTCGAATCAACGGCAAGCGCCGAATGGCTTCTTTCATTCTCTGATGCACCCGAACCAGGAAATTACAAGGACAGATCACACCAGTTCTCCAGAGCGAAATGCCCCTCTTCTTCCTCCTGAATCAAGAATTCATTTGGGTCCAGCACTCACGCTTGCTGCTCAAATCGGTCGATATCCAAACCAGTCAGGCACCTGGTTCTGACTTTCACCATCGAGCTGACGATGGAGATGCACGTAAACACTGTTGCTCCCTGTCAAAGACAACTGTTCAATCGCTAAGCAATCATCCACAGCATTGAGATCGTCCTTGTGCTGCTGAAGCGCATCCAGCAACCAGCGCTTCTTGGCCGCTGCTTTGGCGGCTTGCGGAGAAGGGGCTACCACGAGTCCAAAGTGATGCAATTCCGCAAGCGAATCGGGTTGATAGCCCCCGAGGTTGACGAACCACAGCCGCTGCTTCTCTGAAGGAGGCTCCCGCTCAAGGGTGACGCGCCAGCCATCAATGCAATGCACGGCCATGTAGCTGTCGAGATGCAACCCACGACGGCGACCAAACCACTGCCGACGAAGCTCGGAATAGGTGTCCTCGATGCAGCGGCCCACCACAAAGCGCACATCGTGAAGCTCGATCAAACTTTGATCCGTGCGACCACCGAGGACAACCAAAAACAATGTGGACTGTTCCAAGCGCTAACGGCGAAGGCAGCTAGCCATGCTCACGAAAAAAGTTGATCACACTGACGAGCTCCTCAGCGAAACGATCAATCTCAGCGTGAGTTGTACAAAAACTGAGGCTCGCGCGAGCTGATCCAGTCACGCCATACAGCCGATGCAGCGGTTGGCAGCAGTGATGACCACTGCGAATACAAACCCCGGACAAATCAAGCATCGCCGCGATGTCATTGGCATGAACACCCTCCACCACAAACGTGGCAAGGGCTCCTCGATCAGGCTGCTGCTCTGGCGTAGGACCAAGAATGCGCAGACCGTCGATCGATTGAAGCCGGCCAAACAAATGGGTGGTGAGCTCCGCCTCCCACGCCTGAATCGCATCGAGTCCAAGCATTTGCAAATAAGTAATCGCAGCACCCATGCCGATCGCTTCACCAATAGCTGGTGTGCCTGCTTCAAATTTGTGGGGGAGTTCCGCCCAAGTGCTGTGATCCAAGAACACCTCTTGAATCATCTCGCCACCACCAAGGAAAGGGGGCATCGCCATCAAGGTTTCTTCCGAAGCCCATAGAAAACCCATTCCGGTGGGGCCACAAAGCTTGTGAGAGGAGCCCACAAGAAAATCAGCTCCGAGACTCTGCACGGCAATAGATTTGTGAGCCAGGCTTTGGCAAGCGTCCACCAAAACCTTGGCCCCCACAGCATGGGCGAGGGCTGCAATCTCTTCGATTGGGTTGCAACAACCCAGGGTGTTACTGATGTGGACCAAGCTCACCAAGCGCGTTTTCTCCGAGAGCTGATCACGCAAATCCGCGAGGTCAAGGGTGCCGTCAGGGGTCACACCCACGTGCCGCAGCACACAACCCGTGCGTTCAGCGAGCAACTGCCAAGGCACCAAGTTGCTGTGGTGCTCCATCACGGTGAGCAGCACCTCATCGCCAGCCTTCAGCTGAGCATCACCCCAACTGCGAGCCACCAGGTTGATGGCTTCCGTGGCATTGCGCGTGAACACAATTTCTTTTGAACTCGATGCACCGATCAAGCCAGCGGTCGTCGCACGAGCTGCTTCAAACGATTCCGTGGCACGAGCGCTGAGCTGGTGGGCGCCACGATGCACATTGGCGTTATCGCAGGAGTAGTAATGCTGAATCGCATCGAGCACCACACGAGGCTTCTGACTGGTGGCCGCATGATCCAGATAGATCAGGGGCTGACCAGAGCTAGAAATCTGGTCAATGATCGGAAAGTCAGCACGCACTCGTTCCGCAATAGTGACGGCCGCGTTACGACGAAGTGTTGTCATGAGGTCATCCCTCCCACTTGCAAGCTGCCGCCCAACCAGCGCTGCGAGCCATCGAGAGGCAAGCGATCCAGCACTTCCTTGCAGTAACCACGCAGCAGCAGGGTTGCTGCAGAGGACTGCGTAATGCCACGGCTACGCAGATAAAAGAGCTGATCCTCCTGGAGCTGACTCACGGTGGCCCCGTGGGTGCAACGAACGTCATCGGCCACAATTTCCAACTCGGGCTTTGCATCAACACGGGCGCGTTCCGAGAGCAACAAGTTCCTGCTGAGCTGGGAGGCGTTGGTGCGCTGCGCCGGCCTCGGCACTTGAATTGCTCCGTTGAAAATACTGTGAGAGCGATCCGCTGCAATCGTTTTTTGCACTTGATCCAGCGTGCCTTCAGGGCCCTCAAAACGCATTGCGGTATGGACCGCAAACTGCTCATCAGCAGCGGTGACAGAAAGACCATGAATCGACGTAGAAGCCTGGCCATCCACCTGCACAACGCGCGGCTCCAGTCGTCCAAACGACCAGCCCTGCGACACCGAAACCAGGGAGTAGTGACTACGCGACTCTTGCTCCACAGCCAGATTGGCGAGCAGAGCCTCTTGCCCTTGACCTAAGGCAAGAAATCCGTGGTTCACCTTGGATTCCTGGCCAAGATGAATTTCGAGAAGATGACTATGGGCAGCCTGGCCCTGAGCGCTTACAACCTGGAGAAGCTCGAGCTCTGCTTTTTCCTCAACCAGCAACAAAATCCTGGTTGGAACCAACATGGCGTTGGCCGCAAGCATGACCAACTCAACCGGTGGGACATTCCCGCGGATGCGTAACGCCAAAATCTGCTGACTCACTCCGTGGTTGAGCTCAACCGGCCAATCCGAGGCGCAACGACAGCTGGACAAGGTGTGGCCGAGGGCTTGCTGCAACTCAGCGCCCTCAAGCAGCGACATCCCTGCCGGCAAGGTCACACCCTGCAAGGGATCCTGGCTTCCATCAATCACAAGTCTTAGAGCCTGCTCAGGAACGTTCGGCCAGCTGTCAGCGCTGGAGCGATGACTTCTTTGATCCGCTAACGACAGCTGAAACAGCGCCTCCAGGCGTGAGAGATCAGTAAGCCTCCACGACTCCTGCTTCCTACTGGGAAAGCCCTGCTCTGACAAAGCCAAGCGTCCTCGGCGCTGAACCGGCTCCAGTGTTCCTGCTGGTGCGGGAAGCTGTGTCAACCAACTCTCGGGCATCGCCATCGTTAGGCCACCGCCTCTGCCGCGAGCTGCTGATCCACCCAGTCGTAACCAATTTTTTCCAACTCAACAGCCAATTCACTCCCTCCAGTTCTCAAGATGCGACCAGCACCCATCACGTGGACGTAATCCGGCGTGATCTCATCCAAAAGGCGTTGGTAATGGGTGATCAGCAACGTGCAGTTATCTGGACTCGCCAACTGATTCACTCCGCCAGCAACGATGCGTAAGGCATCAATATCAAGGCCAGAGTCGGTTTCATCGAGGATCGCGACCACGGGATCCAGCAGGGCCATCTGAAGAATCTCGTTGCGCTTTTTCTCGCCGCCAGAGAAACCCTCATTCACGCTGCGCTCAAGAAATGCAGGGTCCATCTGCACCACTTGCAAGCGGTCACGCACGTGATCATCGAAATCAAACGTGTCGAATTCTTCCTTACCTTGCTTCTCACGCCGGGCATTCGTCGAGACCCGGAGAAACTCGAGATTGCTTACTCCAGGGATCTCAATCGGGTACTGGAAGCCTAAGAACACTCCAAGTCGAGAGCGCTCTTCAGGCTCCAACTCAAGAAGATCACGGCCGAGGTAACGCACAGACCCAGACGTGACGCGATAGGCGGGATGACCAGCCAAAACCTTGGACAACGTGCTCTTACCGCTTCCGTTACGACCCATCACGGCGTGAATCTCGCCGGCTTTTACCTGCAGGTTCACCCCATTCAGAATCGGCTTGTCCTCAACGGACGCATGCAGATCATTGATTTCGAGGAGCGGCTCGGCGTCGGGACGAATCACGTCAGAAGAAAACGAAGAAAAAAACGAGTATTAAAAGTTTGGCGTTGGGGTTAACCCACCGAACCCTCAAGCTTGAGAGCAAGAAGCTTGTCGGCCTCAGCCGCAAACTCCATGGGAAGTTGATTAAACACATCCCGACAGAAACCGCTCACCATCATCGACACGGCTTGTTCGAAGCCGATGCCACGGCTTTGGAGATAAAACAATTGGTCTTCCGACATACGGCAAGTACTTGCCTCATGTTCGATTGCAGATTGAGGCTGTTGAGAGCGGATGTATGGGTACGTATTCGCTGCAGCTTGATCTCCAATCAGCATCGAATCGCATTGGCTGTAATTTCGAGCACCCTTGGCATTTGGGCCAACTTGGACAAGACCTCGATAACTATTGCTTGAGTGACCAGCACTGATGCCTTTGCTCACAATAGTAGAGCGCGTCCGTGGGCCTACATGCACCATTTTCGTTCCGGTATCGGCCTGCTGGCGATTATTCGTGAGTGCTACTGAATAAAACTCACCAACCGAATCTGCACCCTGCAACACACAGCTTGGATATTTCCAAGTAATCGCTGAACCCGTTTCAACCTGCGTCCAACTAATACGGCTGCGGGCACCTCTGCACTGGCCGCGCTTGGTCACAAAATTATAAATGCCACCAATACCATTTTCATCACCAGCATACCAATTTTGGACCGTAGAATATTTGATTGAAGCATCATCTAAAACAACTAATTCCACGACAGCAGCATGAAGCTGATTTGTATCAAACATCGGCGCAGTACAACCTTCCAAATAACTCACCGACGCTCCTTCTTCGGCAACAATCAATGTGCGCTCAAATTGTCCGGTATCGCCAGAATTGATCCGAAAGTACGTGGAAAGCTCCATTGGGCACTCCACGCCTTTGGGGATGAACACGAATGATCCATCACTAAAAACTGCAGAATTTAAAGCTGCAAAATAGTTGTCATTGCTTGGAACAACCGAGCCGAGATACTTCTTGATCAACTCGGGATGCTCAACAACCGCCTCGCTGAACGAGCAGAACACAACTCCATGCTCTGCAAGCTTTTCTTTGTAAGTAGTTGCAATCGAAACGCTGTCAAAAACAGCATCTACAGCAACATTGCTTAGTCTTTTTTGCTCACTAAGAGGAATTCCCAGCTTTTCAAATGTTTCGAGAAGCTTGGGATCAACTTCATCGAGACTTTGCTTTTTCTCTTGCTGCTTAGGTGCTGCGTAATAAACAATGTCCTGATAATCAATTGACTTGTAGCCCAATGCAGCCCAGTCAGGCTCTTGCAACTTCAACCAATGGCGATAGGCCTTGAGCCGGAAATCAAGAAGGAAGTCAGGCTCATTTTTTTTGGAAGAAATCAGTCGCACCACCTCCTCACTAAGACCTTTTGCGATCTTCTCGGTTTCAATGTCAGTGACAAATCCGTACTTGTACGGCTGACTAACAAGATCGCGTGTGGAGGTACTGGTCATGGACTTCAACCTGCCGTGGCGTGAATCGTTTCAGTGCTGATGGTCTGGTCTTCACAACGGAAGGGATTGTCCTCAGTGAGAAACAACATGCAATGGCAATCATTGCGCTCTCTCATTGGCACGCATGGACAGTTCCAAAACGCCTGAGAAACTTCCGCTTCCTTGTCTTCGTAATGACGACAGGGGCATAGTGCACCACCTAAATCATCTTTGTGCTTGGCAAGACCCTTTAAGACAACAGCCGTTACGCCGGGATCGCTACAAAAGTAGGTTCCGGTTCGTTGGGCATACGTTTCAGCAAATTTGCGAATGACCTCAAGGCTTTCAGCTGTCGGCTCTGTGCTGCCAGCGGACGCATCGGACATTGGGCTCAAGGGGGGAAAGGAGAGGACGTAGCCAGAATGAAAGTCTGACGACAATCCGGCCAAGGGTCAGGCCAGGACCGAGATACGAAACAAAAAGGTTTCGTTTCCAGGAGACTAAGGCACAGATCCATCGTCCGGAGACTCCACCATTCTGAAGGGGCGAACACCCGCTGAGCAGACTTCCTTCCAAAATTCGTTAACCGAGTAGACGCCATTGGGGAACTCACACGACGGTTGCGGCCTTCCCGTGGCATCGTGAGTTCAATAGCTTCAATCCATGGGAGCTCAAGCGCAGGCCCCTACTCGCGAAACAACGCTCACCTTGCTTCTCAGGCAGGGGGAGACCAGCGCGGCGACTTTGGCAGAGATCCTGGGAATATCTGTGCAAGCCATGCGCAGGCATTTGCGCAGCCTCGAAGATGATGAACTCGTCGAGGCCAGTCCCACGCCAGCGGGTCCAGGCCGTCCATCCAACCTGTGGAGACTCACCCCGAAAGGTCACCAACATTTTCCCGACGGCAGTGAAAACTTTGCCTTAGGTCTGCTTCAGTCCATGGCAGCAACCTTGTCGCCTGAGGTCATGGCTGATCTCCTCCGTCAGCAGGCCCTGGAGAAGGCCACCCTTTATCGCAAACAGCTGGGGAACGCCCCGCTCGAAGAGCGCGTCCGGGCGCTTGTGAATCTCCGCTTAAAAGAGGGTTACGTCAGCGACATGCAGCCAGCCCCGAATGGTTCGGGTTGGCGTGTCAGTGAATTTCACTGCTCCGTGCAAAGGATCGCTGAGGAATACCCAGCGATCTGTGATCAAGAGCTACAGCTCATCAGGCACACCTTTCCCGACTGTCTTGTGGAGCGGGTGCATTGGCGCCTGGAATCAGGACATTCCTGTGGTTTCAGCATCGCCCCTAAGCAGGACTGACCCATGGCTGAACGGCCACTCTTCGGTTCAGGGCCCCTATCTCGTGCTGATGCCGAGCAGATTGAAGCCACATTGCTTCCCAATCTCGATCGCCATCACCTTCGCCTCCTCGCCCACTGTCTACGCAGCTTTCAAGTCATCGCAGATCCGCGACAATCCGGTCCACTTCCAGACCGGCGAACACTCGAGCAATGGCTATTGGAGCAGCCACAATTCGTTGACGAGCCTCAATTCCGCGACTTGCTGCTCCACCAATTTCTTGCCGCAGCACAGCAGCTTGAAGAGCTCGCCAAACAGCGAAACCTCCCTCCTCTAAACCTGAACCTGGGAGACCTCATTGAGGCCAGCAACACGGCATGCAAAGCCAGGATCGAGGCAACGCACAACCATCCCTCGGACTGCGATCATCCATTACAAGAGTCGTCCCCCTCATGACCTCGGCCATTGCCAACGCGGTCCATTTCTTTCAACAGAGTTGCGGTCGCTGGCGATCACAACGCAGTGTTCATCACCTCTTGCACCGACGCGCAGAAGCGGGTGGATCCCTCATCGTTGTGGAAGATCTCGATCCGAATGACCCACGGCTGCAAACACTGGCTGAACAACACGGCCATTCCCCGGGGAGCATTGCAGGAGGCAGCTTTGTGCGCTGGAGCGCCTCGATGGCATGGGATCAAAACGGCGATGCCCATGACGGCGAAACAGTCTTTGGCTTAATCCCAGATGGGGATGACGGCCGCAGCGGCACCTTGCTTCGCGATTTGGGCTACGCCGAAAAAGCACCGGCCACCTCCACCTTCCAAATGGATCAGCAGGACGGTCTCATCCTCTGCACTAGCTACGAAACCATGACGGTCTGGGAACGCTTCTGGTTCACCAGCCCAAATGTGAGGTTGCGATCCAGCACGGTGGAAGGGCTTTCGAACAACGCATCCTTTTGCATGGAAACGCGTTTGAGCGAAGAAACCGAGGACATCACAAAGGCGCCAGCAGGGACAAAGGGTGAGTTATTGGAACCACTTTCAGCCCCATTTGGCTGGTGAGATCTGACGGCCGTAACTATTACGGACTGTGAGTGCTGACCTGCGAAGAAGAGGTGCACCGGACTCTTCTTCTACGATCGCAGGCGAAGGATGATGAAGATTGCGTGGCCATTCCTCTATTGCAGTACGCACCGATCACCCAAAATTCAAGGGTGGCGGCGCTGCGGGTCGCATCCGAAGAAGTGCCACGGGCGTATTCCATGGACATCGCCATGGATGCCGACAATCTGAAAACGGTGATTGAAAGCGGCTACCGGCAGATTTATTTCCACGCCTTCAAGTCAGATCGGGACGTCAATCTGGAATCCCAGCTGCGAGACGGTCAGATCACTGTCCGCGATTTCGTTCGTGGACTCTGCCTCTCCGACACGTTTCAAAGAAGCTTTTATGGCTTCAACAGCAACTACAAGGTGGTCCGCCACCTTGTAGAGAAGCTCTTAGGCCGAAAGACAAGTGGTAAATCAGAAGAGATCGCTTGGTCGATCTTGATTGCCACCAAAGGCGTTACCGGGATGGTGGATGCGCTGCTCGACAGTGAGGAATACCTCGACGCCTTTGGCTATGACACGGTCCCCTATCAACGCAACAGGGTGCTCCCTGGAAGAGATCTAGGAGACACACCCTTCAACATCACCAGTCCTCGCTACGACGAGTATTACCGCGGAATCCTTGGGTTCCCCCAATTCATCTACACCGGCGGCCCAGGCAAAACGATCCCAGCCCGCGCCAAGATCAAACGCGGAGGCTTCCCAGAGGACTACCTCCCTTGGGTCCGTGGCATGGGAAGCGCTCGCGGGGCCTCACCCAGCGGCAGTGCAGATATCGATTACCTCTCCAAGGTTCCTTATCGCAGCGTTGGTCGCTGAACCACAAGAAAAAACAGCAAAAGTCGTGGGGGTCATCAGGCCCCCTTTTTTTGTGTGTCCAGCTCTTGGAAGCAGCCAACTGAGGCCTTAAACACGCTGGTCTGGAGTCAGAAGATGCTGACCACAGCAGTGGGAGATGTCAGAAAAACGGAAGTTAGCTGCAAACTGATCCCGAAGAAACTCGGTTGGTTGTCCGTGACGCAAGCCCTCTCATCTCTAGCCCGCCTGACCCTGCGTCAGCTTCGCCATATGGCGAGTGATTTGGGGGTGACCCTCTACAGCAGGAAGAGCAAGGAAGACCTTGTAAGCGCTATTTCTCAGCGTCAAGATCGTCGCAAGGGAGACCTCAAAGCCATGGAGGCCGAGCTCCATGCCCCCTCCATGCACGAGTCATCGACCCGCGTGGTCTTCCTGCCAAGAGACCCACAGTGGGCTTACGTTTTTTGGGAAATATCCGATAGCGATCGACGGCAAGCTCAATCAGAAGGAGCAGCCTTCCTCTGCCTGCGTCTCGCCGATGTGACCGGACTTGCAAACGGCTCATCCCACCCTCACACCCTCCAGGAAGTGCCTGTGGATAGCCACAGCACTGAGTGGTATTTGCCTGTTCCTCTTTGCGACCGCGATTACCGAGTTGAACTTGGATACAAGTCAGAAAACAAGTGGATCTCGCTTGCGTTCTCCTCAGTAGCAAGGGTCCCAGCACTCCATCCAAGCGATCAAATCCTTGATCAGTTTGTTCCTTTCAGCCTGGAGGCCACACCGACTGCGTCTCCGATGCTGCCTATGACCATGCCGGCAACTGATCCAGAACCAACTGATAGCAAGCTGCACGAGCGTCTGTACCAAAGCGCGACAACCCACTTCCGCAGTCGCCGCGTTGGCTCGGAGATCCTTCATGAAAGCGATTCGATGGGCTCTAATCAGCGCGGACTCAATGATTCAGGCGTTGGCCTGTGGGCCAGCGGGCGCAATGAATCTGGCCTCGGTGGAGTGGCTCCGCGTCAGCGCTCGTTTTGGCTTGTTGCCGATGCTGAGCTGATCGTTTACGGCGCAACAGATCCCTCTGCCCGCCTCACCATTGGCAAAGAAGATGTACCCCTTTCAAGCGATGGCACCTTCCGCATCCAAGTTCCATTCCGCGATGGCGAACAGGTTTACGCCATCGAAGCAACAGCCGCAGACGGCGAACAAAAGCGCAACATCACCCTGAACTTTGAACGTGTAACACCGGAAGACAACAGCAATCCCGCAAGCGAAGCTCGCGCTGAGTGGTTCTGATTCTGAACTCCTCAATGTTGCGTTGGTTTGTTGCGATCACTCCCCTGGCAGGCGCCATGGCCTTTCCAATCCTTGTGCCGATCACCATGGCAAAAGTGAGTATCGGAGCTGGAGTGGGTGTTGCTCTTGTTCTGAGCACTCTTTGGTTTGTAGCCATGTTGCGGACATCTGAGATGCCGCACTGAGGGTGGAATCCTCAGATTGAGGAGCTCTTTTTTCCCTGTGAAGCGAACACAACACATGCTTCCTATGCGGGGCTGGATTGTGACTGCGCTGGTTGGCCTATTCGCGAGCAGTTGCAGCCAAGCAGGTGTTGTGCTCGGTCAGAGGCCAGTCGATCTGACTGTGCCAAATGGAATCGAAGTGGGTTTCAACCACCGCGCGGTTAGTCGTTATCGCAGTCCACTCAGTGGCGCCTGGAGGAATGGCGACAATCTCGAACAAATGCTGATCAATGCGATCAATTCTGCCGAGAAAGAGATCTTGGTCGCGGTCCAAGAACTTTCTCTGCCTCGCATCGCTGAGAGTCTTGTTGCCGCCTCACGCCAAGGCGTGGACGTGAAAGTGATTTTAGAAAATACCTACAGCACTCCCTGGAGCCAGCAGCATGAGCTCGATCTCAGCAGTCATGGGCGCAAACGACTCCAGCGCCTGAAAGTTGAGGCCGATCAAGATCAAAACGGTGTTGTGAGTCCAGAAGAAGAACGAAAGAGCGATGCGCTCCTCATCCTTCAGAACGGACAGATTGCTTGGATTGATGACACCGAAGACGGAAGCAAGGGCAGTGGCCTGATGCACCACAAGTTTGTCGTCATCGATGGTGAACGCGTGATTACTGGCAGCGCTAACTTCACCAATTCCGGCATGCATGGTGACGCTGGAGCCACACAGACTCGCGGCAATGTGAATCACCTGATCAGCATTCAAAGTCCAACTCTGGCCACTATTTTTAAAGAAGAGTTTGCTCAGATGTGGGGCGATGGCCCTGGCGGCTCAAACAACAGTCGCTTTGGACGCAACAAAATCGCCCAGCCTCTGCAAACCGTCCAGCTGGGCTCCGTGACCATGCAATGTGCTGTTTCCACCCCATGCCAAAACAGATTCAGGCCATGGACTTGATGTGATTGAGGATCAGCTAGGAGGAGCCAAAAAAACCATAGACCTCGCCTTATTCGTCTTTTCTGCGCAGCAGCTCAGCAACAAACTTGCCGAACGGGTTTCCGCTGGAGTGAAGCTGCGGCTGCTTGCCGATCCTGGATTTGCCAGCCGGTCCTTTTCAGAAGTGCTTGATCTTCTCGGCGTTGCCCTGCCCGATCGCTTCTGCAAATTAGAGGCTGGCAATCAACCCTTACCCAAACCACTCAAGGGCATCGGCACCCCACGCCTCGCCCGCGGCGACAAACTGCATCACAAGTTCGCGGTGATCGACAACAAAACAGTGATCACGGGATCCTTCAACTGGTCACCCTCTGCCGCCCACACCAACGACGAAACCCTGCTGGTGATTCACTCACCCGAACTCGCCGCTCACTTCACCCGCGAGATGGATCGAATGTGGCGAGGAGCTGAACTGGGGATCACCGCTCGAATGCGCCGAAAGCTCGAACGCAACCGCCAGCGCTGCGGCAGTGGGATTGAGAGAAAATAAGCAGGAAGGTCAACTCAGCCGCCTGCATCCATCAGGCAGGGAGTCAACAGGACCCGAGACAACATTTACCAGCAGGCAATGGTCAGCAGCCTCCCCACCTCCGGAAAGAGAAATAGACTCATCAAACCAACTTAAAACCGTCGAATCTTTTATTTCAACAGAAAGAAGACCAGAGTTAAGCTCATCAAAATCAATACCTTCATCAAAGTTAGAAAGAACTCTGACCCTTTTCAGAACAGCCCTGACATCGCCATCTCCCTCCTCATCGATATCAAAACCATCGTCAAGGTCAAATCCAGTTTTCTCAGATACATCGGCAAACCCCTCCTCACCCGAGCGACCAAAAAAATAAGCTCCATTGGCCTCAAACACAGATCCAGAGAGGTGAACCTTCACCCCACCTGCACCAGCCTCATCCAACTCAACACCATCACCACCATTCCCAACAAAAGAAGAATTTTTATCATGCCATTGAATAGAGCCAGAGCCGGTCTGATCAACCCTGATTCCATCTCGATCGGACAAGGACCAACCAACTGAACGAATAGAAGAATCTCTAGAGCGAAGAAATACATTCGAATCATCTGCACGAACATGAATACCGTGCCCACCTGCGCCAATGACCGACACATTCTTGAGCGCAACCTTCAAGTCACTGCCAGGCCTTCCAGAAACAAATATCCCAGAGCAGTCCTGATCAATACAATCCAAGGCGCGAGAAGGAGAAGCGACAAATTCGAGATCTGACAAGTCAAGAGATTGCACTTTATTGAGGCGCAAACCTCCCTGACCAGACAGATCAATAATCCGGGCTCCTTCCCCCCTGATCTCTAAGGAATTACCAGCAAACTCAAGGGGCTCCGCTATATAGACATCACGAGCCAACCCGATAGAAACACGAGCATCTTTGGTATCTAAAAGATACCGCCTAAGCCCGTCAACAGACCCGTCATACCGATAAGTGCTAACCGCACTAACTTGGAAGCAGGAACCAAGCGAGATGAGGACAATAAACAGGAGTACAGCCCACACATAGGGCTTACAAGCCAGGAAACTTGACTTCAGCAACCTGAAAATGAGAAACATAAAATCCTGAACCAGGCGATACAAGAAAGCAATACCCCAACCTTAACCTTACTCTTTCCCAAGGGAAAAACCTGACGATTAAAATACATATAGAAGATATGAATGCAACGCTTAACAGTGAAAAACAAGACTGCGCCAAATCCTCCTAAGCCCTACAGCCAGCATCGTGGAATTCGCCTGAGCAGTTTCAAGCCAGAAGGAAGAAGGGACGAATTGCTCAGAGAATGGCTAGACCATTGAAAGCCCTCCAAACTGCCGCGAGACGATGGAGCACCTGGGAAAGTGCCTGAGGGATGAACCTGTCGCGAACGCTCAACCTGAGAACAAAAAGATCTCACTCTGTCAACGATCTGCTTTCCCGACTTCAATACCGCCAGTGGCTCAGCATCTCAAAGGGCAAATAAAAGACCGTTGCGGTGCTGGTTGGGACATTGCAGATCAGGACGGGGACACGCAACTCACTCGCCGAATTAATGATGATAGGCAGCATAAAAATCTCAGGCAGTCTGTGCAGCTGGGTGTGATGTGGAACCCTGCTTACAGCGGCGATATTTTCCTCAAAATCTGCCAGCTCAAGCAGCTTGTGGATGTACACAGCTGTTCTCTGGCTGAAGCCAAGAAGAAGCTCTACGCGAAGGACATCGCCACTCCAACCATCACCCGATCAGTCCAAGCAACCATCAATCGCCAGGTTCAATTCGGGAAAAGAACCTGCCATTGCGTGCGAATCGTCCAGTCACCCAGCAACTCCTCACCAGCAAATTGAGGTTTCACCGCGTTGTAGTAGCCCTCCAAAGACACCTGCATCGGCTGCCCTCCCAACCGAAAGGAGTAACCCAGCCCACCACCAACAGGCACAATCCAGCCTTTGCCCTCTGGTTGAGTCCAATCAGAGGCAATGATTGGGGAAGAGATTAAATACCAGCTGCGGTTGAGCTGATAACGCAACAGTCCTCGTACCGCCAAAGTATTAACGTCATCGCGCTCTGGGTCTCCCGCAAAAGACCAGATGTTGCTCATCCGAGCACCAACAATCCATGGGCCGGAATGATAGAAAGCAAGAAAAGCTGGACCGGCTGACACTTTGCCGCTATCGACCGTGCCATCACCTGTAGGGAAGACGATCGATGGACCGAGCCCAACTGTCCAGTCAGGGCCAAGGTTGGGAACGAGAAAAGCCATAGGACTGACATCTGAGAGGCCAGCCTGATTTTTTTGATCGAAATCCACGACCGCTGGAAGTCCAGCAGGCGAAACACCGAGCACAGGATTAGCTTGGGGCAAAGAAAGAAAGCGAAAGACCGTTAGCGTTAGCAATGTCCAGTCTTCATTAATCTGAAACGGAATAACAGGCCGCAATTTGAAGATTTGAACCGAACGGTCCTGAGTTGCGGAGGGGTCAATCGATCGCGGAGCCCATTGCGTATTCGGGACAATATCCCATTCCGCCCCAAGACGGGTGGTAGACGTAATCGGATTAGGACGAGCCCTTACTGATACCGGAACAGACTCAAGGGAAAGCATCCCTAAAACACAGGCAAAAAGACGCAATAGTGCAAGAGGCTTGCAAAGACGAACTAAAAAAATGAGAGGAGACATCCTTTCAATCAATAGTAAAACACGAGAGGGCTGAAGGGTATGGCCGGGGCTAATCAAGGGATCCTTAGAGAAACAATCAACAAACAAATCAGACCCCATACCAACACAATAAATCCATAAGGCTGGCACAAATAACAGGTCAAAGCGAAAACAGAACAGCCAACAAATCGGGCCACGATCTTGAATCATTTTATGCTTATTACCACTAAATCGAAAAGTACATCGAGACAGGAAATCCCTAAGTCCTAAAAAGACCACAAAAATATTGATTTGCTGAAAGAGAAACCTTTTAGGCATGGATATGACCAGACATTGATTGCAAATTGGAAATGGCTTTGGTTTCAAGTTGGCGGACTCGTTCACGAGACACATTAATTTGACGACCGATTTCGGCAAGGGTGAGTGGTTCTTCGCCACCGAGACCGAATCTCAAATACAAGATTTGTTGATCTCGATCCGTGAGCTGAGATAACCAACTACCCAGACGTTCCTTCTGAATACTGAGCTCAATACTTGCCATCGGCTCATGTCCATTGCTGTCAGGGATGAGTTCTCCAAGTGTGCCGCGATTCTCTTCACCACTGACGTGAGAATCGAGAGAACAACAGGGAGAACTTTGGGCGATAAGCTCATCTAAGTCTCTGGCTTCAATGCCCATAGCATGCGCCAGCTCCGCACGGTTGGGGGGACGCTCTAAACGATGAGTTAACTCACGCGTGACATTCCTCATCTTGAAGAGCTTAACTGTTGCATGTGATGGAAGACGAATCATTCGTGACTGGTTATCAAGTGCACGGGTAATTGATTGCCGAATCCACCAATAGGAATACGTAGAGAATTTATAACCTAATAAGGGATTAAATTTGTCCACTGCACGGGAAAGACCTACGGATCCTTCCTGAATCAAATCCAAAAGTTCAAGGCCACTATGTTGATAGTTTTTAGCGATACTCACTACCAGCCTTAGATTGGCAGCTATCATACGGTCGCGAGACCGTTTACCCATGCGTATACAACGTAGTTGCTTAAGGGTGCGATCTTCTTCTTTAAGATTAAGTAATTCCTTCATTGATTGAACATGGTGCGCAAGCTCAATCTCTTCTGATGGCGTAAGCAGTGGAATCCTACTAATGACTTTAAGGTAATGAGCCACCGAATCAACGGCCAGACTATTCTTACTTTTGACTGAGAGAACCATTTAAATCAAGGCTCAAGCTCACTACACGAAAACCCCCGCTTATAGTTGCAATGCAGCTCTTCAGCCAACCTCCTTGCCTTACTTGACATTAAGAATTGAGGTTCTGAACTTCTAATCTCAACGAATAATTTATAGGATTCCCGCTCTAAAGTAGAAACATGAACTGAAGCACCACTATAAGAACCACTATTGCTAGAGGCCCATAGCTCAAAAGGCGTGGACGACACAACCTCTAAGCCGAATGACGAGAAGGGATCACAAACACTCTGAAAAGAACTTTCTTCGGTAGAGTGATCATGAATAGATTCAACGCGGAAACGATAGCAACTCATGGGCAGCAAACAAATGCAAAAAGAAATTAATTTTTAGCCTAATCCGAATAATATAAAAAAACTGCATCAAAAGAAACTCTTCAAGGCAACATAGGCAATTAAAAAGAGGTATCAATACACACATTAGCCGTGCGGTATGCCAAGCCTGAGCTTTATCCAATATTAGAATAAAATAGCTAGATGGCGCTTCCCTCGGGTTTTCGGGTCACATTTGAAGATCAACAAATATCCTGACTTCAATATCTGTATTTCGACATCAAATCACAGAGTGCTTTATCTAAGCAAAAGGAGGAATGGGCCACTATCATAATAAGTATATACGCCTAAATCACTGGTCGATGGCAGTTACAGCGGATGAGCTTTCAAGCCTCGATCTAACGATTTGGCTGAAATCACAGTCGAAGGCAAGCTCGTTTCTAAAATCGTCTCAGCCAGTTATTTCTCGGAACATAAAAAAAGTTGTCGATATTTTTAACCTCAACTATTTCCGCTCTAATGGAGAATTCATAATAGAATCAGATGCAGCAATGAGACGTCTCAATATCGAACGTTGTTTGCACCAAGAATTACGCTTTCACGATCCAAATGCGATCTTAAGATTCGACGCATTCCCAAAGGTGAAAACCAATCTCACAACAAAAGTAATATGCCACCCATGGCAAACAGCAGACTCTTTAATACAATCTCCAATACTTTTCAGAAAGTTTATGGATTTATCAATACTAGATGCCTATATGGACTTCATACCTGAAGCGGCAAATATTCAAGACAGATACGCTTCAATACCAATATCACGGTATTCGGCGTTCTTTGGTGCTGCAAAAGGACATCCTCTGACGAAAAAAAAGATGGAATCTCACTTTCAGATGCAATTGAGTTTCCCTTCTACTTTGGATCACCAGACGACCTCCCATTGACCTACAAAGCCATGGCCGATAAAGGGATCACCCTTTACAAAGGAGCGCGCATGACTCGATTAAAATATATCTTGAGTCTTTTCTCTAATCAGAACTATTTATTTCCCATAATGCCCGGTGCAAAAACAGCATTCGAGGAAAATCTCATCGACCTATGCATAAAAATACCAATCGAATTTGAGAATAGGCTTATTATCAAGAAGGAATTCACAAACTCTCCTAAATTAAAAATTCTCCTATCTGGGATCAAATCAACCCATGAAAGGTGCAAAGATATCTACCCCGGTTGGATAGCAAGCCTTCTCTAAGCAACATTGAAGCGACTCCCCATGCCGCAATCAATCAAAACCAGACCAGAAGCATCTCTTGCCTCAAATCACAGTCCGCTTGAATTTAACTCACTTACGCTTAAATCAGAGCTTCAAAGAAAAATCATCGAGGCACAAATTACAAGGACTAAGTCAAGGCAAATTGCCATTAATACACATGATTTAATTTAGAAAAACTGATTACCCCCAAAGGCTTAAAGGTCTAATCTAAAGCACTTTGCATAAAATCTCCAAATCGAGATTGCACGCTTCTACGGAATCCATTCACATCCAATCGACCCATTAACACTGCAGCAGTGAGGAAACCCAAGATCTGCAAACAGAAGACCCCGCCATAAGCATCGAAGACATCACCACCATTAGAATGTTTTAAATAGCGTGAGAAGCCCGCCACCACTGATTGTAGCGAAACCACGAGAGTAGGAATACATGGCACCCCAAACCCCAAGCAATAAGCCCACTCTTCCTGACTCCACAAAAGTGAACATCAAAGTGAAGGAAGCATGGATACAGATTCCAAGTGATATGCCAAAAAATGTTAATGCAAAATGCAAAAGCACCAATGACTGCGATGGTGCCGACAACAACATGAACGCCAGAGCAATCGACGCAAAGACTGCGCCTAACCTGGCTGTATTGATATTGCCAATCCAATCCACTAACCGAAAACCACTCAGGCCAAGTCCAACAAAAAAGCCAATGGCAAGGAATGCATTCAGCGCAGTTGTGGCACAAATACTCATACCAAATACCGCAGCACCAAAGGGCTCAAGAACCGCATCATTGAGAAACATACTGAAGGTGAATAGGCACAAGACAGCAGTAAATCTTCCGACCTGAGGAATAGATCTCAAGCGGCCTAGTGATTGAAGCAACGTCAGTGATTCAGGTGCATCCCTGGAGTTATCAGTTCCTCCCTGATCTTCAACCGCCTGATCTTGCACATCACGCCGTTCCAAACCAAAGACTGACGACACACCGAGACCAAACAGGAGCAAGGGAGTCACAACAATTAGCCGTTCGAGCCCTGCTACGACAGCATCCCCACTGGCCTCCGTCCCACAGGCTGCACCAAAAGTCTGATTCACAAGAACGGTTCCTAACAAAACCCCAAGCAGGCGCATGCCCCACACCACAGACAACACACGAGGACGCTCCTGTTCTGTTGTGAGGTCAACAATCAAAGCAGAAAATGCTGTGCCTCCAGCCGCAATTGCTGCACCGGTTGCGATGGAGATCAAAAACAGAAGTCCGATCCAGCCACCCAAAAAAGATTGATTGGCTAGTGGCATTGTTTTGGCTAGCTGAAGCACTACCCATCCCGTCAAGCCGAATAGCAGCGAAATCGCAAGCGAACTCATCACGATGAAAGGGGTTCGCCGCAATCGACCCGAAGGAATTCGATCCGAGCGATTACCGAACCAAGCCCGCGTGAAGCCCATCAGCTGCTGGGCACCGATCGCCAAAGCCGTCAAAGCGGCAGACACGCCAATTTCTGTAATCAATAAACGATTCAGAAGTCCAAGGATGAGAACCCCGAGGATGCCGAGGCTCAGCTGAAACAAGCCCAGACGCAAGCCCAGGCGCACAGCGCGCACTACTAGCAAGGGCTTGAGCTATCCCAGTCAATCAAAATCATGGTACGAAAAGGGCAAAGTTCTTGGCGAGTTACAACCGACACCTCAATAGCCAGCATTGATGGTTCTCAATCAGCGAACCAAGTCGATGCGTTCGATCCATCTCCAACCCATAGCCTCGTACTCGATCAACAGAAGCACAAAAGTCAAGGTGCCAAGCTGCGCCCACGGACTGATTCTGGGGCCAGAATGGCCCCATGACGTCTCTTCTGCCCGTGCGACTTTCGCCACTCCTTCTTGGGTTAGCGATCCTGGCGCCTTGTGCTGTCCGCGCACAACTGAAATACGTTCCCTTTCCCACTAAGAGTGAATTGAGGTCCCTGCAGCTGCTGGCCTATTCCTGCTCAAGGGAAAACACGGTGGACGCCTGTACGCGCACGCGCGAGCTTGCCAATCCACTGATGGACCATCCACGCCTTCCAGCCGCCTGCAAAGACACGGTGTGGGAGCTCATGCAAGAAGCAAAACCAGCCACAACCAACAGCTCTCAACGCCGCGACGGCATTGACAGCCCCGCTCGCCGGCTGACCATGGTCTGTGCGGATCCAGAAAAGCGCAATAAACCAAACAATCCCCCTTCAGCGGGATCTCCGCCGAGTCAAACCTGAGAAGCTCATCAACAGCTGTAATAACTGGCCTGATCTAAGGCAAGGAACGCACCTGAACAGGCTTAGGTTCTGGGGAACGATGCTGCCTCGTCATGACCCCTTCAATGCCGACGGAACCCACCCAGCGGCAGGTGCAACTCGAGGCGCCTTTCACCGACCAAAAGCCAGGCACCTCTGGTCTACGCAAAAGCAGCCAACAGTTTGAACAGCCTCACTATTTAGAGAGTTTCATCGAAGCCTCTTTCCGCACCCTCCCTGGCATGAAGGGCGGAACCTTGGTTCTCGGTGGAGATGGTCGCTACGGAAACCTCCGCGCCATCGATGTGATCTTGCGCATGGGTGCAGCCCACGGATTGCAGAAGGTGATCGTCACCACAGGCGGCATCCTCTCCACACCTGCCGCCTCAAACCTGATTCGACAACGTCAAGCCATCGGCGGGATCATCCTTTCCGCCAGCCACAACCCCGGTGGGCCTGATGGTGACTTCGGCGTCAAGGTGAACGGAGCCAACGGCGGCCCCACCCCGGCTTCCTTTACGGATGCCGTCTACGACTGCAGCAAAACCCTTGAGGGCTATTCGATTGTCGACGCCCCAGCCATCAGCCTGCAGTCCCCAGGGCACCACACGATCGGGGAAATGCAGGTTGAGGTGATCGATGGCGTTGATGACTTCGTGTTGTTGATGAAGCAGTTGTTTGACTTCGACAGCATCAGCGCTCTGATTCGCAACGACTTCCCGTTGGCCTTCGATGCCATGCATGCGGTCACAGGCCCTTATGCCAAAACATTGCTGGAAGGAGGTCTTAGGCGCACCGGCTGGCAGCGTGCGCAATGGGACTCCCTTGGAAGATTTCGGCGGTGGGCATCCCGATCCCAACCTCACCTACGCCCATGAACTGGCCGACCTTCTCATGAAAGGTGATGCCTATCAATTCGGTGCTGCGTGTGATGGCGATGGCGACCGCAACATGATTCTGGGCAACCGTTGCTTTGTGAACCCAAGCGACAGCCTGGCCGTCCTGACGGCCAACGCCACCCTGGCCCCTGGTTATGCCTCAGGCCTGGCCGGCGTGGCTCGCTCCATGCCCACCAGTGCTGCTGTGGATGTTGTCGCCAAAGATTTGGGGATTAAGTGCTTTGAGACGCCTACCGGCTGGAAATTCTTCGGAAACCTTCTGGATGCTGGCGACATCACGCTCTGCGGCGAAGAAAGCTTCGGAACAGGCAGCAACCACGTGCGCGAAAAGGATGGGCTATGGGCGGTGCTGTTTTGGCTTCAGATTTTGGCGAAGCGACGCTGCAGTGTCGCCGAGATCATGGCCGAACACTGGAAGCGTTACGGGCGTCACTACTACTCGCGCCATGACTATGAAGCCGTTGCCAGCGAAGCAGCGCATGGGCTGTATGACCGCTTGGAAACCATGCTTCCAAGCCTCATCGGACAGCCATTTGCGGGCCGCAACATCAGTGCTGCTGACAACTTCAGCTATACCGATCCGGTGGACCAATCCGTCACCAAAGGGCAGGGGCTTCGCATCCTGCTCAACGATGGAAGCCGAGTGGTGCTGCGCCTCTCTGGCACCGGCACCAAGGGGGCAACCTTGAGGGTGTATCTCGAGAGCTACGTCCCAACCACAGGTGATCTTGATCAGGATCCCCAGATTGCGTTAGGCGAGATGATCCAAGCCATCAATCAGCTCGCCGAGATCACTGAACGCACCGGAATGGATCGTCCAACCGTGATCACCTGATTGAGCTCAGGCGTGGGTTATTTCTTCTGCGACCCACGCCTGCCTCGATGGGCATTGGGATGGCGATAAACAGGATCAGAAGCTTCTTCTTGAAGTTGACGGGTGGTTTCAATGGCAAAACCAGCGAGTCCAGACGATGTAATCACCATTAAATAAAACAATCGCATCCTGCGGAGATCAATCTCAGCTGGGGTGTTCTCAATTAAAACCTTCAAGAAGTAGGCAATTGCACAACCAATTAAGAGTCCAATCGCAATTGCCACCAACACCCTTGAACCACTAAATGTCTTTTTAGTCATTAGCTCAGCTGGGGATCAGAAGAGGGCTTGGCATCCGCCTGACCTAGAAGCGTCTTCATCACCACGTAAAACACAGGAACCACCAGGGTGGAGAGGAACGTGGCAACCAAGAGGCCACCAAACACAACCAAACCGAGCGAAGATTGGCTCTGCGCACCAGCTCCACTCGCCAGCATCAAAGGCAAAAATCCTGTTAAAGACGAAATCGCAGTCATTAAAATCGGACGTAAGCGAGATTGAGCGGAGAATCGAGCAGCTTCAAGGGCTGACATGCCCTCGCCCATTTTTTGGTTGGCAAGATCCACAATCAAAATCGCGTTACCACCGGCCAAGCCAATAAGCATCACTAGACCCACCTGGGCATAAATATTGAGAACCTGACCTGCAGCACCAAGAAAGACCAAGGCGCCAAGCAAAGCAGTTGGTACCGTCAGCAAAATAATGATGGGATCTGAGTAGCTTTCATATTGCGCTGAAAGCACCAAGAATACCGCCAAAATGCCAAGCGCAAAAATCACAACGGCCAAGGATCCGGCCTTGACTTCTTCTCTTGAAATACCAGTCCAATCAAAGCCCAAGCCTTGCAAGTTGGCATCTTTAAAGATCGTCTTCATCGCTGTAATCGCCTGACCTGAGCTTTTACCAACAGCAGGTGTTCCATCAATCTTGATCGAACGATAGAGATTGAAGTGAGGAATCACGCTGGGGCCATTGGTGGGCTTCACAGTGAAAAACTCAGATAAGGGGATTTGCTCCCCTTTCAGGCTTTTCACATAAACCGACGAAAGCTGCTCAGGAGAAGCCCGGTTGACATCATCAGCCTGCACATAGACACGTCGAACCTTGCCTTCTTGGAACGTGTCATTCACATAGGCCCCACCAAAATTGATGCTGAAAGATTGCATCGCGGAGCCAAAATCAACTCCTAAAGAAGCCATCTTCTCGCGGTTCACCTTGATCTCAATCTGAGGTGACTCTGGTGAAAACAAGGTATAGACACGGTTCAGCAATGGATTGGCGTTGGCCGCCTGCATGATCTGCCGAGCAGAATCAAAGAATTGGTTCAATCCATAGGCACCACTGCTTTGATCCAACAACTGGAATTCAAAGCCACCACCAGCGCCATAACCAGGAATCGAGGGGGGCTCCACCACAAACACCCGACCACCATCAATAGACATCAACAGTTTTTTGTTCAAGCGTTCAACAATCGCCGCCACCGAGTGATCACTGCCTTGGCGCTCATCCCAATGCTTGGTCCCAAAGAAAAACAATCCTTTGTTTGGTGCATTTCCATCCAAACTGGCTCCACTAAACAAGGCTGCAGCCGAAATATCATTCTCAGATCTCAAAACCTCGGCCACCTTGCGGTTGATCGCAAGGGTTGTCTCGTTCGAAACACCATCAGGAGCCTGCACAAAACCAATGGCATAACCCTGGTCTTCGATCGGAACAAATCCACCGGGGATGCGTGTAAACGCAAAACCAGTGAGCAAGATTCCAGCGGCAAGGGCCGCCATCACGATCGGGCGAGCTTTAAGCACCTGATCAAGAATTTTCGAATAACGCTTTTCAAAGCCTGCATAAAAACGATTGAAGTGAATGAAGATCTGAGGGACAAACCAGCCAACAACAAGACCGATTCCCGTGAACAAGATCACCGGGATGAGATTGGTCACACCAACGAGAATCAAACCCACAACGGCTCCACCCACAGCTCCAGGCATCCGCAAAGGAATCGAGGTGAGCTTCATCGCAATGAAGCCAACTAATGCACCAACAACAACTGGAATCAGCACCAATGGGGCGCCATCACCCGCGCTTAAAAGGCCGTAAGCAAATCCAAGAAAAACACCAGCTGTGGCGTATTGCTGTTTACTCAGCTGCTTTGTCTCCTTCGACAGCAAGAGTGCCGCCAGCATTGGAGAAAACGTCAGTGCATTAAAAGTTGAGATCCCGATCGAGAACAGGATGGTGGCAGCAAACTGCTTGTAAATCGTTCCTGTTGCTCCAGGGAAGAACAACACAGGAAGGAAAACGGCCATCTTCACCAGTGACGTCGCAATCACAGCGCTGAAGAGTTCGTCCATGGTTGCCATCGCCGCCTGAACCGACGTCATCCCTTCTGCTTTTTTGGCAGACGTGTCTTCGACCACCGTGATCGCGTCATCAACAACCAAACCTGTTGCCAGAACAAGTCCAAACAAGGTGAGCTGATTGAGGGAGAAGCCGAAGGCCAGCACGAGCGCAAACGTACCGATCAAGGCCACAGGAATGGCGATGGCAGGGACAAGCGTTGCTTTCCAGTTCTGAAGGAATAAGAAGAGGATCAAGACCACCAGAATCACTGCGTCACGCAGAGAATTGGTCACACCCTTGATTGATTGGTTGATGAAATCAGTCGTGTCATAAATCACCTGGGTTTCAAGGCCAACAGGAAGCGTTTGCTCAAATTTCCTTACAACCTCCTTCACGCCATTAGACACTTGAATGGCGTTACTACCTGACAGCTGATAAACAGCAACACCAACAGAAGGTGTGCCTTTGAGATCCATTGCGTCGACCCCATACGCTTCACCACCTAAATTCACTCGACCAACATTTTTAAGTTTAATCAAGCCGCCCGCATCTGTGGTTTTTAAAATAATATTTTCAAACTCAGATTCCGTGGTCAAACGACCTTGCAACTGCACAGTAAATGTATATTGCTGACCTTCAGGAGCAGGAGAGCCTCCGATCTTGCCCGCGGGGACTAGTCGGTTTTGACTCTGAAGTTGCTGAACAACATCAGTTGACGTAAGGCCATTTGCAGCGAGCTTTTCGGGATCGAGCCATAATCTGAAAGCAACTTTACGGTTGCCAAAATAAGTAACTTCTCCAACTCCAGGAACACGCTTAATATTGTCAGTTAGATTTTTATCTAAATAACCACTAATCGTTTCAACGCTATATTCAGTTTTAGAAGGATCACTGTTAACAATGTTGTAAACAAGCAGAGTAGAATTCGAAGCTTTATTAACTGTGACGCCCGCCTTGCGGACCTCCTCAGGAAGCTGAGGTTCAGCCAAAGATACCCTATTCTGAACATTAACTTGGTTAATATTGCCGTCAGTTCCACTGTTAAAAGACACAGAAACAGAACTCACGCCATCAGACGAGCTGCTGGAGGTAATGAAATCCATATTCTCCACACCATTAATCTGCTGTTCAAGAACAGTGGTCACTCCCTGCTCAACCGAAACAGCATCAGCTCCTACATACGTGGCCTGTACTTTGACCGTTGGAGGAGCAATGTCGGGAAGATTCTCAATCGGGAGGATTGGAATTGCAATCAATCCCACAATCACAATCAAAAGGCTGCAAACAGTACTAAGAACCGGTCGCGTGATGAAATTATTCGATGCTGACATGAATCAACCTCAGTTCTTAGCTGCAGCAGGTTGTGAGCCCGCGCGCTGTCTTTTCACCTGAATCGGCATTCCATGCTTGAGATTGAGGAGATTACTAGTAATCACCTTCTCATTGAGTTTCAGCCCTTTTGTGATCGGATAACGGTTATTCTGAATCTCACCAATGTTGACTGGTGTTTGAAGAGCAAACAGGGCATTTTCTGGCAATTTCCCCCTCTCGATGCCTTTACTAATCCGCTCAATGTCAGCCTTGCCTGGATTAGCTTTTAAGTCGGCGAAGCTACCAACACGAAAAACAAAGCTTTGCCCTGAAGTTTGCGTCACTGCCGCAAATGGAACTGAGATCTGTTGATGTGTTTTCAATTGAACCCTGGTCCGCAATCGCTGACCACTACGTAGCCGGCCATCATCGTTATTAAACAAGGCCTTTACCAAGAGTCCCTGAGTTTGAGGATTCACTTGAGGATCAATCGATTCAATCTGACTCGTCGCTAAAGGCTTAGCCGTACCAGGCACACTCAAAATGACGGGTTGACCGATGGCGAGACGATCGCCATAGACCGCCGGAACTTCCACCTTCGCTTCGAGAATATTGTTTTGAACAACACTGGTAAAAGGCTGGTTTTGTTGCACCACATCGCCAACCTTCACCTGAACATTTGCCACGGTCCCGGCGGTTGGTGAGCGCAAATTGCTGTAGGTGAGCTCTGCTTCTAAAGCTTTGACTTTTTCAACAGCTGCAATGTATTTCAAGCGATAAGAGTCCCTTTGCCGAAGCGAAGCAGCCCCAGCTTTGGCGAGAAATTCTTCGCGCTCCCAATCCACTTTGGCTGTTGCCGCTCTCGCCCGTTGTTCCGCCAACTTCGCCCGTGCCTGAACCTGGTCCAACACGACGAGCAACTGGCCCGCATCAATACGATCGCCCTGAGACACTTTGAGCTCAGTGACACGACCTGATGTTTGCGTGGCCAACTCAACCAACTCATTGGCCTCGAGCGTGCTCACCGTATCGATATCGTCGGTGAAGGGAGCTTCAAGAACAGAAGCTTGCTGGACCGGTAGTGCGGGCGTCTTCTCATCAGAGCCTCCACAAGCACTAATGAAAATTGCTGTTAAGAGCACAGGCAGCAGTGGACGAAAACGCAGCACAAATCCTGTGACGAACGATCGGATTATGTACGGACTTGAACCCAGTTTTGGTTCGGATCAGGCAAGAATCCATAGACAAAGACCATTCAAGGGAGATTGGTCGGTTGGTTGAAAATTTATTCAGCCACCACGGCAACCAGCTAAGGCAGCGTCAGGCGCCCTTAGCTGACCGTTTAAGGCCCACATCACTCGAGGAATTTGAGGGCCAAAACGCGATCCTCGCCGAAGGCCGTTTGCTGCGCCGGGCGATCACCGCAGACCGTGTGGGCAATCTGATTCTGCACGGACCGCCTGGCGTCGGGAAGACAACCTTGGCCAGAATCATTGCCACCCACACCCGTGCGCAGTTCAGCAGTCTGAATGCTGTTCTTGCCGGCGTGAAGGACCTTCGTGAGCAAGTGGACGCCGCCAAGGAGCGCTTAGAGAAGCATGGCTTGCGAACCATCCTGTTCATCGATGAAGTCCATCGCTTCAACAGTGCTCAACAGGATGCGCTGCTCCCATGGGTGGAGAACGGCACTCTCACCCTGATCGGTGCCACCACTGAGAACCCTTACTTCGAAGTCAACAAAGCCCTTGTGAGTCGTTCGCGCCTGTTTCGACTGCAAAGCCTCGAAGCAAACGATCTACGTCAATTGCTTCATCGAGCCCTTCACGACAAAGAACGGGGCTATGGCAATCGTTCAATCACGATCACTCCCGATGCCGAAGCCCACATGGTGGATGTGGCCAACGGTGATGCGCGCAGCCTTCTCAATGCCCTCGAGCTGGCGGTGGAAAGCTCAACGCCTTCCGATCCAGAGGCCACGATTGAGATTGATTTGACCATCGCCGAGGAGTCGATTCAAGAGCGAGCTGTGCTCTACGACAAACAGGGAGATGCCCACTTCGACACGATTAGCGCTTTCATCAAATCCCTTCGGGGCTCCGATGCGGACGCAGCCCTTTTTTGGCTAGCGCGAATGCTGGAAGCAGGGGAAAACCCAAGGTTCATCTTTCGACGGATGTTGATTTCAGCGGGAGAGGACATCGGTCTAGCCGACCCCCAGGCCGTGGTCGTCGTGGAAGCCTGCGCAGCCGCCTTCGAACGCATCGGCCTGCCAGAAGGGCTTTACCCGCTTGCCCAGGCAGCGCTGTACCTGGCCTGCGCCGAAAAAAGCAACAGCACGATGGGACTGTTCGAAGCCATCCGCCTTGTGCGCAGTACACAGAACCAAACTGTGCCAAGCCACCTCCGCGATGCCCATCGCGATGGTGAAGCCTTCGGCGATGGAAAGGGGTATCGCTACCCCCACGCCTATAAAGAGCATTGGATTGCACAGAATTACCTTCCTGATGCGCTGCAGGGAGAGGTCTTCTGGACACCGAGCAAGCAGGGGTGGGAGGGGGAACGGCGAGGAAGGATGCTCGAACGTCGGGCTGCCCAGCTCTCCGTCGCAGCAGAAGTGGCCCAAACTCACCCCCTACTCCTCAGTAGTGGTCCAGACCTACCTGAAATGGAGCGATGGCTGCATCGACAGCTCGCCCAAAACGATGAGCGTTTGCAAGATCTACAGCAGCGACTCTGGACCGCAGTGACCTTTCAACGCACCGACAGGGTGCTGGTGCTCGGGGGACGATCCCTGCTATGGGCCCTGGGTCCCTTGAATGCAGTGCAGGAGGGGAGCGTCACAATCCTGTGCAGCAGTGCTGAAGAACGCGCCCGACTTGAAGCACAGGTGGATCTATTGGATCCACTGCATCGTCCCAACCTCCTCACAGGAGGGTT
The DNA here is from genome assembly GCA_949373155.1 of uncultured Synechococcus sp. The sequence continues at coordinate 22,734 of CASICK010000011.1, read as the reverse complement.
CAAGGCGTTGCAGGGGCTTCCTCAAGACTGGCAATTCGAAGTTGTGGGGGGGCGATTCAGCAGTGAGGATCGCGATTGGATCGAATCTCCAGAGTTTTGGCAGCAACTCCAATGGAAGCTGTCACCAGGAGCTCAGCTGCACGTGCTGCTCAGCCAAACAGCGATCGGTCCAGCGGCAGCCCTTCTAGAGCAATGCCCTGGGTCTAGCGAAGTCTTGTCGGAACTCATCGAGAAAGAACAACAGTGGTTGCTAACCCAGCAGCTTGATCAGCTCGTCCGGCAGCAGCTCGAAAACCTCTTAACCGAGGTGATCACAGAGCAGTGGCAGGAATCTCTGTCACTCCCTATTGACGAACGCCTGTTGAAACGCTGGCTAGGAGAGGACCGTCCTTATCGATCTCTGATCAATCGCTGCGGCCAGCCAGAAAAAGTGCTCACCACACTGAAGCAGCTCCTGCAAACAAAACGGGGAGGGCAACTTCCACAACCCCTGATCCATCAGCGGCTTGACTTCACGATGTTGCCCTCGTAGCGACCAGCCATAAAAAAAGCCCCGGCATTGCCGAGGCTTGAAATGGCAGAAGCCGTTCGATCACCAGAGGCCGCGAACAGGAGCCTGATACGTAGCAGCAACAGGAGCGGCAGCAACAGGAAGGATCTGCTTGGCCTGTACACAAGCAGGCAGGAAGACGTACCAAGACATCAGGGAAGTGGCTTGGGCGCCATCAAGACCGTCCTTACAGACGTTCTGGGAGCCATCAGAGGCACCGTTGTCAGCAAGAGCGAAGTCAACGGGGAGGCCATTCAGGATGCCGGCAGAAGAGATCTGGCCGTCAGCAGCATCAAGAATGATGGCGGAGCGAAGAGCAACAACGGCTGTCTTTTGCTTCATCCAGTAGGGGTAGTAGCTCTTGGTCTGATTCTCCAAGAAAGCAACGCCATCACTGGAATACAGAAAGCGTGAGACACCTACGAGGTCAACCTCGTAAGAGCGGGTCATGCCCCCTTGGATTTCTTCTGCAGTCCAACCGGAATTGTTGATTCCACCTTGGAGGCCGCGATCGGTGATTTCACCGTCAGCGAAGAAGGTTTTGAAAGCTGAAGACTTGGTGGACCAAACAGCACCACCGGTTTTCCAGCGCACAGGGCGCTCAGCGGCTTCGGCTGCAACAGCAAGAGTTGTGAGAGACGCGGCGGCAAGAACGCCAGCAGCAAGACGTGTGAACACGGACGAAGGGGATATAGACATCATTTAAAAGTTAGGTATAGAAAAATGAAATGCCATCGAAAATGTTCAATTTGATACAGAACATTCCCGTAACACGCACTAATGGGACCAACTTGCTTTCGGTGTTAAAACGAGACTCACGACTCTCGCTGGAATAGCGCTTTTCGGGAATCAAAACTCAGGCCTCTGGGATCTCAAACTCCTTCCAGCCTTCGGGGCAAACCGCAGCTATCTGCTCAGTTGTAATCGGGGTTAGGCCTCGACACTGAACGCGTACAAGCTTGGAACCATTGAAATACACGATTGCAACGTAGCTTTCACTCCCCCGTTTAGGGGTCAGCCAGAGGCGCGTACTGCCGGCTTTCGTTTCAACTCGTACGTCCATGGTTTCAACACTGCTCAAACCAAGATCAACCAGTGATGACGCAAATTGTCCCCAGTAGAAGCTGGCGAGCTGGCCGCGCACAAACGCCCTAAGCAAAGTTTCGGCGTGGCGACGTTGATTCAAGGTCGCCTCTTGATCGTCGAGCTGCTCTACAAGACGCGCATCCATTGGGAGGCCTGCATCTCCTGGAGAGAACTCCTGCATTTGGCTAGTCGCGATCAGACCTAGACCCCCCAACAGCAAAGCAGCCACCACCGTGGGCACAGATCGCATCCAAGATTGAGTCACGCCAACGAGGATCTTGATCCAGACTGAGATTTCAACCTAAGCAGACCCTTGCTCCAATCAAGTTCTGTTCGCAAGCTGACACGATCGCCATGCCCCATGGCCCTAGTTGCCGGCAATGCGTTGAAACCTGAAGACCGCGGCCCTGGTGACTGGCACTCCGCCCATCGGCCGCCACAACCCAGTGCGTTAGATCCTGAGCCAAGGATCCTTGTTGCCACTTAATCGCAGCTTCCTTGATCAGCCAGTGCTCCAGAACAGCCTGGTGAAACGCATGCCGGGAGAGGCTTTCAAGACGACGCTGCTCGCTCGATGCGTAGTAACGGCTCATTAGCGCTTGAGAAGCAAACGGACGATCCAACCGCTCTAAATCAACTCCGACCGGGAGCAGAAGACCAGGCCATCAACGCAGATCCTTTGCTGTGGCTGAGGCTGACAAATCCCCAGCCTGAGTGCAGAACTGGAGGCCTGCCCGGAGGCGCATGCAGAGGAATCTCCTGCGCGGGCACTCCCCACAAATCACTCAGGCAGGTACGCATCCAGGCACGGGAGCCAAGGAAACTCCGCTGACGGGTCTGGCTCAAGTTGCAGGCCCAGGCTTGTTCCTGATCCGACACGCAAGGATTTGTTGAGGAAGCCGGTCCAAGCCACAGCGCGGTTACGCTTCCGCTCCGGTTGAAGCCTTCCTCCATGACTTTGCAGATCGGCGATCTCGCGCCTGATTTCACACTTCCTGACCAAAACGGAGAGCCCGTGCAACTGTCCTCCTTACGGGGGCAGCGCGTGGTGATCTATTTCTATCCCAAAGACGCCACCCCTGGTTGCACGAAAGAGGCCTGTAACTTCCGAGATCGCTGGTCATCCTTTAAGGACCATGGAATTCATGTCTTAGGGATCAGCAAGGACAACGCCTCATCCCATACGCGCTTTATCGCCAAGCAGGAATTGCCCTTCACGCTGTTGAGTGATGAGGAGCCTTGCCCCGTTGCAACCAGCTTTGAGAGTTACGGCCTCAAAAAGTTCATGGGTCGCGAATCCATGGGAATGATGCGACACACCTTCGTTGTGGACGCAGAAGGACGGTTGGAATTGATCTACAGAAAAGTGAAATCTGATTCCATGGCCGATCAAATCCTCAGTGACTTAGGCATCAGCTGATCAGCTCGACCATCGCCTCCATCACCAAATTCGGTGAATGAAGCACCTCAACCCCCAACTGCTCCTGAAGTTTCGGGAGCAGTTGGGGGGCATCTCCTCCACAGAGCCAAATCGGCCAAGGGCTTTGGGCATGCGCTTGACGGATAAGGCCCACCAAACTTTGCTGTGCTCCTGAGCGCATGGCTGCCTGCGTCTCGAAAGGGAAAGGCTCCACCTCCTCGGGGTCTAGGACCAAGGGCGAGGTGGCATTGAGACCAGCGGTGGCCTCTGCCATCGCGCGCAATTGCAGGCCATACCCAGCCGCCAACAACCCACCAGAGAACGATCCATTCGCGGAGATTCTGGTAAGGCTGAGAACCGTGCCTGCATCCACCACCAGGACGCCCACACGATTGTGATTGGCTCGCCAAGCTCCCCATCCAGCAAGCGCTCGATCGATCCCTAACCAAGGGGGAATCCCCTGAAGAGGGATTTCACTCAGGTTCAAGCGTCGACTGGACTGCAAACAAGAATGGCTTGGGATCGGCCCCACAGCCGCCCAGGCGAGGAGATCGCTGGGTGCATCCAACGCCTCAGAGGACGCGGCCTCATGCTGATAGATCCAGTGAGAAGACCCCCTCTGCTCTGCCCAGTGCCAGCGGCTGTTCCCAATCAGCAAGCAACGGGATGGAAGGTCCTCGCTAGATGCCATCACCCATAACACCCGGCACATGGATGCCACATTCCTGCTTAAGGCCAGCAAAGCGGGTGTCTCGTCCCGTTGCCTCTAGCCCATCAGGGCCACTGGAATGCCAATCCCCAACTGTGGAATACCCCTTCTCAAACAAGGGATGTTGGGGAAGGTCGTTTTCCTGCATGTAATAGAAGACATCTCGTGAGGTCCACTCCAACAGCGGCCTCAGGGACAAGCGACCGCGAATGGGATCGAGCGCAGTCATGCTCCTGCGTGTATCCGTCTGTGCGCGGCGCACACCACTCGCCCAACACGACACCTGCAGACGATGCATCGCTTCTTCGAGTGGCTCCACCTTGCGGATTTTGAGGTAGAGCTCCATGTCCTCAACAACGCCTGATTCCCAGAGGCGGCCATGGAGCGCCTCCATCCGCGCTGCAGATGAGGAGGACTGTGCGATGTGGAGATTCAGATCGAAGCGCTGGCAAAGATCCTCGGCGTAGCGATAGGTCTCGGGGGGGAGATAGCCGGTATCCACCCAGATCACTGGAATCTCTCGGCCTCGATCCATCCCGCTCAACACGTGGAGCAACACTGAGGATTGGATTCCGAAGCTCGTGGTCAGGGCAAAACCCGACCCAAATTGCTCATGAGCCCAGAGCAACCTTGCGCGCGCATCCAACGGCTCAAGCTGCTGACGGGCCTCTTGAAGTTCTCCCGCATCAGCCTTGGGGCCAGCGGCAACGACAGGCTGATTCTTGGAGGTGGAGACATCCCTCATCTCTCCATCTTCCAACGCCGAGGGGCATGGTGTCATGTCTATGGTTTCAAAAACCCCCTTTGAAGTTCTGACTTCTGACACCACCATGCACAACGATCCAATCATTGTTGTGGGCGGTGGCTTTGCAGGTCTAACAACAGCTCTAGCGCTCAGTAATCAAAGGCCCCGTCCACCGTTATTGCTGATTGAACCGCGTCATCAATTTCTCTTCTTACCGCTTCTCTACGAGCTTCTTAGCGGCGAAATGAAGAGCTGGGAGGTTGCTCCCAGCTACGACAGCCTTCTTCAGGGGCGACGCATTCCCCACCTGGATGACCGGGTGACATCGATCAATACAGCGCAGAAATCTCTACAAACCAGCCGCGGCCAAGTTCTGAACTACAGCCAGCTGGTGCTCGCCACTGGCTCAGAGCCCGATGACTTTGGAATTACAGGAGTCAAGGAACATGCCTTGACCTTCCATTCCTTGGCGGATCTGCCTCTCCTCAAAGAGCGCGTTCACAGTCTTCGCAACCGAGCGGCAAAAGACGGGGCATTGGTCATCGTTGGAGCGGGTGCCACAGGCGTTGAATTGGCTTGCAAACTCAGCGACATGCTGGATGGATCAGCCACCATTCACCTCGTCGAATTGGGGGACAGCGTTCTCTCACGATCCCGAGCCTTCAATCGCGAACAAGCACAACGGGCACTGGATCAACGGGCTGTGCATCGTCACTTCAACACCCGTGTGACCTCCGTATCAGCCAACGCCGTACAGCTGCTTAAAAACGACTTACCGCAATCTCTGAACCATGACGGTTTGATCTGGACGGCAGGGACCAAACCGGTACTGCCCACCCTGATCCCCAGCCCGACCCGTGAGCGCGGATTGCTCTGTGTGGATGAAGGGTTGCGATTAACGACAGACCCGAACGTGGTGGTCCTTGGGGATGTTGCCTGTCACAACGATGCAGACACCCCATGGCCCCGCTCTGCCCAATCAGCGCTCCAGCAAGGAACGGCGGCGGCTCGGACGCTTCAGGCCATTCGCATGGGTAAGGCTGTTCCCAGTTTTCACTTTCAAGATCTTGGCGAGATGCTCAGTCTTGGCATGGGGGATGCCTCGATTACGGGTCTGGGCCTCACCCTCGCCGGTCCTCTCGCCTATCGGATGCGGCGACTCACTTACCTCGCCCGAATGCCAGGGCTCTCCTTGGGATTGAGGTCTGCAGGCGCCTGGCTGGTTCATTCTTGAAGCAGGCTCACCTAGCAGGCCGAACCAATGGCCTACGCCCATCACTGCACCGTCAACTCGAGCGTCTTAGCCAGAGGAGGCACCCAGGTCTGAGCGGCGCCGATCCGCTCACCTTGGAGCGACTATCTGAGCTGGTGCTCGATTTACGTCAGCCATTGCATTTGATCGTCGATGAACGAGGACTCTGCCGACTGCTCTGGGTTGGGCCCCTCAGCGAATCGGAACAACTACGCAGCCATCTTCCTGGAGGGCCACGACGAATCAAGCGACGCTGGCGGTTGATCAGCAGCTTGCAAGGAAAAGCTGGGACAGACCTGAAGCCAGATGGCAGAGATGCCGTCGTCGCCCTCGACCTCAAGCCCGACACCTGGCTTCGCTTTCAGGCCGCGCCCTCCACAGGGGGTGGGCATGTGGCCTCGATTTGGCAGCCAGATCGTGGGCATCCTTCCGGCTGGCAGCAAGCTGCACTTGGCACTCTCAAGGAGCTTTGCGACCGTCCTGCCCCAGAAACCTCAAAGGATCTTGATTCCACCCAAGCTGCAACTGCTCCCTCTGACGTTCAAGAACGGGTCTTGCTGCTCATCCTCACGGGTGCTGACACGCAACGGAGCGAAAGGGATCTAGCTGAATTAGAGGGGCTCGTTCGTAGCGCGGGTGCACTGCCCGTTGCTGTCTGCCGGCAGCGGCAGGGACAACCCAACCCTCAGACCCTCTGGGGCAAGGGAAAATTACAAGAAGCGGCGCTCGAAGCGAGACGCCATGAAGCCACCCTCGTGATCACAGATCGGGAACTCTCTCCCGTTCAAGCACGGAATCTGGAGTTGCTCATTGACTGCCCAGTGATGGATCGCAGTGAATTGATCCTGGATATTTTTGCCCAGCGAGCGGCGAGCGCCGCTGGACGTCTGCAAGTTGAGCTCGCTCAATTGCGCTACCGACTTCCGAGACTGAAGGGCCGCGGCCTCAGCCTTTCGCGCCAAGGGGGAGGAATTGGCACGCGCGGACCGGGTGAAACCCAATTGGAAAAGGATCGCCGAGCGATCAGCCGTCGCATCGAACATCTCGGGCGATCATTGCTCGAGCTAGGCGCCCATCGCGCCCGCTTGCGCGACCGCAGAGACGGCATACCTCGCGTCGCCCTTGTTGGGTATACGAATGCTGGCAAATCGTCTCTTTTAAATGCGCTGTGCTGCCGCAATCCAGGGCTTGCGGTTTTAGCGGAGAACAAGTTATTTGCCACACTTGATCCCACCACCCGGAGACTCAGCCTTCCCCAAATATCCGCGGCACCGAGAGAGCTTCTGCTGACGGACACCGTGGGATTTATCCGTGAACTTCCCAAACCACTGTTGGAAGCATTCAGAGCCACGTTGGAAGAAACACGCGAGGCCGATCTGTTGCTACTAATAGTGGATCTCTCAGACCCCGATTGGCAGTCACAATTGGAGGCGGTTCATCAACTTTTGGATGGCCTCAGCTGTGACCAACTGCGCAAAGTGGTGGCCAATCAAATCGACCGCTGCGACGCTTCGGCGATCGACACGATTCGCACTCTCGAGCCGGATGTGATCTACCTATCAGCAACCGAAGGTACGGGATTGAAAGGTCTGCGAAGCTGGCTTGAAAAGCAATTCTGGGACGGCGCACCAACCCCTGAATCCTTCACCCAACAGACCTCATTTTCCGACCATGGCTGAGCTAAACCATGGCTGAGCTCATCGCTAATGATCAGCAGGCCAACCCCCTCATCCCCTTGGCCATAGGCCATGCAGGAGGCAGGTAAGCGCAATGCCGATTCCCTACGCCATTCACCGCACCCAGGCCTGGTACCGCCGCCTGACGATTCCCCAGTTCACCGTTGTGACGGGGCTACTTGTCATCGCAGCAGGAACATTGCTGCTCGCCACCCCACTGTGTTCAAGCCCAAGGGTGGGCCTGTGGGAAGCCTTCTTCACAGCCACATCAGCCGTGACCGTGACAGGGCTTTCAGTGATCGACATCCGCGAAGATCTAACCCGCCCCGGGCAAATCGTGCTGGCCATGATGATCATGGTCGGAGGCCTTGGATTGATGGTTGTCACAACGTTTCTGCAGGGGTTTGTAGTTCGCGGAACCGCTCTTCGGCGTCGTCTCGATCGTGGACAAACCCTCGATGAATTTGGGGTTGGTGGCGTAGGAACCACCTTTCGCGGAATCGCACTAACGGCCGTGGTGCTGATCTTGATTGGTGCGTTCATGCTCTATGTCTTTGGGTTCACAGACATTGCTCCTGGAGGCGAACGTTTATGGGCGGCGCTCTTTCACAGCATTTCTGCTTACAACAACGCTGGCTTTGGACTCTGGAACGACAGTCTTGAGACGTATCGCACCAACAGCACGGTGAACGCAGTGATCATGGTGTTGGTGGTTCTTGGCGGTCTTGGATGGCGTGTCACCAATGACCTGTGGATCAATCGTCAACGGCTTAGGCGACGTCATCTCAGCCTGCACACTCGCCTCGTTCTGCGCACCTCTGGTCTCCTCATTCTGATCGGAACCTTCGGGTTAATGCTGACCGAATCACTCTCGAGGGGCCATGTGCTCACAGGGATGGGTTGGGGAGAAAGGTTGATGAGCGCCCTTTTTGAATCGGTGAGTTCAAGAACCGCTGGATTCACCACGGTGCCCCTCTCTCTGAACAGCATTTCCGATTCAGGCCTGTTGTTGGTGATGACCCTGATGTTCATCGGTGCGAGTCCAGGCGGAACAGGTGGCGGGATCAAAACCACAACGGTGGCAGCCCTCATGGCCGCTACGCGATCCACCCTTCGCGGTCACAACGATGTGGTGATTCGCCATCGACAAATTTCAGACAAAGTGGTGCTGCGCGCTCTGAGCATCACGGTTGCCTCCCTCCTGTTTGTGCTGGGGATGGCACTGTTATTGGCATTAAGCAGCAATCTCAGCGGAGAAGAACCCTTCACCTTCCTGGAGCTGGTTTTTACGTGTATTTCCGCCTTTGCCACCGTTGGATTAGATCTAGGTGTCACACGCCAACTGGCTCCTTTTGGTCAGTTTGTGCTTGTCATGGGAATGTTTGTGGGACGACTGGGCATCCTTTTACTTTTAAGTGCCATTTGGGAAAGTTTTAACCGCGGACATCTTCAGCGCGAGAATCGTGTTGGTTATCCCCGTGAGGATCTCTATGTCTGATCACCGATCCCTAGGAGCAGTGCAGTGAGGGAGTGGTGGCATTGGTCCCAATCCAACCAGGCAGAACCTTCAAGCTTTGGGATTGTGGGCTTGGGTCGTTTCGGGAGTGCCGTCTGCAAGGAACTGATGCAGAGCGGTGCAGAAGTTCTTGCTGTCGATCGTTCTTCAAAGGCCATTGAGGAACTACGCCAACTCGAGCCATCGATCGAAGCGCGCATTGTGGACTGCACCGATGAGGAAGCGCTTCGTGCAGCGGGGATCCTCGATATGGAAACCGTGGTTGTCGCCATCAGCGAGCCCATCGAAGCCAGCATCACGGCCACCCTGATTGCCAAAGACAGTGCAGGGAGCAAAGTTCGTCGCGTGATTGCGCGAGCCACCAGCGATCTGCACGAAAAAATGCTCAAGCGCGTAGGAGCCGATCGGGTCGTCTTTCCCTCCCGAATGCAGGGAGAACGCTTGGGTGTGGAATTGGTGCGCCCCAACCTGATGGAGAGGCTTGAACTCGATAAGCATCATTCAATTGAAGAAATCAAGGTGCCAGGCCGGTTCGTAGGGCGCTCACTTCGAGACCTAAACCTGCGCAAGAATTTCCGAGTGAATGTTCTTGCGGCAGGTCCCGCAAAAGAACTCATGGTCAACCCACCGGCGTCCCATGTTCTGCAAGACGGCCACGTCCTTGTGGTGATGGGCTTAACCGACGATCTCCAAGAGCTTCCTAAAACCTGAGCCATGCGCGTTCTCGGTTTGATGAGCGGCACAAGCGCAGATGGCGTGGATGCTGTCCTTGTTGAGCTCTCAGGGTCCGCCGAACAGCCCCATTGGACACTGATGCGGTCAGCATCGCTGGACTATCCAGCCTCAACACGGCAACTGATCTTGGACATAGGGCAGGGCGAAGCCAAAACCGCGTCCTCTCTCCTCAATCTTTCCGAGACAATCACCACAATTCAGGCCGCAGCAGCTCGTCAGTGCGACCCAGAAGGACAGGCGCAGCTAGTGGGATGTCATGGCCAAACTCTTTGGCATCGCCCACCCGAAAACGGCGAAACTGGCGAACTTCAGCACGGAGCAAGTTGGCAGATGTTGCAAGCACCCCTGCTGGCACAACTGCTGAAACGCCCTGTGATCTTTGACTTTCGGGCTGCTGATTTAGTACTCGGAGGTCAAGGAGCACCACTTGTCCCCAAAGCTGATGCGGCCCTTTTGGGGCGAAGCAAAGGCTGGAGAGCGTTACTCAATTTGGGAGGTATCGCCAATCTCACCCTCATTCCACCCGACGTAGGTCCTGATCGGCTCAAGCCCGTCAGAGGCTGGGATTGCGGGCCTGCAAATAGCTTGATCGATCTGGCAATGGAGCAGTTCAGCGAAGGCAAGGAACGCTGCGACGAGGGCGGCCGCCTTGCGGCGGCAGGTCACTGCGATGAGGCATTGATTCTCCGCTGGCTCGCTGAGCCTTACTTCCAGTTCAGCCCTCCTAAGTCCACAGGTCGTGAATTATTCGGGCGAGCCGACTTAGCAAGACGCCTTGAGGAGATGCGAGGACAAGCGATTGCAGATCAAATCGCAACGCTTACAGCCTTTTCAGCCGCTGTTGTAGCGCAGGATCTGCAACAGCTCTCCAACCAGAACCATCCCCTCCCCATCGAGCTCTTGGTCGCTGGCGGTGGCAGCCAGAACCTCACGTTGATGCGAGAACTCAACAAACGCTGCCGAGGCCTAAGACTGCGTCGTAGCGACGAGCTGCAACTTCCCAGTCAAAGCCGCGAAGCCATGGTGTTTGCTCTTTTGGCGTGGTGGCATCACTTGGGATATCCAGGAAATGCACCAGCGATTACGGGCGCACAGCATGAGGCAGTCCTCGGAGTACGCGTCAATCCGGCTTGATCTCGGATTAATTCGGGCGGTAAAGCCTGACCCGACGCGGTGCACCCCGTAGCCGACCGGTTTTCTTCGACTCCAGGGCGTTGCGCAATTGTTCCGTTGAAGACTGATGTGAGTCCACAACAGGAGCTGACGCCTGTCTGTCGCCTCCCTGTTCGTACCGCTGAACCCCTTGCTGAATCAACACTTTGGCCATGTTGCTTACCGTGCGCGATTCATCCTCAGCCAAAGCAGTCAAGCGGAGGCAAAGATCTTCGGGGAGCACCACCTGAATACGGGGCGACTTTGGCTTCCCACTGGATGAGTTTTGGCGAGTGGCCACGACCCAGAAACAGGCAGAGCTACTTAAAAGTGTACAGAGATGCGCAAGGGTAGTATCCAGCACTATGCTGCTGTCATTGATCAGCTCTCTGATCCAACTGCAGGCCAGGCCCTCGGCCGACCCATCCCAGGAGTGCCATGCCCCATTCCAAAAGCCCGGATATCAGCTCCCCCCAGCTACCAAGCCGCGGCAAGCCGGTCGCTCGCAAAAGCAATCGCCAAAGCAACGACTCTCGAAAGACACGACGTCCGAGCCGCACCCCTGAAAACAGCGAGGTGCTCGTCTCGGCTGTCATCAGCACCTATCTGCTCACTCACCTTCACCACGTGCTCCAACGCGCTGAATACGGCGCCGATCAAGACGGACGCCGGTCACAAGCAGCGAATTACGCCCAGCTGCGCAAAGTGCTTTGCATGGATGCCCGCAGCATGGAAGACGCCTCAGCCTCTGGGCTCAAGGCAACGGAGCTCGACCAAGCTGCATAAGGAGCTGCATAAGGGAAAGGATGGCAGTTCGTGATGGCGTGAATAAGGTTTCGTCAGAAGCATCACGATCATGTCCAACGCAGCTGCTCTGTACGCACGCATTGAGAATGATCGAGACCTCAGCAAAGGGTTATTCAGGCAGGCACTTCAAAATCCTTCAGGAGCTCTCGATTCCATCTGTGAAATCGGCAATCAACTCAACTTGCCTGTCACGCTCCAAGAGGTGAAGGATCACCTCAATAGCCTCGACGACGAGACCACCAAGCAATGGCTGATCAAGGCGCGGGGAGGGCTTTGATCTCAGCTGCATCAAGAAAGTCTTTGGACTCCCTGGATTGATCAGAGATGGATTGATCAGAGGGCGCTAAGACTGGCTTGGGTGCCGAACGTTCTCGCACTCCTCCTCCTCCTGCCCAACTGAAAAACAACCAATAACTAATCACGGCAAGACCTGCTGCCACCACAAGGGCCATGACCTGCTCCAGTCGTCGCATTGAGCCTGCTCCCAGCTCCAGCAGTCTGCCTGGAAACCTCGACACGGGATGATGGGTTTTCCCTGCCTCCACTCCGTGCTGCGACTTGAGCGAGTCGGCAAGATTTATCCCACCGGAGAAGTTCTGCGGGATGTGACCTGGGAGGTCAAACCCGGAGACAGGATCGGGCTCGTTGGCGTGAATGGGGCAGGGAAGTCAACTCAGCTACGGCTCATTGCTGGCATGGAAGAAGCCAGCAGTGGTCAAGTTGTGAAACAAGGCGAGCCAAGAATCGCTTACCTGCAGCAGGAATTCGATGTCGACCCCAGCCGCACGGTCCGAGAAGAGCTGTTTCAAGCCTTTGGGGAGGCTGCCATTGTGCTGGACAAACAAAAAAAAGTTGAATTGGAGATGGCGTCAGACCGCGCAACGGCAGACCCCGATCATCTCGATGAGCTCATTCACGAACTAGGGCGACTTCAGACCCGATTTGAAGGACTACATGGCTACGAGCTCGATGCACGCATCGACAAATTGCTCCCAACCATCGGCTTCAAACTCGATGAGGCAGACCGCCTGGTTTCGGACTACTCCGGTGGCTGGCAAATGCGCCTAGCACTTGGGAAAATCCTCTTACAAGACCCTGATCTTCTTCTCTTAGACGAGCCAACCAACCATCTCGATGTCGAAACGATTCAGTGGCTCGAGGGATATCTCATCGAACAAAAAGCTGCATTGGTCGTGATCAGTCATGACCGCACGTTTCTGGATCGTGTCTGCAATCAAATTGTGAGCACGGAGCGAGGCGTCTCGAGGTCGTACTTGGGCAATTACACCTCGCACCTCGAGCAAAAAGCACTTGAGAAACAAGCCTCACAAGCAGCTTTTGAACGGCAGCAGAAAGAGATCGCAACCCAACAGGCCTACATCGATCGATTCCGTGCCAGTGCAACGCGCAGCACCCAGGCAAAAAGCCGAGAAAAGCAGCTGGACAAGGTCGAGCGGGTTGATGCCCCGGTTGAGTCTGTCGGTGGACCCAGTTTCCGCTTCCCCCCGGCACCACGATCTGGCGCTCAGGTGGCTGTGATCGAAAACATGACCCATTGCTATGGAGAAAACATCCTTTTCATGGAGGCTGATCTCGAAATCGAGAGAGGTGATCGGATCGCCTTTGTCGGTCCCAACGGAGCCGGAAAGTCCACCCTGCTCCGATTGATCATGGGGGTCGAAACTCCCGAGGAAGGTTCAGCAAGGCTCGGGGAACACAACGTTATTGCTAGTTATTTCGAACAAAACCAGGCCGAAGCCCTCGATCTCAACAAGACGGTGATCGAAACCATGTTCGAAGCCGTTCCTGATTGGACGCAAACTCAAGTGCGCTCATTGCTGGGGAGTTTCTGCTTAAGTAACGACAGTGTCTTCAAAGACGTCGGCAAACTTAGTGGCGGAGAGAAAGCACGCCTTGCTCTTGCTCTGATGTTGCTCAGTCCCTGCAATTTGCTGGTTCTCGATGAACCTACAAACCATCTCGACATCCCTGCCAAACAGATGCTTGAAGATGCGCTATGCGCCTACGAGGGAGCAGCTTTATTGGTCTCGCATGACCGTTATTTCATCTCACGAGTAGCGAACCGGATCGTGGAAATTCGCGATGGCGAACTCGTGATCTACCGCGGAAATTACGCTTACTACCAAGAAAAGAAAGTCGAAGAAAAGGCCGAAGCAGAGACAAACCGGCTGATTGCGGATAAAGAAGTCAAACGCAAAGCGAACAACGCAAAGCAAAAACAGCGAGCCTCTCGCAAAAAGAACGCTGCGTAGCAAAGCATCTCAGCGATCGCAAGACGAAACTTCACACTTGGTTAGGCAGGAAGACTCATTTCCCTTTACCAGTTCAGACGGTGTGGATAGGCTGACATCAATGATCCCCAGTCGGCCATGAACAAAACGCAATCACGTCATGTCACTCCCGCGGGAACCCCCGCTTCCATGACTGAAAGCGCTGAGCATGCACAGACCTGGGACGCGGTTGAGACCTACTTCGAGTGCATCACTACATGCTCCCTCGATGATGGGGAATGCATCACACAGTGCGTAGAGCAACTCAAAGACACAGATAGCTAAATAATAAATATGAGATGACTATCGACGGAAAGATGTCATCTCAACGGGCGTAATTGAGAGAGTAATACGTTGACCAGATCGCATCACATCAAGATTTAAGGGGCGATCCACTCCATGTCGATCAATCGCTGAAACAACTTCAGCGGGATTGCCAATGGCTTTTCCATCGATCGAAACGATCACATCGTTGACTCGCAAGTTTCCGCGATCTGCAGGGCCACCCGGCACGACTGATCGAATCACAGCGCCAGGAGGAGCACTCGATCTTGGCGTGAGAGCAGGAACCGTTGAAAGGCCTACACCCACCATGGGATGACTCGCCCTTCCCTGCTTCACGAGCTGACTGGCGATCGACCGTGCCCTGTTGATGGGGATTGCGAAACCGAGGCCAGCCCCTGGCCCTGAGCGCACGAGGGTATTGATTCCAATGACATCACCACGGGCGTTCAACAACGGGCCACCCGAATTACCAGGATTAATCGCAGCGTCTGTCTGGATAAGATCCAGACGCTTTCCTGAAATGCCCAGTTGGGACATGTTGCGATTGAGGTTGCTGACAATCCCCATCGTTACTGTGTTTTCAAGGCCATACGGATTTCCTACAGCGATAGCCCAATCCCCCACCTGAAGACGATCTGAGTTGCCCAAGGGAGCCGTAGGCCATGGCCCTCTGGTTTCCAACTGCACCACTGCCAGGTCGGTCAGCGAGTCTTGTCCAATCACCCGACCAGCAACGCGTCTGCCATCAGGTAGTCCCACCATCACGCGTTCCGCATTCTCCACAACATGAGCGTTGGTCAGAACCAACCCTTGTTCATCAAAAATCACGCCGCTACCCTGCCCGCGCTCTACCCGTGAACGCGGGGCCGTTTGAGCTTGCATCCCAAAAAAACGGCGCAGGAATGGATCCGCCATCAAGCTCCGAGGAAGCCCATTTCCTCCAGCCGTCCGGACCGTTCGCTGTGTTTCAAGCGTGACAACAGCCGGTCCACTGCGTGCAACGGCTTGCGCAACGAACGATGTTGGAGCGACAACCTGTGGGGCAGCCGATGCGAAGGCTCGCGGCGGTTGCATCAGCATCCCTGGAAACGTCAACGCACCAGCGCAGACGAATGGGAGCAAAGGATTAAACACCGCCATGGCCGCGATTTCATCAATGATCTGAGTCAATGTGACCGTAGGCAGTGAATCTCTACAAGAACAGACCCATTTCCTGTGATTTCATGACTGGATGCGACCAGGGTCCACAAAATCAGCGTCCCTGTGTCAAAAAGAGCGATGATGGGCGGGATGGTTCGGCCCATCTCCGAGTTCAGCGGTGATTGCCATGCTCAGCAGCCTGTTTCCTCTCTTTTATGGACTGATCTTCATCGTCCTTTTGTGGCAAGCCTTTCGCGTGATGGGACGCGGGTTCAACGCTGCCAGCAAACCGCTCGTCGCGGAAAAAGTCGACCGGACAGGTCGCCTGACGATTCATCCAGAGCTCCTCGATGGAGAAGGACGCCTCACCGAAGAGGATCTTTTGACTGTGCGTTTTGGCGGCGATAGTGAGCCGCCAAAACCAACTTCGAACCCCGGTGAATAGGTTGGGTTAATGGCAACTGCTTGAGTTGCCCGATTGACTCGTAGAGGGGACTCCTAGGTGGACCAAAGAACACGGATTGTGGCGGCGGTAATCAAATCCGTGAAACTGCCGCCCCGCTTCCGCTTAAGGCTGTTGAAAGAAGATCCTGTTCGGCTTGAGCTCAGCCTGACTCCTGCCTACGGGAAAGATCCGATTCAGGTAGGACTGGTGGAATCGTTGGATTTAGTGGCACGCCGAGATCGCGAAGGCCGCATTCCACGAGACCTACAAGGCACCTGGGACTGGACCGTGCGTCATGGCGATGTCAGCACCGGTGGCTGGAATCCCTATCTCAAGGAAGCGCTGCAAACAATGTTCGAAACAGGGCTCCCCGCCATCGTTTACGAGGAGCTCACGGGGGAGGAATACCACCCGGTTGACGGCGCACGGCACATTCGCTGACTCCTGATTTGGAGAAGTTGTGAAGCCCTACAACCAGGGAGTGAGAATCCTCCCTGAGCTCAGCTAAATATGAATCCAATCCGGCCTTAAGGATTTCTTCATGGCCTCCATCCCTGTTCGCGTTGGTCCACTGGTTCGCCTCTTGGCAGCCTTCGGAGCCCTCAGCAGCATTTTGCTCGTTGGGATGATCAATCTTTTCAGTTAAGGGCTAGAGGCATTGGGCGAGTACCCGATTGACCCCTTACTGCCACGGCTGCGAGCCAGTCTTGTTCCAGGTGCCACGGTCTTACTGCAGTCACCGCCGGGTGCAGGCAAAACAACTCGGGTGCCCTTGGCACTTCTTGGAGAAATTGCAGGGACGGAGCCTCTTCCTGGTCGCACCCTGATGCTTGAACCCAGGCGACTTGCGGCAAGGGCGGCCGCAACCAGGCTTGCGGTCAGCCTCAACGAACCCCTTGGGGAGCGCGTGGGCTACTCCGTGCGGCACGAGCAAAAGCGCTCCTCTCGCACGCGAATCGAAGCGATGACGGATGGGCTCTTCCTCCGTCGACTCCAAAACGATCCCGAGCTCACAGGGGTTAACTGCGTGATCTTTGATGAATTCCATGAGCGCAGTCGAAATAGTGAACTAGCACTTGCGTTGGTTCGAGAAGCCCAGGAACTACTCAGGCCGGATCTTTGCCTGCTGCTGATGTCGGCCACTCTGAACCTCACCAACCTGCGCGCCCAATTACCTCATGCGCAGGTCCTCACGAGCGAAGGGAAGGCCTTCCCTGTAGAGACGCAACACCTTTCGCCCCGGCCGAATGAACCTCTCGAGGGACGCGTTTTACGAGCGATTGAGCAGGAGATGGCCCACCTGCTGTGCACAGAAGAAAGTTGCGGTCATCCGCCCACCATCCTGGTTTTTTTGCCTGGATTACGGGAGATCGAACGTTGCCGGCAACGTTTACTCAAGTCAGGCCTGCTGAGCCAATGGGAGGTCATCGCTCTGCATGGAAGGCAATCCCTCGCTGAGCAGGGGCGAGCCCTGAAGCCTTGCAACCACGAGCAGGACGGCCGCGTGATTTTGGCAACGTCCATCGCCGAAAGTTCCCTCACCTTGGATGGTGTTCGCCTTGTAATCGATTGCGGACTCACTCGGCACACCCAATTTGATCCTGGAACCGGCATGGAGGGACTGATCACCGTGCCGGCAAGTCAAGCCAGTGCTGATCAGCGTAGAGGCCGTGCTGGACGCCAAAACCCTGGTCGTTGCATCAGGCTTTGGTCTCCTGCCGAACAGCAACGAAGGCCAGCCCACGACATTCCTGAGTTGCAGCGAGCGGACCCTCAACCCACCGTTCTTGATCTCGCACTCTGGGGTGCTGGTTTAGGCGAATCCTTGCCTTGGCTCGAGCCCCCCCCCAGGGCCGCACTTCAGGAAGGCCGGCGGCAATTGCTTGAGCTTGGAGCACTTACTTCGGAAGGACATCCCACGGACACCGGGCAGAGATTGGCTCGATTTGGTGCCCATCCGCGCCTGGGTTTGCTCCTTCTTCAAGCTCATGCCTTGGGGCGGCCCCAAGTAGGAGCTGATCTCGCCTCCATCCTCAATGAGCGCGACCTTCTAAGCCATAACAACCACGGAAGCGACCTTTGGGCTCGCATGCTCTTGCTCCGCGACCACCGGAGCTCAGCGCGAATTCCAGGAGATCGGGCGGCAGCCGATCGCCTCAGAACAGTCCTCGATCAGAGCCGTCGATGGCTCCAACAACTAGGTCAATTTGAACAGGAGCGAGAGCCCCAAGGCATTGAGGCCACAGACGAGCAACTCGCAGCGCAGCTGATTGCAACAGCTTTTCCAGAATGGATTGCAATGGCCCGTCCAGGACAACGCGGACAATTTCTACTGCGCCAGGGCCGGGGTGCGGCTCTGCAGGTCAGCGATCCACTCGATGGAGCTGAGGCACTTGCGATTGCACAGCTTGACCTCGGTGACACGAGAGCCAAGATCCGACTTGCGCTACCCCTGACACACCTATGGGTTCGGGACCTTGCAGAGCAGAACGGTCACTGGCAAGAGCGTGTGCTTTGGGACGAGCAAGCCAAGCGGGTCAGAGCGGAACGGGTCTTGCAGCTTGGTGCTCTGGAACTCGAACGACAGCCACAACAACAAGCGTCTTGCGAACAAAGCCGGGACGTCTTGGTCAAACAACTCAGCAAGGACGGTCTATCGGCACTTCCATGGAGCCAGCGCACGAAGCAGCTTCGCAGTCGTCTCGATCTAGCCCACCAACAGTTGGGAGACCCGTGGCCGCTACGCACTCTCCAGCATCTGGAAAAGCATCCCAACACCTGGATTGGAGACACTTTGATGGGCTGTAGAGGCTGGGACGACGTCAAGGAAGAGCAACTGATGGAAGCTCTTTGGGGTGATCTCACCTGGCCGAACCGGCAGCAACTGGATCAACTCTTACCAACGCAGATCAAAATCCCATCAGGGCGCAATGCAGCACTGGATTATCAAAATGACGACATTGTGCTGTCGGTCAAATTGCAAGAAATGTTTGGCAGCATCAATGGTCCTGCTGTTTTAAACGGCCAACTCCCCGTGACCGTTGAATTGTTATCACCTGCAGGACGTCCACTGCAACGAACCCGTGACCTCGCTGGGTTTTGGCAGGGCAGCTACCAGCAGGTACGAAAGGAGATGCGTGGTCGCTACCCAAAGCACCCATGGCCAGAGGATCCAGCCAAGGCCGAACCCACAGCGAAAAGGAAGGCTCACCCTTAAAGGGCTTCTGCGATCGCTATAAATGTATCCAAAGGAACAGTCAAGAGATCGCTACGGTTTGTTACGATCTGGGGGTATCGGAGTTTCACATGTCTGACAACGCAGCCCGCTTTGGATTCGTTAATTTTGCTGAAACCTGGAATGGCCGTCTCGCCATGCTTGGTTTCGTCATCGGCCTGGGCACCGAGCTTCTCACTGGACAAGGCATCCTTACTCAAGTTGGCCTTGGTTGATTCGTTCTAGGGCTGTGCTGAGTCCCAGCCTTGAGTCCCACCATAAAAATGGTGGGACTTTTTTATGGGAACCGCCCGCTAGGTCAAACTGGACAGATTCGCGTCGTTAGCAATGCTTCCCTTCTTTGCTAGCAGCCGCCGTGAGGGAGCCAGGCTGCTGAGCTTCATGTTGGTGCTTCTCGCCATCGGATTGACACAGGTTCACCAGACGTGGGGAATCATCCTGAGCATCGTCTCTGGGATCGTGTGCATTTATTGGGGATTGGCATACCAACGTCTTGAGCGCTGAATCACTACCCACATACTCAGTCCGCGAACTCAACAACGCGATTGGGGTCTTGCTGGAACGGGGGTTTGCACCTCGGTTTGTGATCCAAGCAACAGCTTCTAGGCCTCAAGTCAAGAAGGGCCATCTCTGGCTCACCTTGAGCGATGGAGAGGCGAGCATCACGGCTGTTGCCTGGGCCTCAAAATTAAAACAATTGGACTTTGTCCCTGCTGACGGTGACGGAGTCACCGTGATTGGCAAGCTCAATTTCTGGTCAGCGCGGGCGAGCCTTGCCGTACAGGTACTCGATATCAGGCCGAGCCTTACCACCGTGTTGAGACGGTTTGAAACGGTCAAGGCACAATTGCTCGAGGAGGGCGTCATTGACCCAAGCCGGAAACGAAAGTTGCCGCCCTACCCCAAAAGGATTGCCGTCCTAACAAGCGTTCCAAGCTCAGCACTCGCAGACATGCTGCGTACAGCACAAGAGCGTTGGCCATTAAGCGAGCTTCTTGTGGTTCCGATCCCTGTTCAAGGAGAGGTTGCCACGATCATTTGCGGAGTTCTTAGTCGCCTTGCGGAACAGCATGATCAGCTCGGATTAGACGCGATCGTGATCGCCCGAGGGGGAGGGAGCCGAGAAGATTTGATGGTCTTTGATGATGTGGACGTTTGCCGAATGTTGGCCAGCTTCCCACTTCCAGTCGTGACTGGACTAGGACATGAAGATGATCTCACCGTTGCTGATCTTGTGGCGGACCATCGCGCGGCAACTCCTACAGCAGCGATGGTCACACTGATGCCGAGCAAGGAATCAGCACAACAAACAATCATTCAAAGGCGCACACGCCTTAGCGAATACAAACGCTGGCGACTAGAGAAAGCCAGCTCACAGCTGAAAGACCGACATCTGCTCCTCCGTGCACTTCAGCCTGCTATTGCCTTACAACGTCGCCGAGATCAGTGGCAACAGCGACAACAATTGTTGCGTGCTCTTTCACCCCAACGATGGCTCCATCGGGGCTTTGCGATGCTCCAAACAACAAGCGGACAACCCCTTCAAAGCATTCATGACGTCAGCCTCAATGAACAGGTACAAATTCGTCTTAAGGATGGTGTGATTCAGGCCGTTACCAAAACAATTCAGGCGAATAAAACATCCAACTCACAAGCATCTCTCTAACTGACATGCCACGCAAAAAGCCCGAACCATCAAAGACATCTGAACAGGACACCTGGAAAGAAGATGCTTCCAAGCTCAGCTATGAAGAGGCGTTACAGGCTCTCGATGTGCTGTTAGGCCAATTGCAAGACGATTCCGTTCCCCTAGCGGATCTACAGAGAAATCATGCTCATGCGTCGATCTACCTCGATCGCTGTGACTTGCTGCTCAACCAGGTGGAGCAATCAGTACGGCAGCTTAATCCGAATACCATGGAAGAACGAACTCTCGACACAAGCAAAAATGAATAAATCTCTCCCATGGATTTACCTCTTACTTGCCATCCTTGGAGCCATTCTCCCTTGGCAAGCCAATCTCGAATTCATGCAAATGAATCCTGGAGGTGGATTTGATCTTCAAACCTTCATCCAAGATGCCAATATCAATGCAGCCTCTCGCTCTTTGAATAGGGATCTTTTAATTGCTGCATCAGCCTTCAGCATTTGGATCGTTACCGAAGGAAGAAAGCTGCAGGTCAAGGGTTGGTGGATCGCCTTAATCGTGAGCTTCAGCATTTCCTTCGCTTGCGGTGGACCACTCTTCCTCTATTTACGAGAACGAAAACTACTTGCGCTTAATACAGAACAAGAATCTAATTGAGTGACTAGGGATCTACGTCCTCGGCCTTGATATCGATTGTGACGTCACTCGCTGGCAGAGAGTCATCAAGAGCTTTCGCTGTTGAACCACCAGATTGTTTTGCAGGAAGAGGAGATCCGCAAGCAGGACATTGAGCGTCTGTTGTCATTGTGCTCAAACCACAAGCCTCACACGTTCTGACCCGGCTCTGTAACACCTTCCAGCCAATCCACCCCAAGCCACCGAGAACAATCGGTAAGGCCAGAAGTGTGAATAGAAGGCCTCCAGCTAAATCAAGCAGAATCCGGCCTGCTGCCGTAGGCAGCAGCAACAGCGCTAACAGAAGCAACCAAAGGAGTGGAGGGAAACGTCCCATCAATCCACACTCCATACGAACGATGCTCTCATAATCGCTGTTTTTTTGCGTTTAGGCATGGCTTGATTTGTTCGGTTCCCTGCCATGCCTGGTGGAGGCCTTCGCTAGTTCAACACTCCAACATTGGCCAAAGTAAATCACAACACCCACCATCCAAACCCACAGGGTGAGAACAAGAACACTGCCAATCACTCCATAGGCCTGAAATCGAGAACCTAAAGATAAGATGCTACGACTAACCGCAAGATTAAGAACAGTGAGAGCAAAGCCAATTAATAACGAACCAGGTATTAGAGGCTTAAACGGCACTCGGCGACTTGGGAGCAAAAACTGAAGAGATAGTGCTGAAACTGAAAATCCGAGAAATGGAACCATCAGCCGACCAAACTGCAAGACAGGTATATGAGAAAGAAGGCTACCCAGCCAAGGGATCGTTAACGACAACTCAACTAAAGCAGCCGTAGGAATCATGCGAACATTGGCACTGAGCTGATCAAGAACAACCAAAAGTCCTATCAAGATGACAACAAAAAAGGCTTCAAGCCTAATCCGAATAAACTGAACGGCTTGGAGCTTAAATGGCAAGTTTCGTTGTTGTGGCACAATCACACCATTCCAAAGTCTTTCCGATCCACGTTGCAATGTCAGGTATACATTGCCCGCAGTAAGTAACAACACACCCGCACCTAACAAACCAGCACCAAACCCCTGACGTACTAACTTCATCAGCGTGTTCTGCACAATGACAACCGCTGATGGTGGCAAGACACCACTTGCATAAGCAATAATCTTGCTCTCTAAGGCATCTTGCCGGCCAAGAAACCACGAAGCAATTGACAATGAAATCAGCAAAATGGGAAAGATCGACTGCAGCGTGTAATACGCAAATGCAGCACTCAGATCGACGCAATCGCACTTCGCCCAACGTAAGCAGGCGCACCAAAGGCTACGAACCAACCTTCTGAGCGGTTTATGAATATCCATCGCAGGTGCTTGCACCAATTAAAACCAAACTAACAAGACAATAAGC
>CASICK010000010.1 GCA_949373155.1 uncultured Synechococcus sp. | reverse complement strand
GGTTCAGCAGTTGCGTCAGCGGCCCCATCCCCACGAGTTCACCATGTACTACGACGCCTGATCAACAAGGCTTAGAAGAGCTCGGGTTCTAGGACCAGCGCCAAAAGATATCTACTTAATGATCCTCAAAATGGGGATCATTTTTTATGAGTAGGGTCGGCAATAATTCACCTAAGACGCGTTGCACCGCTTGGATTCAATCTGAGTAGTTGGTGCAAAAGAACAGTATTCGACGGGATATCGAGGCGTTTCAGTGAATTCTGCTCGCTCATTGCCATTCACGAGACAATCGAAACAACACGGAGCTTTATCAAATCCCATCTCTATCTCGCCTTAGGGGCTGGAATCGGCAGTGATTTGGTCTTACATAAATGCCACCTGTCTTTGCCCTGAAGATCAGCTAGGCGTAACTGAATCATTCTCGTACCAGCCGTCTTCAATGGCTCTCTGCCATTGACCGACGGCTGCAATCGCCAGCGTTTTTGCAGACTCCAAACCTGGCCAAAACATAAGTATCAGCAAAGACCGAGCAGTGGTTGATTCGTAAATCTCGAGGGCTTCATTGCGACGACTCTTAGGATCAAAAATCACCTGCAGGTTGATCTCCTGATTAACCGTGATGTCCAGGCGTGATAGACGACTGGTAATCGTTTCAGGCAGATGAACGAAATGACTGCAGTCAGTGCTCTCGGAAATGCTCCAACTACCATTAGGGCAAGAGCGCGATTCACCCTCTATCCAATCGATCTTTTCGCCACCGGCAGACATCAGTGCCTGAAGCACGTAGTCGACTGTTTCGATTGTCATCAGCTCGCCTCCAGTAGATTGAAACGAAGTTCGAAATAAATTGAATGCGCCGATTCAGTCCAGCCACCTGAATGATGAACAGCAAGTATCAAATGCTCTGGATGCGTCAGTTGATGCGCTGAAACAGTTCTGTCCAATGCTCATGCATTTAAACGCGACTCATATTACCAAGGCTATCAAAGAAGTGGCATCAATCAGCTTTCAGACGTGATTACATAAAAATTAAAAATTTCAACAATACCCATGGCAAAAAGAGTTAAAATAGAAGCCTTAGATAATCAGATCAGGAAAAGAAAGGACTGATCAGCTCGGATGTGAATAATCCCAAAAAATCAAGTTTCACTGTAAAGCATCAAGAAAAGTTTGATGCCGACAACCAGTCAAAGAGCGGTCCTCTTATACGCCTAGACATAAAATAACTAGATCTAATCTAAACTAAAATCTGGCATGGGTAGTTTAGTTTGCAATATACGTTGGAATCAGAACAAAGAAAAAACATTGCTTAGCTTGTGTTGTGAGCAAGAGTTATTTTCATCAACAATCAGAAAATCAATGCTAGGATAAAGGATTATTTTAAAAAAAGCATTCCAATGATGAGCGACAATACCCATTGCTAAATAGCAGAAATTGACAAGACTAAAAGTGACCATAGAAACCAAATTTTGCTAAATCAAGTTTTGTCAGTAGGATATGAGCTGAAGGTAACTCCAGGCAGAGGAGAAGGTATCTTTTCTACGAAGTCCTTCTCCGTTGGAGAGATAGTCATGGTTGGTAGTTATTGAAAAAAATCTTACAGCTAACCACTCTCATGCTTCACAAGTATCAGCCACATTGCATGTTCAGCATGCAGGACTAATCAGCAAGGTCAATCACTCATGCAATCCATCATGTGGCATTTCAGTAAATGCAACTGGCGCCCATGATTTTATTGCATTTAGGGATATTGAGCAGGGTGAAGAAATTACTTTTGACTATGCAATGAGGAATTATTCCATTGATTATTTTCCCGACCCCTGCTTATGTGGAGAAGTAACTTGCAGAGTTCATGTCGATGGCTGGAAGGGATTATCGATTAATAAAAGACTTGAGTATGAAGGTTTCATCGCTCCATACCTTTTGGATATGATCAACAAAGATTCTTCGTCTACTTGAGGGCAACAGAGGATATGTTCCGATAACACTGACTGTAAGTCCCATATCTTGCTCAGCTCGGATGCTCTTTGAGCATTTTTTGATCAATGAGAGGTTTTGCCATCATTGGAATAAACCTCTTCTTGATTCATCCATGTCTTTGATGTCGAACAGCCAGATCTAGATCAAAGCGTATTGATAGCATCGTATTCAGAATCTTCAATGGCAAGCCAGCAATAGGGCTACCGCTTAAGCGGTTGAGACAACAAATCTTGAACCCTGTCGCAGGCATTTAATGACTCCTCCTCACTTCGACGAATAGGCACCATCATTCCTCTCACATATCCAACAAGGTGCGTAACTTTTTTAAGAGCCGATGACAGACGACAAAAAAACAGTCACATACGAAATGGACGTTTTTAACCCTGTATTGTCACAGAAACTTGCTGACCTGACCCAAGAATTTGGGCTTGGACGCTGCCATGAGCGTGCCCCTGCTGCACTCGAAGCAGCGCCTGCCTGGATGAAAACGCTATCTACGTGTCGTGACAGGGGAGTTGTACTCAGACGTTGGCCTGGAACCAACAGGTCACGGGCCACACAGCTGGTTGTTATGGGTTGAACTAGACGCTGATGGCAGCTTTACCAAAATTGAAATTGTCGACCCAAGCTTGATGGAATTTTTTATGCAAAACGACAGTGTGGTTTCAGGAATCCAATATGTCATCACTGAAGACCAGGACTAGGCACAAAACTACCCCGAAAGATTCCCCCTCCCAAACCACCAGCCAATGAAATACCTGGCCTCAATCTCCATTGCTTTAGTTGTGATGGTCGCAGCAACCTATCTGACTCCTCCAGCGGCAGAAGCGTAGTGGCGAGGCATTAATGAAAAGAAGTGGGCAGATTGATCCAATCCGATATCAGAAATCGAACTTGAGCAGAGAGAATTTGCGCTAAATCCGCTAATTTTGCGAGAACACCGACAGAAGCATTCTTAAAAAATTGGGCTAATTCAATAGCTCAAAAGTATTGCAGTAAGGGCGTTGTGAATGCAGCCACACCTGCTCAAATCGCCAATAATAAAAAGTAATTCCCTCTCAACAGTTCCGACATCTACAAAATCAGAATTGGGGTGAAGGTTCATAAATCTGACAAGGGATATTGGTCATCATTCAATTGAGCTCTTAAATAGTCATTTATCGAAAATTGCCTTAAATTTCAAGAGGAATGCATTGTCGATGATAAAAATAATCTAAAAGCCCGATCTAAACAGGTCATTATTTGCAGCAGGAAAACCCACTTCTTGCTCCTATCTCGTTACCGTGAATTACCTCATTGGCTCTGATGACGATTCCATTTGGCGAATACCAACCATCAGATGAACCATCGTCTCAGCTGTTCACCCCTCGCTTACGCCTATGGCTTGACGAGCGCTTAAGACACCTTGCAAGCCAACAGAGAATTCAAGATGCGAGGGCCTTGCGTGGTGAGTTTTCGATCGAAGAGCTGTCCACACGCTGATGCCCTATCCCCCTATTCAACAGGTTTAAAGAGAGAAAGCATCAACACCACATCCGATGTCAACCAATCAAAGGTTCTAAACACTTAGATAAATGTTTAGAAAAATAATTCTATTCTTTCCTTCTTTTCGTTATCCATTCTCCAAGCGGTATTACCACTAAACCACCAATCCCTAACCATACAATCCAAATAGAAATAAATGTGATACCCGTTGGTTGTTCGGGCAATGGCAAAAATTGATAATCATAGGGAAAAGAGAATGCCCAGACCCAATAAAAAACCTTAACGGAATTCGGAAGGGATTTATTGCTAAACATCTAGGACGCAATCAGTCTCGAATTTATTCAGAGTAACTCGTCCCTTGCTCAGACAATTTGCATCTCTTGGATGCCTATGACCAAAGTTCTGAATCGTCTGATTTTGGGGAATATTGACTCATATCAACATTCATCATAGAGATGTTTAGCCATTTCCTCAACCCCTTTTGAGCATCGTGATCGATGTTCAAAAGGGATCCATGCTGCCTGCTGTTAATTGCCTGCAATCAGCCATGCCGCAAATGAACCATTGCGCTGTCACGGAGGTGCCTTTCATGGGCATGGCGATTCGCCCAAACACGCTGTTGAGCAAGTGCGCTCCTGGAATCAAGAAGATCTGGATGCTCTTCTAGCTGGGCATGACTGGATTGGCTCAGCCTTTGCTCATGGGCGTGATGATCGGCCCAGGCAAGAAACTCAGCAGCAGACTTCTGGCGACGCTCCAGCACATTGCCGCTGTAGCCAACCTGAAGAGAACGAAGAACGGCTTTCATGGCGCAAGGCCTCGTTTCGATGCAAATATTCTGTATCGATTGATACGGAATTTGCATCAACTTCATATTTCTTGCCCGAATGACTTGTTTTGCATCCCCCGTTCCATGGGCTCATCCATTGGAATAGGCGTATTGATAGGACTACAGCCCAATGGCGTCGAGCCTGACTGAAATTGCTTACCGCACCATCCAGCAGGGCAGGGGCCTGGCAGGACTCGTCCATAAGGAGCTGAGCACCAAAGCCATGGAGCTGTTGGCACCCGATGTCGTGCCCAGCACAGAGCCTGTCCCTGATGCGTTAATGAACGAATTAAGGCGCTCATTAAGCGCTCTTCAGGACATCGACTGGCAGGAGTCGGAGCAGGGGCTTTATCCCAAATCTCTGCTGTTTGATATTCCATGGTTGGAGTGGGCCGAACGCTACCCACGCGTTTGGCTTGACCTTCCCTCGAATTGGGCCAGGCGGAGGTCTCGAAACGTCCAAGACATCCCTGATACACACGACAAAGAGCTGTATCCGGATTACTACCTACAAAATTTCCATCATCAAACCGATGGTTATCTCAGCGATCACTCTGCTGAGCTTTATGACTTACAAGTCGACATCCTGTTCAACGGTGCCGCAGATTCCATGCGCCGGAGACTGATCGCTCCCTTGAAACGGGGCTTAAATCGGTTTAGTGATCGCCCAGAAGCCAGTCTTCGCATCCTTGACGTCGCGACGGGAACCGGTCGGACGCTCCACCAGATCAGAGCTGCTCTGCCTAAAGCCTCACTGTATGGATTAGATCTTTCTGAATCCTATTTGCGGCAGGCCAATCGTTGGCTGAACAAGGGAAGAGACAGTCTTGTGCAGCTGCTGCAAGGCAATGGCGAATCCATGCCCTTTGGTGACGAAAGCATGCAGGCTGTGACCTGCGTTTTCCTCATGCATGAACTTCCTGCTGATGCACGCCAGGCTGTTCTTAATGATGCTTACCGATTGCTAGAGCCCGGTGGAGTTCTTGTTCTTGCCGACTCGATTCAACTCAAAGATTCACCGCAGTACAGCGTGGCAATGGATAACTTCCGGCGGATCTTTCATGAGCCTTTCTACAGAGATTTCATTTCAGATGACATCGAATCACGCCTCAGTCATGCTGGCTTCACAGGGATTTCAGCTGAATCCCATTTCATGGTGAGGGTTTGGACGGCCAACAAGCCTTGAAGTGATTCCCTGACATACCTGCATTGATGTCGACCAGCGCCCCATAAGGTGCAGGAACCCTTGCCGAGGGCTTTGATGATCAACCCTTTTCATGTCCGCTGGCTTCAAGGCTGGACATTCCAGTTGGTTCTAATGGAAGGAAAAGTGCAGGTGGAGGCTCATGGTTTTGGAATCTGTACCCGTACAGCCCTTTTGCATGGTGAAACACCTCAACATGCTGCCGATCGACTTGTTCTTCAGGAAGATACGCGGCGCCATGCACTGCATCAATCTTGGTTGAAAGGTCAAGCCGTTCCAGCTCATTCCAATGAACTGCCTGATTCAACTGAAGGGTTAAATACCGTGCCTGAATCTCTTGTGATTGTGCATCAAAAGTCTCTCGTATGTTGAATTAAGGCATTTGTTGTGGCTTCACGTTGATAGTTTCGCCAACATAAATCCAATAAAAACTCCGGGACCGCCCCATCGAAGTGAACGCCAAAAAATAGGTGCTGATTTCGGTTTAAAAATCCATTCAAATTCATTTTGGCCTTCAACAAGTTGTTGAACAAGGCCTCGACGTTGCAATCGACGCCTCGAGCGGACATCGTTTCCTTCCCAACGCCTTGGCTGAAAGTGAATCAAGGTGCCCAAAGCATGCAATGGACGCAATTGTTTGTGACGGAAGCCTGATGCCATGAAAGCCTTCGCGATGCACGTCACAACGTCAGACGTGAAGCATCAGGATAAAGGCACCAGATCGTTAAAAGACAATGTCAACGGCAGAATCTCGCTGGCCAGAAGCTGCCCCTGAACTCGCCAAGGACCTTCATCAATGCTTGAGTCTTGGTGACCGTGACTGGCATCGTTTAAAGACCGATGCCGACCGTCGTAGCGCTGAATTGATGGCTGCTGCTCTGTCGCAACTCATCCAGGGAGGAGAGCGTCACGATGTTGAGGAGCTCACAGAGCAAGCACTCCGCTGGATCAGGCGGGAACTGAAAGACCCTGGCTGTCCGCACCGTTGAGAGACGCCACTCGAGAGTCGGGCCTGCGACATGCCAGCTGGACACGATTGCCGCGGCGACTCCAACGCACATCGTCAAAACACTGATAGATCAAAAACAATCCACGGCCTTGATTCGCTTCGATGCACTCAGGAAGTTCCCCGAGACGTGCATGGGTGGGGACTCCTTCACCCTCGTCCTGGATCTGCCAAATCATCCATTGAGGGGTGAGAATGCGGCGCACACGCAAGCACTTGTTGGGATCGCCAGAGTTCCCATGACGGACAGCATTAACAAGCGCTTCCTGAAGACCGAGCTGAAGCCGACCGGTTGTCTCAACACAGTCCACGGGATCAAGCAGTAACTCCAACAACGGAGAGAGTTGGAGCGTTGAAGGAAGAATGAAGTCAGCCCAACGCGTTCGTTGGAAGGATGGGGTGAAATTGAAACTGAACGACCCTGAAGTCGATCCAAGCCGCGATGACATCAGGACCGAAGCATTCTGTTTTGACCATACCCCTCTAACGAATCCACGCCATAGGGCAGCAACTCATTGACGAGCAACCAGGGACGGATGATTGAGCAATGCATCGATCAGTCGAATGCCTCGAAGCTGGTTGACCAGCGGCATATGGCCCTCTGGAGCCTTCAAGGACCAATCGAAAGCCTTCGGATAACGCGTCCAGACTCCTTCCTTTTTCCAACCAATCCGAGGCCAAAGTTTGTCGTAACGACCATTAAGAGTGGCCAGCAAACGGGCCTGCACTGAGAACCCAAATCGGCCTTGGGAATAAGCGATCCAGAGACGATCCATCGTGACGAGATCCAGCCCACTCATGGACAAGACTTCGCTGAAGTAAACGTACCCGCGCCGTTCAGCTTGCTCACCGGCCAGCTTGCGAAGGAAGGCACTCGTAAGCCGATCAGCCTCTTCAAACCGTTCTTCGAGAAGTGTCTGCTGAAGGGGGGAGTAGTCCAGATCAGATTCCGAGCTGGTAGCAAACCATCCACCTGAAGCATCGAGAAGAGAACTCAGGGCCGACGGTTGATGACGGTGCAGAATCTGCAAAATCCAACCCGCAGCCCAGTCGTCTCCTTCACGGTCAAAGGACTCCAGAGCAGCGGCACCCATGGCAGCCAGCTGATCAGCCGCTTTCTCGACTGCTGGGATCAAGGAGCGTTTTTGTCGTGATGAGCCACTGGAGAATTTCTCTAGGAGCTGGTCGACGCTGAGATCGGATGAGGAAGAAAGACCAGTAAGCATGACGAACTACCGGCTCTAACTGGCTCGGCGTTGTTCCACTATGTCAGGGATGGGATCCACAAACGTGAGCGGTATCGATCAGTTTCGGGCAGCGAGCGGAACGCTGGTTGATGTGCGCACTCCATCAGAGTTTGAACAGGGCCATTGGCCAGGCGCAATCAACATCCCGCTGTTTGATGATGAACAAAGAGCCATCGTGGGTCGCACCTACAAGCAAAAGGGCCGGAAACAAGCCATCGAGCTGGGCCTGAGCTTCAGCGGTCCAGCCCTTGTCGATCTTTCCAAAGCGCTTACAAAGGCGGCTGGGGGCCCCGACCAGCCGCTTCGGCTTTACTGCTGGCGTGGAGGAATGCGCTCCAACAGCATGGCCTGGCTTGCGGCTCTCAAAGACCATCCCACCCTTGTTCTCGAAGGCGGATACAAGGTGTACCGCCACTGGGTGCTCGAGCAATTTGAACACCGTTGGCCCATCCAGCTGCTTGGCGGAAGAACGGGTACGGGAAAGACAGATCTCCTGATCGCTTTGAAAGCTTTAAACGTGGCTGTAGTGGACTTAGAGGGTCTGGCTCATCACCGTGGAAGCAGCTTCGGTGGTCTTGGTCAACCCAATCAGCCCAGCACTGAGCACTATGAAAATGAACTTGCTGAAGCCTTAGATAGCTATCGGAAACGAAAAGCTCCACAAATTTGGCTGGAAGCCGAGAGCTCTTCGGTGGGCTGCTGCCGCATCCCGAAAGCATTATTTGAACAGATGCAACAGGCACCGGTCCTCGAAATTCGCCGCAGTTTGGAAGAGCGCATTGATCAGCTCGTGGAGGTGTACGGCTGTCAAGACTCCGATCAGCTACAGCAGGCCACAGAACGCATCCAGCGCAGGCTCGGCCCACAAAGGACTCAAGCAGCCTTAGAGGCAATCAAAGATCAGCGCTGGCACGATGCTTGCCGCGCGATGCTCGATTACTACGACCGCTGCTACGACCACGAGCTCAAACAAGCTCGCGAAACGTCCAATCTTGATCTCAGTGGCCGCAATCCACAGGATGCGGCAATCGAACTGCTGAACACCGGGCGCGTTGTACGGATCGATGCCCCTTAAGATCCCGCTTAGGTACTGGAGCAGCATTCATGGCAGACGGAAGCAAGGCAGTGATCCAGTTCCTTCGTGGCGTGGATGAACCCGTTGTTCCTGATATCCGCGTGACACGCAGTCGTGACGGTCGCACTGGACAGGCCATCTTTGTGTTTGAACAACCCGAGGCACTGGCTCCTGAAGTCATGGAAGCCATCACAGGGATGTTCATGCTCGACGAAGAGGGCACGCTCGTGACGCGAGAGGTTAATGGCAAGTTTGTGAATGGCAAAGCAAGCGCCCTGGAAGCCACCTACACCTGGAAAAGCGAGCAGGATTTTGAGCGTTTCATGCGCTTCGCTCAGAGATATGCCGATTCCTCAGGTCTTGGTTATTCCCAGGATTCGGGCGAAGCTGCCGCGAGTGACAACTCCGACGGGTGAAGCTTCAACACTGGCTTGGACTTTGCGCCGTTCTGGCAACAGGTTTGCTGTTCTGGAGTCTGCGTGAAGTTCTGATTCACCTGTTTGCAGCCATAGTTTTGGCAATGGCTCTTTGCACCCTTGTTGGAGCCATACGTCAGCGCTGGAATCTTCCCAGGCCCCTGGCGCTGTTGGCCTGTGTTTTTGGTCTCGTAGTCATGGTTGCGGTTGGCTTAACCGTGATCGTGCCGCCATTTACGAGCCAGTTTCAACAACTGATTCTTCAGCTGCCGTCGGCCGCAAAAGCCCTTAAAGAACTGCTGTTACAGGCTTTCTCTTCGGTTAGTGCAATGGTGTATGGCAGTGGTAGTTCTAGCAATTGGAGCGAACTGCTCTTTCCGAAAGGCTTAGCTGACAGCACAGGCGGGCCTGCGCTTGCCTCCAGCGTGACTGGAGGATTTTTGAGCCTTCTTGGCTTGGCAGGCAATGTCGGCAGTGGTGTGCTGCAGCTTCTCTTCGTCGTTGCCGTCACCTTGATGGTGGCGGTCCAACCCCATGCCTACAAGAACGTAGGCATTCAGATGTTGCCGTCCTTTTATCGAAGGCGGGCTCGCGTCATCCTCAACATGTGCGGCGATGCCCTCAGCAGCTGGATGATCGGCGTGTTGATCAGTTCAGTGTGCGTCGCTGTTCTGGCTGGAATAGGGCTTTCACTGTTGGGAGTGAAGCTGGTGATGGCCAATGCATTGCTGGCGGGCTTACTCAACGTGATTCCGAATGTGGGGCCCACGCTCAGCACGGTCTTTCCGATGTCCGTCGCTCTCCTCGATGCTCCTTGGAAAGCATTGGCTGTCTTGGGGCTCTACATCGTGATTCAAAACCTTGAGAGCTACGTCATCACGCCTTCGGTGATGCAGCGCCAGGTCAATTTGCTTCCGGGCCTCACCCTTGCTGCTCAATTTGTATTCACCGTTCTGTTCGGTCCACTTGGCTTGTTGCTCGCTCTGCCCTTAGCGGTTGTCTTGCAGGTGCTCATTCGCGAAGTCGTCGTTCACGATCTTCTTGACCCTTGGAAGCGGCAGAAACTGGCCTCATGAACGCTCGCACCCTGCTGATTGCCCTCACATCCATCCTGCTCACCCTGCTGTTGTGGCAGCTGCGCTGGGTGCTGCTGATTCTGTTCGGAGCCGTCGTGTTGGCCGTGTCACTCGACGTTCCGATTCAGAAATTGATGCAACGCTTCAGGCTCAAAAGGCCCGTTGCGCTGTTGCTGGTTTTGGTGATCCTGTTCCTTGGTGGAACTTTGGTGGTTCAACGTCTCCTCCCAGAACTGCTGGGTCAATTCGAACAACTCACCGCGCTGTTGCCCAATCTGATCGACAAAATCAAATCGATCATCGCCACGCAACCAAGCCTGGCAGACCTCAACATCAGTCCCTCTGAATCGCTGAGCTGGACAGGGATTCAGCCCGTTGGGGCACAGCTTCTTGGTTATGCCGGTGGTGCTGCGAATGGCTTGATTCAGGTGCTCCTGATGAGTCTGCTGGCCATTCTGCTCGCGCTGGATCCCAATTCTCATCGGCAGATGCTGATCGCCGTGAGTCCACGCCCTGCACGGGCTCAAGTCACGGAATTGTTGGATCGCTGCCGTGAAGCTCTCGGTGGATGGCTTGCGGGCATGACCATTTCAGCGACCGCAGTGTTTGTCCTCACCTGGACAGGGCTCGCCATTCTTGGTGTGCCTTTGGCCCTGCTCAGTGGCTTGGTGTGTGGCTTGCTCACCTTTGTTCCCACGATTGGGCCTACGGCAGCGACCCTTGTGCCGATGGGGATTGCCCTCCTGATCTCCCCCGCCCTGATGGTGCAGGTGTTGGTTTTGCGACTTGCACTACAAAACCTCGAAGCTTTTGTCGTGACGCCTGTGCTGCTCAGTCGGACGGTGAATCTGTTGCCCACGGTGGCCTTAACCGCCCAACTCAGCCTGGGAGCCCTGCTCGGGCTGCCAGGCGTACTGCTCGCGTTACCGCTGGTGGTGGTGCTTCAAGTGATCATGCAGCAAGTCGTGATCAAGCAGATCATGGATCGTTGGGAGTTACCCGCCGTATTGCCATCCCGTGCTGCTGAGCTCGAGGGCCGCAGCGTCACGGTGGAGAACCGCTGATTTCACTTGGCCTAGAAACACGGTGTGATCGCCATGGGCAAGTTCACCAACGAGCTCACACTCCACGGCACCGAGGGCGTCCTTGAGGATCGGTAAACCCAGCTCGCCCGTTGTGAAGGGTGCAGCATCAAAGCGTCCACCAACCGCTTGCTGAGGCTTGAAAAACACTGCGGCTAGATCCTTCTGATCGGCTGCCAACACGTTGAGGGAGAAGCGGCGCGTGCGTTGGATCATGCCGTTGCTGGTGCTATCGGCACGAACAGCCATCACCACAAGGGGTGGATCGAACGATCCCTGAGTCACCCAACTAGCGGTGAACCCGTTGACTTGATCCCCTTCTGCAACACCACAAATGAACAAGCCATGGGGAATTTTTCTAAGGAGGGTTTTCTTGGCGTCGAGATCGAGCGACATCGTGCATTCGAGGCGGACATCCAACTTAGGAGTCAGAGCTCAGACCGACGCACAGGTCCGTAGTGACGCCACATGGAGGGAAGAAGAAGGATGACAACTACTGCCAGGAGATGGTGTCGAATCGCAAAAATCAGGCTGGTGAGCGTGATGTGATCCAAGAGGAGCTGAAGCTCTACGCGTAAATCCAACAGAGCCAGAACGCCCAACAGAAGGGGGACCCAGCGTTGGGATGGAGAGCTGGGTGGAATGGCCAAATCATGCACCCGCCGTGCGTTGTCTTGGCCAAATACTGAGAAGGGAAGGGGCCAGAGCAATGCTCGACCAGCTGCCCACAATCACACCAATCGCAAGCGCCACTGCAAACCAAAACAAAGTGGATCCGCCAAACAAAATCAGGCCCAGCAGAGGTAGCAAGGTGGTGCCACTGGTGTAAATCGTGCGGGTGAGAGTCGCTGAAACCGCACGATCCACCTGAACATCTAGTGGTAGATCACCGTCTTCACGTTGGCGTTCGCGGATGCGATCAAACACCACCACGGTGTCATTCACGGAGTAGCCGGCGATGGTGAGCAATGAAACCGCAAACAAGCTATCGACTTCCAAACCGCTGATCAATCCAAGCCAGGCGAAGCAACCACAAACGATCAACACGTCATGGGCTAAGGCCACGAGTGCCAAAACGGCATAACGACCGTCGTAGCGAATGCTGATGTAGAGAGCGATGCCAGCAAACGCCACCAGCAACGAGATCAAGCTGCTACGCAGCAACTGACCACCAAGACTGGGTCCAATCGTGTCAACAGATTGGCCACCCACTTCAAAGGGACCAGCGATGGGCTCGACAGCCTCAATTACAAACTGCCCCTGCGAGGCGGTTAAGGCAGGCATACGCAAGACCACCGATTCACCTCTGTCGAGCAACTGAACTCGAGCAGAACCGAGATTAGGCAGGGTGTCGGCGTCTTGATCGCGACCTTCAGAAGGCAACGTGAGGCTTTCAAGCTTTTGCTGGATATCAATTGCCCTGACGTCTTGGCAACGATCTCCGCACAATCGTTCAAGCTGGATTTGGGTTCCACCCGTGAAATCGAGTCCAGGCCTTAAAGGCGAGCGAATCTGAGGATTGGTCCAGCTCAGGACTAAACCAAGCGTGCTGATCAACAGCACAATCACGGAAATCAACCAAACCTTGCGCCGTTGTCGGCTCAGAGGAAAACGCAAAGGGCGTTCTTGACCAGTTGGGGAGGACACAGCCATGGCTCAAGCAGCGGAAGAAGGCAGCTGCCCTGCGGGCAGAAAATTGGTTGGGCGGCGCAGCGATTGATAGCTCATGAAGAAGCGCAGGAGGGTGCGCGTGCAGGCCAACGCCGTGAACAGGCTGAGCAGAACACCAATTCCAAGCGTTGCAGCAAACCCTTTCACAAGACCCGTCCCGAGGAAGAACAACGCAGCGCAACTAATCAGAGTGGTGATGTGACCATCAACGATCGAAGAGAAGGCTTGAGAGAACCCAGTTTCGATCGATCGGATCAAGGTGTTTCCTCGACGTAATTCGTCTTTGATGCGCTCAAAGATCAAGACGTTCGCATCCACCGCCATTCCAATACTGAGAATGAACCCTGCCGTTCCCGGGAGCGTGAGGGTGACCGGTATCAGCGCGTAGGCCGCCAGGTTGAACAGGGCGTAAAGACTGAGGGCCAGTACAGCCACCACTCCTGCAAGTCGGTAAACAAGCAGCATGAAAATGGCGACCAACACCAATCCTGCAAGTGCGGCGATCAGGCTGCGACGAACATTTTCAGCACCAAGACTGGGGCCGATCGTGCGCACCTCAAGAATTTCAACGGGAAGAGGCAGGGAGCCACCACGCAGCTGCACCTCGAGGTCCCGGGCTTCCTCAGCGCTGAAATTGCCTGTGATCACAGCTGAACCACCGGTAATACCAGCGGCTTTGAATTGGTCACCCACGCCGGCTTCGCTGATGGGACGGCCATCCAAAACAATGCCAAGGAGACGCCCGGTACCTGCAATTGAGCGGGTGAGCTCTGCAAATTTGTCACCCCCTTCTCGATTGAAGGTGAGCGTGACTTCCCAGCTGCTGCCGTTTTGCTGCTGTTGGCGCCCAGCAGTGACGAGATCCTTACCTGTAAGAACCGCAGGCTCGAAGCGATCCACAATTTCTTCGTTGGCACGAGCGAGTAGCTGTTCCAACTGTTCTTGCTCAGAGTCAGCAGTGCCTTCAAGACCCAACTCTTTTTGAGCCTTTGCTAACTGCTCACGGGTGGGGCCATCGTCTTGATCGGCTGCCTCTGATCCATCCTTGCTTTCGTTCAACGCCAGCACACTTTTCAACTGGGCTCTGAGTTGAATCAAGCCGCGTAATTCCTCTTCTGACCCAGGCTTCTGTGCCCGAAACTCAAGCAAAGCTGTGCTGCCCAGCACTCGAGCGGCTCTGGATGGATCGGTCACGCCTGGAAGCTGCAAGACCAGTTGGTTATCGCCCACGGTCTGGAGAGTTGATTCGGCGACACCTAAACCGTTCACACGACGATCCAACACGGCCTTCACGGCTTCCAGCTGCTCGGCTTTCACTTTGGTGATCTCACCCGATGGCTGCACTTCCAGGGTGAGCTGGCTTCCTCCACGCAGATCGAGCCCCAACTGAAGAGGGAAGCTTGTGAGAACGGATCCAGCAGCGATGGCCAGAGCGAGGATGAGGGCGAACCACCCTTGTTGACGGGCCATCAATCAGAG
This sequence comes from uncultured Synechococcus sp., assembly GCA_949373155.1. Next base: position 61,739 of record CASICK010000010.1, on the reverse strand, counting down.
CCCCGTACGCACGATGGCCTGGGCCGTTTCCACGATTTGATGGGGCTGAATAATCGTCAGATTTTCAAGATTGCCGTTGTATGGCGTAGGAATGTCCTGGCTGGACAAGCGAATTGGCCGGGCATCGAGATCATCGAAGCAATGCTCCGTGATTAAGGCAATCAATTCAGCACCGATTCCGCCTGTTTTCATGCACTCCTCCACCACGATCACGCGATGGGTCTTCCGGATCGATTTTGCAATCGTCTCCATATCGAACGGCTTAAGGCTGATCAGATCAATCAACTCAACACTGATGCCATCCGCTTCCAGCTGCTCCACCGCTTTCAAGCAATGGTGCCGCATGCGTGAGTAAGTCAGGATCGTGACATCAGTGCCTTCTTGCACTAGATCGGCTTGATCTAAAGCGCAGATGTAATCACCATCTGGCAATTCTTCTGTGAGGTTGTAAAGCAACACGTGCTCAAAGAAGAGCACAGGGTTGTTGTCGCGAATCGCAGCCTTCATCAGCCCCTTGGCATTCGTAGGCGTGCTGCAAGCCACAATTTTGATGCCAGGAACGGCATGGAAATAGGCCTCAAGGCGCTGACTATGTTCTGCTCCCAGCTGACGGCCCACGCCACCTGGTCCACGCACCACTGTGGGAATCGTGAAATTGCCGCCACTTGTGTAACGCAGCATCCCCATGTTGTTGGAGATCTGATTGAACGCCAAAAGCAGGAAGCCCATGTTCATGCCTTCCACGATTGGCCTCAGGCCTGTCATGGCTGCACCAACAGCCATGCCCGTGAAACTGTTTTCAGCAATTGGCGTGTCGAGCACACGCAACTCACCGTATTTCTCGTAAAGGTCCTTTGTGACCTTGTATGAGCCGCCGTATTGACCGACGTCTTCACCCATCACGCAAACGTGGGGGTCTCGGGCCATCTCCTCGTCGATGGCCTCACGAAGTGCGTTGAAGAGAAGAGTCCCTGCCACGGCTTTTCTGCAATCCCGGCCAAGCCGGCGTGAGTGGCCAAGCTATCTCAGCAACGAAAAAATCAGCCCCCTGCCGCAAACGTCGTAAGCAGGAGCACCGAGAGAAGCAACCCCGGAGAAAGCAGCAGGATCAACTGACCAAGATCGTGGGGAGTCATTACCAATAGCTGCCTATAGCAGTTCAGGACAGTGATCTGAGGCTAGACAGCATCAGCTTCTTTGCCTGTGAAAAGACTGCGAAGAAACACCAAGAACAGGCCAACACCAATAAAAGCAAAGCTGAATGTGGCCAGGAAACACATGCCGGTAAACAGCGTCTTTAGCGCTGAGGTAATGCTTTGAGCGATGGCAGAACTGGAAGTTGATGGATGCTTTGCGAAATAGGCCACCATCCCCTTACTCAGACCCAGGCTGAGCCAGCTCAACATCAAGCTTGTCAACGAGCCCGAAAGGAAACTGATTGGCCCCTTCTTGCGTTCTGAAGGCGCCTCTGGCGTTTGGCTGTCATTGCTGGTCATGGCATCAGCTTGGCGCCATGAGCCACGAATGAACAACTCCATGCATCCAAACCGGCCTCCACGAAGGAATCACGCGCTGCATTCAGAGCCTGATCAGCATCCAAGCGATTTGGGAATAGGGCGAAGCAGCTAGGGCCGGAACCACTCATCGCTGTTCTCAGTTGCCCGGGAAGATTTTGGAGCAAACGCAGGGACGTTTGCACTGAGGCTGTTTGAGGTGCCACAACATCCTGCAAATCATTGCGAAGCGGCGGTGGCTCAGCCGCTCGCAGGGGGTTCAACCACGACGCTGCACGCAGATCCTGCCGCCGTTGTACAAAAGCCTGCTCACCACTCAAATAGTGGTCGCCCTTGAGACGACGACACTCGCCATAGGCCCAGGGCGTCGAAACGCTGACGCTTGGATCTTTCACCAGCACCACCCCTAAAGACTGCGCTGCAGCCGGGACAGATTCCAGACATTCGCCTCGACCGAAGCAGAGCTGAATCCCACCGGCAAGACAGAACGGCATGTCGGAGCCAAGTTCAGCAGCCATGGCTCGTAAAGAATCCTCGGTGTGTCCGAGCCCCCAGAGCGTATTGAGCGCCAGCAGAGCTGCAGCACCATCACTCGAACCTCCGGCAAGACCAGCGCCAATCGGAATGCGTTTGCGCAGATGCAGGTGAGCGCCAAGCTCACTGAAACCAGACCGCTGCCGGAGCAGTTCGGCGGCACGCATCACCAGATTGTCGCTGCCGCAACTGAGTCCAGGCTGATCACAGCTCAGTTGAATCAAGCCATCAGCGCTGTTGGAACAGTCCAGCTGATCAGCGAGGTCGATGCTTTGCATCACCATCGCCAATTCATGAAACCCATCCGAGCGCTGACCGAGCACCTCAAGGTGGAGATTGATTTTGGCGGGAGCGGTGACGCGAACGGTGGCGGTCATCCGATCAAGCAGCAGAGTCCAACTGATTCAAACCTTTCGCTAAAGCAACCCAGGCATCTGGTGCCACGTCCTGGGGTCGTTGCTGAAGGCTGATGCCGGCCTCTTCTGCCAACGATTGCAAGTGGCCTGGGGAGCACACCGGGGCCAGGGTGTTGCGCAGCATTTTGCGACGACTCAAGAAAGCCATCTTCAGCAGTCGTTCCACTCCACGGGCTAAGGCAGCGCTGGGCCGCAGCTCAGGTGGGAAGGGATCGATACAAATCACCTCCGACTGCACTTTGGGGGGTGGCTGAAAGCAGCGGGGGGGGACAGGGCAGACGTGGCTGCACCGTCCCAATAGCTGCATGCGCACACTCAAAGCACTGAAATTGCTATGCCCGTGGCGAGCACGAATGCGTTGAGCAACCTCATGCTGAACGAGTAAAACCAGTCGTTGATACGAGGGATCGACGGGACGGTCGAGACGACCGATCAACCTGTCGAGCAATGGCCCTGTGATGTTGTAAGGGATATTGGCCACAACTTTGTCGGCGGGTACCCCATCGGATAGTTCCAAGGGAACGGACAACACATCTCCCTCCTGCAAGGAGAACTTTGGGTGGCTTCCAAAGGTCTGCTGAAGCCCAGCGACGAGGTCACGGTCAAGCTCCACCGCATGGATGGCCGCTGCTTCTGAAGCCAGGAGACGTTCGGTCAGAGCCCCGCGACCGGGACCCACCTCCAGAACGCGATCCCCGTCTTCTAGTTCAGCGGCCTCAACGATTCGATCCAGCACTCGCTCATTGATCAGCCAGTGCTGGCCAAAACGCTTGCGGGCCGTGTGCCCTGAAAAAGTCATGACATTCACAGCGTTGATTCACTGTGCCCTATGCAGGATTGATCGACTGGGGCGACGGCGTGATGGCAAAGGTTCCTGTGGTTTGCATCACTGGCCCTTCCGCGGTTGGGAAAACCAGCTTCACGCTGGCCCTGGCACAAGCACTGGGCGCTATTGGGCTTGAAGTGCTCGTGATCTGCTGCGATGACTACTACAAGCACCACTGGCGCCCTCACCCACGCTTTGGATTCGACACAGCGGCAGCTATCGACATCGCCGCGTTGCGCGCTGAGCTGGATGAGGTCAAGCATCACGCTGCAAGTAGCTTGCGCACCTACGACATGGGCACGCGTGATGTAGCGCGCAAACCGCTGAACCAGAGCTACCAGCTTGTCTTGCTCGAAGGCGCCTATGGACCGCAAGAGCTGCTCGACGATGGCTCGATCACAGCAATGTTTTATCTCGAAGCACCCTTGCTGCTGCGCATGATTCGACGGCTACAACGAGATCAACAAGAGCGCGGTCGTCATCCAATTCAGATCATCCAACACATGCTGATGCACATGATTCCTGGTGAATGGAGTTTTATCCGCCCACTGCGATCGGTCTCGGGGCTTGTCATCACCAACCCACGCCAGGGACAAGTGGCTGCGATTGCGCTCATCCAGGCCCTGATGACTGAATCATCAGCAAGGTGATCACCCACTCATGTGATCGAGCCCGTCGATGCGGATCCAACGCACGCAATGCCTGTGCACTGGAAGTGCGACGAGAGCCAGCACAACTTCGAAATAGCAGTTCTCACTCCAGGGGTTGGCGGATTGCCAGCAGGACACACTGCGGGCCAGACGCCTCCGTTTGGCTTGATGAAATGCAGCGAGACCCCAGCCATCCAACCCTGAACGGCGACGCGCCTTCACCTCAACAACCAAAATTCGATTGTTCAGGAAAGACTGTTTCGACAAAAGCAGATCAATTTCTCCATACCGACAGCTCCAGTTCTGCTCCAGCAAGCGCCATCCATGACGCAACAAAATTTCTTTCACATAGTGCTCTGCTTGAGCTCCTTGCACTTGAGAGTGAGGCAACAAGGTATGGCATTACAACGTGCTCTCAACCATTCCCCCGCTCAGCACAATTAAAGGACGGCGCTTGGGGGCTATAACTCATCAAAACTAAATCTTCGTATGCGCATTGCTATTAGTGGCACACATTCACAGGGGAAAAGCACATTCGTACACGACTGGATTAAGCGCCATCATCACTACATTCGCGAAGAAGAACCTTTTCGAATGTTGCATGATGAGGGTTACGACATTCGCTTTCGCCAAGAAAGCACAAGACCACATAACGGGATCCAGATATACTACAACATCAGCAAATTGATGCACTACTAGCAACGAAGTGATTGCATTATTTTTGACCGCTGCCCAGTTGATTATATCGCCTATTCTCAATACACAGCCAATCACAAAACCACCGACATTGATGATCAATTTGTTGAGTCGTTAGCTGCAAGAGTTCGCGACTCTCTTCAAAACCTTGATCTGCTGATCTTTTTACCTATAACAAGCGAATGGCCAGTAGCAATGGAAAACGATGGAATTCGCCCGATTGATCTTTCCTATCGCGATGAAGTTGATGCCATCTTTAAACAAATTTATAGGGAGCAACGGTTCTCTGTCATGCCAATCAACAACCCCCCGGCCTTCATTGAGCTTTGGGGCTCAAGAGAAGATCGCCTGAACAGCTTGGAACAGGCGATTCAATGCGAAAAGAACAAACGGATCTAAAAGTCCTAGGCTGAACAACAGATATCTCACTCCCGATGCGATTGCGCTTATTGGCTGCGCTGATGGTTCTTTGGGTCACGTTGGCTTTGCCGATGCAACCGGCATTTGCAGCGATGGATTATGCCAAGCAGGTGTTGATCGGAGCCGATTTTTCAAATCGGGAAATGCAAGGTGTGACCTTTAACCTCACCAACCTTCGAGAAGCTGATCTCTCGGGGAGTGATCTGCAGGGTGCCAGCCTTTATGGGGCCAAACTTCAAGACGCCAATCTGAGCGACACCAATCTCCGTGATGCCACGCTTGATTCAGCGGTCTTTGATGGCACCAACCTCACCAATGCAGTGCTGGAGGATGCGTTCGCTTTCAACACTCGCTTCATCAACGTGTCAGTTGAAGGCGCTGATTTCACCAATGTGCCTCTGCGAGCGGATGCACTCAAGGTGCTGTGCGCCAACGCCGAAGGGGTGAACCCCGTAACCGGTCGAGACACTCGCGAAACCCTGGGCTGCTCATGAGCTTTGATCCCCGCAGTTTGGAGCGCCTCAAGGAGTTGGGCCGCTCCTTGCCTGAGCCGATCGCGCCTCCCCAACAATCCACTAATCGCCCCTTGAAGGCGACCGAAAAGCGCCATCGCATTGAAACCGAAGACAATCCAGAACGCTTGTTTCAAGAGCTGATGAAAGCGAGCAGTGATGGCACTGTTCCCGAGCATTTGATGGCACGGCTCAAGGATGCTGAGCGCCACATTGCGACTCAGAACAAAATGAAGGCAAACGCGCAGATGCTGCCGTCATCGCAGACTCTCTCCAGACAATCGCTGCGCGGCGGCCAAGGAAAAACCACCCGTCCCACTCGCCCGAATGTGGCGGCTGGCAGCGAAGAAGAATCGCTTTACGTGGCGTTTGGCCAGCTTCTTTTAGAAGATGACGAAGACTGAGTCCGACTCCTGCATGCGTTTGGATCTCCAAGGATGAATCCATCTCGCTGCCGCATTATCGCCATCGGGAAAGTTCGAAAGACCTGGGTTCAGGAAGGAATCGAGCTCTATCGCAAGCGCCTTCCTGGACTCACGATCGTTGAGTTGCGGGATGGAAATCCTGAGAAAGAAGCTGAATTGATTCGTCAAACGCTGCGAAGCGATGAATGGCCAGTGATGTTGATGGAACAGGGTGAAACCCTGACGTCGATCAGCTTTTCTGAGCGGCTCGGCAGCCTTGGATCGCAACGACTGGCCTTCGTGATTGGTGGTGCTGATGGATTAACAGCTGAGCTGAAGGCCCTGGCCCATTGGAAACTCAGCCTCTCACCGATGACATTCCCCCATGAGCTTGCAAGACTTCTCTTGATCGAACAATTGTTCAGAGCCCAAGCCATACAGCAAGGAAGTCCTTACCACCGTGCCTAAGGAAGAGACACCATTGTTGGCCTACTACTGAACCAAACCATCATGGAGCCAAAAAGTATTTTGTGTTTTGGAGACTCCAATACCTGGGGAATGGCACCTGATGGAAGCGGGCGCTTGCCATTTAAAACACGCTGGCCCAATCGCCTCCAACAGATTCTGAATCAGCGGAATCCCAATCCTCAGCCCTGGGTTGTCTTTGAACAAGGCTTGAATTCCAGAACTTGGGTGATGGATGATCCTCTTGGAGCCGTTAATTATGGCGGCGACTACAGCTGCAATGGCAGGAAAGACTTGCCCATGATTCTGCATAGCTGTAAACCCCTAAATGTTGTTATTCTTGCGCTTGGATGTAACGACTGTAAAAGCCACCTACATCTTTCTCCGGAAGAAATTACATCTGGAGCAAAAATTCTGATCCACGATGTGCGCATGTCCTACCAATGTGGGCCACGCCATTCCAATCAACCCCCCACTATTATTTTAGTCACTCCTGGAGTAATTCAAACCACACCACAATCTCTTGCTTGGGGATTCAAAGACGCCACCGAAAAATCCCGGTTGCTTCCCTCCCTTTATTGCAACCTTGCTGAACAAGAGTCGGTATTCTTTTTTGATACACAAGCAGTTGCTGAAGCCTCTTCCCTCGACGGTGTTCACTTCGGCAGCGATCAGCAGGACTCCATTGCTGCTGGATTAGCAGATCTAATTACAGCGATTCCATCCTGAGACCATTTTCTGCGGCCCGTTCAACCTTCCGTCTGTGACCCCTCAAGTGCGGTAAACGTAATTGGCTCAAATTTTTCCACGCTCACACTCCAACAGCGTGAGCTGATTGCCAACAGCTCACGTAGAAAGGCTGGGTTATCTCCCGTGGTTAGCCAGGCCGCTTTGAGACGCGGTAATTCTTCCGGCAGATGCTCCATGCCTAATTCAACCATCAGCAAACTTCCTGGCCCCGCTTCGCGTTGCAAAGGCCCCTGATCGCTGCGTTGCCAGACGCGAAGCAGGAGTTCCAAAGCCAGCTCATGGGCTATCGGCGCAGGAACACCCGCCTCATCTTGCGTTGCATCCTTCGGCAGGGAGCGTCCTCCGAGGGGCATAGCTCGTTTCCCATTCTGTGTAAACAGGGCAATTGCCAGGAGATAGGGAGAGTCGGCCATCAACAGCAGCTGCAGAGGCAGCCATTTTGATCGATGCGGGATCCAAGCTTCGACGATGCTTCCGCAAAGACCATTAGGCAGCACCTTGAAGAGAGCGCAATAGCTGACAGGCGCACCTATCGAAAGATCGACGATTCAAAGAATCGCTCCTAGAGCAGCTGTCTTAATGCCACCCACCACCAAAAAGCCGAAGCGGCCAGAAACTTAAACAATTTCAAATTAACTTTTATTCTCCTTTTTGCACATCCAGCTATTTACGTTCAAACTTTTAAAAAGCACAAGTATTTCACTTGAAAAAGCCAGATATTCCCATAAATGAATCGGAAAGGCTAAAAGCACTTAGCGAATATAGAATTCTTGGCACAAAGCCTGAAGAGAATTATGATGATATAACGAAAATAGCTTCCCTTACTTGTGGCACGCCAATTGCTCTCTTAAGCCTAGTTGATTCAAATCGGCAATGGTTTAAGGCCAAGGTTGGCATTGAAGCTCAAGAAACTGTGCGAGATTGGTCATTCTGTGCCCATGCGATTCACTCCTCTGAGCCTTTAATCGTTGAAGATGCATTAAAAGACGAACGATTCTTTGATAATCCCTTGGTTAAAGGAGAACCGAAGATCAGACTCTATGCGGGTTTTCCTTTGCAGAATGATGAAAATCACAGAATTGGAACGCTCTGCGTTATTGATCGAGAGCCGCATGGACTTACAGACGTACAACTTAGCGTCATGGAATCCTTATCCAGGCAAGCAGTTGCCTTCCTAGAACTAAGAAAAAAATCAATCAAGCTGATTGAATCTTATTGTTCGATTGTAGATGATGCAAATATTATTTCAACCTGTTCTTACTGCAGAAAAGCAAAAGACACTGACGGGCATTGGTTGCATCTAGATCGATATCTATCTAAGCGTACTAATCTTAACTTCAGTCATGGAATTTGTGATTTATGCATTGAAGAACACTTCCCTGATGTTCTTGAGGTCTGGCAGTCAGAAGAAAAGCAGAAGCTTGAATGCAAGCCAACCAACCGTAAGATTGTGCTCTAAAAGTCCTCGCTGAAACAGCGAGTATCTCCTCCTTCAAGCTGCGCAAAGAGTAGAAGTCCCTGTCGTTGAAGTTGGTGCCTACAGGTTTGGCTTGGATTCAAAGCATGGCTATCCAGGGATCAGTCAAAGATTGCTGCGCGCATGGATCAGAGACGACCTACTCGCGGTCCTGACAGCGCATTGGGCGAACAAGCAGCTAGGCCAAGCCCAAGCGCATGCCGTGCACACCGGAAAGCAGCAGGAAAACGATTAGAACACTTGTACTATTAGCTGAGTGTGAATGTGCGCTTTCGTGAGAGTGGATCGGATCTCGCTTCAGCCACCCCAGCCTCTACGGCTCCAGCGTCAAGGGCTCAGCCTTCCTCTGGCGAGTGACCAAGTTGCCGCAGGGTTTCCTTCCCCTGCTGACGACTACATCGAGGTGGGGATCGACCTCAATGAACAACTGATTCGCCATCCAAGCAGCACCTTTTTTCTGCGTGTGAGCGGCGACTCCATGACTGGCGCGGGCATTCACCATGGCGATCTCTTGGTGGTTGATCGCAGCCTCGACCCTCGTCCTGGCCGAGTGGTGGTGGCCGTCCTGGATGGAGCCTTCACTCTCAAACGCCTCGCTCGCTATCGCGGCCATCTACGCCTGGAAGCGGCCAACCCCGACTATCCCCATTTAGATCTCCATCGTTGCGGAGATGTACAAATCTGGGGCGTCGCGATTCACGCCATTCATCCGCTTTAGCGCTCACGTCATCGCGATGAACCAGGTCACGGCTCTCATTGATGCCAACAATTTTTATGCCTCGTGCGAGCAGAGCTTGGATCCGGCCCTGATCGGCAGGCCAGTGGTGGTGCTCTCAAATAATGATGGCTGCATCGTGGCCCGTAGCGCTGAGGCACGGGCTCTTGGCATCGCTATGGGCACCCCTTATTTCAAAGCGAAGCGAGATCTAGAACAGAACAATGTTGTGATTCGCAGCTCGAATTACGCGCTCTACGCCGACATGAGTCAACGGCTGATGAGTTTGTTGGAAAGCCAGGTTGAGGATCTGGAGATCTACTCCATAGATGAGGCTTTTGCCCGGCTCAGCCGCCCATCAGACGGAAATCTGCGTCCATGGGCACAGCAGTTGCGAACGTTGGCTCGACGCAACCTCGGATTACCCATTGCCATTGGTCTCGGAGCCAGCAAAGGACAGGCCAAGCTCGCCAACCGCCTAGCGAAAGTGGTGCCGGCCAACGCCGGACTCTTTGATCTTGGATTGTGTCGCGATCCCGATCGCTGGCTGGAAACAATTTCGATTGAAGACGTCTGGGGCATCGGCCGCAAACTCGCGGTCTGGTGCCGAATGCGGGGAGTGGTGAACGCACGGGAGCTGCGTGATATGCCCAGCGGATGCCTGCGCGCAAAGGCCGGTGTGGTGGGAGTGCGACTCCAAAGAGAACTACAAGGCCATGCCTGCCTACCGCTTGATCTCCAACCCTCTGCGAAGCAGGAAACCTGCGTAAGCCGCAGTTTCAGTCATCCAATCACCAGCCTGGAAGAGCTCCGCGAAGCGATAGCGACCTATGTGGTGCGAGCAGCTGAGAAGCTGCGAAAACAGCATCAACGCACAGCAGCTCTCACCATTTATACGCGCACCAGCCCGTTCATTCCAGGCTTTTACAGCCGAGCTGCCAGCACCAGCCTTGATCTACCCAGCAACGACACGCGTGTGTTGTTGGAAGCTGCATTACCGCTCGTAGAACGAATTTTCCAACCGCACCGTCCGCTGGCGAAGGCAGGTGTTCTGATGCAACACCTGCAGGGAATCGATCAACTTCAACAGCATCTATGGGTGCCCTGCACAGAGGAAGAGCAACGGAAACGGGAGAGCTTGATGGCAACGGTCGATCGCCTCAATCACCGCTATGGGCGAGGCACGGTGCAATGGGCTGCCTGCGGTCTGGATCCGAGCTGGGCCATGCGACGCGAACGGCTGGGTCGGGCCGCCACAACTCGCCTGAGCGACGTGCCGGTCGTGCGGGCCTAAACAAAAAGTAAGCCTCATCCTTCCCAAAAATATCCAAGACCATTCACTAAAACCGGTGCTCATTTGCAAAATTGAATTCACAACGAATCTTGCAATAACTGCACTTCTAATTCACGTCGGCTGAGCAATAAAACCATGCGATATCCGTGGCTGTTAAGACCGGTCTGTTCTCGCACAAGATCTGTATGAGCGAGAGCCAATCCACAGGTTTCAACAAACAGAACGGGAAGACTGCCGGCATTCCCACTCATGCCTTGAAGATCAAGAGCCTGACGTACTGCTTGCTGTGCTTTCTCAGATCCCAATCGTTCCACAAAAGCGGGCCAGAGGTGATTCACTGGCGTGAAGGTCGAAAAGTCAATCGTGGAATCAGCCATCAAACGGGCAACTGCTCAATCGCGACCACAATCATCTGAGGAGTCACCGCAATCACTTCAAGAGCATCCTGATTATCAAGATAGGAATCGAAGGAGGCGAAACGCTCGATACGAGGATTTGCCCCCTCAACAGCACACGCCTCGATCCAATCATTATTTTCAGGCTTCACAACCACGAAAGCCTGAAGGGCTTCATCGAGATCGCCACCATCGCCGATTCCTTCTCCATGCCAGATCGCTTCAAAAAATTCAGACATCGCTGAGCAGAGCTGTTCACCCATTATCAGCGCTGCAGATCTCCAAGATGATTGCAAGCCCTTCTCGAAGGCTATTGAGCTGTGATGGCGTCGTTGGCTGCTTGCCACATCGAACACTGTTAGGCCGTCTCAGTGATCGCTATCAACGCTTGGCGCTTTGGAGTGAATCACCGCAGCCCAGGATCTTGAGGGTGCTCAACGATTAAAGGCACCGAAAGGATTTTCTATCAAAGTCGAAAACCATCCGTGCGGGGCAATGCACGTTCTCACTATCAGCTATCTCGATGACTATTTGCTCATCATGCGTTACCTCGCCCATCGCTGAGATATGGGCGCGCGTGCTTGAGAATAGTCGCTGAACACAAAACAGTTACCTTCTAATTCAATCAAGCTGCTGCAATCGCTAACACGATCAACACTTGATCAACCACTCGAGCAAAATCTTAAAACCGACGAAGCATAAAATCAAACAATCATCCGTCAATCATTTTACTCAAGAGACAGGCATACCCTTAGTGAAAATTTTAATCTGATCCCAAAAGCAGATAGCTTCGTTGGTTTTGCGCGCTGGTCAGAAAAAATCTGTTGCTCCTCTAAATATTTATCAGATTCCCTTTGCCTGAAAATTGTCAAACAAAAGCCCTACGATTAGTAGGGCAAAAACTTCGATTCGATTTTAGAAAGTAGAGAGTATGAGGCGATCGCCTAGGACTTGAACCAGCTTCTACTTCTCGTCCTATCGTTGGGTCTTCTGATAAGCCTCCACAGCTCTGGCGATGCAGTTTTCGTCAGATTGCGTTGCTTCGCTGTTTCCAGCGACAGATGCATTGCAATTCTGAGTGATGTGGCTCATGACTGAGTCAGGCACCCCAGGAGAAGCTGTCACAGCAATGGGTGCTGCAAGAGCAACAACAAGTGTGGCGAGCGCAGTTTTCATTGGTATTAAAGAACACCCTTAAGGTCTAGCTCCAAAAAAACAGTGCGGCATCCTCGACGAGGCCAAACAGAGGGCTCTGCGTCTCCGGTCGTCAGCTTGAACACTCCGTCGGATTAATAACACATCTTCACAACGAACTACTTCTGTTGGCTCAATAGCGAGGCCCACTGTGGTTGCGAAATCAAGATGGGCAGGTCACCGGGCTAGCGCCAATCCATCAAGCCGCAGGAGGAATGGATTCAGGGGGATTAGCAACAGCAACCTCATAGCCAGCACAGCGTTGTTGATCAAGATGCTGAATATGCTTCCTCTCGGAGTAATACAGCTCTTGCAATCGAAGGGCATCCGCATTCAACTGTTCAAACATCTCCTGAATACGACCTTCCATATCCACTCCACTTGCCGTCGCTGTCTGCTCTTGCTCATTGGCAATCAGTGAAGCAATACACCGTTCCAAAGTTTCAAGCCGTTGACCACCCCAAGCTTCCAGCAAGTGACGGCAGCGTTTATGGCTCTTCTGCCGCTCCAAAATGGCTGCGGTACCCCGTAAAACGTCCATAGGACGCGCCAACGCCAAACGCTGCAGTTCCGCAGGTTCTAAAAGTGGCGTCAACCTGGCCACCAACGCACTGTTTTCGAGCAGCAGCTGGTCGGTGAGCAAACGCGGAAGATCCAGGTCGGCCAACTCATGACCAGGATCTTTCCCCCGACTAATCGCCTCAAGCCGACCGGAGCCGATATTGCCTTCCTCAAGATCGGTGATCGCAGACCACAACAAACGGTGGTGCTGAAGAGCAAAATCTTCCAACTCCCGTTGGCGCAATTCGCAACGGACCTGGGAGCGGTGAATCGGACAGTGCAAGTAAATGCGCAGGATCTCAGCTTCGCAACGCTCTCGCTGGCTGACTTCACCAGCCTTTTCATGCCGGGCTGAACGTCCATGCCAGCGTTGACCTTGCACCTGTTGGCGCAAATCCTGCTCCAACTGCAACGCCAATCGGCCTTGACCACCGCTTAGCCGCTCGGCTACTTGCTGGAGGTAGTGCGTGCGAATCGCGGATTGAGGCAGCTTGCCTAACAGCTCCACCAACCCGCTAACAGCTTTTTGAAACTGATCTGCTTTCGTCAGATCACGGTCTTCCAGCACCTGTTCGATCTGCCAATCGAGCCAAAGCGGTGCCTGATCAAGCAGGGCGCGATAGTCCCCAGCTCCATGATCCTTGAGGTACTCATCTGGATCCTTCCCAGAGGGTGTATGGAGCACTCGCAGCTCCAGCTGTCCTTGAAGCGCAAGCTGCTCCACCTCACCGATCGCCCTGTTCGCAGCTCGGATCCCCGCACGATCGGCATCAAAATTGAGAACGATGCGTTTGCCGTCACTGCACCGGCACAGTTGGGTGATCTGTTGACTGCTGAGGGCGGTACCAAGCGACGCCACAGCGTTGGTGACTCCCGCCGCATGCAAGGCAATGACATCGAAATAGCCCTCCACCACCACAGCTCGATCGTCCTTGCGGATCGCATTAGCCGCCTGATCGAGACCGAAGAGGTGCTTGCCTTTTTCAAAGACCTCTGTTTCGGGAGAATTCAGGTACTTGGGATCGCTGCCATCAAGGCTTCGACCGCCAAAGCCAATGACCCGTCCCTGCCGATCGCGAATTGGAACGATCACCCGGCCACGGAAGCGGTCATAAAACCCGTTGCCTCCTTTCCTTGGCACGACAAGGCCCGCTGACTCAAGCAGCTCTGGCGATAAACCCTCAACGTGTTGAAGATGCTTGAGCAAACCGTCCCACTGATCGGGGGCATAGCCGAGCTCGAAGGTCTCCATCGTGGCTTCGCTCAAGCCACGCTGATCGCGCAGGTAAGCCAGGGCATCAGCGCCCGATGCACTCTTGAGCTGACTACGAAACCAACCTGACGCGAGGGCCAACGCACGATGCAGGTGATCACGCCTTGAGAGTTGTTGACGCAGACGCTCCTGTTGAGGACCATCAACCGTTTCCACCGGCAGTTGATACCGGCGCGCCAAATCCAGAACAACGTCGCTGAAGCTCTGCCGTTGAAACTCCATCAAAAACTTGATGGAATTGCCACCCGCTCCGCAGGAGAAGCAGTAATAAAACTGCTTCTGCGGCGACACCGTCATCGACGGCTTGCTGTCGTCATGAAATGGGCAAACACCAACGAATTCCCGTCCCTTTTTTTTGAGCACCACGTGCTCGCCCACAACATCAACGATGTCGGCACGTTCCTTAACGGCGTCGATAGTGCGGGGGTGAAGACGGGGCATCGCCATAACGCCATTCTGCGAGCCCCGATGCCGTTCTGGCTGTTCAGCGCGATGCGCCATGGTTGGCAGGTGTCGTCGGAACCACCATGCAGGGGCTGTTAGGCGCGATACGAGGCAGCCAGTCCACGAAGGAATGGCGCGCCTGCGGAGCCCTGATCGCCTGTGCGTTGGCGTTCAGTTTGATGACCGTTTGCGTGAAACACCTAGGGGGACGGCTGCCCGTGGCAGAAGTCGTGCTGGTGCGCTCCTTGATCAGCATTGCCATCACTCTGGCGATGTTGCGTCGTCTCAAGGTCTCGCCATGGGGCGAACAACGTGGGTTGTTGTTGATCCGTGGGGGATTGGGGACTGCAGCCTTGTTGTGTTTCTTTGAGGCCCTCGCTCGGCTTCCACTCGCGGCAGCAACCCTGCTCCAATACACCTACCCAACCCTGACGGCACTCGCGGCATGGCTGCTGTTAGGCGAGTCCATCCGACGCCGAATCGGCATCGCTGTGTTGCTAGGCCTGCTGGGGGTCGCATTGGTGGTGCAGCCGGAATGGGTCGGAGGCACGATGGGAAGCCTGCCCGCCATGGCAGCTCTGATTGGCCTAGGCGGTGCGTTGCTGACGGCACTGGCTTACGTGAGTGTGCGCCAGCTCTCCGTTCAAGAGCACCCTCTAGTGATCGTCTTTTACTTCCCCTTGGTATCAGTGCCGGCAACCCTGCCCTTGCTCTGGGGGCAGGCCACGCTGTGGCCCAATCCAACCGAGTGGGTCTGGCTGATCGGAGTTGGCTTGTTCACTCAGATCGGTCAGATCTGGTTAACAGAAGGCCTATCTGCCCTGCCTGCAGCCCGCGCCACCTCGATTAATTACGTCCAAGTGGTGTTTGCGTCACTGTGGGGCGTGCTCTTTTTTGCTGAGCCGATTACCAGCGCTGTGGTGCTTGGAGCCTTATGCGTCTTGGGGGCAACGTTGATCAGCCTCAGTGCCAGGACGGCTCGAAAAGCAGAAGCCTGAATTCTTTTGAGCCTGGAATTCAGAGCGAATCGATCGGCAAAGGATGGGTAATCCAATCTTGAGAGGTGCCATCACTCGAGCCAACCGGTTGGGCTAGACGCCAGCTTTGACCGCGTTCACCTCGCTCTAAAAAGAGCTCAAAAGGACTATCAACACGCACGGAATCAGCGGGGAGTCTCCAATCAAAACGCCCTGTGAGATGGATCCCACGTTGCTCACCGAGGCGGATCGACTCCTGCTCTTCCACGCGTACACGACTCACTTCAGGCACCCCAACGGGCTCTAACGCCAGGGAGCGCGCAATCGCTGTTTGGGTTAATTGAATTTGCAGTCCCAGCGCTTTAAGCAACACACCGCGTGGAGGTTGATCGGAGGGACCACATCCAGTTAATCCAAGGTTCAGAAGCAACACCATGCAAACAACCAGCAAATGCCGAACGCTGCGCTTGAGCGGTGTGATCCAAACGTTCAGGCTTGGCAGAGCAGGCGGCATGAGCAGCCAATCGATGCTGACAACGATAGTTGCAGATTGGATCGATCTTGACGGCCATAAAACGAGAGCCATGAAGGTGCAAAAAAAATCCGCGCAAGGCGGATGAATGCTGAATGATTGGTGGGGCTGGAGCTGATTACTTTTTCTTGGCAATCCGCACTTCTTGAGGATGGAGAGGGCAGGCCAACGCATGAAATGGTTTGTGATGACCTTCGAAAATCAAGCTCCCCAGCGGTTGCGCATGAGCGGTATGGATTTCCATGAATGAGTTTTTAGCTGTATTCGTTCTACAAAGCCAATGAACAAGGTGCGATAAGTAAAACCGCCCTTCCATGGGGCTCTTGATCTGAAACCTTGTGAGCAGAAGCCGCACTTGCGAGCCAAGTAATTGTGCTTGCCACCATGGCAATGGAATCAATGATGGAGTCGTGGATACAACGAGCAAAATCGTCTAATTGTGTCCTTCGTTAATCCAACAGGATCCAGAGTTATCACTCTGACAAGGTTGATCAGATGCTGCGAATCACGCGTGTGCCTTTGAGATGACTTTCATCCACAAAAGATTCATCAACGCGTCTTAATAGCTGATGAGGCACGCCACTTCTAATTTCGGTGGTTTTTGCTCTGAAGGCAATGCGCCTTTACACCGATGGCAAGTGTGCGCTGTTGGCACAAACTATGGACATCGAGATCGGAGGCGCTTTGACAGACGACACTCCACCTGAGTCATCAGTAGAAGCAAGCTGACTTCAGGTCCCTGCTCCAACAGTCTCAACAAGACGTGGGTTGTTCCTTTGGTAGGCAATGCCTTGCGCGCCACGCCAATCGATACTCCATCTGCACCGTCTTAGGTGCCCTACGGAGAACACGACCCCACACCTAGAGCCCCGGCCCCAGGTGATCCTGCAGACAGCCGCTTCGCACCACCCTTTCAGTTCACTGTTTTCGATACGAGGTTCAGACTTCAGCGATACAGGTTCACTGATTAATGGTTTGCGATATGCATAAACGAGCGAGTTAGGCCGTCTCTTCCATCCGGGAGGGGCGGCCTCTCTTCATGGGTAGGCAATATTGAAGTACCGCTGAATCGAGTTCACTTTTCAGCAACTCAACTACCCCGTTGTTCAGCTAATACCAGAGGGTTATAAGCAATTGAGACGCCGAATTCCCATGACGCACCTTTCGCGTCGATTTGCACCGACAAATGGAAATGGTCTCGACGCGCTTGATCAAAATGTTGCCAGTATTCAGCAGGGTATGTATCGCTACAAACAAAAGCATGGACATAGAAGATCCTTTGCGCAGTGGCGTCGAGCTGCTAACAAAAGGGAGAGCACGAGCGGCCTGAGAAACCGCTCGTTTTTTTGCCCATTATTCATGACTAATGCAACTGTCTGACGGAATCCGATGATGATGCCTTCCGGGCATCCAAATAACGCAAGACAAAAGAAAACCCCGCCAAAGGCAGGGGTTCTCGGCTTCTCGCAGGACGTGTTGCCTTGTTTCCACTCCCTGAAGAAGCCCTCCTTACTCAATGATCTTGAGTAACTAGAAACAGTGTGCAAGACACGTCTTGTCACTTGTTGAATTGCCACAAAGCTTTGCCATTGACTTATAAAGAAAGGGTCAACTCCTGACAAAGGATTGACTCCTCACACCCCCCAAAGAAGGCGTCAAACACCTTCTTTTTTTATGCCAAGAGGGTGGCCTGCATGGCATGCAAACTCTGGGAAAACAGCCAAACAGAACCGATCAACACTCACGTTATTTGAGGAGAGGTATTGAACGAAAACCCCACAAAGGGCGCGTATCCTCTTTTATTGGACAAGTTGACTTTTGCTTCAAGCTCCAGAGGACGCCATCTTCAATTGAAAAAGGCGCAGACATCTGTGCAAACAAGTCTCTACGTATCAGTTGGTTGACTGAGTGGCACGCATTTATTGATTATGGGAAAAGCCATCTCCTCACAAGATTTGGCTCCTCACACCCCCGAAGAAGGCGGATTCGCCTTCTTTTTTTATGCCCTGGCATTGCACCAAGGCGATCACCTGTGTGACCTTTCGATCAACGCTTGGCTCTTCGCGATGGTTGTCGGATGTTGACTCCTGTGCAAGATGCAGCTGTCAGCCATCGGTGGCTTGCCTTGTCTGATGTCTTTCCCCACAACACGCCCCTAGGAGCCTCGATGGGTTCATTAAAAGGATTCGCATGATTGGCTGGCTTCAAGGAGAACGAATCGAACACTGGAGTCAGGGCGGGCGTCAGGGATTGGTCATTGCTTGCGCCGGTGTGGGGTATGAAGTTCAACTTGCGTCGAGGTACCTGCAACCTCTCTCGGCAGGGACAACCTGCACCGTCTGGATTCATCAGGTGCAAAGGGACGATGGCTCGAGTTTGTTTGGCTTCCCAGATCGAAGGGAACGGGACCTATTTCGAGTTCTGATCAGCGTGAATGGCGTCGGTCCTCAGGTAGGGCTGGCGTTGCTGGAGAGCTGCAGCGCTGCTGAGTTGATCGAAGCGATCATCGATGGGGACCTGCGTCGCCTCACCCAAGCGCAAGGTGTCGGCAAACGAACAGCAGAACGCCTTGCGGTGGAGCTTCGCGACCGTCTGAGTGCTTGGAGTGCAGAGCGAGAAAGTGAACGTTCCGACCTCTCCCTTGTGGACAGGAGTGATCTCAAATCACTGCCGATTGAACCTGACCCATTGCAAGATTTACAGCTCACCCTCAGCACACTGGGCTATGAGGATTTAGAGATCCGTCGCGCGATGCGCGCAGTCTCCACAGGGGAAGAAGTCCCGGCGTCGGATGATGGAGATGGGTGGTTACGCGCCAGTCTGCGTTGGTTGAACCGCCCTTCGGCGTAATCGTGCCCACGACAAGGTAAATTGGTTCTTTGCACAAGTAGGGCCGGACGCTTCGCATGTCGCTTGATACAACTGAAAAGCAGCAACTCATCAACAGTCACCAAACCCATGCCACCGACACCGGATCGGCAGAGGTTCAGGTCGCCATGCTCAGTGAGCGCATCTCGAAGCTCAGCGGCCACCTTCAGCAAAACATCCACGACTACTCATCCCGCCAGGGTCTCCTGAAGATGATTGGACGTCGCAAGCGTCTGCTTGGTTACGTCCGTGGCAAAAGCGAGCAGCGCTACAGCGATCTCATTTCTAAGCTTGGAATCCGCGGCTAAGCAAGCTGCACAGGACTTCAGGAGCCCATGGCTGATCGACGCAACTCTCTGCCCTTCGAGCCGCGCCGGTCAGCAGAAGGAACGAAATCACAATCCAAACGACCTGCTTCTCAATCAGGAAGTAGTGAACCTATTCCCAAGTCGGTGGCCAACCGAATGGCACGACGCGTGGCTATTGCCACAGGAATTCCTTCAATTATGGGGATGGGTGTTTTTGTAGGAAGCTATTTCCTGGTCTCACGCCAAATCATGGATGTTCCTCCTGGGATCACCTTGCTGGGCTCTGGTGGCTTCTTTTTGTTGGGACTCGGAGGACTGAGCTATGGCGTTCTATCAGCCAGTTGGGAACAGAATGCTGGAACTTTGCTTGGCCTTGAGCACATCAAGCCCAATATTCAGCGAATGCGAGAATCCATTCGGGCTCAAAAACAGAGCTAAACCAAAGTGGTAATTCACGCCGCGATTAATTCAATAGAGGTTCGCTGCATTTCACATTGAAGGCCTTCTCTTGGAGATGAAGGGCTGCAGCGGAAGCATCGCGTACACAAAACTGAGGCCCAAGCCGCACATATCGAACCGTACTGCCCTGTCGAACGGCAGCAACAACGGGGACTCGAACTCCCAACTGTTCCTGATCTGGACGGAAAGCCTGCAGACATTCACGCAACTTGTGCTGGACGGCCACATCGCTGGCCTGCTCTGGATCAAGTTCCACCATCAGTAGACGCAGATCATCGATGGCTCGGCAGTCATCGATGATCAATTGAACCCGCTCGTCTCGGCGATCCACCGCCGCCCAGACCAGCAAACGAGCCTCAGCCATCAGGTGATCAGCCAAGCGTGCATAGCTTTTAGGAAAGACCACCGCTTCACAGGATCCAGTGAGGTCTTCCAGAGTCAAGACAGCCATTCGATCTCCCTTGCGAGTGGTGACCTGACGGATCTCACTGATCATCGCGATCGCGCTGACCTTGGCTTTATCGGCTTGTTCTTCAAGACTCCCGAGCCCAATCGGAGCCAAAAGCTTCGCTGGAGGAGTGAGCTGTTTCAACGGATGATCAGAAAGGTAGAAACCAACAAGATCCTTCTCCAGCCGGAGCTTTTCGGTGGGGTGGTAATCCTTCACCGCAGGAGCCTTTGGCGCCAAGCTGAGATCGGTTGCCGCGTCATCCTCACCGTCACTGGATGCCGCCATCAGATCAAACAAGTTGCCCTGTCCACTGGCGCGATCTTTGGCCCTTGACGTGGCCCAATCAAGAAGAAGATCTAAATCAGCCATCAGTTGAGCCCGATTCGCCTCGGGCTCAAGAGCATCCATCGCTCCGCAATGGATCAACGACTCCATACTTCTGCGATTGAGCACCGCAGAGGGAAGACGATCACACAGATCAGCAAGCGATTGGAATGCCCCTTCTGATTCCCGAGAGCCAATCACGGCACGGATCGCGCCATCGCCGAGATTACGAACAGCAGACAACCCAAACAAAATGCGATCACCCTTAGGAGTGAAATCAATCCCTGATGCATTGATATCGGGAGGCATCACTTCAATGCCCATGGCATTGCAGTTGGAGATATAACGCTGCACTTTGTCGCTGGCTCCAGCATTTACCGTGAGCAAAGCGGCCATATAAGCCACTGGGTAATGCGCTTTTAAATAGGCCGTTTGATAAGTAACGGCTCCATAGGCTGTGGAGTGGCTTTTATTAAAACAATATTCAGCAAATAGCACCATTTGGTCAAAGAGTTCATCAGCAACTTTTTGATCCACGCCTCGATCGGAAGCACCTTGCACAAAGATCCCCCGATGTTTTTGCATTTCTGAAACTTTTTTCTTACCCATCGCACGACGAAGCAAATCAGCTTCACCCAATGAATACCCGGCCATATCTTGAGCAATTTTCATAATTTGCTCTTGATAAACCATAATCCCATAGGTTTCTTTAAGGATCGGCTCAATAGAATGATGCGCAAAATCAATGGCCTCACGACCATGCTTACGATTAATAAATTTAGGGATTAATCCTGCATCTAAAGGACCAGGTCGATAAAGAGCCAAAATCGAGGAAATATCCTCCAAAGATGAAGGCTTCAGATCGCGAACGATTTGACGCATTCCAGTGGATTCAAGCTGAAAGATTCCTTCTAAGTCACCACGGGCAAGCAGGGCATACGTTTCAGGGTCTTCAATTGGAAGCTTGTCTGGATCAATCCTTTCTCCACTCGTGGCAGCAACTAGCTCCAGAGTTTTATCAATCATCGTAAGGTTTTTAAGGCCTAGGAAGTCCATCTTCAGGAGTCCCATAGACTCCACATCTTCCATAAAGTATTGAGTAATAACCTGTCCATCGTTATTTCTCTGAAGGGGAACAAGCTCATCAAGAGGATCCGCTGCAATGACAACCCCAGCAGCATGAACTCCATATGTTTTATTAGTCCCTTCAATGCGCATCGCCATATCAACCCAGCGCTTCACGACTGGATCTTTCTTGTACTTCTCGCGAAATTCTGGGTTAGGTGATTCTTCACCGATCATCGCTGCCAACTTGGCAGGTTTACCGCGAACGACTGGAATCAGTTTGGCAAGTCGATCTGCGTCGCCATAGGGAATATCAAGCACTCTTGCCACATCTTTCAAGACCGCCTTGGAAGTCATACGGTTAAACGTGATGATCTGAGCAACCTTGTCTTCGCCATAACGGCGGGTGACGTAATCAATCACTTCACCGCGACGTTCGATACAGAAGTCGGTATCAATATCAGGCATCGACTTCCGTTCTGGATTCAAGAATCGCTCGAACAAGAGGCCATTACTCACAGGATCAATATTGGTAATTCCAAGGGCGTAGGCCACCAGTGATCCAGCCGCAGAGCCTCGCCCAGGCCCAACGGGAATTCCCTGCTCTCTTGCAAAGCGGATGTAATCCCAAACCACAAGGAAATAGGTGGGGAATCCCATCTGTTCCATGATTTTTAATTCATGGGACAACCGATCTCCATAGATGGGATCAATGGCTGTTTCAGAATCGATCTCCAAACGATCGCGTAAACCCTGCTCTGTCACTTCCTGCAAATAACTCACAGGAGTATGAGGCTCTGGAATGGGAAAACGCGGCATCTGATACCGGCCAAGAATGTCGTAATCCTCAACTTTTTGAGCAACTTGGAGAGTGTTGCTAATTGCTTCCGAAACCACATCTGGTTCGAGATGATCAGCAAAGAGTCGTGACATCTCCTCTTCACTTTTAAGATATTCAGTGCCTGTATAACGCAACCTTTTGACATCGCTGATCAACTTGCCCGTCAAAACACAGAGCAATGCATCATGCGCTTCTACATCGTTACGGGTGAGGTAATGAGCATCATTGGTGGCAATCAAACGAATTCCAAGTTCCTTAGCAATCCGAACAATTTCTACATTGACAATGCGATCTTCAGGTGAGCCATGATCCTGAATTTCTAAGTAAAAATCATCACCGAAGGTTTCCTGATACCAAAGAGCCACATCACGGGCTACATCAGGACGATCACGCATAATCGCCTGTGGAATTTCACCCCCGAGACAAGCGGTAGCCAAGATTAAACCTTCGCCATATTGCTTCAACAACTGTTTATCAACGCACGCACGGGAAAAGATTCCTCGTCCTCGCATTCCACGCAAATGGCTGATGCTGGTGAGCTTCACCAAGTTGCGATAGCCAGTGGCATTCTTCGCTAACACCACAAGGTGATAGCGGCGCTCCTTTTTGGGTTGTGGGTCATCAATCGAACCGTTGATGACATACATCTCATTGCCGATAATCGGCTTGATGCCTGCTCCTTTGCAGAGCTTGAGAAGCTCTACGGCTCCGTACATCACCCCGTGATCCGTGAGTGCCAGTGCTGGCATCCCTAATTCTTTGGCACGTTCCACCATTTGGGGGAGCTGTGAGGCTCCATCCAAAAGGCTGTAGTCGCTGTGGTTATGGAGGGGAACAAATGCCATCACCCCAGCGTAAACGCATGCGCAAGATGTAGGGGTATCAATCCCTGCAAGCACTACATGCAGGGGTTTATGGCACTTTGCTGCGGTTTCAAGCGGGAATAAAGCTTCCTTCAGGGCGTCGAGCCATCACATCCGCAGACTGCTCGTACTGATGGGCCACCTGGAGAAGCAAAGGTTCCTCGAGCACGTTGCCGATCAGTTGAACCCCAATCGGCAGCCCGGCGCTGTCAAAACCGCAAGGCACGTTGATGGCTGGTAGACCCGCCAAATTGGCTGGAATGGTGAGTAGATCCGCCAGGTACATCGCCAGGGGATCATCAGCATGGGCACCCGCGGCAAAGGCGGTGGATGGAGCGGTGGGGGTTAGCAACACATCCACAGATTCGAAAGCCGTCTCGAAGTCGCGACGGATCAAGGTGCGAACCTGCTGGGCCTTGCGGTAGTAAGCGTCCACATATCCGGCAGAAAGGGCATAGGTCCCAATCAAAATGCGCCGTTGCACTTCACTACCAAAGCCTTCAGCTCGGCTTCGAGCGGTCATCGCAGCAAGGCTGGAGGCATCGTCTGCTCTGAAGCCATACTTCACGCCGTCATAGCGAGCCAAGTTGGCTGATGCTTCGGAAGGGGCGATGACGTAATAGGTGGCAATACCGTCGTTGAAGCGGGGGCAGCTCACATCCACGAGCTCAGCCCCCAAGGACTGCAACAAATCGGCAGCGGCAAGCACCGAAGCTTTGACCTGAGGATCGAGTCCTTCCTGGTCAAAGCACTCACGCACCACTCCAATGCGCAGACCACTCACCGAGCGACCAAGACGATCGCTGTAATTGGGGACAGGGGCCTTAAGGCAGGTGGAATCTCGAGGATCTTCACCAGCGATCGCTTGCAGCAGCTCGGCTGCGTCCGACACGGACGTCGCAAAGGGGCCCACCTGGTCAAGCGAGCTTGCAAAGGCCACCAACCCGTACCGACTCACACGGCCGTAGGTGGGCTTCAGGCCCACCACACCACAAAAAGATGCTGGTTGTCGGATGGATCCACCCGTATCGGACCCCAAGGACGCCATGCATTCACCCGCTGCAACGGCTGCTGCACTGCCTCCAGAACTCCCTCCAGGCACGTGCTCCGTGTTCCAGGGGTTGGCTGTAGGTCCAAACGCTGAGGTTTCGGTTGAGCCGCCCATGGCGAACTCATCCAAGTTTGTCTTTCCAATCAATACAGCTCCAGAACGCCAGAGGCGATCCGTAACGGTGGATTCATAGGGCGGAACAAAAGACTCCAGCATCCGGCTGGAGCAGGTAGTGCGAATACCTTTCGTGCAGAGATTGTCCTTGATGGCAATCGGCACACCTGCCAAGGGGGGGAGATCCTCCCCTGCGGCACGGGCCTCATCTAATCGATCGGCATCAGCGCGAGCGCGATCGGCTGTGACCTCCAAAAAGGCATGAACGCTTGAATCAACTGCCTCAATTCGGGCCAGATGATGATCAGTCAGCTCCCTTGCGGAGACTTCACCGCGTTCAAGTTGCTGACGCCACTCGGCAATCGCCATCTGCAGGATTTGGGTTCCAACATCGACGCTATCAGCCGCAGGATCACCCTTGAGCGTTGATGGTTAGAGGTTCGGATCGACGGCAACGAAGAACCGAATGATCCATTGAGGAAGGTGCTTCTGAGGAAAGATCGTCGAGAAAGGCTGGCAGGACTTGCTCGAGACCGTTCTTGGTGACAAAAGGACCGAACCAATAAGTGACATCAGGCCCATGGGTTTGGACACGGGCCCACCATGCAAAGCCAAGACCATTGGCGAGACTGCGCAGGGGCCTGATCAAGGGGCTCATGGAAGAGCGGTCGAGGTAAATATATTTTGCCCTGCTTCAAGACATTTGCTCGAAATTAGAGATCAATACTCACTGCAAAAGCATCAGTTCCTGACATTTCAGAGTCCTGCTGTAAATCAACACTGACCAGCGAACCCTCCGAGGCCTGCTCAGAAACTTGCTCATAAGCCGCACCAGAGGGCTGTTCTGAGGGCTGTTCTGAGGGCTGTTCTGAGGGCTGTTCTGAGGTGGGGGCATCGCCAAGCTCTGGAACGACGGGTGCCGTTTCGACAGCTGGTCCTGCCAACTTCGGCCTAATAATTCGTGGCGATGGGTTCTGTCCTTTGAGACCCTTCATCCAGCCGCGACGCGCCACCTCATACACACAAAGGGCCGTGGCAACCGATGCATTCAAGCTGGGGGTCACGCCTCGCAAGGGGATACGGATCAACTGATCGCAATGACGACGCGTCAACATCGACAGTCCTTGCCCTTCAGAGCCGGTCACAATCACGAGCGGACCATCCAGATCCACTTCTTCAAGGGTGAGATCACCTTCCTCAGCCAAGCCGATGACCCGATACCCAGATGATTTCAAGGTCTCAAGGGCACGATTGAGATTGACGACCCGAGCAACAGGTAAGTGCTCAAGGGCACCGGCAGCAACCTTGGCGACAGAACCAGTTAATCCAGCACTTCTTCGCTGAGGAAGAACAACACCATGAGCTCCAAGTGCTTCAGCGGAGCGCACAATGGCGCCCAAATTATGGGGATCGGTCAGTCCATCTAGGGCTAACAACAGCGGTGCCTCGTCCAAGGCGCTGCATCCATTCACCAAATCATCGAGGTCGAAGGTTTCAGCTGCGGCAGTTTGCAAAACAATGCCCTGGTGCACAGCGCCACCGGTGAGCTGGCCGAGCCTTGCCCAGGTGACCTCCTCAACCAACACTCCGGACGATTTGGCATCCCTGAGGAGCTGAAGGAATTTCGAGGCACTGCGCAGTTCAGAGGTGCACCAAATGCGATGGATGGGCCTGCCTGCCTCTAAAGCCGCCTGAGTGGCATGACGCCCCCAGAGCAAATCATCGGCCACAGATTCTGCTGCATGAGGACTGGACTCACCACGGGGTTTGTCGTCCACGCGCGCTGAAAAGCTTTTTCCGCCGCTGCCGCCCTGACCACGACGATCCGCAAAACGCGCTCGACGGTCTCCGTTGGAGCGATCAGAGGAGCGGCGATCAAAAGACGGCCGGCGATCCGTTGAGCCCGAATCTTTAAAACGACGTTCAGAAAAACGTTGATCTGAAAAAGAGCCTTCAGGGGGGCGACTGTCATTGAACCGATCTGAAGGAGAACGATCCGTTAAGGACCGATCCACAGTGAAACGATCTGAGGACCGATCTGAGAAGCGATCTGAGGACCGATCGACTGACGGTCGACGATCGAAGGAAGACCGACGGTCACTCGAGCCCGAATCTCTTGAACGACGATCTGCAAAACGGTTGCCTGAAGAGCGGCCCTCAGCGGAACGACGATCAAAGGAGGGCCGGCGATCAGAAGATGGTCGTTCCGAAGAATATCGATCCGAAGACTTTCGATCAGGAAACTGTCGATCCGAGGGTGTTCGATCAGAAGAGCGGCGATCAAAAGCAGGCCGACGGTCCTTTCCATACGGGTCGCCAGAACGACGTTCTGAAAAGCGCCGATCCGAGGGGCGACGGTCACTGGAACCTCGTTCGCTGTTCCCCTTTTCAGGACGTCCTCCCCAGCTGTCATCGCGGTCGCGACGTATGGGTGGTGATCCATCACGAAACGGACGTCGACCGCGTGAACCTGAGCCGCTGCCAGAGCTAGAGGGGGGGCGGCGATCGAATCGTGAGCTCATAGCAGGGGTGGTTATGACAGGACGGTGTCGGTCTCCTCGAGTCGATCCAAGAGCTGCGCAAGCCGCGCCGGATTCTGCAAAAAGAGCCAGCCAATCATTGTCTCAAATCCCGTTGCTCTCCCATACACGCCAGCATCAGCTCGCTTGGGTCCTCGGCCAGCCCTATTGCGTCCGCGCCTCACATAATCGCGTTCCTGATCGGTCAAAAACGGCTCGAGTTTTTCCAATGCAGCGGCTTGAGCATCAGCCCTAACTAAAGAAACAACCGCTTGGTGTAGATCCTGAGATCGTCCTGGTGTTTTACAAAATCTCAGTCGCTGATGCAGTTCCCAGACAGCATCTCCAAGCCAAGCGAGCTGTAACGATCCAAGATCACGCTCAGGCTCTTGTGGCAACTGGGAACGAATCCAGTCACTCAAGTTGCAAATTGGCTAACAGCCTTATCAAGATCTTCTGAAAGGTGGAGAAACTCCTCAAGTTTCACCAATTTGACGGTTTGAACAACGCGGGCATTGCCAACAACCGCAAAGCGTCGCTTGGAGTCTTTGCATTGCTTGGCAAATTGAACAAGAACACCCAGGCCAGACGAGTCAAGAAAATCAACCTTGATGAGGTCAATCACGGCCGGTGACTTATTCGGTTTCAAAACATCAGTCACGTAGGTCATGAACTGACTCTCGGAATAGGCATCAAGCTGACCGGTGAAATGAAACACCACGCAGCCACCCTTTTGCTCGAAGCCACCCCGAAGCGAAACGGTTAATCGCTGCAGTTCAGTAATGGGACTCATCCCCCGAAATTCTGTTGCGAACAATCCTAGGGAGGTTGTCTCCTTCTCACCACGATCTGATCGAGATTCAACGGCGATCTGACATCAAGCCCGCAAAGCGGGCGAAATGATGATCTGCATCATGGGGGCCTGGGCTTGCTTCAGGGTGATATTGAACGCCAAAAACCGGTTGATTCCGATGGGCAAATGCAGCCACGGTGCGATCGTTCAAGTTGAAATGAGTCACCTCTACTTTGTCCGCAGGCAATGAGGCTGCGTCTAGAGCAAACCCATGGTTTTGGCTTGTGATTTCAACCTGACCGGTACTGCCACATGGATGGTTAAGGCCACGATGGCCATAGGCCAACTTGAAGGTTGTGCCCCCGAGGGCCAATCCCAGAATTTGATGCCCCAAGCAGATCCCAAACATCGGAAGCTGACGGTGTTCCAGCAAATTTTGGGCCAGCGTGATGCCTACTTGAACAGCCGCTGGATCACCAGGTCCGTTGGAGAGAAAAACACCTTCCGGCTCGTGAGAAAGCACGGTATTGAGATCTGTGTTTGCGGGCAAAACGGTTAAGTCACAACCGTGGCTAACCAGTCGCTCAAGGATGGCTCGCTTAATCCCGAAATCAATGGCTACAACCCGATAAGGGCGTTCAGGACGCTTTTGAAACCGTTGGTCAAACGTGACGTTGCAGGGCTTGGTCCAGCGGTAGGCGGTTGGGGTGGTTACCTGATCAGCCAGGTTGAGCCCCTCCATCGAAGGGGCGTGCTTGAGGTCCTCTAAAAGTTCAAGCGCCGGGCGACCATCGCTGCTGATCACACCGTTCATGGGGCCCAATTCGCGCAGATGTCTCACCAGAGCACGGGTATCAACACCATGAATTCCGATCACACCGTTTTCCTCCATCCATTCAGGAAGAGACTGTTTGCTGCGCCAATTGCTTGCTTGAGGGGCCATCTGCCTCACGATCAATCCACGGGCATGAGGATGATCCGCCTCTTGATCATCTGGATTGACTCCCGTATTGCCGATCTCCGGGTACGTAAAAGTGATGAGCTGACCTGAGTAACTGGGATCCGTTAAGACCTCTTGGTATCCCGTCATCCCTGTGTTGAACACGACCTCGCCGATCACGCTGCCGCGCTGACCGCAGGCAAATCCCTCGAGAACCGTGCCGTCCTGAAGGACCAGACGCGCTGTGAATGGGTTAGGAGCGGTCATTAGCAGAAGCGAGTGTCAGCCATGGCCTCTTCATTCTTCCTTGCGACCTTCCAGGGCATCACGCAGAGACACAAGTCGATGCCACGGCTGACCTGCCTCCAAGCTTGTCAAAGCCTGCTTAACCCCCTCAGAAAGATCAGACTGAATACCTGCAGCCCAAAGGACCAGCGCGGTATTTAAGGCAACCGCATCACGATGCGCAGCCGGAGCTTCACCCTTCAATACCGCCTCAAGAATCTGCTGATTGGTCACCAAATCCCCACCCCGCAATGCATCAAGGGGGGCAGGAGTCAAACCAAAATCAGAGGCGCTGAGTTGATCGGAACGAACGTTTCCATCCTCAAGAATGCGCACTTGATTCGGTCCCCCCAGCGAAGCTTCATCCAGCCCTCCTGCGCCATGCACCACAACAGCACGAGTGAGCCCAAGTTGTTGCAAAGCCTGCGCCATCGGGTCCAACAGTTCAGCCTTAGCGACACCGAGAACTTGCGCTTCTGGCGTGAGTGGATTCACCAGAGGGCCGAGCAGGTTAAACACCGTTCGTACCCCCAAACTGCGGCGAAGCGGAGCGAGATTAACGAGTGCTGGATGCCATGCGGGTGCAAATAAAAATGTCACCCCCGACTGAGACAAGGCGCCCACCACTGTTTCCAATGGAGCCTTGAGTTGTAATCCCAATCCTTCAAGAACATCGGCAGAGCCGACCTTTCCGCTGGCGCTGCGGTTGCCATGTTTGGCGACATTGGCCCCACAGGCCGCCGCTGTGAAAGCAACAGCTGTTGAGATATTGAACGTATTGGCCCCATCACCACCAGTGCCACAGGTGTCGACCAACGCCAGGTTTGGTTTCGCGTCTGGAAGCGCACACGCCTTGCGCAACACCTGCGCCATCGCAGCGAGCTCTACGCCATGAACATCGCGTGCGCGCAACGCGGCAAGGAACGCACCTGTCTGAACTGGTGTGAGCTCTTCCGCCAGCCAGGCCTCCATGAGCGCAGCAGCGTTCTCCTTTGACAAAACATTCCCAACCAACAAATGCTCAAGAAGTTGGGGCCAGGACGCTGAAGTAGTGACCATGAGAAAAACGCGAGTGAACGAGCTGGTCAGAAAAAAGCCCGGTGTGCAATTGCACGCCGGGCCGGGTGATGGGGTCTTCTCCACTATCACCCACAAATTAGGCAATGACCAGATCGACAAGTAACCAGCTGTGACTCCCAGAGAGAGAGGTTGCGAACCAACTTTTAACCAAGACGAATGCCTAGGTTGATAGCTGTTCTGCACCAGGCATGGCCGCCTTCCGTCTCGATTTAATCGGTCGCTATCTGCGTCCGCACCGTCGCACGGTTGTGGTGGGAGCCCTGACTCTGGTCGTGGTGAATATTCTCAGCGTCACGATTCCGCTTGAGGTGAGGCGGGTGATTGATGACCTGCAGGACGGGTTCGCAATTTCTGACGTACTACGTCAAGCCGGCTTCATCGTGCTGCTGGCCTCAAGCATGGGTATTGCCCGGTTGATTTCACGCCAATTGGTATTTGGGGTTGGGCGGCAAGTTGAAGTGGAATTACGCCAGAAATTATTTGATCAAATGCTGCTGCAGGAGCCCGGTTGGGTGCAGCAAACAGGTAGCGGCGAAATTATTAGCCGTGCCACTAGCGATGTTGAAAACGTTAGAAGGCTGCTTGGCTTTGCTGTCCTCAGCCTGACTAACACCGTCTTGGCTTACACCTTCACGCTCCCAGCGATGTTGGCGATTGATCCAGGACTGACCCTTGCAGCGATCGCCCTCTATCCAGTGATGCTCGGATCAGTGCGCTTATTTGGTGGCCGGATGATGCGCCAACAGAGACGTCAACAGGAGGATTTGGCTGGTCTGAGCGAGCTCATTCAAGAAGATCTCTCAGGGATCGCAGCGATCAAGATTTACGGGCAAGAGGTTCCTGAGTTGGACGCTTTTAGCACTCGGAACAAAAATTACAGGGATTCGGCCATTCGCTTGGCTCGAACCCGTAGCACCCTTTTTCCATTATTAGAGGGGATTTCATCTATCTCCTTGCTGCTCTTAATTGCCCTCGGAAGCGGACAGTTGGAGCGAGGAGCACTCACCATCGGCAGCTTGGTTGCTCTCATCCTTTACGTCGAACGACTGGTCTTTCCAACGGCCTTATTGGGCTTTACGCTCAACACCTTTCAGACCGGTCAGGTCAGCCTGGAGCGAGTCGAGGAACTCCTTTCACGCCGTCCTCGCGTCGCCGATCCATTGGAACCTGTCGCTGTTAAAGAACAGATGCAGGGAGAACTAGAAGCAAGGAATTTGCATGTTCGTTACGACGGCAGCGACCAAGACACCTTGAGGGGCCTTTCATTCCACATTGCACCGGGCGAGTTGGTGGCGGTCGTTGGTCCTGTTGGCTGCGGAAAAACCACCTTGGCCCGAGCGCTGGGTCGCATGGTGGAAGTCCCTGAGGGACAGCTGTTTCTAGATGGTTGCGATCTCACACAACTCCGCCTTCAAGACTTAAGAAAGCAGATTGCGCTCGTGCCACAGGAGGGCTACTTATTCACCAGCAGCCTTGCCGACAACCTGCGCTACGGAGATCCAGAAGCAGGAATGGATCGAGTTGAAGCGGCAGCAGATCAAGCCCGACTGCTTGCTGATGTGAAGGGCTTCCCCGATGGTTTTGAAACCTTGGTGGGAGAAAGAGGGATCACGCTCAGCGGGGGGCAACGGCAGCGAACGGCCCTTGGCAGGGCCTTGTTAATGACATCACCATTGCTGGTGCTTGATGACGCTCTAGCCAGCGTCGACAACAACACGGCCGCAGAAATTCTCGCGTCTGTCCGTCAGCAAACCCAACGCACGATTGTGATGATCAGCCACCAGTTATCGGCAGCAGCAGCTTGCGATCGGATTCTTGTTATGGAGCGAGGACGCCTCGTTCAGCAAGGCCATCACAACGAATTGATTACCGTGAAAGGCCCTTACCGCAGCCTTTGGGAGCGTGAGCAGGCCGCAGAACGATTGGATGCCGTAGCTTGAAACATGAAACGCTTATCCATAAAGTCACGACAAATGATGCGTTCGGGGCTTAGCTGGAACAAACGGTTTTAGCGATGTCTTCCAGCCCTCCTTTCTCGGTGCGCTGCACCCTCACTTTCGGCGACGTATATGGCCAAATCTTGGCCTGGATGGCAGTGATTTTTGTGAGTTTGGCCTCTGGCCTAGCTCTCATGGGGTCGTCAAAGCCGCTGTTCGCGCTTGTGGGTGTAGGTCTCATTCTTGTATTGAGTTTGCCTTTTCTTTTATTCGCCTTTGTGACGACTTTGCTGAATCACATTCAACTGGAACCCAAATCAGTTGCCTAGGGTTTTGGACCTGGCTTAATCGCGATGCTGCCCTCCTGGCTTACCGGACAAACAACACCGTCACAGCCGTCCAGCGATCACGGGCGGCATGTGGTGCTCGGCACTGCGCTCAATGCGCCTCTGATGGACGACCAGGAAGAGGCTCTGTTTGGTTGCGGCTGCTTCTGGGGAGCTGAGAAAGGCTTTTGGAGGCTTCCTGGTGTGGTTTCAACAGCCGTTGGTTATGCAGGTGGAAAGGTCGAGAATCCCAGCTACGAACAAGTTTGTAGCGGCCGCACCGGCCACTCGGAAGTGGTGCGAGTGGTGTGGAGCACGACGGCGATTGATTTCAGTGATCTCCTGAAGCTGTTTTGGGAATGCCACAACCCAACGCAAGGCGACCAACAAGGCAACGATCGAGGCAGTCAGTATCGATCCGCGATTTATACCAGCACTGAACATCAAGCGGAGCTGGCACGCACAAGCCGTGATTGGTATCAGTCAGCCTTGAACAAACAAGACGGTGCTGCAA
The DNA here is from genome assembly GCA_949373155.1 of uncultured Synechococcus sp. The sequence continues at coordinate 28,952 of CASICK010000010.1, read as the reverse complement.
TCACAACAGAGATCGCGGCAGATCAAGTGTTTTTTAAAGCCGAGGAGTACCACCAGCAATACTTGGCCCGACCAGGCAGCCGGCCTTATTGCTCAGCCATGCCTAGCGGTGTCTTGCTCGGAGACTTCGCAGGTGCAAATTACAAGCTTCCGAGTTCTGTTTGGAGCCACTACGACTGGTCCATCAGTCACTGCGTTTTGCGTGGTGACAACAGCCCAATTTCACTGAAGGCTTAACTCCATGAACAATGCCTTGCCAGACAGGGTCGTCATGGCGGCGATTGCTCTCACGCTCGTGTTGGTTTTCGTTTTGATCTTCAGTTTGAGGCCCAATGACAACAACGCTGAGCCATTTCTGTGGAAAGAGCAATCCACCCCAAACGGGAGCTCCTTGGCGATTTGATCACAAACAAAGTTTTGAAGATGAAAATTCGCTTATTTAGATCCATCAAGGCAGCTAAAAAAGGTTCGTGAAGTCCTCACCTGACCCACGCCAGCGCCGTCGGCTTCACCCATTGCCTAAGGGATTAGTGGAGCTCTATGGCTTGATTGCCGTTTTGGTTGTGCTTATTCCTGAGTGGCTAGCAGATGGAACGCTTGCGCTGAACGATCGTCCTAACCGCTCTGCGATGCCGATGACCAGCAGAGCTTGGCGCACACTGCCTGAGCTCCAGTTGGCTTCGATGACGCTCTGTGAGTTGCGTCTTCTTGCAAGGGATTTGCGCCTATGGGGTTACAGCAGCGACCCCCGCAACGAATTAACAGACCGCCTACTGAAACGTTCCACACGGTTGAACAAAGCGGGGAATGCGCTGTGATAGTTTCCTTCTGACGGGGCGTAGCGCAGCTTGGTAGCGCACCACTTTGGGGTAGTGGGGGTCGTGGGTTCAAATCCCGCCGCTCCGATTTCAAACAAAAACTCAAATCCCTATTAAAAAGCTGGCTTTTCGAAGTCGGCTTTTTTATGAGCGCACTGTCGGTCATCAAGCCTTGAATCTGCCCTGAAGTGCCCTCACCTCAGGAAAAGATAGAAGTCTGAAAAAACATTCAGAATGGATGATTAATGGTGATCTGGGAGAACACTCACGAGTGAGTCAGACCCTTTACGCAACTAGAAAAGCGACTCAACATGCATGAATTGCTGTGTCTTCACTCCCAGTTCGCTGTGCAGCGATAGGAGGTTTCGCCACCCATACCAATCTCTATAGATGTGCATGAAGTACTTGTCACTTTTTTGCCTTGGGGAACTTTCGACAAAGCTCTATTGGTCGCGATCTCTTCATCCATCGCCTCTTCAGTCGCTGATCCAGCAAAAGCAACCCCACAGGTACCCAGCACCATCATGGCGGCCGCTGCAAACGAGAGTATGGCTTTCATAGATAAGAGATAGCAACAATGCACTCTCTTTAGCAGCATTTTCACCCCCATGACTGGACAAGAGAAAATTAAGTGCTGGGCTGAATAAAGGATAACCTCAGAGAGGCTAGGTTTTGCACAACATCTAAATCATATAGGCCAGTTAATAGTGTAATCAAAAGCCAAGCCAAAACTCACAATAATCCAAGATTACGGGAGGCATATCTCAACAAAACAGAGCTATCGAGAATCTCGTTTGTCGATATTTGCAAACTACAATTAAATATGAATTCCCCTACGATAATTTAAATATTCCAACATCTCGCCTTTAACTATTTAGCAACAAATAGCTCGCCAGCAATATCTCTATATCGCTTTAACGATGCTCCTGGTCGACGCTTGCGTATTGGCACCCCTTGACCAGGCAGCAGCATCACAGGAGCAAAATTAACCGAAGGAGCAACCTCAACGAGTTTTTGCGATTCTGCTAGCTCTTGAGCAATCGATTCGGCTGTAGTTAAAGCCTGATTAAAAACAGCTTCAGAAGATACTGATTCTGTAGCGAAAGATTCACTCAGATCTGAAGATGGAGATGGAGATGGAGATGGAGATGGTATTGAAAGTGATGCTGATGTACGAGCCAGTGGGCGTAAGAGCACGACCCCAAGCATCAAGACAAGCAATGAGGCCACTGTGCTGGGGAGACCAAGAGATCGGCCAAGGAAATTCCAAACAATCCCTGATCCAGCGAGACCAAACACGCCAATTGCCGCAAACAGCGGACCGATCAGTTTGAGAACAAGCTTTTTCATGGGATTACCTTGGCAAATTTCGACCCTGCGCCGTGAGTCAGCTCACCAGTCAAGGCAAACTCCACAGGCAAAGTATCCACACGTCACAGGAAAGCTTGATCACCAGAGGCAAAAGCGTTGATGCAGGGCGATAAGCCGAAAGAGAGAGAACGGGCACGAAACCTGATTTGGATGGAGTAATTCAAGAATGCTGAATCAAAGCGTCATTGGTGTAGCCGATGACGCGGTGGGGTGGCAATTCATTCACTACATCCTGAACCAGCCTGAGCAAATACAAACTTCAAAATCCTTGCAATCACATGCGAGCCATCCATGGCTACCTTCAATCGTTCATTTGATACTGGTCTCTTCTTCTTTTGAATAAAAAGAGTCGAGCATGTCTTCGTAGTCTGAACAATCAGTTGTAGATAAATTCATGGACTTGCAGATTGGCAGTCTAAACAGACTCGATCAAATTTCATTAGCCCATCCGTGGATTCCCAAGCGGGATTTAATCTTGATATTGCATCACACATTTCACAGATTTGCAGGCAAACACTCCGGCCAAAAGCTACAGATGCATTTAGATCGATGGACAGACTTAGCGTGCAGCATTTCAGAACATGAAATGAAAGATTTTATGTCACGGGTCAAAGAGTTTGCAGTGTTTGAAAATTAATACTCCGTGCTTGCGCCAAAAGACAGTGATTTTACTGGCCTAATTCGAAAATAATTTCTAGTAATAGCCCCATTAAATCACTTGCAAAACGTCTTTGATCTATGGAATAACAAGATGATTTCAAGATAAATAAAAACGTGCAAACACTCACCGTTGACCAATTGCTTGTTGCCATCGATCAGCCAATGATTCGATGGCAGATTTTGGTCCACAGAGACTGAGAAGAGGATTGGTCAAATGGCGAGATGCAGCCAAACGCAATGCCGTGCCATCAAGGGTCTCCATAACCTCCATACAGAGATGGTCATGGTTGTCGGGTAAACCAAGACCTCTGAGCTGAACACGACGTTCGGCTCTCTGACCTGTTGTTTGCGAGGCATGGGCCAACTGACCGCGAAATTTGGCACGGGCCAGATTGAGATCTGCCGTCACAAGTGTGTGTTCCATCAGTTCCTGCCAACTCATAATCAGCAGGTTCAAAGTGGTTAAGGCCTTATCGACTGCGGTAGAAGCATGCAACACAAAAGGTGAGGCCTGTGCTCTCGCTGGATGGTGAACGCCTACGTCGTAAGCAACGCCATGGTCTTCGCGAAGACGGCGGAAAAGCAAGCTGGACATACCGGTACCCAAATGGGTTTGCAGCAAACGAAGGGCAAGATCGTCTGGGTGTCCATGAGGAAGCGTTGGCTGGCCGAGCATCAGCACAACCTGCTCAGTGGTCTGAGGGTGGAGGTAAACCGTTTGTTCCGCTTTCATAGATCCTTGATCACCCAAATCTTTGGCGTCCAGATCAGCTACAGCTGATCTGGATTGAGGGCAAATTCCGTCTGCTTGAAGTTGGTCCAACAATCCCGCTGGAATCGAACCCGACAACGCCAAAATCGCTCCTTCGGCGCTAAGGGATGTAGCAATCGGCCGAAGAGACTCTGCGTTGAGTTGCTCCAACTCAACAGCAACTCCCAGAGGGTCATGGCCATAGGGGCCCATGCCATAGGCCATATGGCGCCACCCATCAAAGGCCAGATGGAAGGGATCTTCTCGCTGACGCTGCAACGCCTGAACACTCAACTCCCGCTCCAGGTTCACCTGATCGGCTTGCAGATGGGGTTCATGCACCATCGAGCTCAACAAGGGAAGCAATTGCGGACTGTCGAGATCACGGCATTTCATGCTGATCAGCAGGCCATCTTCGTTGGTATCGCAGCGCAGGCCAGCGCCACAACCCTCCACGAGATCGGCCATTTGCATGGCATCGAGGGAGCCACACCCGCGAGTCAGCACGGATGCCAACAGTTGATGTGCTCCCCTCTGGCCAATCGGATCAGCGGCGCTTCCGCAACCGATCCACAATTTTGCAGCCAACACCCCTGGTGTTTGCACAGGATCCAAAACCAAATCGGTCGTGCTCACTCCGAGTCCTCCGGTAAGGCCAGAAGCGTGAAAGCTTGCTCAGGTTGCAAACGAGGCAGAAGGGACTGTTGCAAGCGCTCAACGGTCCAGGTCTGCAGATGATTTAGCGGAGATAACAATGTTTGAGTTCGCCCCCATAGAGATTGGGATCCAGCAATTGCAGCCACGGATCCTGGTGCTTCCAAGCTGAAGCGAAGGCCATTCCCCACCAATTGCTGTGCTCGATGCAGTTCGTCATCACCGATGGCATCTACCCGTGCCCGATTCAATTCCTCCTGAATCACGGCTTCCACCTGTTCGATCTGGTCTTCAGGACAGCAGGCCTCCAACATCACCACACTTCCCTGTTCCATCACCGTGACGTCCATATCAATGGATTCCACGATTTGTAGGTCTTCCCTCAACCGTTGCACCAAACGACTACGCCTTCCCTCCGCCAAAAGGGTGGTCGCTAGGTCAGCACCCATCACGATGTCTTGATCGTTGGCTCTAGCCATCGGCCATGCCATCAGCAAACGAGCTGCTTCCAGGCGAGGGAATCGGATGCTTTGACGTCCGCTTTGAAACGCAAGCGAAGGCGAAGCGGATGCGGCTTCATCCTCCTGATCAAGACTGGCTTCGAGCTCGGCGAGGCGGCTCGAGTGAATCTGCTCTAAAAGGTTCGATGTCACAGCACCACTGATGGCTAAACAACAGTTGGGACCGCGATACCTCCTGTTGTGAAATTGGCGCATCGCCACTGGAGTGCTGTCGAGCAAACTCTTTTCCCAGCCAAGAATTGGACGGCCATAGGGGTGCTGTCCGAAACCATGAGACAACAGGGTTTGGAATACTTGTTCGTCGGGTTGATCTCGGTACTGGGCAATTTCTTCCAGCACCACATCCCTCTCCATGCCGTAAGCGTCCTCTCTCAGGGCAGGGTTGAGCACGAGCTCAAGCAACAGGTCGAGGGCGTTCTGTGCGCAGCTGGAAGGCACCAGCACGTGAAAGTGCACATCATCAAAGCCTGTTGCCGCATTACTGCTGCCACCAAGAGCCTCAATCCGACGATCGAATTCTCCAGCCTGCAAGGTTGCACTGCCCTTAAACACCATGTGCTCTAAGAAGTGGGCGAGACCCTCTTCTCCACGCTCTTCAAACGTGCTTCCTCCTCGACACCAAAAGTCGAGACAGGTGAGGTCTGCATCTGGCATCAGCGCACTCACGGTTCTACAACCGTTTTTCAAGAGCTGATGCTGCAGCTCAGGGCCGGAGGCGATCTCGTTCAGGGTCCCGTGTCAAAGTCCCATTCTGTGCTGTCCCTCGCTGGACTGATGTCCGAATCCACCAACGGTCTTGAATTGCATCCGCTGGTGACCTCATTAGCGGAGCAAATTCGCACGTGTCGGACGGCCCTCCCTGACCTGTCTCCTCTGGCTGTAGACCCGGCATTGGAAGCGATCAGCGGAATGCTGGATGGTGAAACGCTCTTCATTCGCAACGAGCTGCATCAATGTCTTGGGCTACGCAAACTCCATCTGGAGATTGCTCGGCTGGGCATGGGATTGCAGATCCTTCACTGCGTTTTTTTCCCAGATCCCAGGTTCGACTTACCCATCTTTGGAGCCGATATTGTTGCTAGCAAAGCTGGGATTTCAGCGGCCATTGTTGATCTCTCTCCTGTATGCGATGCATTACCTGATGCAGTGAGTCAACCGCTCAGTGCACTGCAATTGCCCCCGTTTCAGCAAGTAAGAGACCTACCCGCATGGGGGACCATTTTTTCCCCTTATGTGAAATTCATTCGCCCCGTGGATGAGCAAGAGGAGACATGGTTCGTTGGCCTTGTTGCTGATTACCTCAACATTCTTCGCCAGGCGATTCTGGCAACAGCTCCCGATGCTGTTAACGAACTCCCTACGCTCAATCGTCATCAAGGCCAACTCTCCTATTGCCAGCAACAGAAACGCAACGACAAAACCCGACGCGTCTTAGAGAAAGCCTTCGGGAGCGCTTGGGCCGATCGCTACATCGAAGAGATGCTGTTCGACGATCCTCCACCTCTTCCATGAAGCAATTACCTCTCTGGGTGATGGTTGGGATGCTCGGCGCTGCTGTTGTCGGTGCCGGTGTCTGGATCAACCGCCGGCCTGCACCGGAATCCATACCGCCTCCTGCAGTTCCAAAAGTTCGTGCTCCGGAATCTGTTGCTGCCCTTGGCCAACTCAAGCCAGCTGGTGAGGTGCGTCGCTTGGCGGCCCCCGTGAGTGGGTTTGGCGGTACACCTCGGATTGCTGTCTTACTTGTGAAAGAAGGGGACCAGGTTCGCAAAGGCGAGCCCCTGGCGATTTTTGACAGCCGATCCCAAATTGAAGCCGAAATCGCTGAAGTGAACGCTCGAATCACATCGGCAGCGATCGAAGCGGAGCTTCAACAGCGGGAGGTATCCCGCTATGCCGCCGCGGCCAAGGTAGGGGCTGCGGCGATGGTGGCCTATGAGGAAAAGCAGGCTGAACTCAGACGCTTCCAACGCGAAGGCGTCGAGCTGATCGCGAAGCGACGAAGCCTCGAGACCGATCTTTCTGACAGCGAGTTGCTGTCTCCAATTAATGGCATTGTGCTCAAAATTCACAGCCGCGTTGGAGAGCGACCTGGTACCGACGGTGTGATGGAAGTGGGAGCCAGCCAAAGCATGGAGGCTCTGGTTGAGGTCTACGAGTCGGATATCAATCGAATTTCAATCGGTCAGTCCGTCGCCTTGATCAGCGAAAACGGCGGGTTCAAAGGAACACTCGAGGGCCGTGTCGAGCGAATCACCCCACAGGTGCGCCAGCGAAAAGTTCTTTCAACCGATCCAACCGGTGATGCAGATGCCAGGGTCATTGAGGTGGATGTCGTTCTTTCGCCACAGTCAGCAATGAGAGTGACGCAACTCTCCGGTTTGAAAGTGATTGCTCGCTTCAAGATTCCATGATCCGAGCCTTTTGGCAGCGGCGCAGGATTCCATTGGCATCCTTAATGCTCATCCGCCAGCCCGTACGTTTGGCGGTTGCTCTTGCAGGCATCAGCTTTGCCGGGATTCTGATGTTCATGCAGCTGGGCTTTCGCGACGGCCTGTTTGACGCCAGCGTCACCGTGCATCGTTTATTTGATGCCGACATCGTGTTGATCAGCCCGCGCTCCACCAGCTCCGTGAGCATGGCCGGCTTCCCTCGTAGGCGATTGATTCAAGCCATGGCCTCTCCTGAGGTTGAAGGGATTACACCCGTCCACTGGAATCTGCTGCTTTGGAGGAATCCAGAAACCCTTGGGACACGATCGATTCTTGCGTTGGGATTTGAACCCGGCCATCCCCTCTTTACCGATCCAACTCTGGCAGCAAAAGCCAAGCTGCTCACACAGAAAGGCCGGGTCTTATTTGACGAAAAATCGCGAGCAGAATTTGGTCCTGTAGCCGAATGGTTTCGTGAGGGACGCACCGTTGAAAGTGAAATCAATGGCAAAAGAGTTCGCGTAGCCGGCCTGATTGGCCTCGGGGCTTCTTTTGGTGCTGATGGCAACTTATTAACGAGCAGCGAAACATTTTTGGATTTAATTCCAAACACCCCCTCAGGAAGCATCGAAGTGGGCTTAGTTCGCCTTAAACCTGGAAGTAATGCAGAGCAGGTGGCTCAAAGTCTTCAATCCCAGCTACCAGACGATGTGACCGTGTTGACCAAACAGGGATTCATCGATTTCGAGCAAAATTACTGGCGTACGAGCACATCAATCGGCTTCATTTTTACCCTCGGCGCAGCGATGGGTTTCGTGGTGGGGTGCGTCATTGTTTATCAGGTTCTGTATTCAGATGTCAGCGATCATTTGCCCGAATACGCCACCCTGATGGCGATGGGCTACAAGCTCAATAGTTTGCTAGGAGTTGTTGTCAGAGAAGGCCTTTTGCTTGCTCTGTTTGGCTATTTACCGGCTTACGCCGCCGGACAGGGCCTGTACCTCTTGGTGCGTAACGCCACCCAGTTGCCAGTGGCGATGAACACGGTTCGAGCCGTGAGCGTGTTCAGCATGATCTTGATCATGTGCATGCTCTCCGCAGGTCTTGCCATGAAGCGACTTGTTGATGCCGATCCGGCAGAGATCTTTTAAGGCGATGGGCACTAGCGCACTCACAGTTGATATCCATGCTCTGAGCCATTGGTACGGCAAAGGCTCCACCCGCAGGCAGGTTCTGCAAGAAGTGGACTTACAAATTTCTGCAGGTGAGGTGGTGCTGCTCACCGGACCTTCCGGCTGCGGCAAAACAACCTTGCTCACCTTGATCGGAGCGTTGCGAAAGGTTCAGGAAGGTGATGTCGAAGTGTTTGGGCAGCAGCTACACGGCGCAGCTCGAGGCCAGCGACAGCGCTTGCGCCGTCGCATTGGCATGATTTTCCAGGGTCACAATCTTTTGCGCTGTCTCACCGCTGAACAAAATGTTCAGATGGGCGCTGATTTATTGCCCAATCTTGGCTACAGAGCTCGTCGCGATCAAGCGCGGGAATGGTTGCGCTCTGTGGGACTTGAAGACGAATTGGGAAAACTTCCCCATGATCTTTCCGGGGGGCAAAAGCAGCGCGTAGCAATCGCCAGAGCCCTGGCAGCCAAACCTCAGCTCCTGCTAGCCGATGAACCAACCGCTGCTCTCGATAGCGGCACAGGCCGCGAAGTTGTTGAGTTGTTGAAGCGCCTAGCGCGAGAACAGTCGTGTTCTGTGCTGATGGTGACGCACGATCCGCGCATCCTTGATGTGGCAGATCGTCTTGTTCGAATGGAAGATGGGCGTCTTTACCAGACGATTGGTTAAGTTGGTTTGAGTTTAAGAATTGGAATCTTCCAAAACGCATGGCTAAGCGCAGAAACCTCAAGAAGGAAAAGCAGGAGCGCAATCGCGCTTACGCCCGCAAATTCAAGAAGCGCAAGCTCCGCAACGATGGCCGTGGTGAAGGTGCTGGTAACGGAGTGACCGGTACAGCAAACAACGGTGGTGCTGCGGATTGATCGCTTAGGCGTGACTCTGCATTGTTTGCATTAAGAGAGGGGGAGACCCCTCTTTTTTGATGGCTTTAGGCTGAACTGCTAATGCCACTGTTTTCGCGCGGATGTTCATCAGCGTCGTTATCCCCACTTACAACCGGCGCTCCATTCTTGAGAAGTGTCTGCAGGCCCTGGAACATCAGGATCCCAGCGGAGAGATCGAAACCTACGAAGTGGTGGTTGTCGATGACGGCTCCAGCGATGGGACTCCTGACTGGTTGCGTCAAAACGCAGCTCGCTTCCCCCATGTTTGCCTTGTGGAACAACAACATGGCGGACCTGCCGAGGGTCGTAATCGCGGCGTTGATCATGCCAAAGGAGATGTGATCGTCTTTATCGATAGCGATTTAGTTGTCACATCAAGCTTCCTTGCATCCCATGCCCGAGCTTTAAGTCGTCGTTGGAATCAGCAGGACAATCGTCTCTGTTTTACCTACGGAGCCGTCATTAATACGGCCAACTTTGATCAACCAACGGCAGAACGCCACAAGCTGCGTGATCTCTCCTGGGCATACTTCGCAACGGGAAATGTGGCGATCGACCGTGAGGTCTTGGAGCGTTCCGGGTTATTTGATCTTGGATTCCGCCTCTATGGATGGGAAGACCTGGAGCTCGGAGAGCGGCTCAGGCAAATGGGTGTGGAACTGGTGAAGTGTCCAGAAGCGGTTGGCTATCACTGGCATCCAGCCTTTCGCCTGGAGCAAATCCCAGACCTGATTCGCGTGGAGCGGGAACGCGCACGAATGGGATTGGTTTTTTATCGCAAGCACCCCAGTCGGCGGGTCCGCTTCATCATTCAGTTCACATGGTTGCATCGCGTGCTTTGGTCCTTGCTCACGCTCGGAGGCCTTCTCAATGAACACAGCTTGCGTCCGCTTATGGCTTGGCTGATTCAGAGAGGCCAACCATCCATGGCTCTGGAGTTGTTGCGCCTTCCCCTCAACAGGATTGGTGTTGAGGCGCTGTATCGCGAAGCCCAACAAGCTGGTTTGAACTGAACCGAATGGTGGCAGAGCTGCGTCGGTTACTAATCGAGCCCAACCGATTGGCCGATCGTGATAGCAATGGATACCTCGTGCTGCGTGATGACGAACGTCATTACCTCAGCAGGGTTTTACGGCTGCGTCCTGGAGCGCCTGTGGCGGTGGTGGATGGCCGCGGCCATCTCTGGGAGGGATTGCTTCAGGAGGAGGGACAGCTCCTGCTCCCCGGTGGTTTTGAAACCACAAGCCCAACCAGGAGACCTCAGCTCGGTCTTGCGATTGCCTTGGTGCGTCGAGGCATGGATGACGTCATGCGCATGGCTTGTGAGTTGGGCGTGGATTGCATCCAACCCTTGCAAGCATCACGAAGTACACCCCAAGCGGACTACAAACCAGAGCGCTGGCAGCTGATCCTCAAAGAAGCGGTCGAACAATGCGAGCGGCTGTGGATGCCCAAGCTCTTACCTCTGGCATCCACAGCAGACTGGTGGACGATCCCAGACAGCAGCGACACGCTGGCGATTGCCACAACACGCATAGAAGGGCTCACTGCATTGGAGCCATGGTTGCAGCGCCAGACCCCTCGGGGGGGCAACTGCATCTGGCTTGCCATTGGTCCAGAGGGAGGCTGGGACCCTCAGGAACAAGCGCAAGCCATACGGGAAGGATGGTCACCGATCAGTCTCAGTGAAGAAATTTTGCGTTCTTCGACTGCAGCGATTGCCGGGGTGGCAACCCTCAGCAGTTGGCGCCGTACGTCGTCAGCTACTGAACAGCTCTGAGGCCATGTCACGAAAGCCTTTTAAATTGCGCCCCGGACGACGAGGTTCAAACCGAAGAGCACGACCAGGCAGAAGCATGTCTGGAGCGAAGGTGCTGAGCGTCGCAACAGGACGGGCAGCTTCAGCCTCTGCCAGGGCAGCTGCGATCGCTTCCGCCGTGGTGAAGGATCCTGCGGAGGCTGGGGCCGCTGGAGCAGGTGCAGATGCTGTTGGTTCAGGTGCAGCCGTAGCTGCTGCGGTCACCGCTTGAGTTGGTTTAGCGGTCTCACCTGTGCCACTTCCATCCGTTGTTTTGGAGATAGCGGGAATCGGCGCAAGAGACTCCTCTTGACTGTCCTCATCAGGAAGATCTCGTACAGGCGCCATCTGAATCACCTGGTCGGTCGAAGCGCCTTCCTCGAGGTTGAGGAAAAAGCCTTTGCTCTTCAGAGCCATGCCAGGTTCCGGTGGACAACGTGGGCTGATTATCCAACCCAAATCGACTGAATGGGCTGATGCTTAGGGCAGTGCAACACAGATCGATGGTTTTGCCCGACCAAAACATCACGACATGGGGATTAGCTCTGCTTCTCAATGGCGTGCTGATTGCCATTGCGCAGCGCCTTCCCCTCCTCACACGCAAAGGATGGGTGCATGCAGGCATCCTCGGGACAATTCTCTGGGGGTGCCTCGGCTGGAGAGGCTGGATCGCAGTTGTGATCTACCTCGTATTGGGATCACTAGTCACGCGCCTTGGCTTTGCACAAAAACAAAAGCAAGGGCTTGCAGAGGCGCGTGGAGGCCGGCGAGGACCAGCAAACGTTTGGGGATCTGCCTTCACTGGCACAGTGATCGCCCTCTTGATTGGAGCAGGCATCGGCTCCGCAACGCTGTTGCTAATTGGATTTTCAGCAAGCTTCGCGGCCAAACTTGCTGACACCTTTGGCAGTGAGATCGGCAAACGCTGGGGACGAACCACCGTTTTGATTACCAGTCTTCGCAGAGTGCCAGCAGGAACGGAAGGTGCCGTGAGCTTGGAAGGCACCCTGGCAAGTGCCGCCGGCAGCCTGCTGATGATGCTGGTGATGGCCGGGCTGTCGGTGTTGACCTCTCCCACGGCGATGATCGTGGTCGGGATTGTGGGTCTGATCGCAACCTTGCTGGAAAGCCTGCTTGGAGCTCTGGCTCAAGAGAAGGTCAGTTGGTTAACGAATGAGATCGTCAACGGGTTGCAAACTGCTTGGGCCGCCGTCTTGGCGATGCTGCTCGCGGTGCCTTTAGGACTTGGTGGCTGACGGGAAGCTGCGCAGAAGAGCGGCGTGCAGCCTGTTGCAACTTGCTCAATGCCGCTCGAATGGATTGGCGAAGCAACCCCGGCTGAACCTTCTCTCTCAAAGCTAGATCTTTGATTGAAATGTTGTCGACATAGCGGGCAAGAAGCCAGCAACGCTGTTGTGGCTCAAGGGTGTTCAACGCATCCTGCAACCACCGAAGTGCGGGTTCATCCAGCGATCCAGGCATGGATGAGGGATCCTCGAGCTGCTCGAGCAGGGAGCTTCTCAGCCCTCCGTCTACCCCCTGTATGGAAGGAACAACATCCAACGAATCCACATGGCCGAAGGCATGAGCCATCAGGGCCTCCCGCCAACGCTGAGGGCTCACTTGGAGGGAGTCAGCGAGGCCCTGCTCATCCAGTGGCTCGAGTCTCTGCTGCAAACGTTGAGCCTGAAGACGCATGCCCCGACTATGCAAGTCCTTCAAGCGCCAAGGAATCCTGAGCACGTGTTGACGATCACGACGGAAATGCAGAATTTGACCGTGAACTCTTGCCAAGACATAGGTGCTGATTCGTAATCCGCGTTGAGGGTCGAAATTGGCCATTCCATTGATCAACCCCAAACGACCCTCTTGGACTAGATCGTCTTGCTCACCTGGATAACGAGCCGCCTGATGGATGGCGGCATGGTGTGCCAATCCAAGGTGTTGAAGTACAGCATCGTTTCGCTCAAGGATTGGTTTTGCCAACGATCTGCGCTGCTCGCGCCGTCGAAGACTTTGGGTGGAAGGCATGAAACGTCAGTTGATACGACCCTCTCAACGTCGCTTTGATCGCCCTATCTCCCCTCCTTCTTTTCAATGAAAGGATCCACTCGAAAGGATGAAAACCAGTTCATCCTTTCGATGCCTACTCCTCACACTGGCGAAGATTGATTAATTCGTAAGTCTACTTACTCCACTAAAATAATGAATTAACGAAGACTCAAGATTGACCTCAGAAGAATATTAGCAAAAGCGGGGACAACTCTCACCTACGATCTTCTTTACTTTTAACGATTTTCGCTATTAATTATTGACTCAATCATTCATGGCCAGCCCGAATAGATTAGTCAATTCTTGCTTCCTACCACCAAGCAACACAGCAATACACTGAAAATAAACCAAAGATGGGTTGAAGTGATCTCTAGTCTTCTCACGGCAGCAGCGTTGCAAAGAGGGAAAACTAAAAAGAGTAAGTAAAATTTGGCGGAATCTAATTACTCTTGTTTTTGGTGCCCACTTATTTTAATCGATGTTACTTTAAAGCTGGTAGCAAGCAGTACTAATCCTTGTAGCAAAGAACACCCTCAGCGAAGAAGATAGGCATGAACAGTTCAACAACTAAAAAGTAGGTGTGAATTGACGATGAGGCTCTAGACCAGCCCAATTGAGAAGGGGTTTCCACTCCTGAAGTCGCTGATGAATCCAGTGATGACCCGTGCTGTTGAGATGAATCCCATCGGGTTCCAACCAGGTCAGCCAATCAGGCTCTGCTGCCATTGCTTTGTGCAGGCTTAAAAAAGGAACATCAGCTTCCAGGCACGTTTCCTCCAATTGCGCTTCATGAATGGCCACTGCCTCATTGCTGTACCAAAGGCAGTCAGCAAAAGGCATGACCGCTTCATCAACAACGCTGAGCCCCATCACCATGACTTGGGTGGCAGGGGTCATCGCCGAAAGCAATTGCTCAAGCCCGAAGCGAAACGCTTCAGCGCTTAATTGCTGCCGTCCATCGAGCCTCCCAACCCGTGCACTGTCATTCAGTCCCACCGAAAGGAGCAAACCATCGGGCTTCTGACGACGGAGCTCACCGCGGCAACTCCACTCTTGCTGCCAACGCTGAGCGACGCGCTCCAGTCCATCCCCACGAATTCCAAGCCCGTACACCACTGGGGCAGAAGGCATCGTCATCCATTGACGCCTTAAGCGTTCACACCATCCACCCCCCTCTGGATCGCCCCATCCGTACACACCGCTATCACCGATCACGACAAGCTGGCGGGGCGCTGTTGACATCACTGGCGAGCACGCAATCCAGATGTCAGCTTTGCAGCCAGAGCGAACGACAACGGTCACTGAGTGACTCTCCACTGATCGTGAGGGCGCAGTAGCAACAAAGCACTAAGACGACCGCGGCCCAATGAAAGGAACTGAGTGATTCCAATAGCTGCCAGCCCAAACCACTTCCACCAATCACTCCCACCACCACTGTTTCGCGGAGAATCACATCGCTGCGGTAGGCGCCGTAAGCCAGATAACTAGGGCTTTGAGGACTGAGCAAGCCGTACAACCAACTCATCCGCTCCGAACTCCCCATCGCTCTGAAGGCCTCTTGACGCTGGGCACTTTGTTGCTGAAGCCCCTCGAGCAGCAAACGCCCCATCACCCCACTGTTGTGAAGACCAATCGCCAGGGCACCAATCGCCAGACTCGGACGATTGCTGAGCAACAACAGAAGCACCATCAGGGGCGGGGGGATCCAACGCATGCAGGCCCAGAACATGGAGCAACACTGATGCCACCTTGGCGATGGCCAAAGGAGCAAGGCCAGGGGCGGAAGTCCAATGGCAATCCCCGCAGCCAACACGGTGAGACCAAGGGTTTCCAAAATCATGCGCAACCAAGGAAGTTCATTGGCGGCAGCATCAAATTGGGTCAAAGAAGGAACCTCCAGCCCGATCCAACTGAGTCCTAAAAACTGATCAGGAACGATATGCCGTAGCCAAAACGTGCCGATCACCCCCAAAACAATCGCCAATGTTCCGAACAACAAGATTCGACGCTGACCATGAACACCCACTCCGGACCGTTCTCGCCAAAACCTCAACAGCTGCTCAAGAATCAACATCACAACCGCTAGAACCCACAAACCTGTCCATAGCTCACGGAACTGCAACGACTGCAGGGTGAGCTGCAGTTCGGTACCAAGCCCTCCCAAACCAAAGACCCCGAGCAAGGTGGCACTTCGCAAGGCACATTCGAGCCGGTATCCCCCATAGCTCATCAAAACGGAGCCCATCCCTGGGTTGAGAGCCGTCATCAGGGCGGACACAGGATGCACCCCAGCGCTGATTAAGGCATAGAGGGGACGGTGGTCTGCGTTGTCGAGATGATCTCGCCAAATCCTTGCAACCAGAGCGCTGTACGGAATCGCGATAGCAGCGACAGCAACGTAAGGATGGAGCCCAAACACCTGCAGCAGCAACAGGCCCCAAACCAGCTCGTGCACCGCTCTTGGAATCGCAAGTGCACCTCGGAGCCCTCTAGCTGGCCAGGTGGGAAGCGTCCAGCTTCTCCACACCACATCCGCGCAAGCGCTGCCGAGCAGCACACCAAATAACAAACTGAGACTCCAGCTCATCAGTGCCGTGGCCATGGTGACGCCAAGGCCACGCCAAACCGAATGCAAAACATCGGGATCCAACGATGGATGAAGAGCTCCTGAAAGGCATTGCTGCCAAATCGACAGCCCGCCTCCATGCAGCCCTGTCCAAGTCACGATTAAAACGGGCACCAGTGCCATGGCAGGCAACAAGGTGAGCAGGGGTGCCGCTGGTTTCAGGCGGTTCATCCGGCCTCGTACAACCTCGAAAGGTCAGCAGACGTGAGTTGATCTGAAGGTTGGTCCATCACAAGCTCTCCATCCTGCAAACCGATCACACGATCAAAGCGATGAACAAGTGCGGGTTGATGCAAGCTGATCACAATCGCCTTAGCGCCACAATTCAGCTGCCCCTCTGTCGAACGATTCAGCAAGTGATCCAATAGGTCAGAGGCGATCGCAGGATCCAAATTCGCGATCGGTTCGTCAGCCAGGATCAGTTGCGGTTGCTGACGCAACAAACGCGCAAGAGCTACGCGTTGTCTCTGCCCTCCGGACAACTGGCGGATCGGAGCATCGATCAACCCACGCTCGATGAGATCGGCATCAAGACCTGCTTGCTGAAGGCAATGCTTGCAGGCGGATTGATCCACGTTGAGCAACAAGTTGGCCAATCCCCAGATCAGGTTGTGACGGCCCAACGCGCCGCTGTTGACGTTTTGTCCAACGCTGAGCTCCTCGACAAGCAGCAAGTCTTGCCAGAGCATTCCAATCTCCCTTTTTTTGCGGCGAGGCATGGTACGAATCGACGCACCGCGCCAACGCACCTCTCCCTGTTCCACTCGAAGACTGCCATTTGCGATGGCCAGCAAGGTGCTCTTGCCAGCCCCGCTTCGTCCCAACAAGGCGATTCGCTCTCCCTCACAAACCGAGAGAGAAATCGAACGCAGTCGATCACCTCTCGGTCCACTCAGGCTGACGTTCACCAACTCAAGGAGAGAGGTCAACGGATCTTGCCGAGCTGACGACCCACCTCCTCAATGGGTTGGTATTGAGATTCCAGCGCTGGAATAAACCGTTTGGCAGCAAACAACTCCAAAATATTTTTCTGCCGCTCGCTGGTGGGAGTTAAACCCAAAATGAATTTCTGGAGTTTGGTTGTGAATCCCTTCCCGAAGCGTTGATCGAGATTGGGGCGTACCACCCAGTGGTAATTCCCAAAAGGAGGGGTTTTCCAGATCACTTTCACCTTGTTGGGATCCACTTTCCCGTTCTTGACAGCAACATTCCAGACAGGCTCACTCAGAGCACCAGCCTCGTAGGAGCCGCTTTGTACCAAGGCGATAGTGGCATCGTGGCTTCCACTAAAGCCTGCTTGTCCGCCAGCGAATTGCTTCGGGGTCACCCCTGCTTGGGCCAGAAAATGCTGAGGCATCAGTCGTCCCGACGTGGAACTTTCTGATCCAAAGGTGAAGCGTTTTCCGTTAAGGGCTTTCAGACCATCAATGCTCCTAATGGGTTGGAAACCCGCTGAAGTATTGGCAATAAAGACACTATTGAAATTCGCATCGATCTCTCGTTGTGCCAGAACTTGAGCACCTGGCGTTTGAAGACGAGCCTGAATACCTGTGAGCCCTCCGAACCAAACAAGGTCCAAACTTCCGGTCCTAAAAGCACTCACGGCTGCTGGATAATTGCTAACCGGCACATACCGCACAGGAACCTTGAGTTGGTCGCTTAGTTCAGTGGCGAGTTGGCCGTAACGACGATTTAAACGTTCTGGGTTTTGATCAGGTATGGCCCCGATCCGAAGTGTTTCTTGAGAATTAGCAGGAAGGACCGTTGCGCCTTGGCCACAAAAAAGAGCCAAAAGAACAACGGCCCCTTTTTTTCGGACCCTTGTCAAAGGATTGATCATGCTTGAAAAATAATGGGATTAGTAACGAGTCAGCAAACTCTGGAACCGACTCAGTCCGTCTGAAATCGTCTCACGCGAGACGGCACACGACAGCCTGACGCAACGATCATCGCCAAAGGCACCACCAGGAACAATCGCTAATCCCTCCTCTTCAAGAGCGCGCTCACAAAAAGCCAGCGAATCGGTAATGGCATCGGGCAAGCGAGGGAACGCATAAAACGCACCTCTGGGTGGCACGAGGGTGATGCCTTGTATCTGTAGAAGCCCAGTGCAGAGCTCGGCACGCCGCGTGTTGTAGCTCACAGCCATCTCGCGCACGCAGTCCCGAGACCCCTGAAGAGCCGCCAACGCTCCCCGTTGCGCAAAGCTGCACACATTGCTTGTGCTTTGGCTTTGAAGGGCAGCCGCGGCCTTAATCACCGAGCTGTCACCACTGAGATATCCGAGTCGCCATCCGGTCATCGCCCAACCTTTGGCAAAACCGTTTACGACAAAACAACGCTCTCTGAGATCTGGAGCTACCGCCGCAAAACTGTGGTGGGATTCACCGTCTTCCAACAGATATTCATAGATCTCGTCACTCATCACCATCAGGTTTGGATGCTTTCGCACCAGCTCTGCCAAGGCTTCCAGTTCACTGAGGCACAACACACGACCCGTTGGGTTACCCGGTGAATTGAGCACCAAAACCTTGGTTGCTGGGGTGATGGATTGTTCGATCAAGTTCAGATCAAGTCCAAACCCATCGCTTGCTGACGACGACACCGTGACCGGCTTCCCCCCGGCCAAACGAACAATTTCTGGATAACTCAACCAGTAGGGGGCCGGAATGAGGACTTCATCGCCTGGGTTCAGCAGAACTTGGAACAGGTTGTAAATCGCCTGTTTGCCGCCATTGGTCACCAAGACCTGATCGGTGGTGGTGGGGATCTTGTTTTCAAGACTCAATTTCTGAGCAATAGCAGCGCGTAGCTCCGGATCGCCAGCAGCGGGTCCATAACGCGTGATGCCATCCCTGAGGGCCTGGATCGTTGCCTCAACAATGAACTCTGGCGTCCCGAAATCAGGCTCCCCTGCACTCAGGCTGCAAACATCTACACCCTGCTGCTGCAGAGCTTTTGCTCGGGCGCTGATGGCAAGTGTGAGCGATGGCTGCAGTGCCAAAGCTCGGTGCGAGAGAGATGGGGGGCCTGGCATCAGCACGGCACCCCCTCGATGGATGCTCGGATATGTGAACCAACATCCTGCCTGATGTGGCGTCAGTGACAAGACCGATGTGCTGATGACAGCCTGGATCGAAATGTTGACCATGCCGAATATGTCAGCTGGAACGACCTCAATGAGTTGGGTGTTGGCGGCCAACAATCCCCAAACTCTCGCTGAGTTTTATGCGAAAGCTCTGGGATGTACGTGCCGTACAGGACTATCTGACCAGCACTGGATAGTTTCTTTACCAACAGGAGGAACGCTTCAGATTTATCGGCCTTCTCGTGAACGGCCTTGGCCCGTTCGAGGTGCGGCCCTAGCCCCTTGTTTTCAAAGGATCGGAACAGACCAACTAGAGACAGAGCTCGGACGTTGGATCGAGCTACTAGAAGCGTTGGGGGCGCGGCGACGCGAAGTCGCTCGTCTCGAATCGTTTGGAGCGGAATGCTGGATGGAGGATCCGGAGGGGCAGCCCTTTCTTACCTTGATGCTTCCGCAAGGTGCCCTGGGCTCATAGGGTTTTGAGCTGAGCTACCCATGCGAGTGTCGTTAGAAGACTTCGAGGCATCCTGTCTCCAGTGTCAGCGCTGTGACCTAGCGAAAGAACGCCAGCATGTTGTGGTCAGTCGCGGGAATCCTTCAGCACGGCTGATGGTGATTGGTGAAGCACCAGGGGCTGATGAGGATGCTCAAGGGCGTCCTTTTGTTGGGCGTTCAGGCCGACTCTTGGATGCTTTCCTGGCGGATGTCGGTCTTGATCAAAACGACGACACCTACATCTGCAACTTGATCAAATGCCGGCCTCCTGGCAATCGACGTCCAACCCCAGCTGAGCTCAAGGCCTGCAGACCATGGCTGGATCGTCAAATTCTTGAGGTCAATCCGGAGATCCTGTTCATTCTTGGAGCGACAGCCACAGCGACACTGCTCGAATGCCGCACACCGATTAGTCGATTAAGGGGTCAGTGGACGGAATGGCAAGGGCGTGATGTGATGCCGAGTTTTCATCCCTCTTACTTGTTGCGCAATCCTTCACGAGACCCTGGTAAGCCCCGCTCGCTGTTCATGGCTGATCTGGCCAGTGTCAAGCACGCTCTGAACGGGGTTGTGTCAGGGTTAACTCCAGATTCGAGCGATCCTTGATGACCGCCTCGCAGCGTTACGACACGAAGATTCATCGCCGGGTGACGCGCACGGTGATGGTCGGCGATGTGCCGATTGGAAGTGAGCACCCGATTGCGGTGCAATCGATGATCAATGAAGACACACTCGATATCGACGGTTCGGTCGCAGGAATACGTCGTCTTGTCGATGCAGGATGCGAGATCGTGCGAGTCACGACTCCGTCGATCGGTCATGCCATTGCGATGGGCAAGATTCGCTCAGCACTTCGAGCTCAGGGATGCAATGTCCCACTCGTGGCCGATGTTCATCACAACGGCACGCGCATTGCCCTAGAAGTCGCGAAGCACGTCGACAAAGTGCGCATCAACCCTGGATTATTTGTTTTCGATAAACCGGATCCTGATCGCCAGGAGTTCAGCCAAGAGGAGTTTGATGCGATTGGAGATCGGATCAAGGAAACGTTTGCTCCGCTCGTGAAAGTGCTGAAAGAGCAAAACAAAGCCTTGAGGATTGGAGTGAATCACGGCTCCTTGGCCGAACGCATGCTGTTCACCTATGGAGATACCCCTCAAGGCATGGTCGAGTCGGCCATGGAGTTCGTGCGCATTTGCGATTCACTTGACTTTCACAACATCGTGATTTCGATGAAGGCATCCCGTGCGCCCGTGATGCTGGCGGCGTATCGATTGATGGCCGACACCATGGATCGGGAAGGGTTCAACTATCCACTGCACTTGGGTGTCACCGAAGCAGGTGATGGCGACTACGGCCGCATCAAGAGCACGGCCGGTATCGCAACGCTGCTGGCAGAAGGACTTGGAGACACCATCCGGGTGTCTTTGACAGAAGCCCCTGAAAAGGAAATTCCTGTGTGCTTCTCGATCTTGCAGGCGCTGGGAATCCGCAAGACGATGGTCGAGTACGTGGCCTGTCCGAGCTGCGGTCGCACTTTGTTTAATCTTGAAGAGGTCCTCCATCAGGTCCGGAACGCGACCTGTCATCTCACCGGTCTCGACATTGCGGTGATGGGTTGCATTGTCAACGGTCCTGGCGAGATGGCTGATGCTGACTACGGATACGTCGGCAAAGGGCCTGGGGTGATCGCGCTCTACCGCAATCGTGATGAGATTCGAAAAGTACCCGAGTCTGAGGGTGTAGCAGCCTTGGTTCAGTTGATCAAAGACGACGGTCGCTGGGTTGAACCCGACTGATGTCGTTAAGGTGCTGAAAAGGTCCTAGTGGACGGCATGCGCGCTAAAAAATTCAGCATCAATGGCTCTCAACGTCGTAGCTGGTTTTTGGCGCTAGGCGCAGGGACTGTCACAGCAGCAGTGGTTGTGGCCAATCCTGGTTTGGGTTTACCAAGCACGGCCTCGTCGTCCATCACCAACAGCCCGAAAGAGGTGATTGATCAGGTATGGCAGATCGTCTATCGAGATTTCCTTGATTCATCGGGCGGTTATGACCTCGATCAGTGGTCCATTCTTCGCAAGGATTTGCTCTCCAAGTCCTATGCCGGAACAGCGGAATCGTATGAAGCGATTCGCGGCATGCTGGCGAGTCTTGACGACCCTTACACCCGATTCCTGAACCCGAAAGAGTTCAAGGAAATGCAAATTGACACGTCAGGTGAATTAACCGGTGTCGGCATTCAAATTTCATTGGACAAAGACTCCAAAGAGATCGTGGTGGTGTCGCCTATCGAAGGCACACCTGCCTCCAAAGCAGGGGTCCAACCCAAAGACGTCATCGTTTCGATTGATGGTCAACTCACCAAGGGGATGACCACGGAAGATGCGGTGAAGCTCATTCGTGGAACGGAAGGAAGCAACGTGGTGCTGGGCTTGCGCCGCAAGGGCTCCATCATCGACGTCCCCCTTGTGCGGGCGCGCATTGAAATTCAGGCCGTCGACAGTCAGCTCAACACCAGTGCCAATGGCACCAAGGTGGGCTATATCCGCCTGAAGCAATTCAACGCCAATGCTTCGAAAGAGATGCGTGCGGCGATTCGCGAACTGGAGAAGCAAGGATCTCAGGGTTACGTCCTTGATTTGCGCAGCAATCCCGGTGGATTGCTTGAAGCCAGCGTCGACATTGCGCGTCAGTGGCTGGATGAAGGAACGATTGTCAGCACAAAAACCCGTGAGGGCATTCAAGACGTACGCCGCGCCACAGGGAATGCTTTAACCGACCGGCCAGTCGTGGTGCTGGTGAACGAAGGCTCAGCAAGTGCAAGCGAAATCCTTTCTGGAGCGCTTCAAGACAATGAGCGCGGCCTTCTGGTTGGCCAAAAAACATTTGGCAAAGGACTCGTCCAATCCGTGCGAGGACTCTCTGACGGGTCTGGGATGACCGTCACAATTGCCAAATACCTCACACCCAAGGGCACCGATATCCACAAAAACGGAATTCGCCCGGATGTTCCCGTGGAGATGAGTGAAAAGGAAATTAAAACCCTCACCATTGAACAGTTGGGGACTAACAAAGATGGCCAATACCGCGTAGCGGAAACCACCCTGCTCAAAGCGTTGCAAGCTCCGAAAACTGGAAGCACATATCAACCAGGAGCGGCCAACCTTCAGTCGGCACTTCAGCGATAAGGAGCCAACCCAAACCCTTCGCGTTCGCTTTGACTCCCTCCAGAACGGCGGCCTCGGTGAGTTGCAGGAATCGTGGCTGTCCTTCCTGGGGCGGCCTCACGTGCCCTTTGCACGAGAGCATTGCAGCCACCAGCCGATTGGATCGCCTGATCCACGCTGCTCAAAGGAATGCGTTGCCCCCAAGTCCTAGGCCATCCCCAGGTCTGTCCTTGACCGTCCAACAACGCGATCGCCTCTCCACGGGCGATTGAACCTGATCGCATCAAACAAGTGGTCGTTGCCAAGCTGGCAACCTGAAGATTGACCGCCTGATTGGAGCGCGTGGGATACACAGGTCGGCTCTGGCGGCTCACAGGGAAAGGCCTCGATGGAATATTGAGCGGCACTTGAGACAGTCCACCTCCAGACATTTGCCCAAGGGCTGCAATAGCTAATTGGAGAAGAAGATTATTCATCAGTCGGTTGATATTCGTTAGGAAGAGAGATGTTCTTAGACGCGAACTGTTGAGCCGCAGTAGCGATCGAAGAGCTTCAAGACATCTTTGGCTGGAAGCTTTGCCGTATACCGAGCCTCAAGTTCTGCAAGATGCTGACGACGGGGATACGCCCTAATCGATTTCCATTCCTGCGGTGTTTCACGTCTCAACACACGAGACATCATGCGATGTTGGTTTGGAAGAGTGATCGATCCACCGGCGCAACTTTGCATTCTGTGGGTGGCTTCGTGAGCCAGGGTGTTCCAAACTTGTGCCGCATTTCGGTGCGTTCGACACACAATCAAGGTGTCATTTTTCGGGTGGTAAGCCCCCTGCAACCCCCGGGTTGAGCAATCCCGTTGAATCACCCTGACCCCGTGAGACGTGAGCTTGTTGCGTAAGGCATCAACCGCTGCCCAAGATTGCGCGTGGACAGGCGCTGGCACCAGCAGCACCAGTGAGGTGAAGCAGGCAAGCAATGTCCATCGCTTACAGGGCTTAAGCGGCTTTTTTGGCATGGTCCGCTACCGGGGCACCTCACCAGAGTCGGACATGAACTGCATAAAAAAAATCACCCAGATGGGTGATTCTGATGACTAAATATGAGGGAATTGCAGCTCAGGCCACCGGCTGCATCAGGCCACCGCCTGGAGACGAGTCGTCGTCGTCGTTTTCCGTATCGTTCTGCCAGAAAGCAAAGATGCCTAGCGCAGCTGCACCAACCAAACTGCCTAGAAGGCTGAGAGAGCTTCCCGATGCAATTGGATCAATGAATTCAGCCACAGGCGTGTCACGTCGTATGTATGCACTGTAACGAAGGATTGCGAATTGTGTTGGACTTTCTCATCTTTCCTGCGTGGGCTTGAGCTCAAACCGTCAAAACAGCCTCATTCCGGTCTTTTTGCTGTCGGTCGCGCTGCTCACGCGTCAGTCCATCAGAATCCGGAATCTGTGATGCCATCTGCTCTAGCCAGCCTTTGAGCTCATCAAGCTGCCTCTCCATGGGCAAGACGCCAAGACCTCGTGCCAGGACCTTGGCAACGCTTCCACTCCCCGCCTGGTACACAAGTCGGCCATGGAGATGTTGGGGCAAACCCTGACGAAGAAGACGGAAAGCAGGTTCTTCCATCGGCGTTTCGAGCGCAATATTTGGTTTTTCAGGGCGAATCCGCGCAAATCCGCAGCGTTTCGCAAGCAGCTTGAGTTCCATCAACTGCAACAGGGATTGAACCGGTCCAGGCAAAGCCCCATAGCGATCAGCCCAACCAGCAGCCAGTTCCACCAGGGCTTCTGAACTCAGGCACTCGGATGCAGCTCGGTACGCAGACATCTTCTCGTCGGCATCGACAATCCAATCCGCAGGAATAAAGGCAGTGACCTGCAGATCCACCTGCGTGTCGTCCACTGCGGGAATGTCTTGTCCCTGAATTTCAGCCAACGACTCTTGCAACATCTCCATGTAGAGATCGAAACCAATGGCCTCCATCTGCCCGCTTTGCTCCACACCCAACAAGTTGCCCACCCCGCGGATCTCCATATCCCGCATCGCCAATTGATACCCACTGCCGAGCTGGGCGAATTCCTGGATGGCGCGTAAGCGCTGACGTGCCGCTTCACTAAGCGAGGCATCTCCGGGATAAAACAACCAAGCATGGGCTTGTACACCGCTGCGCCCTACGCGTCCCCTGAGCTGATAAAGCTGAGCGAGTCCAAACCGGTGAGCATCTTCGATCAGGATCGTGTTGACACGAGGAATGTCGAGCCCGCTCTCCACAATCGTGGTGCAGAGCATCACGTCGGCTTCCCCACCGTTGAACGCCACCATCGCGCTCTCGAGCTCGCCTTCGGCCATTTGTCCATGGGCCACGAGGAGCTTGAGACCTGGAAGCATTTCGCGAAGCTTGCCCGCTACCTCTTCAATCCCTTCCACCCGAGGCACCACATAAAACACCTGCCCACCACGATCAAGTTCTTGGCGGATGGAACTCCGCACTGCCTCATCATCTAGAGCTGCTAAGTGGGTTTTGATTGGACGGCGCAAGGGTGGCGGAGTAGTTATCAAACTCATCTCACGCACCCCAGACAGGCTCATGTACAAGGTTCGCGGTATGGGTGTCGCCGAGAGCGTTAAAACGTCCACGTCCTTGCGCAAGGCCTTGATTTTTTCCTTTTGATTCACACCAAAACGTTGTTCCTCATCCACAACCAGCAAACCCAGTTTGTCGAAGCAGGTGTTTTTGCTGAGCAGTTGGTGCGTGCCCACCACGGCATCGATGGTGCCCGTTTTCAGCTCCTCAAGAATTGTTTTTCGCTCACCTGCCGTGCGGAAACGATTGAGAAGAGCCACCTTGATCGGGTAGGGAGCAAAGCGTTCCGAGAGCGTGCGCCAGTGCTGTTGGGCTAACACCGTTGTGGGAGCCAACATCGCCACTTGCTTGCCAGCGGTGATGGCTTTGAAAATCGCTCGGATGGCAACTTCCGTTTTCCCGAAACCCACATCACCGCAAACCAGCCGGTCCATCGGCTCTGGTTTCTCCATGTCTCGCTTGACATCCACCGTGGCCTTGAGCTGGTCAGAGGTGGGTTCGTAGGGGAAGGAATCCTCGAGTTCAACCTGCCATGGCCCATCGATCGGGAAAGCAAACCCTGCAGCTTGATGTCGTTCGGCGTACAGCTTCACCAAATCAAGCGCAACTTTGCGAACCGCCTTGGTGGCCCTCTCCTTCGCCTTCACCCAAGCGGAGCCACCCATTTTGCTGAGCTGCGGCGGAGTATCACTATTGGCGCGAAACCGACCCAAACTTCCCAGCTGATCGGCGGCCACTCGCAAGATGCCATCGGAATACTGAACAACGAGGTAATCGCGAACCTCACCGCTAATCGCTAATTTTTCGAGCTTTTTAAAGCGACCAATTCCATGGTTGCGATGCACCACGAAATCCCCTTGCTGCATCTTGTTGGGATCAACGGTGCGGCTGGCCGCTTTGCGCCTCCTACGCACATAACCGCTGCTGGTGAGCGACTGCTGTCCAAAAAATTCGCGATCCGTAAGAAGAACAACCCTCCAAGCCGGAAGTTGCAGTCCCTCGAGCTCAGCTGTTCCTCGGGTTTTTAAGGCCACAGGTGTGCCCTGCTCAATCAAGCGATCGATCGCTTGCGTATCGGCTGCATTCGGTACAAAGCGCGTGATGCAGTCGTGTTCTTCAAGCAGAGCCACAGCGCGGCTGGGCTGCGCTGACAACAACCAAACAGCCTGACGCTCCCGTTGGTGCTGTTTGATCACCTCACCAAGTTTTCCGAATTGATTGGGGTAAGACGGAACGGGCCGACTGGCGAGATCGAAGGCATTGGGGTGGCTGTCATGCTCCTGAAGTTCTGCCAGATCGAAGCCAGCAAACGACTCGGCAAGCTCCATCGCCTCCTTGATGGGCCGATGCAAAGAAGGAATGGGAACTGGAAGCTCGGCATGTTGCTCTTCAGCGTGATCAAGCCACTGCTGCCCATGAGCGCTGCCATGACGGCGCTCATCGATGGCGATGCAGCAGTCCGCAGGCAAATAATCGAGTAGGGACGCAGGTGCATCCCAGGCCAATCCCATCAATCGACGCATCCCCTCAGGGGTTCCGCCCTCCAGCAGCTCAGTGATCTGCGCCTCACTCAGCAATTGGTCAAGGTCATCAGGCACCTGCTCGCGCAGACGTTCAGCGATCAGAGGACTGAAGCCGGTTGGGGTGAGCTTGAGCGTGTCGACGGCGTCAAGGGAGCGCTGACTGGCTGGATCAAATTCGCGAAGCTTGTCGAGTTCATTCCCGAAGAACTCCAGACGCACGGGGAGTTCACTGCTAACGGGATAGACGTCAACAATGTCGCCACGACGACTCCACGTTCCCTCCTGATCAATCGTCGAGACGCGCTCATAGCCAAGTTGGGTCAGATAGGTCGATAACTCTTCAAGATCCACAACATCGCCCTTTTTCAAGGCCCGGCAACGCTCTGCCAGTGCCTGCGGAGGTGGTAAGTGGGGCTGCAGACACCTCTCTGTAGCAACAATCGCCAAATCGCTTTTGCTGCGGTCTGCTTGCAATTCGCTCAACACCTGGAGCTGGCCCCAAGTGATTTCGGTAGTGGAATCGAAAGGTTCGTAGGGAGACCCTTCACTGGTGGGGTAAAGCTGCGCACGGGACCAACCCATCAGCTCCAAGAGGGCTGTCCAACGTCCGGCCTCCTCCAAAGTGGGAACGACCACCAACAGGGGCTGATCCATGCGTCGCGCCAATGCACTGGCCACCAACGCCCGAGCGGCTCGGCCAGCGCCGCGCATCAACAGCCTTTGGTCCCGTTCCGCTCGTTCGCACAACTCACCGCTCAGCGCTGAGGTCTGCAACAGACGCACCAAAGAGCTGAGGGGCATGGCAGAACAACTGTCGGCAACGCATGATTCTGTGCTGCCAATTTCACTGCCTTTGCGTATGCGCTGGAAGAGTTTGTCCACATACCACAGAAAACATCATGCCAAATGCCACCGAAGTCAACAATTGTCAAGAACAGTTGCCACGACTCCGGATCGCATGCTTCGCTGCGAAGCTGTTGTGGACCAGCCGTTGTCCTACATCCACCCCCTGGAGCCACGCCAATTTGTGTGCGGTGTGGAACTGTTTTAGAGAAGCAGCCCCTCGTCAAACCGGTGCCCCTCCTGGTGTTGCTGGCCGTGGGTAGCGCCTTGATCACACTGTCTATTCCGGCACTATTTACACCGCAGCCGCTACCACCTCCAACCAATCCACCAGCCTCAACCGTTTAATCGCAAGAACATAGGTATTAACAATCAACCATGAATGAGCAAATGGCAGAACTTGAAATCAAAAAAAATCGGAGAGCCCGATTCGAATCACGTTTTGAACTTTTGCTATGGCGATTCCGATTGGTGACCATCCTGCCTGTTGTGATGAGCCTCCTTGGCAGCGTTAGCTGTTTCATCCTTGGAACCCAAGAAGAGCTGCACGCACTCAACAAACTATTTAACGGTTACTTTAATTCAGAACAGAGCATTTTATTACTCGGGAAAGTAGTTGGCGGCATTGATTACTATGTGGTCGGCATTGCCCTGCTTATCTTTGGGTATGGCGTGTATGAGCTGATTGTTTCCGATATCGACCCGCGGCTTCAAGACCTATCCCAAGAAAGACGAAATATCCTAAGCATCACCTCACTTGAAGGTCTAAAACAGAAACTAACCAATGTCATCATTGTTGCACTGATCGTCACAGCATTTAAGCTAATGATTAGCTTTCAGGTGCAATCAATTTCAGAATTACTTCAATTCTGTGGATGTGTATTAATGCTTTCATTTAGTGCTTGGCTCGTCGGGAAAAATCACAAAAACGGCTAAAGGCTTCAACCATCCCTTCAACAACTCAAAACCTATCACTTAAAAGTCTCAACTTGAGAGTCTTGATCTCTTATTATTTGCGCCCTAAACTCATTCAAGACAGAACCCAAAAGCGATGAAGCTGTATCCAAAAGGCACGGGAGCAGGGATTTCACTGTTCATCTTGATTGTGCTCGGCATTTACGCTGTGTCTCAAATCGAAGCCATGAAGCGTGCTGCTTTCAGAGAGGGCTTTGACTGCGCAATTGACGAAACCACTCGAAGCCTTCACTCCTCTTACCAGTGCCGGGATTACAGAAAAGCCCTTAAAGAAAAAATCTAATCATTGAAGTGAAACATCAAAGAGCAGACAAGATAATAATTCCCAAAGAGTTTAAGCAACCATCATCACGAGAACAAAAACAACTTCCATCAATATTTTTACAACAGGTTTATTGGCTAGAGTCACTTGAGATTCTTACCCTTCTCAAGCGCAATTTACAACATTATCAGGCTTTTTATCGATAACTCTTTAAATTAAAATCTTATCCTATTCGTATTACTAGTAAATCTTGAAATCGCATAAAAGATA
>CASICK010000009.1 GCA_949373155.1 uncultured Synechococcus sp. | reverse complement strand
TTGCAGCAACTGGTGTCACATTGCAAGCAGAAACCAGAGGTGAATCAAGTAGAGCACCACCCGCTATTGCAACAACCAAAGCTTCTTGAGTACTGCGCTTCAGAAGGGATTCTGATCACCGCCTACTCCCCGCTCGGGTCCATGGATCGGCCTGAATTCCTCAAAGCGAAAGATGCACCGGTTGTACTCGACAATCCTGTGATTCGAGCAATTGCAGAGTCCTATGGATGTTCGCCAGCCCAGGTGGTATTGGCATGGGATGTACAACGGGGCATCTCAGCGATTCCTAAATCCGTCACGCCCTCAAGGTTGCTTGAAAATTTACGAGCTGCTGATCTCAAGCTCAACATCTCCGATTTAGAGAAGATTGAAGCGCTCGATCAAAACGTCCGCCTCGTCAATGGATCGTTTTGGGTGATGGAGGGCGGTCCTTGGACGCTTCAATCGCTTTGGGATACCCCGTGAACGGCTGGACCAAGGGCAGGAAAGAAAGATCGCAGCAACAGATCACAGCCCAACCGCTCAGCCGACAGCGAGGAAAGAGGGATCACCTGATCCATCGCCGTGAAGCCAAGATCGCCAAGAGGCGTGCGGGCCAATGCGCCCCCAAGAAGCTTGGGGGCGATCACGACTGCTAGCTCCTGCACGCAACCCTGCTGGAGCGCTGCCGCTGCTAGGGCCGGACCGCATTCCCAAAGCACGCGATTGCAACCTCGTGCAGCCAAAGCCTGCAAGAAGATCCAACGGCTCGCTAGCCAAAAGTTCAAGGTGTTCCGGTCCCTCAGGAAAAGGATGATCAGCGCAACCTGGCCCATGGGCCAGAAGCGTTGGCACCAGGCTTGTGTCCCAAAGCTGAGCCTGAGAAGGCAAATCAAGACTCCGGCTCAGCACCACGCGCAACGGTTCGGGCGAGCGCCGCTCCACGGCTGGTGAGCAGGGGATTATCAGCGCGTACGGTGCCGCCGCCCACAATCACCGCATCGCAACCAGCGCGCAACTGATGCACCCAAGTCGCGCGCTGGAGGAGCACTAATCCACTGGCTTTCGCCATTCGGCAAGGCGGTGCGGCCATCCAAGCTCATCGCCCACTTGAGAAGGCCCCAAGGACGGCCAGTTTGAACACGATGGACAAAAGCTCGGTTTTGCTGAGCCGCTTCTGCCTCCAGCACCCCGGTGATCACCTCCAATCCGGCATCCCGCAAGCGCTGAATGCCTCCACCGGCCACCCGCGGATCAGGATCCGTGAGTGCCACAACCACGCGCTGAATGCCGGCTTGAATCACCGCCTCCGAGCAAGGAGGCGTTCGCCCCTGATGACAGCAAGGCTCGAGCGTGACGATGATCGTCCCGCCCTTGGCGCGCGCACCGGCTTGAGCGAGTGCGCCCACCTCGGCATGGGCTTGCCCTGCCTTGGCGTGAAAGCCTTCTCCAACCAAGGCTCCTTGAGCATCCAGAACCACAGCACCCACCAGGGGATTGGGACTGGTTTGGCCCTCAGCCAGGGCTGCCAACTGCAGCGCCCGGCGCATCCAGATGGTCCAGTGGGTGCTGCCGTCCAGCATCAGCTCAGCGGCTGGGTTTGTACATCACGCCACTCGCCCACCACATAGGGAGGAACGGGCAATTCATTGAATACACCAGGCAGGAACAAACGCAAAGGACGGTTGTTGCTCAGATCAGCGAGGAGCGGATCGAGCGCAAATTCAGCGGCAGCTTCACGACCGTCAGATGCAAGGGCTGGATTTTCGAGGGTGATGTCGTCCAATTGCCACTCCCTAACTCCTGCCTGAACTAACAGAGGCACTGGATGATCAAGCCTCACTTTGCCGGGGTAACCAACGATCCTCAGCACTACGGGGTTTCCAGGCTTTCCAGTGCGATAAGCAACGGCCTGCCAGCTGTCGTAATCGAGGTCGCGCAGGCTTTCGAGGCTGCGCAGCATCGGGGCACCAGCCTCATCGTTGTGCTCATGCACCTGGGCAAGGGCTGCGTTTGGGGTGACCAGAAGCAGGAGCACTGCCGCCAACAAGGAAACCAAAAACCGACGCAGCACACCCATCTGAACAAGCCAATTCATGGAGCCATCATCAACGCTCCATGCCTGGACTGCGGGAACCGCAGGCCTGAGATGACAGCAGAGCAATTAACCTCGAGAGAGTCAGAAAATGGCAAAGGTCCAACTCAACTGCGTTCTTTTTAGGCTCGCTGAGCACCCGGAATCGTTTCCCAATTGGTGTGTGTGGCCCATAGGCCCCAAATCGCCATCGCCCGCAGGTAGTGGCAAGCCCGAAAGGTGTTCACGGCCGTAATCGCTTCTGGGGTGCGGAATTGCAAGCCCCCCGAATACACCTGGGTCACCACCGCTGAGCAGATCGCTTCTGCGGTTTTGCCCTCACCCATCAAGCGGTAATAGCTGGCGATTCCAAAGTTGATCCCCGTCCACACCTCCAAGGGATGGGTGCCATTTGGATCCAAGGGCGTGCCATCACGGCGCAAACCATTGGCCACCCCGAGCGTTCCGCCAGCAAAGTTGTCAAAGCAGGCTTCCTTCACCGCCTTCAAGGTGCTGCGGCTGTTGGCCTCACTCACCACCGGCGGTAAATCCAGCAAGCGCGCATAGAAATCACCGCAGAGCTGATCGGCCATCACCACCGGCGTGCCGCTTTCAGCATCGATGTCGTAGTACTCGCCGTTCCACAGGAGCGTGTCGAAATTGGCGCGTGATTGCTCCAGCCAGCCACTGAAGGTGTGCTGCTCATCGCCGGTCTCCAGTCCCAGCTCCAGCTGCAGCCGTTGCGCCATCGCTAAGGCCGCCTCCAAGGCTGCAATCCAGAGCGCACCGCAATAGGCACTCACCCCCTTGAGCGGCCAATCATCAAAGGTTTGATCCGGGGCGCCGCCGTTATCGGGCAGGCCATCGTCATTCACATCAAATTGCTTGAGGTAGTGCAGGGCCTGCACCGCCGCAGGCCAGCACTCCGCCAGAAAGCTCAGGTCTTCTCCGGTGGGCGCCAATTTGAACGTGCGCCACACCTGCAGCACGTAATCACTGGCGAGATCTTTCCAGAGATTGCAGTCTTGATAGGCGGTGTAGTTGGTGGCATCAAACGGCACCTCATTTGGTGCTCCCAAATCGTGAGGTGTGGCCCCTTTCACCTTGCGGTCTGCTTCCACCCGGCCGCGGCCCTGGGTGAAATACCAACCGATCGGCCGTTGGGTGGCATCGGCTGCTGGAATCGCCCGGGCAAAGCTGCGAATCACCGCCTTATCGAGCTCCGGCCAAAGCTGCAGCAGGGCAAAGGAGCCGTACAAACGCACATCAAGGCTTTCGTACCAGGCGTAATCGAGGCACTCGAGCACCCCAAAGCGGCCGTAGGGATCCTTGGAGCTGGCTGCCGTCCAGAGGCTGCCGCCACTGGCGAGGTCATAGAGCTCGTTGAACAGCGCCATGCGCAGCTCTTCGGGCAGCTCCTTGCGCGCCAACACCGGCGCTTGCCAGGCTTCGATTTGCTCGTGCCAAGACCGCCAATCGCGCAGTGCTTCTGCCGCAATCGCCGCCGCGTGGCAGCCATCGGCGCCATAAAAGTCGGTGTAGCGGCGCAGGTCGCGCACCCCCGTCGCAAAGCTCGTGACCGGCAGATCCCAGCTGATCGCCACCGGAATCTCTCGGGTTTCACCCGGCGCCAGGGTGAGTTTCACGGCGATCGCCGCACTGGCATGCTCGCCCTTACGGCTGGCGCGATCGTTGTTGCTATCGGGGATCACCCCATCCGCGGCAAAGGGCTGCCAGAGCTCGGCACCATCACCGCTGGGATCCCAGCGGCTGCAGCGCATCAGCTCCACCCCTTCCAGCGTGTCTGGCAGAGCCAGACACCACTGCCCTTCCCCTTCCGCCACCGGCGTTGAGCGCTTGCCATCGAGCAGCACCCCGCTCAGGCCATCAGCATCGATCCAGCGGTTGCTCTGACCCTCGCCATCTCCAATCGCTGGGGCGTAGTTGTGCTCTGGGCTGCCGTCATCGCGAAAGTGCACCTCCGCCGATGCATCGGTGTTGGTAAACCAGCCCACCGTGTTGCGCCAACTCAGCAGCAGCGACAGCTCTAAAGGCTTGTTGGTGGGATTGCTGAGGGTCCAGCGGAACACCGCCACCGGATAACTGCTGCGTTGGTAATCACCAGGAAGGATCGGGCTGAACGCCTCGCAGCTCACTTCAGCGCGAAACACCCCTTCGTAGTGGTTCCAGCTCAGGGGGTAGCGAGCGGCATAGGTGCCGGTGCTGGTCTCCTCCGTACTGGCGGGATACCACTGCCAGCTGCTCAGCGGCTTGCCTGACTCCGGCCTGGAGTCATCGCGCGTTGGCTCTGTCGCTAAGGCATGAACACGCACCTGATCGCCTTGCTTTTCCCAAAGCGCGAATTGGCAATCGGGAATGCTGCCGTACCAATGCTCACCGCCATCGAGGTGCCAAAGGTTGAAATCACCACGGGAGCTACGGCCAAGACAACCGGCACCAAAGCCACCAAGGGGCATGCCATGCCAGGGGCCATCGTCGAGGTTGCTGGCGTAGCGCACCGTGAACGGGGACTGCCAGCCCAAGCCAAACGAACGGCTCCAGCTGGCTTCTGGTGGTTGCCAACCCTTCCCTGATGAGCCGCGGCTCAGCCGTGAACGCAATGCGGACAGTCCGAGCGGTGCCATGCAGAGGCCGAAAGTGGACCCAGATTGCCAGAGCTGGCCAGAAGAGCCAGGGCCTTGCTAGGAGCAAGGCGACTGAACCCTTCGCCCCTGCATCCTTTAAACGCTCACCGGCAGCCAAGCCCACACCCTTTCGCCGTTGGCGATGCCCTGATTGAGAACGCGTGAGAACCCAGTGAGAATAGGCAGTTTGAGGGAATTGCAATCGCTAGCTTGCATCCCCTTTTTGGGCATCCTCGCCAGCCTGCAGCTGATCGACCCCAGCGTGGCCAATATCGCCTTGGTGAAAGCCAGCGATGCCTTGCAGATGCATGGCGCTGTGTTGGCCCTCGGCGCCAGCGTGTCCACCTTGGCCCAAGCCGCATCGGTGCTGGTGATGGGCTTTTTCGGCGACCGTTTTGGGCGGCGGCGGGTGCTGGCGGCCTCCCTGCTGCTGGCTGTAGTCGGGAATCTGCTCTCGATGCTGTCGGGCGAGGCGGGCCTGTTCCTGCTCGGCCGTGCTCTCACCGGCATCGCCCTCGGCTCGGTGCTCACCAGCACCTTTGCCAGCGTGCGCTTCGTGACGCCCGCCGCTGGCGTGAGCGCCGCCCTCGGCCTCTGGAACCTGCTGATCGTGGTGGGCTTCATCAGCGGCTCCCTGATCGGTGGCTGGATGGCCACCATCAATTGGCGCCTGTCTTTTTTGCTGGTGCCGATCATTTGCAGCGCCAGCCTGCTGCTCTTACCCGCACTGCTGCCAGCCATTCCAGGCAATCGCGCCCTCAAGCCCGACCTCCCGGCCTGGCGAGCATCGCGATCGCGATGGTGCTGTTTTTATTTGGCATCAACCACGCAGCTTTAGGGCTGCGCAGCCCCAGCTTCTGGCTGCCGGCCTGCAGCGGACTGCTGTTGTTTGTGCTGCACATCAGCCTTGAGCGCCGCAGCCGCAAACCGATCTTTCCGCCACGGCTGTACCTGCGCGGTTTCTTTGCCGCAGCGGTGATCAATGGGATCGGCTGGAATGTGGCCCAAGCGGTGGTGCAGCTGCAAACCAGCAACTTCTGGCAACTGGTGCAGGGATACAGCACCAGTGCGGTGGCCTTCGCTCAGCTGCCCTTCCTGATCTGCTTTGGCGTGGCGGGGATCTACGCCGGGCGCTGGATGGGTCCTGGCCGGCGCACCTTGGTGTTGATGGCGGGCGGCAGCCTGGCGCTGGTGCTCGGCCTGGCCCTGTTCGCCATCGTGCAAGTGCAAACGCCCTATTGGCAGCTGCTGCCGGCCTTGATGCTGGCCGGCCTCGGCCTGGCCTTTGTGGCGGTGCCGCAATCCGCCTTGTTTGTGCAGGAAGCACCAGAGGATTGCTTTGGATCGGTGCTGGCCTTTCGCACCACCAGCGGCCAGCTGGGCTTTGCCTTTGGGCTCGCCGCCAGCGGAACGATGATCAGCGGCTTTGGCTTCCACGATCTGCACAGCCGCATGCAAGCCGCAGGTC
The DNA here is from genome assembly GCA_949373155.1 of uncultured Synechococcus sp. The sequence continues at coordinate 161,895 of CASICK010000009.1, read as the reverse complement.
TGGGCTTGGAGCATCTGCCCCAACTCGATGAGCAGATTCGTTTGTTTCTGCGCAATAGCCCGATCTCGCTTGAGGGATCTGCGTCTCAGCAATTGCTCAAGCTGCTGCGGGAGGCCTACACCCAGGGGCTAGCGGGAACGATGTTGGTCGTGGCGGTGATCACGGGGCTGCTGTTTGCGATCAGCTTGCTGCTGTTGATCATTGGCCGCGAGCAACAACTGCTCCATCAAGAAGGTTCCTGAGCGATGCCGTCTTCTGCATCAAGCAGGGCATCGAGCGTCACCGCTGTGCGCACCAACGCTTGATAACGCTGCAACACCCGTCGATTGCGCTCCAGCCAGCGGGCGGCATCGGCTGGTGCATCGCGGCTGCCCCCACTCACCAAACCGGAGGGATGATCCCCATCCATCAGCTCTAAATCACCCTGTTGGGCCACGAGGGCCAGCAGAATGTCGTGCAGGCGTTGCCGGCGCTCCTTGATCCCATTGGTGCACATTTCAACCACACCGCAATCGTTGTGGCCATCTTGAAGGGATGGAGGTCTGACACCTCCGCGCACCCACCATTTCATGCTTGTTTCCAAACGAAGCAAGGTGCTGACAGCTCTGCTGGCGCTCTGCAGCGGCCTTGGTGCTCCAGCGGTATTTGCCGAGGAGCTTTACGTGCTCGACACCACCTGCAGCACCCCAACCTCCCCCAACTTTTCTTGCCAAGTGAAGGCCATTGATGTGGATGATTCCACGGAATATCGCCATCGCTTTGGCTCACGCACGGTGAGCTACCGCGTGATTGAAGACCCCTACGTCCGCATCGAAGGACGGGCCAGCAACAGCGCGCCTTGGACATCCGTGAAAAACGCCTCGATCAATTTCAAAACAGAGGAGCTTTGCTTCAACAGCAAGGCCTTTTGCGTGAACAATCCCACCTTCCTGGCCGATGTGCTGACCCAAGGCGGGGATGCCATTCAAGGCCGCACGCGCATCGGCATGGCCTTTGCCGGCAACGGCCGCGTGGATGTGACCTGCTTTGACAACGGCTGCGATCGCCTTAAGGAGGCCATTCAAAAATGACGAACAAAGCCAAAAAACCGGCCTGGCAGGAGCGATCGGCGTCTTGCTGATGCTGCAACCGGCAGCCGCCCTCTCCGCCTTTGAGGGCCACGTTGCCACCAACGTCTGCCACAGAAGAGCTGCTGATCAGCCAACGCGGCGGTCGAGGCGGGGGCGGCTCGAGAGGCGGCGGATCCAGAGGTCCGCAGCGGTTCGCGCAGCAGTGGATCGCGCTCCAGCAGTCGCTCCAGCAGTGGCCGCACCGGGTTTAGTTCCTACAGCGGCAGCCGCCAAGGGCACGCGCCAATCCACCCGCAGCAACCGCCAAACCACGCGCAGCAGCACGAGCAGCAACCGGCAAAGCGCGCGCAGCGGCACCCGTGATACGCGCCAAAACACGCGCAGCAGCAACGTTGATTCCCGTCAGCAGGGACGCACCAGCCGCACGGATCAACGCCAGAGCGGCCGCAATGATCGGGTCAACAACCGCTCCAACACCCGCCGCGATGCCGTGAACAACTGGGATCGCTACGGCAACGGTTGGTACAGCGGATCGAGCTGGTCGAACAACCGCCCCTGGAACAACGGCTGGTACGGCGGGTCTTACTACAACAATTGGCGTTGGTATCCCGGCCAAGCAGCCGCCTGGGGTCTTGCTGGCATGGCCACCTTTGGCACCATCAACAGCTTGGTGAATTCAGCTCAATCCAGCCAAGTGAGCTACATCGAAGTCCCAAACTCCGATTACTCGCTGTACTACCCAAGCGTGACGGCCACTGGGGATGTGGTGAGTTTTGAAGCCGACAACGGTTACGACACCGCGCGCTTCAACGCCAACTGCCGCAACGGCACCCTCAACGGCGGAGCACCGCTCAATGCCAACGAGGCCCAATTGCTGAATGCGGCCTGTCAGGTGGCCTTCGGGCAGTAACAGTCAACGCCGGCTCAGCTGAGCAAGGCCTGCAGGCGTTGCTCAGCCTCCGCCTCCAACGACAACAGGCTGGGCTTTGTACGCCTTGCCCTTGGCAATGCGCGCCGCAATCGCATCGCGCGCAGAGCCCCATCCGCTGATCTCAAGAGCGCTATAGATCCGCTGCAGAGTGATCAGAGGTGACTGCACCAAGTCGTCGTAAGCGATCTCAACCAGCTGCCCCTTTGGGATCAAATGCCGCGAGCGCGCAAAGGCATCTAGCAATTGGTCATGGGCCGCCGCTGTTTCCTCCACTTGGCGCAGGCTGGATGGAGGTTCTTGCAGACCCACCAAGTGAGCCAAGCGCTGCTTCACTTGCACCAATGAACGAACCGAATCGATCGGCTGCCGGTGCAGATAGACAAACCGGGCCCGCGGGAACAAACGCAGCAACAGGGCAATCCTGGCGGTGTGCGCAGAATTTTTGATCACCAGGTGGGTTTTACCAGCTCCCTCATGCAGCCAGGTGAGGCGAGTGAAATAAAGCAACGTCTGCTCAAACTCGGGCGTGCTGTTGAGCACAGCGCGGCGGAAATGCCTTGGGTAATTCAGAGGAAAAGCAATGCCAGCCATGTTGGTGTCCATCGTGAGCCTGGCCAACCCCACCTCGTCTTCCTGGGGATCCTCTGCCCCCCATGGCACAGCATCGATTGGGCGATGCTGGGTCATGAGCCTTTGCAACAGGTGCCTCAGCAGCGGTTTCAGCACCAAGGCAGCCTGCGGAGCAATAGTGAAGCAGTTGCGAGCGGTGGCGGCAGTTGGATCAGCAGCCAACAGCTGATGCAGATAGGTGGTGCCACTGCGCCAGTGACCAATCACCACCACTGGGTCATCAGGGCAAGCGCAGACCTGAATCCTGCGGCCATAGATCAGGGATTGCAGCCAGGCAAAGGGTTCAACAATCAGCCCACTGAAGGTGAGCAGTAGTGCTGCGGGAACACGCTTCGGAGAAAGAGCGCCATGTTTCAGCCCATTAGCAAGCGTGGTCGGCCGAATGCAACCACCAGCAACTAACGCGTCAGAGAGGTTGGGAAAGTGCAACATCACTGCTTAAAACAAAAGTTGACAGGGAGAGAATGATCTCGCGTAGCTGAGCTTTGACGCTACGAAAACGTTCTCAGCGAAGGGATTGCTCGCAAAATCACCTTATGCTTAATTTTCAAAAACTGAACCGACTGATCTGACGTAGTGCAGTTCGATACCACGCCAAAAAGGGCTTTTGCCACCCCAACAACCCTCAATGCTCCATGCATGAACTGGGGCACGGATTTTCATAGCGCAAGCGAGTTAGCTGCAGCAATGCAACGGCTTGGCAAAGACTTTGATGTTCTTCAGTTAACTCGTGGTCCACTTGAAGGACACTTTTCAGTTGTACATCTCAGTGGACTCAGCATATTCAGCATTGAAACCAGCCAGCTGCTATTACTTAATGGAGAAAGAGGAGACGATTGCATCTCATTTTGCTTAGTGAGTACCGGACCAAACGAAGATCATCGACTTCATTCCAACACGATCGATCCCTATTCAATCAATGGATTCAAACCAGATCTCAAAGAAAGTCATTTTCAATTATCAGCAGGCTCGAAAACTCTCTTCACATTTACATCGGCAAGAAGATTCAAAACCTTCCTTGAGCGCAGTGGACACCAAGACTTACTTGAAACTATTCATAACAGCAATTCATTAAAACTAAACCCACAATTACATAAGACGACAAATAGTAAGCTTTCATGGCATCTAAGCCATCCGTTAGCAAATACTCAGCAACGATCCCTTCATACCGCACATCTTTACACTCTAATCTTAGGGGCTCTAACACAAGAGAGCAAAATAAATTTTGAGAAGTTCAATCTCTCACCTCGACAAGAACTCGTTCAGGAACTCGTTCGCTGGGGATTCAAAAATAGCACCAGTCCGATACAACTTGATGGTCTAGTCAAAGCTTTTTTCAGCTCACGCCGTACAATTATTCAAGGATGCAAAGAAAACTTTGCCATTGGCCCCATGGAACTACTGAAGTTAATCCGCTTAGAGCAAGTCAATAAGACTCTGAGATCAAATGAAATCAGAGAATCCCTTGAGCTAAAAAAAGTTAGTGATGTCGCATCACACTTTGGTTTCATAAGTCGCGGACATTTTTCTGCAACCTATCGAAATCAGTACGGCGAAACACCAAGGCAAACCCTTATGAAGGCAAATTATCAACCACCAGTAGGGAACAAGAACTGAACTTGTGCTCGTAATGTCCAGTCTCCCATAAGAGTTTCTCCAGCAACTTCAGGTTTCACAGCATTGTAGTAAGCACTAAGAGAAGCATTGATAGGCTGAGTCCCAACGACAAAAACCCTGCCAAAGCCGGCACCAACAGGAACCGTCCAACCCTTGTTATCCGGAATATTCCAATCTGCAGTAATGATTGGAGAACTGGTCAAGTACCAACCCTTAGGAAGGTTGTAATTCAAGAAAGGCTGTATGAGCATTTTATTAACGTCACTCTTACCATCACCAGCAAATGACCAAACATTATTAATCAGGCCACCGGCAACAACTTTTCCTTTGGTATAAACCAAAACACCTGTTGGACCAGCACTCCACTGCCCGGAACTAAGCCTGCTGTCGGTAGCCGTTGGGAGGACCATGGTAGGCCCTACACCAACAGTGAAATTACCTTTCAAGGTTGGAACGAAAAATACCGAAGGATTGATATCTCCAAGCGCCTGAATCGAGGTATCTCCAACCCATGGCTGAGAGATAAATGGCACAACCGTACGTGTCACTAATGTCAGGCTATCACTCACCTTGAAGGGAACAACAGGCTGAACATTGACAACATTTTGAGTCCGATTCTGCTTCGCTTTAGGATCTGCAAGATTCGGCGCCCATTGCGTATTTGGAGTGCTGTTCCATTGAATGGGAACGCTGATCAAGCTAGCAATCGGATTTTGCGCCGCTTTGGCCAATGAACCCTCCTCGGCAGCTACGTTTTCACCTGGGGTCACAGTGACCGGTTGATTATCTGTCCCAGAAGGCTGTCCGTCTGCAGACGCTTGAGCAATCTCGCTATGAACCAGAGGTGTGAAATCAAAATCAACAGGATCAGCGACCAAAAACTCAGACTTCTCTTGCGCCTCAGCAACTGAGGGGGCCAAAAGGCCCACACATCCAAGCAGCCACGCAAGGCCTAAACGTCCACGGAAACGCGAAGTCATCAAATTGATCTAAAAACCAAATGAGTTTTATTTCATCAAACCCATATGCCAAGAGCATCCCGCAAAAAACAGCACGAATGGGATCAGAATCAGCAGCAGGAACAGATAGCCCCGCCTAAGTTTCAGCGAATCTCAATTCTACTTGTGACACGCTTTCTGCCCCTCGCTCTCATCGCACCGCTGAGCACGTTGTGCGTGGAAGCATCGATGCAACCATTAGAAGCAGGGGAGATCGTTAATAATGGTAAAACTCAGATTGAGACCGAGATAGCAGCCAGCGTTGATGTTGATACAAGTGAAGCTGAAGAAATGGCTCCCCTGTTGCTCAGTCAAGCGAGTGATGAAGACACTGAAAGCAATCAGGAACAAGAAGAGGAAGATAGTTGGCGGGTCTATCTAGATCTTTATGCGTTTTTGGTACCAACGACTTACAGCTCAACAACCATCAACGGCAATAAAAATGACGCCGCACTTCCCCTCTCCGATGTGATCGACACCATCGACGAAGCGCTCACTTTTAAAGCGCAGATTGAATATGGCCGGTTCGGTTTTATGGCCGGTGTCTATCACGGAAGTCTATCCAGCAGCGGATCTAAATCCATCTTCAAGGAAACAACGAATCCCTTGCGCAATCAGCTAGGACTTCCTTCCGCACTAAGACAGCGCACGATTCGCGTTAAAGGAGATCTTGATCTCGATGTTGATGCAAATCAGACCATCGTTGATCTGGCATTCCGCTACCGGGCAGGAGCGATTCAGAAACCACGGATGGAAAAAGGAAGTAGCAGTTTCCTTGGCCTACTTGGCGCCCGCGTGATTGATGCCAACATCAACACCAGCTGGTCAGCTCGCAATGAGTCCACAGTTTCCGTGGAGGGTCGGCGTGTAAGCCGTGAGAACACACGCGAATTGGAGAGAGCCTCGAGCGAAAGCTTTGGCAACACCTGGGTGCAACCGCTGATCGGTGCCTTCGGCACCTATGCCATCAGCGAAGACTGGCAGGCGTTTGCCTATCTAGATGCGGGTGGATTCGGGTTGAGCGGAGAGCAAGATCTGAGCGGAACGGCGCAGGCAGGGATTGCCTATGCCATCGGAAATTCAGCCCAAATCTCCCTCTCTTACAAGTATTTCGGGCTTGATTATGCCGGAGGTGGAGGCAACGCCTACAGCGTGGATCAAAGCGGCGTAAACCTCGGCCTTCGCTGGTTCTTTGACTGATGAGAACGGCTCGTTGGCCATAGCCGTTCAAGCACCCAAGCGGTAAGCCAAATTGACCGCCGTGCTGGGCCCAATGATAATTGCTACCTCAATAAATCCTCTCCACCCCTCGTCATGATCTCCTGATCTGAAGAAAAGTTTTCACTGTCGCTGCGGTAATTCATCAGTAGTTTTGACAAACGTACTTGGTTTATAAGTACATCAGGTCCCTTGAGCGAATTCATCACCACACCAAGCATGGCCAATACATCTCTCTATCTTGCTGGGTCCTGGGGATAGGCCGAGAGCGGACTGTTTATTCAATTTTTGCCCATTTATAGGACTATCTACGTGGAATAGAACAGCCTTCAGAAAAGATCATCCGATTGAGGATATGAACGCCATCATCGTGAAAGGCATCATCTGGGGACTTTGCCTTGCCTTCTTTATCGCCAGTCTTCGCAACAACATCAGGAGCTATGAACATAGCTCCTGATGTTGTGATGCAGATCAAATTGATTTAGAGCCTTTCTATCGAGCCAAGCGTCCAGGTCCGGTCGAACCAAGCTTGCTCCGGCCCGTACAAACGAAAGATCCCAAACCAACCCTTACCAGGAATGGTTTTCACCCAATTGGCCTCCTGGCCCGCTGGTGGTTCAGGTCCGAAGTACAGATCAACGCTGCCATCAGCATTGCTCACCATATCCTGATTGCGCTTGTTGTTTTTACTGGGATAAGGCGATTCCTTGCTTTGCAGCATCGAACGGGTTTGGGGGTCGTAAACCACAAATGACCAGAAACGATTCGCCGGAGCATTGGCAGGAACTGTGAGTTTATAGGTGTTGGCTCCATCGAGATAAGCACCTTTCGCATCCCTAGAAGAGAAAGCATATTGAGACCCAACCCCTGGTAGCTCAAGAGCCATCGCCGGTGTATTCACCGTGGCGAGATAGAAAAACAAGGTGCGGCCATCCATATCGCGCCCACCATTTCCATTGTTCACGAGATACTCGTGACTACCTCCAGGAAATCCAGTTTGCCAATAACCAGCTTTACCTGGGTAGATATAAGCCTTGGGATCCTGAGGTGAAAATAGGATCGAACGAGCCGTGGCATTACCAATCGCAACTGATTCTGTAAGCAGTTCCCTTTGCTCAGCATCCGGAGCAAACGGCTTGCCTTTTTGAATACCAATCGCTGACGCCATTCCAAGAAGCTCTGGAGAAAACATCTCGGAAGGCTCACGCTGAATCACCTCATTCAGCTCTTCATAGAACCTGAAATTATTGGCATGAATGGTGTTCACCGTCCAGTCGGTGAGATCCTTGAAAGAGTTGGCTTGTGGATTGGCCCGCATCGCATAGGGGTAGATCTTCAAGCCATTTCTGAAGCTATCCCGTGCCGTATCTGGCTGGCCTTGATCATCAAGAAAACCTCGAAGAATCAACCAGTTGATGATGCTAGGGGTCTGTGCAATATAAAACCCATCAGTGGATGCAGGCGCCTGTTGACCAGGCCCAAGAATGAGATACTTACCGCCCTTACCCTTGTCAGGTCCAGGGCCTCCCATATCCACCACAAATCGGAAGAAAGCATCATTCACCGTTCCTGGACCTGTACCGGGTGGAACCTCCACAACGACCGGACCATCGCTGAGATCTAGGAAAGCTGAGGCGTAGACCGTATCGGTATTTCCTGTAAGCCACAGGGACTTAGAACTCATCAGCTCATCAAAAATGCCAATGTCCCGATTTGGCTTCAGGCCATAGCCATCAAGATGTCCCACATACAGCATCTCCAGCGAAGCGGCTGGCATGAAATTGAGGAAGGTCTGAATTCCACGGCCTAAATCCACCTGACGCCGTGCCTTTCGCATCGTCTCGTCATCAGGGAAACCATCGAAATACTTAAACGTGCCGATCCGAGTCTTAACAGTGTCTGGCGTCAAAACGTCGACAGGAATAGGCGTGTTATAGCCCTTTGGCGCAATATCAGCGGCATGAAGCACAGAACCGCTACAAGCCAAGAATAAAGCAGAAAGAACAGCTGAAGGGAAGCGAGTAAATAAAGTCATGGTTGAGGATAAATTGTGAGATTGATTGGTTTAGACCTCAACCAAGAGGCTGAATGTCATTAAGCTGCCAGGTTTTATCGAACCAAGGCTCCAGCGGACCATAGAGACGGAAGACAGCGAACCAACCCTTGCCAGGAACAGTTTCAATCCAATTTGCTTCTTGTCCTACAGGTGCTTTAGGACCAAAATACAGATCAATACTGCCATCAGCATTCATGTTTATATCTTTATTTCGGACACTATTTTTACTAGGTAAAAGTTGACCCGTCTGCAGTTCAGATCGAGTCTGCGGGTCATAAACGACCATCGACCAAAAATCTTTCGCAGGTACATCTTTATCGATCGTGAATTTGTAAGTCTTACTTCCATCGAGATAGACACTATTGGAATCAGTCGCTACCACTCCGTACTGGGATCCGACACCCACCATTTTCAGCACCATGGCCGGAGTATTAACGGTGTAGCCCCAAAAGAAATTATTACGGGCATCGAGGTTGAGGCCACCTTTCCCACCATCAATCAGCCACTCATGACTCCCACCTGCAAACGGCGTGAACCATTGCTTGCCTGGATAGAAGTAAACATCCTCATTTCGAGGCTTACCCATATCAGAGCGCACATAAGCAACACCCACTTGAATCGCTTCCTCTAGGAGCTTCCTATCTTCTGGGGAAGGAGAAAAAGGTTGACCTTTTTCGAGACCAATCGACGATGCCAATCCCCTCAGCTCGGGATCTAAGAAAGCAATGGGCTCACGCTGGATCACCGTGTTGAGTTCATTGAAAAACTCAAAATTATTGGCATGAACCGTATTAAACACCTGTTCGCCAGCTTTAATAAAGCTCATCTGAGGTGGATTGCCTTTCTGCGAATAGGGATAAAGACGTAATCCGTTCTCATAGATAGCAATGGCCTTATCAGGCATGCCGTTGGAATCAAGGAAAGCCCTGAGAATCAACCAGTTTGAATATGTTGGAGAGCGGAAAACAAAATAATCACCAACATTGTTTGGCTCAGCATCATCTGGACCCAAGATCAAATATTTACCACCTTTCCCCTTATCAGGGCCCGGAGCCCCCGTATCAGCGACAAAGCGAAAAAAGGCATCGTTAATCGTGCCTGGACCAAGCCCAGCAGGGATCTCGATAACCAGAGGACCTGTGTCCTTAAGGTTGAAAAATGTTGAGCCATAAATAGTATCGGTATTACCGGTGAGAAACAGAGGATTCGAATTCAAGGGAGACAACAAGGCCACCTTGGTGTGATCATCAACTCCAATCCCGGCATGACCATGACGCAGCATTTCGATACTTGCTGCGGGCATCAAGGTCAGGAAGGTTTCATAGCCACGTATAAATTTTAGATTTTCGAAACTTGTTCGAACTGTTTCTGCATCAGGCATCCCATCGAAGAACCGAAACGTTCCAGCACTTGTCTTAACGGTGTCTGGAGTGAAAATCTCCTCAGGGATGGGAGTGGTATAGCGATTACTCGCTTGTGCCTGTTGTGCATTGACGGCACGATCCGATGCACTAACTGCTGCCACCGCTAAAGATGTAAGCAACAAAGCAGAAGAGTGCCTGCGCAGCTTGCTGGAAATGCCTGACATACCCATTCGACAAAAGTTTCTGTTGAGCCGTTTCTAAGCACGTCATTCGCTGCGCAGACAAACGAAGTCAAAATTTTGCCCGATTGGGATCAGCGAACCCGTGTTGAGAACGCAGCACAATGGCGTGATGATCGATGTGATCGGCACCGACGCCGGTGCGCCCGGCTCGCTCCCACCCGGAGCTCAGCTCTTGGTGGGGCAGGCCCATCTGCTGGCAGCCCCAAAACGATTGCTACCTGCAGTGCAGCAGTGGTCTGCCTGCCCAGCAGCCCTGCGCTGTATCGCCAGTGATGATCCAATCGCTCTAAGCGAGGAGTTGCTGGCCCTCGGGAGCGATCAGCGCGCGGTGGTGTTGGCCAGCGGTGATCCGTTGTGGTTCGGCATCGGCCGGATCTTGATCGAGCGCCTGGGACGCGAACGTCTGCGCTTTCATCCAAGCCCCTCGTCCTTGCAACTGGCATTTGCCCGATTGGGCAGGCCCTGGCAGGACGCGCAATGGCTCAGCTTGCATGGCCGTGACCCAGCACCCCTCGCTCAGCGCTTGCAACAACGCCCCAGCGCCTTGGCCGTGCTCACCGATCCCAGTCGCGGTGGCGTAGACGAGGTGCGCCAAAGCTTGCGCAGCAGCGGCCTGGAATCGGCCTATGCCCTCTGGCTCTGCGAATCGCTTGGTCACAGCAGTGAGCGCGTGCAACGGCTGGCCCCATCCCAAGCCACGCCTAGCGATTTGCACCCCCTGCATTTGGTGGTGTTGCTCGCGGAAGCTCAAGCAGCTCCACCCGCCGATCAACTTCCTCTGTTTGGCCTGGAGGATGGTGTGTTTCTCCAACACAGCGACCGCCCCGGCTTGATGACCAAACGGGAGGTGCGGATCCAATTGCTCGCGGAGCTCAACCTTCCTGCTCGCGGAGTGCTCTGGGATCTGGGTGCCGGCACCGGCAGCGTGGGCCTGGAAGCGCTGCGGCTGCGGCCGCAGTTGCAGTTGCTTTGCATTGAACAGCGCAGCGGCGGTTCTTCGCTCATCGCCGCCAATGCCGCACGCCTCGGGGTTCAACCAGCAGCTGTGCTGGAGGGGGATGCCATGGCAGAACTCCCCAACCTTCCCGCTGCCTTAGCTGCCCCCGACCGGGTGCTGATTGGTGGCGGTGGCCGCAAACGCAGGGCCCTGCTGGAGCAGGTGATCCAGTGCATGGCCCCCGAGGGTGAAGTGGTGATTCCTCTTGCCACCTTGGAAGCCTTAGCGGAGCTGAGGCCAGTGCTCGAGGCCGCCGATTACTCAGTGAAGGTGAGTCAGCAGCAGGCCTGGCGCGGCCAACCGCTGGCCGATGGCACCCGGCTTGCTCCGATGAATCCGGTGTTGATCCTCAAGGGAAGCGCTCCCCTACGAAACTGAGCCTGACGCGATTGATCAGAAAAAGGGCAGAATCAAGCACTTTGAAGCTCGCAGGATGGCAATCCGAGAACGCAAACCCCAGGTCTCACCGCTGCGCCTCAAGATCACGCTTTTCATTGCAGGTGTTGCCCCTTTGCTTGCCGTTGGACTGTGGCTTCAATCCAAAGGATTCTTCAGCTAGGCACGCCAGCGTTACCTCAATGTATCGCCACTGACGCTAGGACGTATCTCATCGACTTTCTGCGTTGGGCTCATAAAAGTGATCGCTTCAATCGCTACCGCGTCGCCAACGCCAAGCCCCAGACGCTTGGCCTCCCCCGCCCCTAGTTCAATCACGCTGTCCGCATCAGCCATCGGCCCAAAGCCCTTGCAGGGCAGAGCGGGGCAGATCGGCACCTCAGCCTCGATCGCAATCACCTCACCCTGGTGCACGAACACCATGTCGAGTGGAGCAATCGTGTTCAGCATCCAGAAACGCAGCGGACGTGCAGGTTTAAACGGGAACCACATTCCCCGCAACGGTGGCAAGGCCGGGCGTTGCATCAGCCCAAGCCGTTGCTCGCGGGGCTGATCTGCCACTTCCAACAGCACACAGGTATCGGGGCGAACGCACCATTGCGCCTCAAGGGGCAACTGCTGGGGAGGAGAGACGTCCATTAAGAGCTCTTCAGAAAAGGAACGCCATTGTTGAGGCAATAGCCACGGCCAGGACACACCAAGCAAGTGGCAGATTCAAGCTGCAAATCACCCACCACAATCACGAAGCAAACCCAACTGAGGCAGCTGGCCTCCACTCCAAAGCTGTGAAGCCCGAGGCTTCTAGATCCACCACGCCCTGCTCGGTCATGGACGATCCGGCTTCGCCACATGGGGCAAGCCCCAGCCCAACTTGTTGCGCAACACCTGGAAAAACTCATGGTCCGAGAGGCGTACAAAGCGCACGGGATGGTCACTTCGCCGGATCAAAACCCGGTCCTCAGGCCACACATAACAACCTGCGCTTCCATCCACCACCATCATCAGGCGCTCGGGAGTGGCTGGAAAGACGGTGACGGGTTCCTGATCACTGAATACGAGCGCACGCGAGGCCAAGGAATGGGCGGCAATCGGCGTGAGTTGTAACACCGGACATTCGGGGGTGATCACAGGTCCGCCAGCGCTAAGGGCATAGGCCGTCGACCCTGTCGGGGTCGACAGGATCACTCCATCAGCGGAGATATCAACAGGTGCATGCCGGCCAATCGCAATTTCGAAATGGCACATGCTGGTGAGAGGCTCACGGTGCAAGGCCATCTCATTAAGAGACAAGGCTTCCCAACGCCGTTGGTCTCCGCGCATCACAGTCACAACCATGTTGGCGCGCTCCTCGATCGTCCAGCGATCGGTGAGGATCTGCTCGAGGGCCTTATCGAGATCACCGAGATAGGCCTCTGCGAGAAAGCCGAGATGGCCAGTATTAATCGTCAAAATTGGCACACCAATCGGTGCTGTTTGACGGGCTGCTGACAGCACCGTGCCATCACCTCCCAACACGATGGCCAGCGCCATTGAGGCATCGAATCCCTCTGGCACGCAGGCGTTGTACCCAAGCATCCGCAAGTGCTGGTCTGGGTTGGCAAAACCCACCATGCCCCCAGAGCTGCTGACTCGGACCACCTCATGGCCGGCGAGTTCTAGCCGCTCCTGAATCGTTTGAGCAGTGTCAACGGCGAGTGACTTTCCGTCATTCACGATCAGTCCGACCCTGGGCACCGATCGCGTCTCAAAAGAACGCACCCATTTTATGAGAAAAATCCGCTCACAGCAGCGTCAGGTTGTTTTTTGAAGCCAGGGTCGCCCCGCCACCAGCCCTGCGTAGCGTTCAGGCAACCCCCAGAGGCGAGCCTGAGCGATGCCAAACAACACGCCGTCCCATGTGGTCGTGATCGGAGCGGGGTGGGCAGGATGGGGCGCCGCTAAATCTCTCTGCGAAGCGGGTGTTCGCGTGACCCTGGTCGACGGGATCAGTGATCCCACCGGCAGCACACCACTGATGACCAAAAGCGGCAAACCATTCGAGGCAGGCACGCGGGGGTTTTGGAAGGACTACCCCAACATCAATGCCCTGACGGAAGACCTCAACCTCGGCGATATCTATACCGAGTTCACCACCAGCGCCTTCTGGTCTCCCGATGGCCTGGAAGCCACAGCTCCGGTGTTTGGCGACGCACCAGCCTGGCCCAGCCCCCTAGGCCAGATGGTGGCCACATTCACAAACTTCAAACGGCTTCCCTTACAAGATCGCCTCAGTATTAGCGGACTTCTTTATACGATTTTAGATCTGAATCGAAGCGAAGATATTTTCAATGAATACGACAAACTCAGTGCCCAAGACCTATTCGTCAAGCTAGGAATTAGCCAACGCTTGATCAATGATTTCCTAAGGCCCATATTGCTTGTGGGCCTGTTCAAGCCTCCAGAGGAGTTATCAGCTGCCGTAACGATGGAGCTGCTGTATTACTACGCATTAGCCCATCAAGATTCATTTGATGTGCGCTGGATCAATGCAGAAAGCATCGCCAAGAAACTCTTTGAACCCCTAAGTCAACGACTGATTGCAGAACATAATTTGCATGTACTGGGCGGGACCCTTGCTACCAGCTTGCGCTTCGCACCAGGAACCAACCAGATCAACGCTGTTGGTATTCAATCCGTTGCAACGGGCAAAACCGATTGCATTCAAGACGTGGATGCGGTGGTTTTAGCCGTGGGATCCAAAGGCATCCGCTCAATCATGTCCCAATCTCCAGAGTGCCGAGAGGCAGCACCGGAGCTGGTTGCAGCTGGATCTCTTGGCGCGATTGATGTGGTGTCCGTGCGGCTATGGCTCGATCGCTATGTCCCGATCCCCTACCCGGCCAATGTGTTCTCTCGCTTCGAATCCTTACAAGGAGCAGGCGGCACCTTCTTCATGCTCGAACAACTACAAAGCAAGGCCGAACCAGCCCTCTGGGGTGGAAATGAGCCTCAGGGTTCAGTGATTGCCAGCGACTTTTACAACGCCTCCAAGATCGCACTCATGGAGGATCAAGCGATCATCGAATTGCTCACTCAACAGTTGCTACCGATCAGCGATTCCCGCTTCAAGGAGGCAAGAGTGCTCGAGTCTGAGGTGCAGCGCTATCCCAATGCTGTGTCGCTCTTTTCCCCGGGAAGTTTCAAGCAACGTCCACCCTTGGAAACCTCCGTAGCCTCGATCGTCTGCGCTGGCGACTGGGTGCGGATGGGCGCGCAAGAACATGGCGCCAAAGGGCTATGCCAGGAGCGCGCCTATGTATGCGGTTTAGAAGCAGGAAACTCACTGCTGAGGCGCAAGATCATCTCGGGAGCAATGCAGTCTCAAAGCCTTGAACATCCTGTGATCCCGATTCGCGCGGATGAGCCACAGGTGGTGCTCGGTCGAACCATCAACAAAGCCGTGATGGATTCACTGAATCTCTTTGGACTGAAACATCCTTGGCTTCGTTAATCACTAACGGTGTGCAGCAGCATTTAAAAGTTGGTTGCTTTCATCCCACTCAACGACGACTAGAACGTAGAAACGACACAATCAGCGAGAGGCGATGTAAGGGATTGAGGCAGTCGCGGCTCGGAGGCATCGCCACGGTTGAGGAGATGAAACAGAAACGACCACTCATGGCGCAAGACGATCCGAACGATCTCCAAGGCGCCTAATGAGCCCTCAAACACACTAAGAACAGAGATTGATGAGGAGCAAGGACACAGTTTGCAGAGTTTTGCCCTTTGAAACCACTAATCGTGGGTTTTTACGGCACAACAAACATGGATACAGCTTCATCACACCACAACCAAGGCATGATCAATAGGCAAAAGAGGAAAGAAATGCAACAGTCTGCGCACAATTTCAGACTCATATTTCTATCTAAACTTACTTGTCTAGCGATCATTAAGGTGGATCATCCAATGTTCTCTTAAATGAAAAGCAATGCGAGAAATGTAAGCAATGAAGCTTTGAATCCAGGGCGAGGCACAAAAAAGCCCCAGCCGATGTGGCAAGGGCTTTTTAATGCGAAAGGGGTCAATTACTTAGCGTAAACAACACCTCTATACGTAAGACGGATTTTATTTGAAGCAGATGTCGATGCACTCTTGGTTTGTGCATACTGCTTGCCGCGATAAGTCAGAGTCATGAGAAGTTCCTCAAAAACACAGGCCCCCGTTCCGTGGCCTGAGTGTCTGCGCCTCACAGATGGGGATGCGAGGTGAACGTTAGTAGTAGATAAGCTACACATCTTTTATACCCATAGCGTCAACCGATATCGCGTTCATCCTGCTACAAATTGAGCTTACTTTTGTGCCCTACTAATACAGAACAGAATCAGAAGTAGCACAACTAATGTTCGTTAAGATACATAGCTCTGGCTCAAGCGGTCAATTTATGCCTTACCAATACAAAATTAAGGGAAGCCCCTGTTAAGAAAAACTCGTTGCTTAATAGTCGTCAGCGAGCATGGCCGCTACCGCTAGAGACCTATTAGGCCCACCAAAGCCATAAGCGACCACATCGGTCTGACGGTTGCGGGTGCGCGATGTCAGACGGTAAACATCCTGAACCGATCGCCTGGGGGGTCATTGGGGGCTACTCAATAAAGACCAGATCAAATCAAAGCCCCTGAGATAGGTCAGGTGATATCGAGCGATTAGTGCATCCTGTACGTCTATGACTCTACTTATAGTCAAGTAAACACATTCAAGCGCGTAGGTATACCGACTGATGCCGAGCTTGTGATGTGTGTTCAGAGTAGTCGCAACGGGAACAGTTATGACATCATTAAGAGTTGAGAACATGTGCTTACAGGCAAGCCTCGAACTTAACGAGACAATTGATGCCTATAGAGATCGAATTGATATCAGCCGGGAGGCTCATTTCACTGGCTACCTCATGTCACATTTCCTAATAACGATGTGTTGCTTAGGAGACACAGTTCGATTTGATCTCTTGATGGAGTCACTGAAAGCTGATGCAGTAGAGGTTTAAATACAACCATTGTATCGATCACCTGGCGCACGATGTTTTGACAAGAGTATGGACGAAGGATGATGATTACTCCATCCAAAGCTTTTTAAAAGCATAGGGAGCTGATTCACGATCTTCCATGGATGCTTCCCGAATGAAAGTGATACAGGATTTTGAGCCATCAAATTGCTTACTTTTAATAACCATTGTCATCGAATCATTCAGACTTTTTCCTTTCTTTAATTCTGCATCAAGGGTTTTCACTGCGCCGACAGGGTCGCACTTGCCAAGTTTGAGTGGTTCTGGATCTTTAGCGTGACTCGTTGGGATGACGCCAGCAGAAAGGACAAAGCTCAAGACCAGCAGATTGATAAACGCCATTGCCCTATCGCTATGGACAATGAGTAAAGCATCAATCTCTTGAAGCCTTTGCCTTGAGATTTGGAGCAAGGTTCAGGAGGTCACAACGGTGTTAGAAGGGCGACGACTCAGCTGGCATCATCTAGCTGCTGCCAGCTCATTGAAGACTGACAGAAGATGAATTGCAATGACACATCTAATTTCAAGGGAGCCCCTGCTAAATCAAGGGAGAAGGTGAGTAAGCTTTTCGATTTTGAGCCTCTGAGCGATCCCATTAATGCAATTACCTGCTAAGACGAATCAAATTTCGCCAGATGTTTGGACCGAGTAATACATATTGATCCCAACCATGCTCGGGGCTTTGCTGCAATCAATAGGCTTGAGTGAACTTCGCCACTGAGGGGACTCTCTTCCTGATGGCAATGACTGATACATAAAAGCCCAAAAACTCAAAAGTGTGGCTTTTGGCTATCTCCTGTATCAAATCAAACCTTTTTAACAATTTCTCCCGTTAAAAAGAATGCAGGTTCTAACGCCAGCATTGTTACTCCCCTTAGGGTTTCGCCACTCGTTGATTTCAGCATGGCAACCAACAACCTATCAAGCCTTAAGTGGAATGAAGAAGGCGAGCTCTCACCACAAGATACCTGGAATCTGGTAACAAAGCTGACCAAAGCTGAGGATGAATCGAAAGCATCCAACCTTCTACACCTGTCTTCCAAGCACACTCATGCTAGGCATAAGAAAAGGCATAAGGCTTAAATTAACACTCATCACACAGTCAAATTGTCATCGACTTCTTATAAATAAGATATTTATACAATTTGCCGGAATCAATTTTGAACCCGTCACATTCAAGCTTTAATATAATTTAACCAAACCAATGCTATACGAGATTTAAACATCACTATGCCATAAAAACAGAAGGTTTCGTCCCTCTCAGCAGGTCACTTGTTTCCGCTCCTTAATAATGCCCTGCCTAAACGCGGTAAACAAAAATGAACGCCAAGAAAGTCTTTTAAAATGTTTCTAATGCTGAAGTTGCAGCACATTTAGGAGAATGGCTATCTCCACAAATGCCTCATAGCCTGGGGGGTTGAGATTCATGCCCAGTGCATTAAGAATCAAGATCAAAGGCTTCAACTCAAGCTTGATTGATTCAAATCAGAATTGATCCAGGAAGCGCAGATCACTGGTGTACAAACGGCGGATGTCGTCAATGCCATGACGCACCATGCAAAACCGTTCCACTCCTAAACCGGCAGCAAAACCGCTCCAACGATCGGGATCAAGGCCTAACCCCTCCAGCACTGCCGGATCCACCATCCCGCAACCCATCACCTCAAGCCAGCGCCCTCGCCATTGAACATCAACCTCAGCCGAGGGTTCTGTAAACGGGAAGTAACTGGCGCGAAAGCGCACTGGCAGGTCGCCAAAGAACGCCTTGAGAAACTGCATCACCGTGCCACGGAGATGGCTGAAATCCAAGCCTTCATCGATCGCTAACACCTCCACTTGATGAAACACAGGCGAATGGGTCGCATCGACCGCATCCCGCCGATACACCCGGCCTGGAGCCACGATCCGCACCGGCGGTGGATTCGTTTCGAGGTGGCGGATCTGTACCGGGGAGGTGTGGGTGCGCAACAACAGGTTGTCTTGCAGATAAAACGTGTCCTGCATGTCTCGCGCAGGGTGCTCAGGAGGGATGTTTAACGCCGTGAAGTTGTGGTGATCCGTCTCCACTTCTGGGCCTTCTTCCACCTGATAGCCGAGGCCACAGAACAGATCAACAATCTCCTCTGTGGTGGTGATCAGAGGGTGCCGATGTCCCATCGGTACCCCAAGCGGAGCCGCCGTGACATCGAGCGTTTCAGAGGCGATCCGCACCTCCATGGCAGCGCTCTTCACGGATTGCAGCCGCTCAGAGAGCAGCTGCTGCACCAGGGTCTTCAAGACATTGGCGCGTTGGCCTACCACCGGGCGTTCCTCCCCTGGCAGCTTGCCCATCGCCCCCAGAACGGCGGACAACCGCCCCTTTTTACCGAGCAATCCAACGCGGAGCTGCTCAAGAGCAGCGGCATCGGTTGCTGCCTGAATCTCAACGGCCGCCTCTGCCTCTAAGGCGTCCAGCTGATCAGTGAGCTGCTGCAGGGAGATCGTGGCGCTCAAGGCATCGGTATCGCGGCCATGACTGTAGGCAGCCATCACGACTAGGTTCCATCCAACGCATACACCCACCCCTGATGAAGCCCCTGCGGATCCTGATCAGCAACGACGACGGCGTGTTCGCCGACGGCATCCGCACCCTGGCGGCAGCGGCAGCCGCAGCAGGCCATCAGGTCACGGTGGTGTGCCCCGACCAGGAGCGCTCCGCCACCGGCCATGGGCTAACCCTCCAAACCCCCATCCGTGCCGAGCGCGCCGATGAGCTGTTTGAACCTGGAATCAAAGCCTGGGCATGCAGCGGAACCCCAGCCGATTGCATGAAATTGGCCCTGTTTGAGTTGCTCCCTGAAAAGCCCGACCTAGTGCTGTCGGGAATCAACCACGGCCCCAATCTCGGCACCGATGTGTTCTGTTCAGGAACCGTTGCAGCTGCGATGGAAGGAACCCTGGAGGGCCTGCCGGCGATGGCCGTAAGCAGTGCCTGTTTTCAGTGGAGAGAATTCCAGGCCGCCGCAGATTTAGCCGTGCAGGTGGCAGAGGCCGCCCTTGCTGATCAATGGCCTGAGAACCTTTTACTCAATCTCAACGTGCCGCCTTGTAAGCAGGAGGCCATGGGGGAACTGCGCTGGACCCGTCTTTCCATCCGCCGCTACGACGAACAGTTCAGTCCTCGGGTCGACCCCCGTGGGCGCACCTATTACTGGTTGGCCGGTGAAGCCGTCGAAGATTTCGAGTCGGGCGGTGATGGCCCCCGCGACTGGCCCACCGATGTAGCCCAAATCCAGGCGAATGCACCGTCGCTCACACCGATTCAACCTGAGCTGTTCTGGCGAGGAGGTCTCTCCTCCTTACCCCAACTGCGCATCAATCAATGACTCAGCTCGTGCGATAAATCCGCTGCAGCATCCAAAGCGAGAACAGCAAACCAATGAGATGAGCAAACAACACCTGCGTGTTGCTCAGAACCGAAAGCATCTCTAGGGAGGTGATCGCCATATTCTCTCCCGCTCCTCTTGCTCCAATGGCAATGCCTGGCGTCTGCATCGAGGCCTGCACAAACAGGGCACCAGCCAAGGATTGATAGCCAACAGCGGCAAACACCAGGCCCAATAGATCAGCGAACAAGCTGCGCTTGATCGTGCGACTGGCCTCCCCTCGACTGGGTCGCGCACCACTCGCCAAAGCCCGTCCCAGCCGGACCACCAACCAGCCCTGCCAAAGACTGAACAACAACACAAAAAACGAGAGCGTGGTCAGCGACAGGCCCGGCCCTAACCCCAAGGCTTTATCGGCATTTCTGCTCAAACTGCCGCCGATGTTGTTAAAGATCAACACCCCCAAAATCACAATTCCCAGGCCGGTTTGCGTCCAAAAGCGAATCCAAGCGGTGCGACGCAAGCCAAGAGCGAGCAGTTGGAGATCGAGCCGATCGGCCATGCGATGTAGGAGGTCTGTCGTCCAAACTTGCCATCAACCACAGATCCGTGCACAACGCCGTTGATTCCTCTCTGCTCTCCACAGCAGGCCAAAACGCCCACCACCCTGGCGTTGGGCAGCTTCGACGGCCTCCATGCGGGTCATCGGCGTGTCATTGCGTCCGTAACTGAAACAGATCACCGCGATGCCATTCCCACGGTGGTGAGCTTCTGGCCGCACCCACGCGAAGTGCTTCACGGTGAGCCACGCCTACGCCTCGATCTCCCAGAAGAGAAGCTCGAGCTGCTCGAGCCGTTGGGTATCCAGCAGCTGGTCTTGGTGCCTTTCAACCGCCAACTGGCACAGCTCAGTGCCGCCGAGTTTGTAGATCAGGTGCTGGTCGGTTGCCTCAAGGCGCGCCAAATCGCCGTGGGGGCCAACTTCCGATTCGGTCGGGGCCGGGAAGGCGACACCAACACGCTGCGAGCCTTAGCGGAAGCCGCTGGAGTGCAGGTTTCGGTGTTGCCCATTTTGGAGGATGCCGGAGGACGAATGAGCAGCAGTCGCATTCGCGAAGCGCTCGCGAATGGCGACCTACAAGCCGCCAGCACCCTGCTCGGCCGCTCCTACCGCTTCCGGGGAACGGTGGTGCGCGGTAGGGGCTTAGGGCGCGATTTGGGCTGGCCCACCGCCAATCTGCAAGTAGATGGGCGCAAATTTTTGCCAGGGCTTGGCGTGTATGCCGCCCGCGCCTGGACGCAGCGCGATGGCGAAGGGCGAAATAGCGAAGCGCTTCCGGCGGTCATGAATCTCGGCCCCCAGCCCACCGTGGACCCCAACTCACCTTCAGCCGTTGAGGTGCACCTACTCGACAGGCGCATCGAACTGGTTGGCCAGGAGCTTGTCGTGGAGCCGGTGGAACGGCTGCGCGGACAACAACGCTTTTCAGGCCTCGACGAGCTCAGTGCACAAATCGGAAAGGACGCCGAAGCAGCCCGTCAACGGCTTCAAGCCCCAGCTGGGTAAGCGTTCGACAGTCCCCAGACGATGAATACACCCACGCCGCCCAGGAGGATGATCCCCCAAACCAGAACGTGCATGGTGCTCTCGGATCCGCTGTTGTCCATGGCCGCCGTGGAGCATGCGATCCTTCTCAGACTGCCATGGAGCCGATGGTTGTCGAAGCAGACGCCAACCTGGGAGTGGCGCGGCTAATCGACGCCAACCTGGATCGAGCACGAGAAGGGCTGCGTGTCATTGAAGACTGGTGTCGCTTTGGACTCGATCGGGACGATCTCGTTGTTCCGCTTAAAGACTGGCGGCAGCGACTTGGGCAACAGCATCACGATCGCTACCGCCGAGCCCGTTCCACGGCAACAGACGTTGCCGCCGGCCTGAGCCATCCCGCTCAAGCGAGTCGTTGCACCGCCCAAGCGATTGTTAAAGCCAATGCCAGCCGGGTGCAGGAAGCTCTGCGCGTCTTAGAAGAATTCGGGCGCAATCTCGATCCAAATCTAGCCAGCGCCTCAGCTGAGATCCGGTATGGGCTCTATGACCTTGAGGTGCGAATTCTCGAAGCCTGCGGGCGTCAGCACAGGCAGGAACGCCTCGAGGCCGCCAAGCTTTGCCTGATTACAGACCCCGATCGAGACAACAATCTGGAGCGATTACTTCATGGGGTTGAAGCCGCTCTGGTGGCCGGCGTCAGCCTGGTTCAGTACCGCCGCAAGCAGGGCAACGACCAACAACGCCTGCGTGAAGCGCAAGCCCTAAAAACACTTTGCAGCCGCTTTGACGCCCTGTTCATCATCAACGACCGCATTGATCTCGCGCTCTTGGTGGATGCCGATGGCGTACATCTCGGCCAGGACGACCTGCCCCTCTCAGAAGCGAGACGGCTACTCGGCCCGGAGCTCTTACTGGGTCGCAGCACCCACTGCCTCGAGCACCTGCTCGAGGCCCAGCAAGAGGGCGCCGATTATTTGGGCGTTGGCCCCGTCTTTGCCACTGCTACCAAACGTGATCGCAGCCCAGCAGGCCTGGGCTGGGTGACGGAAGCCAGTGGTCATGCCGTCGTGCCCTGGTTTGCGATCGGTGGCATCGATGCTGAAACGATCCCCTCGGTTCGTGCTGCGGGTGCTCAGCGCGTCGCCGTAGTGAGCGCGATCATGGGCTCCAATGATCCGCAAGAAGCCAGCCGAATCCTGCTCCAAACCCTTTCTTAATCCTCACTTATCCCTCCTTGCTTTGGTGCCATGCAATTCACGGTGAACGGCGAACAGCGCAGCCTTGATCCATCCGCCACAAGGCTGGATCAAGTGATCCAGCAGCTTGGCCATCACCCACGACTGGTCGTTGTGGAATACAACGGCTTGATCCTGACGCCGGAGCTCTGGGAGGCCCAGCAGGTTCAAGACGGTGACAACCTCGAGATCGTCACCATCGTGGGCGGTGGTTCCTAGAGTTGCTGCACTGTGATATGCCGTCTTGGCCTCCTCCAAACTCCGCCCCCAGGCTGGTCAAATCAGACGCTGGCTCTCGGGATTGCTGGTGCCAGTATTCGTGGTTGGTCTGCTGCTGATCAGTCCCCAGCCCAGCGAAGCCGCCCGCGGCGGCCGAATTGGAGGCGGCAGCTTCCGAGCTCCGTCCATGCCTAGAGGTGGGGGTTACAGCCGCAGTTATGGCGGCGGTGGGTATGGAGGCGGATATGGCCGTGGGTATGGACGGGGAGGCGGAATGGGCTTTCCGTTCATCATCCCGATCTTTGGATTTGGCGGAGGCGGCCTCTTTGGCTTTTTGGTGCTCGCGGCGATCGTGGGTGTAGTGGTGAACGCCGTGCGCAATGGCGGCGGTGGCGGATCCCCTGCGATCGGCGGTGGTTATCGAGCCCCCCGTGAGCTGTCCACAGGACCTGTGTCGTTGCTGCAAATGCAGATCGGATTGCTAGCGAGTGCCAAGTCGCTGCAAACAGACCTGCGTCAGCTCGCCGCATCCGCTGACACCAGCACATCATCTGGCCTGCAACGGGTGCTTCAGGAAACAACCCTCGCTCTACTCAGGCAGCCCGATCTTTGGGTCTACGCCAACGTGGAATCAGGAAGCGTTCCCTTCAACGCTTCAGAGTCGACGTTTAACCGCCTGTCGATGACCGAACGCAGCAAGCTGCGCGCTGAAATCACAACCAATGTGGGCGGTGTACGCAACGGCAACGCAGCGGAGTTGAGCAGCAGCGGTGATGCCGATGCCACCAACGAATTCATCGTGGTCACGGTGCTCGTGGCCAGCCGCCAAAGCGTGAAGCTCAAGCAAGCCGACAGTGGAGAAGCTCTACGCGAAACGCTGCGCATTCTTGGCTCCACATCCTCCTCTGACCTGATGGCCCTTGAGGTGATCTGGCAACCCGATGGAAGCGGAGACGTTCTCAGTGCCGATGAGCTGGTGATGGCCTATCCAAACCTCCAGCACCTCTGACTCTGATTTAAGAAAATCTTCCGCCAAATTAGTGACATCAAACATGCGGTCAGGGATTCAACTCAATAGGTTTAAATCACTATCCCTTTACTGAGTCTTGACCTCCACTGCTCGACGCTTAGATCCCAGAGCCATGCAGTGGCAGACCAATGGTGAGCTCGATCAAGGCGACCTCATCGAGCTGGTTTGCCATCTGCGCAATGTGGAGTGCGAACAGCACAGTGATGAACTTTCACGCTTAGGGCAAAGGCACACAGAGGGCACCCAAATCGCCAAGACCATGCAAAAGCAGGCCGCCTGAACTAATTGCGCCTTTGCAGAATTCGCAACGCAGCCATCGCTGCTCCATAGCCGTTATCGATATTGACCACCGCTAGGCCTGGAGCGCAGCTCGCCAGCATTCCATCGAGTGCAGCCCTGCCACCAGCACTCACGCCATAGCCCACAGACACAGGCACGCCGATGACCGGTTGGGGCAAGAGACCAGCGAGAACAGTTGGCAGAGCACCTTCCATGCCAGCGCAAGCAATCAACACCGACGACTGCTGAAGTTTCGGCAGTTGATCCAGCAGACGATGCAATCCTGCAACCCCCACATCCAGCAACAGTTCTGCATGAATGCCATGCCAATGCAAGGCCAGTTGCGCTTCTGCAGCGATAGGTAGATCACTGGTGCCGCCACTGAGCACCGTGACGGATCCAAGCTCCGGTCGCAGCGGCGGCGGGGTTCCAGAGGTCAAACATCGAGCCCTGACCTCAAAACGCACAAGCTCGCTATTGCAGCGCTCAAGAATGGCCTTGGCCTTGGCCGCATCCACACGCGTGACCAGCGCTGGCTGCTCCCTGACCGCAAAAGCTTCAAGGATGGACACGATCTGATCCACCGTTTTATGCAACCCCCAGATCGCTTCGCTAATGCCGAGACGATCGCTCCGTTGCCAGTCGAGACGGACGTCTTCGCTACTCATGGGGGTAACAGCTCTCCTTCAAACACCAAGGGGAAAGGATTGTCCATGTCTTGAGAAATCGCCATCGCATCGCGAGCAAGCCGCTCAAAGCGAGCTTGAACCTTTTCCACCTGCTCACTAGGGATGGCTTTCCAAGCCTGACGACTCGACCAGCGAATCAAGAGGGTGCCCTCTTCGGTTTGAGGGTCCCAAAGCAGATCGCGACCAAGAAACCCCGTTTGTTGCGCCAACCAAGGTTCCCAGCTTCCTCTCTCCGCTTCTAGCCAAGCCTGACGCCCTTGCTTTGGCACTGAGATGCGCAGATGCTCAATCACCGCAACGTCATATCCGCCCTCAGGATCAGCAAAAGCAGCGAAACGCACATCAGCCGATTGACCCATCAGCACGAAAGCCACACAAAACAGAGTGGCGACCCTAATCATCAACTGCTGGAATCGCTGCAAAAGGCTTTGCATCAAAGCGCCTGCAAGAGGGCCACAGCCTGACAAGAGATTCCCTCTTCCCGACCTTCAGGGCCCAGTTTTTCGTTGGTGGTGGCTTTCACACCCACTTGGTCTGGGGCAACCCCAATCCTGTGGGCGATGGCCGATCGCATCGCCTCAATGTGGGGCTTGAGTTTGGGCCGCTCGGCGATCAACACCGCATCCACATTGACCACGCCCCAGCCACGCGCCTTCACCAAAGCCACAACCTGTTCCAAGAGCATGAGACTGTCGGCTCCTTTCCATTGAGGATCGTCGGGAGGAAAATATTTGCCGATGTCACCCAAAGAGAGCGCCCCCAACAGAGCGTCCATGACCGCATGCACCAACACATCAGCATCGCTGTGACCGTCGAGGCCTAGCCCTGCTGGATGCTCAAGCTCCTGACCACCAAGAATCAAAGGCCGGCCAGGCACCAAACGGTGGATGTCATAGCCGTTGCCGATTCGAAAGGACGGAACCGAAGAGGTCATCAAGAGGGTTTGAAACGGGCCGAAACGTTCTCATTCACCTGCCACAACGACCGATGAATGCACATTCAAGGCTCGATTTTAAGGGCAGCACCAACACCACAAGAATGACGCTCTTCTGAACACCGCAACTCGTAGCGGCTTATCCAGAGAGCGACCAGGAGCAACACAATCACCACCAATCTCGACCTAGAGAATCGAGCAAAAAGACCAGATCGATCCCCTTAAAAAATGTAAAAATAAAGCAAATCAGAGAAGCCATTCTACTTACGAGACGCCATAAAGAAAACATCAACCATCCAGGGCAAGGGATAAAAAAAGGAGCCACTATTACACAAACATTTACATGAAGAATGAAGCGAGGAAATCACAGAGAACACCAATCGAAGCAACCAACTCTTCACTAAAGACGAACATAAATAGTCTACAAATGGTGACCTTTTACAAGGAACATCAACATGCCTCTTTATAAACATCGCCATCTCTCATCGGGAACAAGGCCTTGGCTCCACCGGCCTAACGATGGAGAAGTGCAAAGGGCAAGAGGCTTGGCCCTCCGAAGCCTGTGATCAACTAACGAGAGATGTCCATGCCACCTGGTGACCCACCCCCACTTTGCGTATGGCTGGCCTGCCTCTCGATTGGAGTTGGGCTAGGCGGAACACTCATGCAAATCCTAATGACATTTTAATGACTATTGATTCACAGCTGACACGCAAATAGCAACAAACTCCCTTTTACAAACCAAGCCGGCTTGGCAGCGAAGACTCAACAGCAGCAGACCAAGGAAGCCCCATCAACTTATGCCTTAACATCAGCAGTCAGCCCTACATAGGACCCATGAAATGGATGGTCTGGATGCTGCCTACCTTCAGCATAATAGAGTTTTTCAATAAGAAGGTCAGGCAATTTCTCATCCCCAAATATTAAATCCATAACAAGCCTGATCGGCGAGCGGTTTTGGCTCAGCTGTTGCGTTGCTGAGGACTCGATTCCCTCAAGCTCATCCTTTGACAGCATGAGCTCCTGAAGGAGTTCTTGATACACACGTCGTTCATCGGAATTGATCTTGAGGCGATCACGGGGTTGCCTTGAAACAGCGGCCACGAGATAGGCCACTCGAGCAGCAAGGCAACGATCTTCATGGCTTGTCAAAGCCCCTACCAGTTCTTTGATGCTGAGGGTTGAGCCTTCTGCTTCATGAACATGATCAGCCTCATCCGTATTTACAGAAATCTGCTTGGGAAGATCACGGATTAATTGCTCCTCTTCCTTTGAAATATTTCCATCGCTCAAGGCAATTAACTTAGCAATCTCGAGCAACGTATTCATCGTTTTCTTCGTCATCTTGCTGTCTGCCATCACTTCAATCCGAGAGTTCTTCCTTCAACAACCAATAGCATGAGGCCTATTCAACGAAGGCCTCCATGAAGAGAGGCCGCCCCTCCCGGATGGAAGAGACGGCCTAACTCGCTCGTTTATGCATATCGCAAACCATTAATCAGTGAACCTGTATCGCTGAAGTCTGAACCTCGTATCGAAAACAGTGAACTGAAAGGGTGGTGCGAAGCGGCTGTCTGCAGGATCACCTGGGGCCGGGGCTCTAGGTGTGGGGTCGTGTTCTCCGTAGGGCACCTAAGACGGTGCAGATGGAGTATCGATTGGCGTGGCGCGCAAGGCATTGCCTACCAAAGGAACAACCCACGTCTTGTTGAGACTGTTGGAGCAGGGACCTGAAGTCAGCTTGCTTCTACTGATGACTCAGGTGGAGTGTCGTCTGTCAAAGCGCCTCCGATCTCGATGTCCATAGTTTGTGCCAACAGCGCACACTTGCCATCGGTGTAAAGGCGCATTGCCTTCAGAGCAAAAACCACCGAAATTAGAAGTGGTGTGCCTAAGCGCTAAGTCGTCGCTTGATCTCCATCCCAAAGCGATGATCGCGAGGAGCAGATCTTGCTCTCGATGTGCCTAGGTTCATTGGGCTCATCGATGAATCATTGACATTAGTTTTTTACACTTGCGGCATGTTCTCAACCAATGAGTTCTTAGCCACAGAAGAAGTTGTAGGGCACTGTCTCTAAGTGAATCGCGGTTAGAATTGGCTTCAGTCAGATACAAAATGCAAAAGCTACATCATCCATAAACATGAAAAAAAACTGGAGTGAGATTGAGCACCATTGGCTAAAACTACAAGGCATGATCGCCTTTGACCTCACCGCTCCATGCATCGTGATCGATCAAAGGGATGAGTTAATGGAAACAACATTATCCAACCTCACAAACCACCTAAGAGTATCCACGGCATTAGCAACACCACAAATGAAGCGCTACATGAGTCTTGCTAAAAAAGTTGGCCCAGAAAAAGCCATGCAGGCAATGCTTGAAGCGATGGATCAAGAAACAGAGGAGTTCGTCGCTCTATATAACGAAGCGAAAACTGATATAGCACGTGATTGCTATGCAACTATCGATGATCTTGTTGATGCCATCAACACAGCAAGAAAGGGATTTAATAGCAATCCCAAAAAAATTCTTGTGATTCAAATGAACAACAAGGATGCCGACATTCTTCTCGTTGCTCCACCCACGGAGGAATGGTCCGATGAACTTGACATGGAAGACTGAAGTCACCGGGATCAGTCCGCTTGAGGTGGATTGTTTGTTGGATTTTGGATCTGCTGCCAACGATTCCATAGATCTGGCCGACGTTCCTGGGTGCGCTGCTCACGTTGCTGCTGACGCCAAACAGCCACAGCACCATGATCCCCGCTGCGCAACACATCAGGCACTGTCATGCCACGGAAATCCGCCGGACGCGTGTAGTGCGAATGCTCAAGCAACAGATCACTATGACTTTCTTCCACTAAGGATTCCGGCGTACCCACCGTTCCTGGCAGCAAGCGCACCACCCCATTGATGATCGTCATCGCTGGAAGTTCACCGCCCGTGAGCACAAAGTCCCCCATGGACACTTCCTCATCAGCCAGTGAGCGGATGCGTTCATCAAAGCCTTCGTAATGACCGCACAGAAACACCAACTGGTCGTACTCCTTCGACCAGCGCTGGAAATCAACCTGACGCAGTGGTTGCCCCTGGGGTGACATCAACAGCACACGCCGTCGTAGGCAAACCGGTACCGACTCAAAAGCCGCAAACACCGGTTCCGGCTTCAGCACCATGCCTGCGCCACCTCCATAAGGCACATCGTCCACCTTGCGATGACGGTCGATGGCGTGATCGCGAGGATTGTGGAGGTGCAGCTCCGCAATCTCGGCGCCAAAAGCACGACCGATCACCCCAAGTTCAAGCAATGGAGCAAAGGCCTGCGGCGCCAAGCTGATCACATCGAGGCGATAGGGAGCCATCCGATCTCAGCTCTGCGGACGACTGACGCGCCTGATCTCCGAGCAGAAACTGCCCTGCCGAGGCTGTCCATCCTCATCAACCGCAGTGGTGCTTCGCAATCGCAGGTTGGGTTTGGTGAACCAAATACGCTCCAGCACCTGGTCACCATTTACGGCTTGCAAATAAAGCTCGAGGCTGGCATCAGGAAGCAACTGCCAACGCCCGGCCTGCTCAGTGCCGCCTGCGTGAATCGAAAGAGATCCATCGGCTTGAAACGCCAGGGTGCTCTTGTCCCCCTCCGCGGGAGTGACGTCCAAACAGGGCACCCCAGCGGCAATGGAAGCCGACACCTCAACCTCGCCCCGTTCACTGCTATGCCACTCCTGCTCCGATGCATTGATTAGGAAGCGACTACGCAAGCTCATCCAACGGCCTACGCAGAGGGCAAGAAAACCGTCGAGATCAGACGGAGGGAAAGGAGTTTGATCACTCATGTCTTGCATCTTCGCAGGCGCGGTATCCACTATTTAATCGCCCACATACCCCAACTCCGCGAGTCGGGCCGGCTTGCTGCGCCAATCGGGAACCACCTTCACGAACAGCTCGAGGTACACCGGACCATCGATCAAGGTCTGCATCTGCAGACGTGCGCCCTGGCCGATCGTTTTGAGCATGGCTCCCCCTTTGCCAATCAGGATTCCCTTCTGGCTTTTGCGCTCAACCAGCACCGTTGCCAACACCGCCGTGCGCCCATTGCCCTTGCCCTTCGCGGGTATGTCCTCGATGCGATCAATGCTCACCGCAACGCTGTGCGGCACCTCTTCACGCGTATTAAGCAACACCTGTTCGCGGATCAGTTCCCCCATCAACAAGCGTTCGGGCTGATCGCTCACCATGTCCGATGGATAAAGCTGCGGTCCCTCGGGCATCAACGAACTAATCGCTTTCACCAATTCGGGGCAGCCGTCACCGCTGAGGGCACTGCAGCGATGCACCGGCCAATCGGTGTCGACCAGAAGCTCTCGGTAAGCCGCAGCAGCTGCATCCTTCTTCTCCATAGGAACCAGATCCCACTTATTAAGCAGCACCTGCACTGGCAAAGGTTGCTGACGCAGCAATTGCACGATGAAGGCATCACCCCGTCCTGGGGCCTCGCATCCCTCGAGCAACAGCAGCACCTGATCCACCTCCCCAATCGCTGATCGGGCACTGCGAACAAGCCTCTCTCCCAATAAGTGATGGGGCTTATGAATACCAGGCGTATCCACCAAAATCAGCTGGGCTTCTTCGGTGGTGAGGATCGCGCGCAGCCGATTGCGGGTGGTTTGGGCCACGGGAGAGGTGATCGCAATCTTGTCGCCGATGAGCTGATTCACCAGCGTGGACTTCCCCACGTTGGGGCGACCAATCAGCGCAACAAAGCCAGAGCGAAATCCCTCAGGGGTATTGCTTGTGAACGAACGAGACGAAGACTCAACCATTGATTAAGTCTGCGCTGTCATCGGCTCACACCCTCGGCTTGATGAAGTTCCTCACTGATATCTCGCGAAAGATCAGCCTCAAGAAATTGCTTTGTTTCTGGTAATACAAGCCTCAAATTTGATTGGAAATCGAGTTCAATCTTGAGGGTGTCAGCCTTGACATCCAAAACATGGCCACCGCTGCTGTAATCATCAGCAAGAAAATGAAAGTGGTAGCCAGGAATGTTCAAGCTGGTGGTGTGCGTAGGGCTCCAAAAGCCCACCAGAGTTCCACTGACCTGCTCAGCGTTGAACGTGGTTTGTTTGCTTGATGCCTCAAGCAAACCTGTTCCTTCCGGAACCCTCGATACCGTTCGCATCGCAACGTGTTCAAACACCCCAGTAATACGGATGGCCACAAAAAAATTGGCTCCAGGGCGCACCGGATCGATTTGCTCTCCCAGTTCCTGAAGACTTTGGATTGAACTTACGGTGAGATGCCGTTCTGCCTCGAAGTGAGTTGCCACCCAAAAGGGAATGGTCTCCTCCTGCGGGGCCTTGATCAGGCTTCCATCGGCACGCACCTGCCAACAAACGCCATCCAACAAAATCCCCTCACCATCGAGTTGCTCAAAGGTTCCAAGCCCAAAATTACCGTGGTCGATAAGATCTTTCACCTGCAGGGCTCCACCAAAAACCCCCTCCACCACTGCCGTTGAGGTAGAGAGCTGCCACAAAGTGTGATGCTCAAGGTCGAGGTAATCCGCCAACGCTTTGCGAACCACAGCGCTTTGCGTCTCTCCGCTTTGCTCACAATGGAGCAGCAAAGCCTGCCAATGCCCCGCAGGCAGCTTCACATGCAGATCATGGCCTTGCTGAGCTTCCAAGCTTCACCGGCAGTTTGTTCTCACTTTGGCGGGGCTTGCCTCAAAAAAAGTGTGGCGAGCAACAATTAGAGAGAGCCAGTCATGCCTTGTGTTCCTACTCTGCTCGGACAGCTATCCCCACCTCCCGCGCCATGACAGATCAGGACACCACTGTTCCGTCAGAAACCGATCCACAAGCTCCAAATTCCGTGCAAGCGCCAAGTTTTCAACAGGCGATGGAGATCGCCGCAATCTGGCTCCAGCAATGGGATCAAGAAGAAATCAGTGATGAGGTAATTGCCGATCGCGTTGGAGAGCTTGTGGCAAGTCGCGATGGAGCGCGGGGCTTTTTTGTGCTCAGCCTGGCTGGCGACAGTGCCCTGATGGACCGATTGCCTGAAGCCCTTGTGAGCAAACTGCGTTCCTGCGGTGACGGAGTTGTGGATCTCACCGTTCGCAATCTTGCAATGAGCGCAGCGATGGTGGTGCACCACCGCAAGCAATCGGATGAGTTGCAAGCTGCAGGTTCAGAGCGAGTGAATCTTCGCTGCACCGAGTTGCTTCGCCAACTCGAACCCCATAGCGTTAAAGCACGCCTAGAAACTTTGCTGGCAGCAGCGAGCAACAATCAAGGCAGCGATGTGGCTTTTCTGGATCGCTGGGGATACGACGCCAACCAGAAAACAGCGATTACACAATCGATTGAGGCAGTTGCAAGCTAATTCATATTTTCGACTCAGAACAAAAGCGACATTTGCATCCCCAATACCAAAGCATCCGGCACCGAACCTGTGTCTGAAGGATTGATTGAACACCACATGAAGGTTTGGCTGAAGGGTGACTTTGTCACCTAGAGCTGCGGCAATCGCGATTCGCAGAATGAGTTGGACCCGTTGATTCCCCTGATCATTCGACTGATCATTTCCCGTTGGCCCTGCACTTTTCTTGCGTATGAATCACCTCGCCAACCACGGACTCTCAATAGAGCAAAGGGGTGTTCACTGCGCCTTGATTCCTTACAGGTAGACACACACTATCCATAAAAAATCCCGGACAAAGCCGGGATTGAATCATGAGTTGAAGTTAAGCGTTGCCACCTAAACCAAATCAGTTGCGACGACCACCACCCTGAAGGGCAATGATCAAGCGCAAAATGAAGATGAACAGGTTGATATAGGTGAGATACATTCCCAACGCACCTGCGAGATATTGATCATCGCGATAGGTGCGAGGCATCGTGTAGAAGTCCACGAACGCCATTCCCACAAACAACACGGTGCCAAATCCTGCAATCGCAAGATTGGTGGCTGCAAAGATCCCAGGAATGAAGAAGCCCGCAACAAAGATGCCGACCATGGCGATCAGCAGGCCGATCAAGCCAAAACCAACCACGGCTGTGAGTGCCTGACCCACGCTGTCGCTCATGCGCCGACCAACGACGGAAGCAATCGCAAAGGTGAGACCCGTCGCTAGGGCAGCGATGCCAATCGAAGCCACTCCGGCAACAGCAACGGCTTGCACCACCAAACCGGTGAGCGTGAAGCCCGTGAGCAAACTAAAGGCAGCCATCAATGGCAAGGCGGTGCCGTTATTGCCTTTTTTGGCAGCATTCTGTGCGACAAAGAACAGAATGAACCAAGGAATAATTGCAACCATCGACAGCCCGTTGAAGGCTGGACCCATCGCAACCATGGTGGACATACCACCAAGAACACCGGCGGCGGTGAGCACCATGCCTCCGCCTACATAAGGCAGGGCTTTATTGACAACATTGGGGCCAACAAGAGCACTGGATTGTGCCTCGCGGATGGCCTCTTGAAAATTACTGCTGGCTGGCATGCCTTTCACTGAAGACTGCCTATATCTTGCCAGCGGGGAAAGGGAATGGCCTGCAGCTGAAGTGTGGATCCCCCTATCGATTCCTATGCAGGGTTATTCCACCTCTGGGCCCTTGAGCAGGCTGATACCAACACCTGTTTGTGGCTGAGCTTGTTCATCAAAGCTGGCGTAGGCCTCCACCACGCGTTGCACCAGCGGGTGGCGCACCACATCAGCCGCGGTGAGATGGCAAACAGCAACACCGGCCACACCATCCATCACCTCTGCCGCTTCCACCAAACCACTCAACTGCCCAGGTGGTAGATCCTGCTGCGTGACATCACCGGTCACCACCATGCGTGAGCGCTCCCCTAAGCGCGTGAGCACCATGCGCATCTGGGCTGGTGTGGTGTTTTGAGCCTCATCGAGAATCACAAACGCGCCGGCCAGGGTTCGCCCCCGCATATAAGCCAAGGGGGCCACTTCAATCACACCTCTCTCGAGCAAAGAGGTGGTTTTCTCTGGTCCCAACAAGGCATGCAGGGAGTCGTAAAGGGGCCTGAGATAGGGATCAATTTTTTGCTGCAAATCGCCGGGAAGGAAGCCAAGACGTTCGCCAGCCTCTACAGCTGGCCGCGTCAGGATCAGGCGCTCAACCTTTCGATCCATGAGCATGCGCACGGCCAATACGGCCGCGAGAAATGTTTTTCCCGTACCGGCGGGCCCGAGCGCAAACGTGAGGTCATGGCGCTCCATCGCATCCACATACTTCTTCTGACGCAAAGTGCGCGGACGCAGAAGGTTGCCCTTTTGGCTGCGGGCGAGCACCTGGTCGCCCATGGCGGCATGATCCTCAGCTTGGCCCGTGTTTAAGGCACCGAGCGCTGATTGCAGATCAACCTGAGACACCGCTTGACCGTCCTGCCAGATCGGACGGACCAACTCAACAACCGCGGCGGCGCATTCGATCTGGACAAGACTGCCAGACATTTCAAGCTGAAGACCCCGCATCACAAGGGATGCACCAGTAAGGGCCTCCAGTTGATGCAGGGTCTGTTCAGCCGATCCTGCTAAGGCAAGAGCGGCTTCAGAATGGGGGAGATCAAGGACGAAGCGACCTGTTGCGGCAGCTTCGGGCATGGATTTGATCAGCTTTCGGTGGATTCAGTGGCTGAATCGTCAGATTCACTGGCTGCTGCTGCTTCTGCAGCCTTGGCTTCTGCCGCATCTTTTGCAGCCTGCTTCACCGCAGCTTCGCGGGCAGCAGCCTGCTTCAGCTTTCCAATGGTCTCAGCGGGTCGCACAGTCTTTTCGAGCAGTCCGCCCTTCTCGAGCAAGAAACGAACAGCATCGGTGGGCTGAGCACCCTGGCTAAGGCGCACACGCAGGGCCTCGGCATCGAGACGGGTCTCCTTGGTGCGTGGGTTGTAGTAACCCAGCTCCTGAAGGGGGCGGCCATCTCGGCGTGACGTGCTGTTGCAGGCCACGAGGCGGAAACTCGCTTCCCGCTTCTTACCGAACCGCTTCAGGCGGAGCTTGATCATCGTGGCGCTTGCTTAAAGGTGGAATTCAGCGCAACAAAAAAGTCGCACCAAGCGTCCAACTTACCGTGCCGCGGACTCAAAGCTGACCAAAGCCCTTCTTCTTTTTGTAAGGACGCTGTCTGCGGGGAGCCGCTCCAGGCTGCCCAGCAGGCATACCACTCCCCCCCATTCCAGGCATTCCTGGCATTCCGGGCATCCCGCCACCCATTCCGGGCAAACCACCTCCACCCATCCCTGGCATCCCTGGCATCCCACCCCCTTTGGTCATCTGCTGCATCACCCCGCGCATCTTTTGAAAATCCGCGAGCACCTTGTCAACATCTGCCGCTTGGTAGCCACACCCGGAAGCAATCCGCCTGCGCCTCGAAGGTTGAGCCGCCAACAACTCGGGCTGCGTGCGCTCCACCGCTGTCATCGAACCGATCATCGCTTCGATTTTTTTTAATTGCTGCTCCCCCTGCTTGAGCATGCCGTCGTCAATTTTGTTCATGCCCGGGATCATTTTCATCAGCCCCCCCAGGGAGCCCATGCGTTTGATCAAGCGCATTTGCTGCAAGAAGTCGGAAAAATCAAACGACGCCTCCTGCAGCTTTTTCTGCATTTTTTCAACATCAGCGAGTTCAACCTCTTTCTGCGCCTTCTCCACCAGCGTGAGCACATCACCCATCCCGAGGATGCGACTCGCCATCCGCTCGGGATGAAAAGGCTGGAGAGCCTCAACTTTTTCGCCCGTACCGATGAATTTGATCGGCTGACCGCTCACTTTGCGAATCGACAGCGCCGCGCCACCCCGGGAATCGCCATCGAGCTTGGTGAGCACAGCTCCGGTGATTCCCACTTGATCGTGGAAGGCACGGGTGAGCTCTGCCGCCTCCTGACCAATCATCGAATCCACCACCAACAGCACCTCATCGGGCTGTACGGCACCGCGAATCCGCACCATCTCCTCCATCATCTCGGAGTCGATTTGCAGACGGCCAGCGGTATCGACCAACAGGGTGTCGTAACCCTCCTCTTTGGCCTTTGCCAAACCGGCAGCGGCGATGTCCTCAGGCTTGGCCTCGATCCCAAGACTGAACACATCCACACCGATCTGAGCGCCGAGGGTCTTCAACTGCTCAATCGCAGCAGGACGGTACACATCGGCACCAACCATTAAGGCCTTACGGCCCTGATCCTTGAGGTGGAGCCCCAGCTTGGCCGTTGCCGTCGTTTTACCTGCCCCCTGCAAACCAGCCATCAACACCACCGTGGGCGCTTGATCGGCCTTCGCGAGCGGGGCATTGCCGCCGCCCATCACGTCGACCAGCTGCTCATGCACAACCTGAATGAACTTCTGGTCGGGCGTTACACCACGAACAACCTCTGCACCGACCGCTTTCTCACGGATTTCGGAGACAAAATCCTTGACCACCGGCAGACTCACGTCCGCATCGAGAAGCGCCCGCCGGACCTCCTTGAGCGCCCCCTCCACATTCGTTTCAGAGATTGTGTCCTGGCCTCTCAGCCCTTTGACGGCATCTTCAAAACGGGCTGAAAGCTCGTCAAACATGGAGGAGGTCCGCGCAGCACTTTGGTCAACTGTAAAAGTCCTGCCCCTTTGTTGAACCGGATGGGTTCATCCAGAGACAACACCTGCGCCGAGTTTCTTAGCCAGGGATGTAGGCCTGCAAGCGCCAACCGTCAGGATCTCGGCCAAGGATGTAGGTCACGGGCAAGTTGCCAGCGGGTGTCTCATCCACCACCTCACCCTGATCATTCAGGGTCTGATCGCGGTAGGTGAGTTGGGCCCTCACTTCGATGCGAGACGGGGTTGAGCTCACCGTCTGAATCGAAGTGATCGAAGCTTGGACGTTTTGAACGAGGCCATCCCTCAACAAGGCGGCTTGCTGATCACGCACGCGACCGACAAGAACAGGACGAGCCACCTCCGCCAGGGATTGGGTGTCCCCGTTTTGGCGCAACGCTGTTGCCTTGAAATCAAGCCATGCCTGGAGCAAGGCTTGCAGCTGAACCTCACTGGGCTGATCCACCGCTAGAGGCGTAATTCGCTCTTTGGGATTGGGGCGCTCCTGCTTGAGGGTGGCCTTCGGCTGAGACGACAGGTCATCCTCGGCAGGCAGCGCATCCGCAGTGGGATTCGTTGTTGAAGTGGATGCTGTTTGCTGCTGCGCATCTCGCCTCAGCCCCACAAGGCTGAATCCCACCAGCACGAGCACCACAACCACCCCTGAGCCGATCAAGACGGAACGCTTGGGTTGCGGCCATGAGGGCCGGTTCACCGACAACCGAGACAGCGAGAGCTGGGGCAGGGAAAGCCGAGGCAAGGACACCCGCGACAGTGACAGCTTCGACATCGACAAACGCGACAGTGACAGGCGAGACAGGGACGGGCGGCGGATGTTCAGATTCGTCCAAGCCAATGGAATGATCCGGCGCAGACCACTCCTGCTTGCCTCCTCCTCCCCAGGATCTGAACTGTCCTCAGGCAAGAGGTCCCCGTCGCCGAAAGACAGGGGCATGGTGCCCTCAGGATCAAGGCCGATTGGAGGGAGATTTCCGAAGCTCCAATCCGTATCGGGAACAGCTGTTGCAGACGGATCGGGCGTTACAACGCTTCGCCCCTCCTGGCGCTCAAGGCGCTCCACATACGCCTGCACATCGCGATCAGCGAACCAAGCCTCCAGGTCAACAACTTGAGTATCCACATCGCGATAGCCAGGGAGAACATCCCGTCCCAGCCAGCTGCGGCAGTAATCGAACAGGGCCGCGAGATCGTCACCGGGGTGGTTCGCCAGCCATTCCTGCAGATCCGCGTCCGGACTGGAGTGAACGTGCTCCAACGCCCGGTCCACATCACCCAGCAAAAGATCCATGCATCCCAGCAATGGATTGAGATCTAAACCAACGAGAACCAGGGCTTGCAATTTGCCGCGTGCGTCCTTAATACGCTCAGGCTTGCGCTGGGAGAATCCAGCGGCTACCAAGGACATCACGGAAAGGAAGCTGGCATCAGATGAGCCAAACCGCTCCCAACGCCCATACAAGTCCACCTGTTCTTGAACAGTGAGAAACCGGCGAATCTGCTGAAAAAACAGCTCAAAACTGCCCTGATCCATGCCTGCCGTGTCCATTTCGGCAGCACCCCCTTCCAGGCCACCGCGATTCTGAACAAAGGTTTCCAACATCTCAAGTCCGTCTTGCCGAGCTGATTGCTCGGCAAGGTCACGGCTCAGCAAATCCAGAATTCGGTAAGGGGTGAGCTGTTCAAGGTCCGTTTGCAGCCGCTGCCGTTGATCGGGAAGCTTGCCCATGCGTTGAAGCAACTGCAGTCCCTCCGTCAGCAACCCTGCAGCAGATTCATAACGACGCTGGTCGTGATCTTGGCGGGCCGCATCCCGGCAAGACAGTGCCGCCAACAATGCAAGGTCCGACTCTCGACCGCTACCCAGGGCGGGCGCCTGAGGAGGCTGCAGCGCCTGGCGGGTGAGCTGAAAGGTCTCGTGCGGGGCATGGGCCTCCCACAACAAAATCAGACCAGCGACCTCCCGGCTGGAGGGCATTTCCAGACCCGCTGTCTCTTCTGGATGATCACGACCCATTTTGAGCAGGGTGCTCTCGTAGTCCTGCCGACGCGCCGCATCGCTTAAGAGATCGGCAGAGAGCCTCAATAATTCAGCCCTCTGCATGAGGACCTCATGGGTGAAACCTTGATCGGGGCAGCGATCGAGACGCAACTGCAGCGTCCGCAACACCGACTCGGTTTCAGCTGAAGGGCTGACACCCAAGAGGCGGAAATGATCGATGGGCAATTCCACCAGCGTTGCGCTCGTTAGCAGGCAGATTTTAGGCAGTGAAAGGGGTTTTGCCCATTCGCTCAACACGGCCCCTTAAAGTTCCTCTCAAATAGGTGGTGCCATGAGTCAGGACATCGCAGTAGGCGCAGCGGCAGGCACCGATCAGAAGCTTGCAAATGGGGCCTCCCCGGTGGGAGCTCACGCCGAGCGCTTGTCGTCTCTAGTGACGACCAAAAGAGCCAGCGTGGACCGCGAGACCGGCCTGAGGCTCTACCGGGACATGACCCTGGGGCGGCGTTTTGAAGACAAATGCGCGGAAATGTATTACCGCGGCAAGATGTTCGGTTTCGTTCACCTATACAACGGCCAAGAGGCGGTGAGTACGGGCGTGATCGGCGCCATGAAGCGTCAGCACGACTGGTTTTGCAGCACTTACCGCGATCACGTGCATGCCTTGAGTGCAGGCGTCCCAGCCCGTGAAGTCATGAGTGAGCTGTTTGGCAAGGAGACCGGCTGCAGCAAGGGGCGTGGCGGCTCGATGCACCTGTTCTCCAAAGCCCATCACCTGCTGGGCGGCTTCGCGTTCATCGGCGAGGGCATCCCCGTTGCCTTAGGCGCTGCCTTCACCAGCCGCTACAAGCGTGATGCCATGGGTGATTCCAGTAGTGACTCCGTCACCGCAGCCTTTTTTGGAGACGGTACCTGCAACAACGGGCAATTCTTTGAATGCCTGAACATGGCCCAGCTGTGGAAACTACCTATTTTGTTTGTGGTGGAGAACAACAAATGGGCGATCGGCATGGCCCATGACCGCGCCACCAGCGATCCAGAGATCTGGCGCAAAGCGGCTGCCTTCGGCATGGCCGGAGAAGAAGTGGATGGCATGGATGTGCTTGCCGTTCGGGCCGCTGCTGAACGGGCCATCGAACGGGCGAGGGCTGGAGAAGGACCCACTGTTCTTGAATGCCTTACCTACCGCTTCAGGGGTCACTCACTCGCTGACCCTGACGAGCTGCGAGCCGAGGAAGAAAAGCAATTCTGGGCCAAGCGTGATCCCCTCAAAGCCTTTGAGCGCGATCTCGTTTCCGATGGTTTGGTCCGTGCTGATGAGCTCCGCGCGATCGAAAAAGAGATCGATGCTGAAGTTCAGGACTGCGTGGACTTTGCCCTCAATGCACCCGAGCCAGATACCTCGGAACTGACGCGCTACATCTGGGCGGAAGACTGAGGCTCAGCCTGCTAGAGACCGTGCCATCTCGCCTGGTCTGCTGCAGCCCGAAACACCAGGGCATGACGCTTCACCAAAGAGTCAAGAGCGTCATACCCTCCGCCAATCACGCTCGCGACTGGGATCTGACGACGCAGACAGGCATCAAACACGAGATGATCCCGTTGCAAAAGGCCCATATCGGACAAGCAAAGCCTGCCCAGACGATCGTCTCGATGCGGATCAACTCCAGCGTTGTAGATCACCAGTTCGGGATTGAAGCGATCAAGAAGTGAAGGAATCGCCTCGCCAACCGCAGCCACATAGGCCTGATCCTCAACGCCATCTGCAAATGGCAAATCCCAATCGCTGCTCTGCTTCCGAGACGGAAAGTTGGAGGCAGCATGAGCAGAAAACGTAAAGACCCGCGGGTCGTCAGCAAAGATCAGCGCGGTGGCATCGCCTTGATGCACATCCAGATCCACAATCATCAAGCGCGTTAAGCGCCCCTCATCCAAAAGAACCCTGGCTGAGACCGCAATGTCATTGAAGATGCAAAAACCACTTCCATAATCGGGGAAGGCATGGTGAGTACCACCAGCGAGATGGCAAGCAACACCGTGCTCAAGAGCCAACCTGGCCGTCAGCAGCGTCCCCCCCACCGCTAACCAGGTGCGTTGCACCAAAGGTGTGGTGGCAGGAAGACCAATCCTTCGCTGAGCTTGACGATCGAGCTTGCCCCGCGCAAACGCCTCGTGATAATGCCGCTGATGCACTGATTCAAGCCAGCGGCGAGGAACGGGGAGAGGTGTATGAACCTGAGCGGATTCGGCTAGACCCGACGTCTTTAGAGCATCAAACAACATCCTGAACTTCGCCATCGGGAAGCGATGACTAGACGGCAGAGGCGCGCTATAGGCCTGGTGATAAACGAGAGGGATGGCCACTAGCTTTCAAAGCTCTTCAATATTTTTGATTGAAATCAAACAACCGCATCAACCAGCTTCGTAGTGACTAATAGTGGATGGAGATAGCTTGATTGGTTGTCTGATGCGCACTCTTGTCTTCGTAGCACTGGGCCTATCGTCGCTCGCCTCAACGATGACTGCGGATGCTTCGATGCAGGCACAAGTTCAAAGCTACGCAGAGATGGTTTGCGGGACAAACCTGAAAACAGGAAATCCTGAAGAACCTTTGGCAAAGAAGCGCTGTATCTCTGGATTAACCAAATTGGGAATAAATGCTTTTAAGGTCGCTGCACCAAGCATCCAAAAATGCAAGCAGGAAGCAAATTTCTTCTCATGCATCAAAGGACACACCACAGATAGATCAAGGATTAAACAAACAGCCAGGGAACACGGACGTGAAATCAAAACGATGTCTACGACACCTCACCATCTCGACAGTCCGAGGCTAGAGAAGCTGGGGGAAGCAATCCAACAAGTTCTTGGACAAAGATCTATTCTTTGGTCAAATAATTCCAAAACCTGGGGATGTAAAGGCAGAAATTTATATGGCTATTACCGAATTAAAAACGAATTAGTGGTGATGTGCCAGGGCTTTCACAATGGTGATCTTGTTGAATTAATTGACACCCTTAAGCATGAGGGATGGCATGCAGTTCAACACCGTTGCCGCAATGGAGCGCCTTATCTCAATGATCAGCAAATCGCAGCACGCCTTCCACAACGTGATGCAATCAATGTACACAGCTATCACCCAAAACAACGACGTTTAGAAAGCGAGGCAAGGGTAATGGCAAAGGTCAATGATGCACAGTGGATTCAATTGGTCAAAGATCAATGCAAAGGGAAAGAGAAAAGACAATACAAGCCAGACTTAGGCTTTCCCTACTCAACATTTTAAACACTAAGAGAAGCAAGCAAAACCAATAAAATCAGTCTCAATACAACAAGGGAAAATTGATGAATACCTTTAGAAACTACGAGGTGCTCAAATCAACGATCTGCTCTTGGAAAAGCCGGATGGTCACGATTTCATCCAGCCCTTCATGAGCACAGCTCGAGCAGACAGCCGTTTTTACACGTTTGAAACGCGGAGGGATGGGAACTGGTGTTGAGCAGATACGGCAAGGGAGGTGGCCTCTCTTTTCAGGGGCATTTTCCATTAGCTGAACTTTGAAATCCACATTTCTGCAATGACGTCGTCGTCAAGATCACAGTGCTGACGAACGAACTCCTCAGCCTCACTCCTAGGCGGCTCTATCTCCAGCCGCCTATTAGCCAACATCAACAGATTGGAAGCCAAATGGCTAACGAGGGAGTCTCTGGATGCGGCATAGCCATCAGCATTACTGGGTTCCATACCATTTTCGTATTCCTGTTTGATCTGGAAGCGCAGGTTCCTGTCAAAGACAAGCTCTGAAGCTTCACGCCAAGCTGTGGTGCTTTTGCTGGCAGCACGTCTCTTTCCGAACTGAGCGATCAGATAGGCAAGAAACGCCGAAACAACAAGGCAAGCAAGCGCACTCATCAGATCTCAGTGTCATCACCAATTCGATCAGCTTCAGTGTTGAAGGACTGCTCGAGGTGCTCGACAGAGCGCTCATATACATCCTTTCTTCGCTGCA
Organism: uncultured Synechococcus sp.; assembly: GCA_949373155.1. The sequence goes on along the minus strand of CASICK010000009.1, from coordinate 119,414 downwards.
GGCTCACCTCTTGCTGATGAGTTGCTCCATCCATTTGTTGTTGTCCACCATTCATCATTTCCGTGTAAGTGAGCGCTCTAGGCTTTCTGGGCTGATTGGGTTCGTTCAAGTGTTTCGTCTCAAGGATGAAGGCAGAAATATCTCACCTGCTTGTTACCAAAACCTTCCGGTCTGTGGGTTTTGGTTTTCTGAAGCCGTTCCTATGCGCTCATAACGGGAGCAGTGAAAGGTTCTAGGCATCAATCAAAAATTGATTGAATCCATTCTGACTAAAACCAACCCATCCGACAAAAATTTTGGCTGATACCCAACCATTAAAGATAATGGTTAGTGCTCAATCACTTTTTGAGGATCTAAAACGAACGAACAAGTCACAAGATTGCTTCTGATTGAGCTGTTCATCAGCACTTTGCTCAGACCCCACATGAGAGCACCTCTGCACTCAAGCCATCGCTTTCGATGGAGTGATGGCAGATGACTTTGAAACCTCGTGAAAAAAGGACAGAGTTCCACGACTGGCTTGAATGCAGCCGCAGACTCATCAATCAATCAATCAAAAAGTGGGAGCAATACGACGGGTGAGATTACGCAACTTGCGCAGCGACTTCAATTCCACCTGGCGTACGCGTTCACGCGAGACATCGAGCAAACGACCAATTTGAGCCAAGGTGTGGCGTTCGTTGCCGTTTAATCCAAAACGCAGCGTGAGCACGTGTTGCTCCTGCTCACTGAGATGACTCAACCAGCGGCCAAGTTGTTCGTGGTGGATGCGCTGTTCAACTTTGTCGAGCGGCTCTTCCGCAGAAGAGTCTGCAATCAAATCGCCAAGGAAACTGCGGCCATCCTCTCCATTCACAGGTGCATCAAGACTGCTGGTGGTGAGCGCTTGGCGTAGCAAGGAGTCGAGCTCCTCAACAGGCATATCCAACGCTTCTGAGATCTCGAGGCGACTCGGCATTGCTCCGAGCTTGTGAGCTAAATCCAAACTCACCTTGCGGATCGTGGTGAGACGCTCGCTTAAGTGCACTGGCAGACGAATGGTTCGCGACTGACAAGCAATGGCTCGCGTCATGCTCTGGCGAATCCACCAAAAGGCGTAGGTCGAAAACTTATATCCGCGGGTTGGGTCAAATTTCTCGACAGCCCTTTCCAAGCCAAGGGATCCTTCTTGGATGAGATCAAGAAGCTCAAGGCCCTTGCCTTGATATTTCTTCGCGACACTCACCACCAGACGAAGATTGGCCTTCATCATCCGCTGCTTCGCGCGCTGACCAACCCGAATCATGCGTCGATCCTTGGTGCTGAACTCCTCGCTGTCGGAAGGAACAGAGCCGTCTTGCGTCAGCTCCATGAACTTCTGAACCTGATTTCCCAGCTCAATTTCTTCAGCAGCTGTCAGCAGGGGTATTCGCCCAATCGTCGATAGGTACCAACTAATCGGATCACTGCTTCTGCGTCTCTGGGTCTCGGAGGTCCGAGCTGTTGAGGAAACCATGTCAACTCGTCTCTTTGGCGTGGAGAGACTTTCCTATGAAAAAACGATAAACCCAAATGTTTTCAGCAACCCTTCAGATTCGTGAAAGGAAAACGACACATTTGCCCGTTTTGAATTGTGTGCATTTTCAAACTTCTTCAATTTTTTAATCATTAATTCGCACAAATCCGTCGGGTGATCTCAGCAAGGTTTTTCGCAATTTCGCTAGCAGTCGTGGCGTTTTCACTGGTTCGTGACGCCTCGGCATGGAGCAAAGCGGCGGCGGCAAGGGTTGCTCCCCGCGGCTCCTCTCCGCAAGCCCAGCAGCGCGCGCCCCAGCCAACGGCAAATCCAGCCAACAGATCTCCCAGGCCCGTACGAGCCACCTGCGCAGAGGTGTCAACGAGTTGATGCACCACACCATTCGGATCAGCAATCAATGAGTGGGCCCCCTTAAGCAACACAACGGTTCCACTTTCTGCCGCTGCCCATTGCGCGCGCTCCAGCGGTTCCCGCCCACTGAAATCAGGAAAAAGCCGTGCAAATTCACTGCGATGCGGGGTGATCCAGGTTGGGAACTCACGCCGGCAAAGCCAGCGCCATCCTTGCTTCGAGGCGGCCAAGGCGTTGAGCCCATCGGCATCCAGCACAAGCAGCCCTTCGAACGACACCAAGGGCTCTGCCCAGGCATCCCACTCCCCGTCTAGCGATCCAATACCAGGCCCCAGCAACAGCGCATCCAAGCGAGATAGATCTGCATCAGCCAGCCATGGCCCCCAAGCCAATCCTCCCGATGCGGTCGCCGGTAATGCAGCCGAAAGCACCAACTCAGGAATCCATTGCCAGATGGCATCAGCGACAGCATCAGGCAACGCGGCTTTCAGACTTCCCACCCCACTCGCCATGGCCCCATGGGCCGCCAGGAGTGCTGCACCGCGATATCTCTCACTTCCTGCCATCAACATCACACGGCCACGCTGATATTTCATCGCCGTTGGCGCGCCTTGGGGAACCGGCAGGGTCTCCAGATCCCTCGCCATCAACCGCAAAACAGCAGGTGCCCCAAGTTGATCAATCAACTTGGGGGGAGCACCAGGATCCAAGCGATGCACCCGGCCCACGTTGGCCAGAGCTGCGTCCTGAACCAACCCACGTTTGACTAGAACCACGCACAACGTGTCGGAGGCCACAGCCCCACCTCCGGCCTCCATCCGGCCGTGGTTGGAATGCATCCCCGCAGGCACATCCAAGCTGATCAGCCGGCCCGGCTGAACACGCTCGCGTTCGCTGAACAACAGCGCCAATCCTTCTGGGAGAGGACGATGTTGTCCCAATCCAAACAGAGCCTCCACCCAGAGAGCTGAATCCCTCGGATCCGGCTCCGTCTCCAAAACAGTTGCACCAAGCCACTCGAGATGACGCCAATGCGCTTGGGTGAGCCCTTGCCGGAGCGGCAGCGGGGCCCACAGTTTCACCTCCACTCCGGCATGCAGCAACAGCCTCGCCACCACCAACCCATCACCACCGTTGTGGCCAGGTCCCACCAACACCAACACGCCCAGCTCCAAACGCTTCCGCCGCTGAAGACACCACTCAGCCATCGCCTTGCCAACGGCCTCCATCAAGGCGGCAACGGGCAAACCACTCCCCAGCCATTCCTGCTCCAAGGCCAGCATTTGTTCTGCACTGACGAGCCAGTGCTCCGCATCAAGGGAAGGCCAGACCAAGCCAAAAACACCCGGGCCCTCACTATGGAGTCATACAGCGATGCCCGCCCATGTCGGCCGAGGCCAAGATGAGCACCCTCACAGCAACCCCAGCCGGTGCCGAGGCCCTGGAGCGATTGCGCCAATGGCCTGGTGAGCATCGTGTGGCCGTCGGCCTTTCGGGCGGAGTGGACAGCTCACTCACCGCAGCATTCATGGTGGAAGCCGGCTGGGAGGTGGAGGGCCTCACGCTCTGGCTGATGAGCGGTAAAGGGGCCTGCTGCGCCGAAGGCCTGGTGGATGCTGCCGGAATCTGTGAACAGCTCGGGGTGCCCCACCACGTAGTGGATTCAAGGGAGACCTTCGTTCGCGAAATCGTTCAAGGATTGGTGGATGGCTACAGGGCTGGCATCACACCCCTGCCCTGTTCGAAGTGCAACCGCTCGGTGAAATTCGGGCCGATGCTCGACTGGGCCGAACGGGAGCGCAATCTTCCCAGGATCGCCACAGGCCATTACGCCCGCATCCGCCTGGACCTGGAAGACGGCCGCTGGAAACTGCTACGAGGTCTCGACAGCCGCAAAGACCAGAGTTATTTCCTCTATGACCTGCCCCAGGAAGTCTTGGCTCGCGTGGTCTTTCCACTCGGTGAACTCACCAAGGCCGACACCCGCCTTGAAGCGGGGCGCCACGGATTACGCACCGCCGACAAGCCAGAAAGCCAAGACCTTTGCCTGGCCGATCACCACGGCTCCATGCGCGCGTTCCTCGATGCCTACCTTCCACCACGGGACGGTGAAATCGTGCTGCAAGACGGATCGGTAGTCGGACAGCACGACGGCATTGAACATTTCACCATTGGTCAGCGCAAAGGCTTAGGGATTGCCTGGAGTGAACCGCTGCATGTGGTGAAACTCGATGCCGCCATGAACCAGGTGGTGGTCGCCACGAGGGCAGAAGCTGGCCGCACAGGCTGCCAGGTTGGCGCTGTGAACTGGGTCTCGATCGCCCCACCCCCACTCGGTTCAGCCATGGAGGTGGAGGTGCAAGTGCGTTATCGCAGCGAACCCGTGCGTGCCCATCTAACTTGCATTGAAGCCAATGCTGACGATCGGGCCGGAGACCGCCCCCATCGCTGCAAGCTCACCTTCCAGGAGCCGCAGTTTTCGATCACTCCTGGTCAAGGGGCGGTGTTTTACGACGGCGAGGTCGTACTTGGCGGGGGCCTGATCGACTCGCCGATCTAATCAACACCAGCGACGAGGCTCCAAGCATCAACAACAGTGGAGCCTCTCCCCAGAGCACATATCCCGTCAAACCCTTGCGTGGTTGAAGCGGCACCACCAAAAGGCCTTGATCAAACGTCGCCAAGCGCTCTGCGACCTGCCCATTCGCACGGATCATGGCCGTTGGACCAGTATTCGCCGTAGATAACAGCGGTCTGGCCGTTTCCAAACTGCGCAGCTGGGCCAATGCCAAATACTGCTGCTGAAGCAGGCCGGGGTAGGGGTCAAGGTTTGCCGCAGCAAGGATCCACTCCGCCCCATCAGCCACTGCGCGAGCTAGCGCCGCTCCGTTGCTGATCTCGTAGCAGATAGCAACAGCAGCAGGTGGACCGCCCCAGCGCCAAAGCCTGGATGGCTCTCCAGCCTCCAGGCCACCGATGGCAGACAGACCACTGAGACCAAGCCAGGACGGAACCCACTCCCCCAATGGCACCAATCGATGTTTATCAATCGAGGCGACCGGCGTGGTGCCGTCACCGTCCACCAACAACATGGCGCTGCGTTGACGTCCCCGCGACCAGCGAAACCCCCCGCTCATCAATGGAATCGGAGCCGGTGCGCTGAGGGAATCATTGAGCGGCAGCGTGCCCTCCGGTGCCAGCAACCAGTCCGCATCAGCAGCATCAGCCTCGTGAAGCGCAGCTTGTAGACGTCCGGGCAAGTCGCGTTGGCGTTGCGCAGAAAATTTCTCGCGGGTGGGAATGGCGGGTTGCCAGAGGCCAACGCTGTATTCCGCGAGATCGGATTGGCCCCCAATCGTTTCAGGGTGTTGCAGCAACAGGGCCCCCACCCCGTGAACAACAACAAGGCTCAGCAGGCCGCCGGCCAGCAGTCCAGGCCAACCCGACTCCCGACGAGACATCGTGAGCAAACGCCACAGCCACCAGCCGAGTAGCAGTTGCAGGGCAGCCAGTCCGCCCTCTCCGATCCAGCGACTCAACCCAGCTAGTGGTGGATCAGCCGGAAGCACGCTTCCACCCACACCGATCCAAAACACAGGGCTTTGGGATAGGGCCACTTCCGCCAATCCCCACACAGCCGCGGCCAGCACGGCATGGGTCAAGCTCCCCCGCAAGGGCAGGCGGTTAATAAGACCACTCCAACAAGCCAGCAACAGAGCTGCCAGCAGGGCACAGGCCAACCAGATCGCAGCAGCAACCGGCAGGCTGAGTGCGGCGGGAACCCCGATCCACATCAGGGGATGCAACGCCAACAACCAGCGATGGCTCACCAGGACAGCCACTCCACCCCAGAGCGCGGAGGCCAGAAAACTGGGGGACGCGGCCCAGAGCAGCGCCAGGGCCGGCACCATCCACCAAGGGCCCGACACAGTCAGAGCAACGCCTGCGAGCAGTCCCCCCAGCAGCCCCTGAAGGAGCACCAGGGATCGGTCATTTCCCATGGTCAGTGGCGGGAGATGAAGCCATCCTGAATCGAGACGCACCCGTATGGCTATGGATACCGCTAATCCCCTGCAGCAGCTCCTGCTTCGCGGTCTCGGCACCACAACGCTTGTTGCCGATCGGCTGCGTTACGTCACTCAGGAATGGGTGAGCAGCGGCCGCCTTGATTCAACCCATGCCTCGGCCCTTGTGGACGATGTGCTCAAGGCTTTGCGCGGCGAAACGCCAGAACTCGAGCAGCAGATGGGCCGCAACCTCGAACGCAACCGCGACAACATCATTCAAGACCTCGGTTTGGCCAGTCAGAGAGAACTCGATGAGCTGCGGGGAAGAATCGATCGCCTTGAGCAGCAGTTACGCCAAAAAGAGCGCGAGGAATGAACTGCCACACTTGGATTGAATCGAGCAAAATTCTGTGCGCGAGATCTTGATCAGCACCGCTGTGTTTGTGTCCTGTTTGATGGTGGCGCTCATCAGCCAACTGGTGTCGCCCTCCACGGTGATCGCTGCAACACCATCCACCATGGCCAGCAGCAATGCGATGAATGCCCAAGCGGCTGTTGTTCAGGCCGTGGCCAATCCCATGGAACTCGACCCTGACAACGCCAACCCCACCTTGTTTGCAATGGCTCCCGATACCAAGCTGGCTGATGCCTCAGCCCTCGGAGGTCCGATGGAAGCAGAGAAGCCTCAGGTCACCGGGAGTGGCTTAAAAATCACCGATCTCGTTGTGGGCACTGGTGACGTAGCCAGCTCTGGACAGAACGTCGTGGTGAATTACCGCGGCACCCTCGAGGACGGCACTCAATTTGATGCCAGCTACGACCGCGGCACCCCGTTTGAATTTCCGCTTGGGGCCGGTCGGGTGATCAAGGGTTGGGATGAAGGTGTACAGGGCATGAAAGTGGGCGGAAAGCGCAAGCTGGTGATCCCTCCTGACCTCGGCTACGGCAAGCGTGGTGCAGGCCGCGTGATCCCTCCGAATGCAACCCTCATTTTTGAAGTCGAACTACTAGACATCAAATAGTGATCCATAAGGAGTGGATCCGTAGGTAGGCTTGTCAAATCGAAAATTCTGTTTCAAACCCGATGCTTCGCACGGCTCTATCAGCGATCGTTCGCTCCTTGCCCGCTTCCACCGTTGAAGCCCACTGCGACGGACCCTGCGGTGTGTATGACCCTGCTTCGGCTCGTGTTCACGCTGAAGCAGTGCTCGCAATGACTAAAAAGCTCAAGGCTTTGGAAGCACCTGCTGCAGGAAATGCCGCAGCTCTTGCCACCTACAACAACACCTTCTCCCGCTTCGTTGCGGTCAAAGAAGACGAAGCCCAAAAGACCAAGAAAGAACTCTTGATCCTTTGGACCGACTACTTCAAGCCCGAGCACCTCGCAACATTCCCCGATCTCCACGACACCTTCTGGAAAGCGGCAAAACTTTGTAGCGCCTGCAAGGTGCACATCGACCAAGGCAAAGCGGAAGAGCTTCTCGCCGCTGTTGAGAAAATCCACGGCATGTTCTGGCAGTCCAAAGGCCGCTCTGATGCCTGGGTCACCGCCTCCTGAGTCAGGTTCTGACTTCTTCATCAAGATCTCAACCATCCCTTGCAGCAGTGGGTCTCCTCGACCTACTGCTGTTTTTTTGTGGCCGTCGACGCGTGATGCAAGTGGAGGGGTATTCGATGTGGCCAACGCTGAAACCCAAGGACCGCGTGATCGTTCGGCCCCTCAATCAACACTCGGAATTCCCCGCCATCGGTTCCATCATCGTTTGCATTCATCCCCAACAGCCTTCACGCCGGGTGATCAAACGGCTGAGCTCTGTAACTGAAAATCAGCTCACTATCCTCGGTGATTGCCCAGATGCCAGCACAGACAGCCGGCAATGGGGAAGGATTTCGAAGAGCTGCTTAATCGGAGAAGTTGTGGCCTTCGCCTCAACGGCGTTAAAACAAGGCGGCTGATGTTTTCTGGAGCCAGATCGCTCCTGTCACGATTGACAATCCACCGGTGCAGCCCACTAGAAGCGGCAGGAAACGAGCGCTGCTGCGCATCGTGAGCATGGAAAGGGTGCTGACCACGGCGAGCATGGCTCCCATCGACCCGCATAAATAAGCAACTAAGTACAAAACGGCACCATGCACCGGCAGCGCAAGAGCTGGGATCACGGCCAGCAGATGGCCTGCTCCCGCCAAACCATGGAGGAGTCCAAGACCTGAGGCTGCATGCGCATGGCGGCGATGGTTGTTCTGCCCGCGAAGATGCAGATGGAGATGGCGATGCAAGGCCGAACCATCGTGGTGATGGTCATGGGTATGCAACTCCAAGCCAAATGCGGTTCGGATGGCGAGAGCACCAATCACAAGCAACGACACCCCCACTAAAAATTCCGCCCAGGCCGACATGCTTTCGACGTGGATCAGATCTTTAAAAAAAATCGCAACAACGCCAAGCAACACCACCCCGAGCGAATGTCCGCCGCCCCAAGCCATTCCTGACTTCACGGCCTGCAACGGACGCCTTAGGGAGAAGGGGGCCATTGCGACCAAATGATCAGCACCCCCAACAACATGGACAGCACCTGCCGCGAAGCCCGTCAGAACACTGATCAGCAAGTCGCGATCCCAAGATTCAGCAATTCTGCCGGACCGAGATCGAGGCCCAGCGATTCAGAGGTTGTTGGTGCTGATCCAAGCATCACAACCTCCCTCTCAACCATGAATCAATGATTGGAGTGCTGCCTTCACATCCGCTTGCCGCATCAGGGCTTCTCCCACCAAAACGGCCTGTGCTCCAGCGGTTTGAACACGATCGAGATCAGCGCGGTGGAACAATCCCGATTCGCTCACCAAAAGAATCTGCTGCTCCGCCAATTGCTCAGCGAAGTCAGCCATGAGCGTTTCGGTCGTTGCCAAATCCGTTTCAAAACTGGCGAGATCACGATTGTTGATTCCAATCAAAGGGAATCCACCCAGGGCCAACACCCGCTGCAACTCTTCAGCGTCATGCACCTCCACCAAAACCGTGAGTCCAAGTGCTGCAGCCACCTTGGAGAAATAGGCAAGGTCTTGATCGCTGAGGATCGCAGCAATCAGAAGAGCGGCATCGGCTCCAGCCGCCCGCGCCTGATAAAGCTGGTAAGGGCTAAGGATGAAGTCCTTACAAAGCAGTGGAAGATCCACGGCTTCGCGCACCTCAATCAACACATTGAAACCGCCCTGAAAAAAGGTTTTATCAGTGAGCACCGAAAGGCAGCTCGCCCCACCTGACGCATAAGCCTTTGCAATCGCGACTGGATCGAAATCCTCTCGAATCACACCTTTGCTTGGACTGGCTTTTTTCACCTCAGCTATCACGGCAGGCCTCACCTCTGCAGTGCGTAGGGCGGCCAGAAAATCACGAGCTGGAGGCAATTCAGCCACCTTGCGGCGCAATTGCTCCAAAGGCATGCGCTCACGGGCAACAGCGATCTCGCGATCTTTCTCCCAAACGATTTTTTCCAAAATGTTGCGAGGTTCGCCGTCCTGATCAGGGACGGCATACTCCAGATGCGCAACTTGCACCTTGGGATTGGGCGGACGACGACGGATCTCCATCACTCAAGCCCCCACCGCTGAAGCCGCCTGCTTGTAGGCCACTTCCACCACTTCACTGAGCGTTGGATGCGTGTGCACCTCATTGGCGAGTTGGGTCACGCTTTGACGACGGGACACCGCATTCGCAATCTCCTGGATCAGATCAGCAGCATGCAAACCGAAGATGTGGGCCCCCAGGACCTCCCCACTGGTTTTGTTGAACAACAACTTCATCACTCCATCACTTTCCAATTCAGCAAGCGCTTTGGAATTGGCTTTGAAATAGCTCCGTACCGTGCCCAGCTCAAAACCCTCTTCTCCTGCGAGCTCCTTGGCATCGGCTTCCGATAAGCCCACAGAACTGATCTCTGGATGGGTGAAGGTGGCGGCAGGAATGCTGCGGTAATCGATTTGGCGGGGGTGACCAAGAATGTTGTCGACAGCAACCGAACCCTGTGCCGCGGCCGTGTGAGCGAGCATCAACTTGCCGGTGACATCACCAACGGCCCAGAGATTGGCCTGTGGAGCACCATTCACCAACACGCGCATGCTGTCGTCCACCGGGATAAACCCCCGATTGGTCTCCACTCCCACAGACTCGAGATTGAGATGCTTGCTGCTAGGCACACGGCCTGTCGCCACAAGCACCGCATCCACTTCCAACGTCTCAACTGGCTCTCTGGTTTGCATATCAACCAGCTCAATTTGCACCGGTGATCCAGGTTGAATCGATTTGGCTAGAACCCCAGAGCGAGCATCAATATCGCGGCCCTCGATCAATTTGCGGGCTGCGAGCTTGGCGATATCGGGATCGAAGGTGGGCATCACCCGATCCAAAGCCTCAATCATCGTGACTTCACAGCCCAAAGCCGTGTAGACATCGGCAAATTCCAGTCCGATATAGCCGCTGCCAATAATCGCAATCCAACGGGGCAACCATTCCAGATTGACCGCCTCATCGCTAGTGAAAACGCTGCGTCCATCCGTTTCGATGCCCGGGGGAACAAAGGGATCAGAGCCTGTGGCCAAGATCACGTCCCGTGCCGTTAAGACCCGGTCCACACCGCTGAGCTCACGCACCCCAACGCGTTGAGGTCCCTCAAGCCGACCTTGACCGCGAAGGATCGTGACCCCTGCCCGCTCCAACGTTTTGGTGAGATTGGCCCGAATCGTGGCCACCAGTTGATTGGCGTGATCAGCAATCTTCTTGCGCTCAAAACGCACTGGAGCCGCATGAATTCCAAACCCTGCAAGATGCTCAGCATCAGCCAGCTCGCGCACGCGACCACTGGCAGCCAACAGGGCTTTTGAAGGAACACAGCCACGGTTCACGCAGGTGCCTCCCATGTCGCGGGATTCAAGGACGGCCACCTTGAGTCCATGATCAGCTGCATGTTTGGCTGCATCAAAGCCGCCATATCCGGCGCCAATGACGATCACATCGAAGTCGAAACTGGCGTCGCTCACCCGATCTTCTGCGTTGAAGACGTCATTCTCGCCCGTCGCCTCTCCAAAAGCAGAGGGACTGCAGCAGCAGCCACATTGAGGGATTCCACAGCGGAGCTGTGGGGAAGGGTCACGCCTTCGGAGCAGCAGGCCTGCAACAACGGGTCCAGACCTGCTCCTTCGTTTCCGAGCAGAAGCACCGTGGGCAGGGTCCAGTCCAGCTCCCAGTAGGGCTGAACGCGCAAATCTGCCGCTGCATCTGGCACGAAAGTGGCCACAATCTGAAGCCCAGCCTCGCGGGCTTGCCTCAATCGTTCTGCGAGTTGAACAACCCCTTCAGCTGGATCAGGGCCAAAGCGCTCGACCGGCAGGTTCAAGATCGCTCCAGCCGAGGATCGCACCACCTTCGGAGCCAACGGATCCGCACCAGACGCGCACCAAACCTGCTGGATGTCTGCGGCCCGCGCGGTGCGCAGCAGCGTTCCAAGGTTGCCTGGATCCTGGATGCGATCAAGCGCCAGAACAAAGTCGGGAGCTGCAACCGTGGAAGGCAAGCAAGATAACGGCAGCAAACAAGCCACACCATCGGGTTGAACCGTGGTTAAACCGGCTTGCAACGCTTCGGCACTGATTCTCTGCACACGCACAGATCCCGGCAACGCACAAATCAAGCCGGCATGCGTCTGCAACCAAGCAGGAGTGGCAACAACATCAAGGGCAACAGACTCACTCCAAACAAGGTTCTGGAGTTCTTGAAGTTGGTGAGTGCCTTCCAGCAGAACAACACCCTGCTCGTCTCGACCTGCACGCGATGACAACGAACGCAGTCTTCGCACAAGAGGGTTACGACGACTGGTGATCAGCTCGTCTGACTGATCTTCCAACAACACGGAATCAGAAGCTCGTGTGCTTACGCACCTTCATGCCGTCATGAAGTTTGAGGTCATTAGCATCGAGATCAATGCCTTGAACCGCAGCGATCTCCCCTTTAATCCCCTCAGCTGCCAAGTTTTCAATCAGCTTCTTAATTACTTGATCTTCCACCGTGGATTGGTCCACAGAATCTGGAGTCAAAAATTCGAGAAATTTACCAACTTTCGAAGCCACTACCTCCGATGAGTTGGAGATCTTGAGCACAATCATGAAGGAGTTGGGAGTCCTGACCCAGTCACATTAATGCGGTTAGGGAGACTTGAACTCCCACGTCCGAAGACACATGTACCTGAAACATGCGCGTCTACCAATTCCGCCACAACCGCTGGCGTCACAAACGTGACCTGATGACCATACGACATCAGCTTTGGAGTGATAAAGACGATCTGAACCCGACAGAACCAGTTTGAGCGCCGGCCGTCTAGACGGTCTCATTCTTGTTGGTGAAGATGATCATTAATGAAGTAACGATAGGAATGATGGCAGCGGCTCTTGCGTCTCAAGACATTCTCAAGCCGCACCTCGAGATTGATGGTGGAGAGAAGTTGAGCGGAGAGCTCCGCGTCAGTGGCGCGAAAAATTCAGCCCTCGTGCTGATGACGGCCTCTCTTCTGACCGAAGCCCCTTTAACCCTCCGCAACGTCCCCCCACTCACGGATATCGGCGGAATGACAGAAATCCTGTCTTCCCTAGGCGTCAAAGTTCAACGCAACGGCGAGGTGGTCCACCTTCATGCCGATCAAATGACAGGAGCAGAGCCTCCTTATGAATTAGTGAACGGTCTGCGCGCCAGCTTTTTTGCGATCGGCCCGCTTCTCGCCCGCATGGGACATGCGCGGGTGCCCCTACCAGGCGGATGCCGCATTGGTGCGCGTCCGGTTGTGGAACACATCCGTGGATTGAAGGCCCTCGGAGCCGTTGTGAACGTGGAGCACGGCATCATTATTGCCTCGATCCCAGGCAGGGAGCAACGTCTCAAAGGTGCAGAGATCGTTTTGGATTGCCCCAGCGTGGGTGCCACAGAAACCATTTTGATGGCTGCAGCCTTGGCTCAAGGCACCAGCGTGATTTCGAACGCAGCTCAAGAGCCTGAGGTTCAGGATCTCGCCAATTTATTGACTGCGATGGGCGCCAAAATCAGTGGAGCCGGCGGACCCACCATCACTGTGGAAGGTGTGGATCAACTCCAGGGTTGCGATTACACGGTGATTCCCGACCGGATTGAAGCAGGCACCTTCCTGCTTGCTGCTGCCATCACCCGATCCAAGCTGAGAGTGGCTCCCGTGATCCCTGAACACCTCACTGCCGTGTTGCAGAAGCTGCGCGACTGCGGCTGCAAACTTGATATTGATCACGAAGGGATCACGATCACTCCAGGGGAGATCCGGGGCATCGACATCACCACCCAACCGTTCCCTGGTTTTCCCACTGATTTGCAAGCGCCCTTCATGGCCTTACTGACCACGGCGCAGGGAACCAGTGTGATTACTGAAAAAATCTACGAAAACCGGATGCAGCACGTCGCGGAGCTGCAGCGCATGGGTGCCTCCATCAGAGTTCAAAGCAACACTGCTGTTGTGGAAGGTGTGTCCGCACTTAGCGGGGCTCCAGTGAATGGAACCGACCTCAGAGCCTCAGCAGCCATGGTGTTGGCAGCACTGGTGGCGAAAGGGAAGTCGCAAGTGAGCGGCCTCGACCACCTCGACCGTGGCTATGCCGATATCGAAGCGAAGCTTGGCCGTGCTGGAGCCAAATTGACCAGGCGCACACCCTGAGGGAGCCTCAGACACAAAACGTGTAGGGTATTTAAGAGCTCTCAAACCATTGATGGGCTTTGAGCGTCTGGAGACGCGAACGAGCAGGTGTGGCGGAATTGGTAGACGCACCGCACTCAAAATGCGGCGGGGAAACCCTTGTCGGTTCAAGTCCGACCACCTGTATGACCTAAACGGGATCATCTCAATCCCACCCATTGAATGGGCAAATTGGTGATGCGTGACCCACTCCACTCAGGGCGGTCAGCTTCAATAGAAGAACGAAGGCCATTGGTCAACAGTCGGGCGAAATGGTAGACACATCCCCAAAAACCACTGGCATCACTGAATCCTCCCCCACCGCTGTGATGGGGACCTACAACCGCTACCCGCTCACCCTGGTGCGTGGGAAAGGTTGCTGGGTGCGTGACCACAAAGGCCATCGCTACCTCGATGCCGTGGCTGGAATTGCCACTTGTACCCTCGGCCATAGCAACCCCGCAATGCGACGTGCACTGAAGGATCAACTCAGCCGCCTCCAGCACGTCTCCAATCTTTATGAAATTCCTGAGCAAGAAGAGCTAGCCCGTTGGCTCGTGAACAACAGCTGTGCAGACAGTGTGTTCTTCTGCAATTCCGGTGCGGAAGCAAATGAAGCGGCCATCAAATTGGCTCGCAAGCATGGCCATCAACGCCGGGGAATAGAACGGCCCGTGATCTTGACGGCGGCCGCAAGCTTCCATGGCCGCACGCTTGCAGCGGTGAGCGCCACTGGACAACCCCGCTATCACGTGGGATTTGAGCCGATGGTGGAGGGGTTTGAGACCTTCACTTACAACGACATCCACAGCTTTGAACAGCTTTTAAATCGCCTAGAGGCCCATGGCCCTCGGGTTTGCGCTGTCCTGATCGAGCCTCTCCAAGGCGAGGGCGGTGTGAATCCAGGCAATCCAGACGTGTTCCGTGCGATTCGTCGCCACTGCGATCAACGCAACATCCTCTTGATCTTTGATGAAGTTCAAGTGGGAATGGGTCGCAGCGGCAAGCTCTGGGGATACGAGCAACTGGATGTCCAACCCGATGTGATCACCTTGGCGAAAGGCCTTGGTGGTGGCCATGCGATCGGTGCCCTGCTGACCACCGAGCACGCCGACCTGTTCACAGCTGGAGATCACGCCAGCACGTTTGGAGGCAACCCGTTTGCTTGTCGCGCTGGTCTTACCGTCGCCCGTGAATTGGAGCGGAAACAGTTACTCCGCAACGTGTCAGAACGGGGCGAACAATTAAGAGCTGGACTCAACCAACTCATTCAACGCTTTCCTCAACAACTCGAGGACGCCCGAGGTTGGGGCTTACTGCAGGGTTTGGTCCTACGAGAGGACTGCAATCTCAATGCTGCTGACGTTGTCAAAGCAGCCTTAGCGCAAAAACTGTTGATCGTTCCTGCCGGAACCAAAGTGGTGCGGATGGTTCCTCCGTTAGTGATCAATCGCCGAGAGGTGAAAGAGCTGCTCTCCCGCCTTGAACGCACGCTGGAACTGCTAACGCGTGACCCGCTCCAAGGGCGATGACAAAGCCGATCCCATCGATGAGTTGGCAGGCCTGATCTCTCCCTTTGAGCAGCGGGGAATGGATCTATCACTTGAGCGGATGCAGACAGCTCTCGCCGATCTAGCCAATCCCTGCGCTGATGTTCCCGCCGTGCAGGTCATAGGCACCAACGGCAAAGGCTCGATCGCCTGCATGATTCACAGCGGGTTGACGGCAGCAGGTCTGCGCTCTGGCCTCACCACGTCTCCCCATCTCACCAGTTGGTGTGAACGGATTTGCGTGAACCAACAACAGATTGAGCTAGCTCAACTTCGCCAACGTTTAAAACAACTTCAACCGGTGGCGCGGCATCACAACCTGACCCCGTTCGAGCAACTGATCACTGCGGCCCTGATCCATTTTGAAGCCAATGCACTGGATTGGCTCGTCCTAGAAGCAGGCCTTGGAGGGCGACTGGACGCCACAACGGCCCATCCCTATCGACCTCTCATCGCCATTGGCTCGATCGGAATGGATCATTGCGAGCATCTCGGGCACTCCTTAACCGCCATCAGCAGCGAAAAAGCAGCAGTGATTGGCCCTGGAGCCCATGTGATCAGTGCCCCTCAACACGAAGCGGTGACCAAGGTCTTGGAGGCGCGCAGCCAAGACATGGGCGCCACGCTGGAGTGGGTGGCACCCCTCACAGACGCCTGGGAGTTGGGACTGGATGGACACCTGCAACGGCGTAACGGTGCCGTGGCGCGTGCAGCGCTGCGAAGGATGCATGCACTTGGAAGCCCAATCACAGAGGAGCACATCAAACTGGGGCTGGCCCAAGCCCGTTGGCCTGGACGGCTTCAAACACTGCACTGGAACCACCAATCTGTGCGTGTGGATGGAGCCCACAACCCCGATGCGGCTCAGCAGCTCGCGCTCGAGCGTCGTTGCTGGAGCCAGTCAGGGCAACAGCAGATCTGGATTCTTGGCATTCAGGGCCACAAGCAAGCCCCAGAGATGCTCAGGCTTTTGCTGGAGCCCAACGATGAAGCCTGGATCGTGCCTGTGCCAGGGCATGTCAGCTGGACAGCCAACAGATTGCGCGAGATCTGCCCAACGCAGGCACATCAACTGAGGAGCGCCGCGTGCGTGGAGGACGTGCTCATTAGCCTGTTCATGAACGATGCAGATAAACCGAAGCCAATGCCTGTGATTGCAGGCTCCTTGTATTTGATTGGATCGTTGTTGGCAGAAGGAGTGCTGAAAGAGTCCTGCTGAAAGAGTCCTAGGGATGAAGAGCTCCACTCAACCCTTTGCTGCCAATGGCTAAGCCACGATCCATTCAGCGTGCACGAACGAACGGCAGAGTGAGGTCAGCTTTCGATGCATCCGTCATGGGCAACCAGACTCTGAGCTCCCTGTTCGCGATTGTTCTCCTGGCGCTCATGACAGCTCTTCCATTCCCTGTCATCGCTCTCGATACCTCCACCGGTGTGGGGCTCCAAGATCGAGCCTTGTTCCAAGAACGCGTGGATTACACCCTGACCAATCAAAGCGGTAGTGATTTTCATGGCCAAAACCTGTTCAACACATCCTTTGCAGGAGCGACGGGCAAAGGTGCAGATTTCAGCGGCGCCAACCTCCAAGGGACGATCTTTACCCAAGCAGAATTTTCGGAAGCAAATTTCCATGGCGCCGATCTAAGTGATGCCTTGATGGATCGTGCCGATTTCTCCAAAACGGATCTGCGCGACGCCTTGCTCATTGGTGTAATCGCTTCCGGGAGCAGCTTTGCCGGTGCAGACATCGAGGGCGCAGATTTCACGAATGCCTTGTTGGATCGGGAGGATCAACGCCGGCTCTGTCAAGACGCTGATGGCGTCAATTCCAGCAGCGGTGTCTCCACCCGCGACAGCCTGGAGTGCTAATCACTCGGGAAAGCCACCAAGCTTTCCTGGGTTGAGCAAGCCATCAGGATCGTGGCGATGCTTCGCTGCCACTTGATCGCCATCAATCACACCCAGGCCACCTCCCTCAACGGTGAGCACATGGGGGTTAAACACAAACGCCCCCTCGGAAAGACAGTCGTCGATTAAGTCCTGAAGAGCCTTCGCCCCTCTCCAATAGACCACCGGCAGAGCCGCTAATCGAAAGGCACCCTGCTGACGTACAGCCTCGAGATGCCAAACGAGATCGTCGCCCCAGCGCTGCTGTAGTGCCTGCATACAGACCAGTTCAGGCTGGGGCAGCAGCATCTGCAGATAGGTCCAGTTGGGATCTTGATTACGCAGATGCAGGGTTGTGTGATTCCAGCTCAACTCCCGTAGACCGTTGCCCTGATGGTTGTCCTCGTCCCCGAGCACTTGCACCTCCGCCTGAACAGAGCTCGCCAGGCGTTCAATCGTGCTCACGCCATCGGGGGCCACCAACAACAGCAGTCGATGCTGTCCCCGTGGCGAACCACTCCACGACGGGAGACGATCCACAATCGGCGACTGCAAAACAGTGCACAGGTTCAACTCAACCGCAGCTTGACCACAACGCTGGGCCAGCTCGACCGCCGTCGTCCAGTCGGGACAATCCACAACAACCTCCTGCCATGCCACCCGCGCCGCCGAGGAGAGGGTGAGCGCCGTGATGATGCCATTGGTGCCGTAGGCGTGATTCAGGGCTTCCGCCTCCGCAGCCTCCAGTTGCAGCAGCCGAGGGGAGGCCTCCATCGTCACCACCTCCAGGCCGAGGAGGTGGCCAGGATCCCGCAAAAACCCCCAACGCACCGATCCGATTCCCCCAGATCCGCCGCCGATAAAGCCGCCGATCGTGGCACTGCGCCAGGTGCTTGGAAACAGTCTTAATTGACGGCCATGAACAGCCAAGGCGCGGTCTAGGTCGCGCATCAAGCAGCCGCATTCCACAGTCACTACGCCAGACACCGGATCGATGGAACGCACCTCGCGCAACGCATCCATCAAGAGCACCACGCCTCCTTTCAAGGGCACGCTCTGGCCGTAATTGCCCGTTCCGGCTCCGCGCAAGGTCAGCGGTACGCCATGACGATGACAGGCCGCGGCCACCGCTTCCACCGCCTGAACCGAAGCCGCACTGACAACGAGATCAGCACGGCATTGGCTGAGCTGTTCTCGCAGCACTGGTGAGTAGTCGTAGGCATCCCGGGAATAGCGATCCAAATCAGCTGAACTCGTCAGCAAGCTGAGATCAGCAACGGCTGCCAACTCGTTGTGCAAAGCATTGAAGACCATGGCGATTCAGGGCTGATTTGGAGTGAAAAGGGGTGCTGTTACTAAAAAAATGGCTGTGACAGCAGTTGTGACATCAGTTGTGACAGCAGCTGTGACCGCAGTGGTGGAGATGATCCTCAGGTTCGATCCTGCACCCACGCCCCACGCACCAACAAGCGACGCTCCGGAGGTGTCGCCAAGGCTTCCGCCCAGCTTTGAACGGGAAGCTGCATCGCATCAGCGGGCGCACCCTCTCGAATCACACCGTCCCACTCCATCCCCATCAATCGAGCTGCAGCTGTTGTGAAGGGCGAAAGGCCCAAGCGTTCCCAGGGAGCCAGCTGGGCCTGAGCCAGGCTCGCTGCAATCAAAGCCAAGGGGTCGAAGTTGCCAGCCGGGAACCATGGATCCTGCACGTTGTCGCCACCCACAGCCACACACACACCGGCCCGCTGCAACTGACGAATCGGCGCCAATGGTCGCCTCAGAGGGGTACCGAAATCCTGCCGACCTAACAGCCAGCCATTGGTCAGGGGGAGGGCTACCACTCGAACGTTGTGACGGGCCATCCGTTCAGCAAGACGCTGCAACGCAGAGGCTCTGAGCAGCGACAGGCTGCTGGCATGGCTGCAGGTGATCGGCACTGAAACGGTCATCCGCTTAAGGACGCGCATCAGTTGAACCATCCCAGCAGCAGGCTCCGAGCTGGCTTCGTCGATATGCAAATCCACCCCGCATCCATGCCGATCGGCCAGCGCCAAGAGGTTCCGCAGCGCCTGACGATACGCACGCCCAGAGCAGGGGGGAGTGATCACACCGCCGAGCAAGCCACCGGAAGCTGCCACCCGAGCCGCCAACTGTTCCCCATCTGAGGTGCTCCAATGCTCCACCGGAACCAGGGCAACCGGCTGAACCGAGATCCGGTCTTGCCAACGGGACGCTCCTTCGAGAATGGCGTCCCAGCTGCACTGGGCGCCAGGCCCAAGGCTGTCGATGTGGGTGCGCACAGCACGCAAACCATGGCGCCAAGCCAAGTGCATAGAGCGTTCAAAGCGCTCTTGAACCACCTCCAGGGTTCGGCTCTGATGTTCCCTGAGGTTGGCCGCCATCGCTCCGGCATAGGTGCCACTGAGGTTGGGGTAGCGGCTCCAGCTAAACGCCTTGTCGAGGTGCGCATGCGGCTCCAGCAGACGGGGAAGCAACATCCCATCCGGTTCCGCTGCCCCCTCAAGAAGCGGCTGCACTTGCACAATCCGTCCTTCTCGCCAAGACACCTGCAAGGCACAAAGACCATCTGCGCGAGTGGTCGGCGCTGCCGAACCAACGCGTTCATGATCCAGCTCGACCAGTCCCCTTGGAATCCAGGCACTGAGCGTGCCATCTCCAACACGAGGAATCATTCGATCTTGCCGGCGTCACTGCTGGAGTGAAGGATGACAAATTGACCGGCGATTCCGAGGGTCGTGACCGAATATTCCGGAAGTCGCAAGGTGGGGAGTAAGTCCTGTCCACCAAGCTCGGTGGTGTACACGCTGGCTAATCCAAGGTTGAGACGACGGCTGAATTGACCAGCGAGCTCCGCCAACGCTGGCTCCTGATCACGAATCAAGCGCGGGCAATCTTTCACCCAAAGTTGCAGCACCATCGGCAGTCCACCTCCACATAGCTCGTCGCTAATTAAGGAGACAAGTTGGTCACCCGCATAGCTCTTGAAGTCTTGAGGAGAGGGATTGGTAAAGGCGAGTGCCACACCAGAGGCAGCAAGTGCCAGAACGGCAGCCACTGCATTGGCCGATGGCTTACGGAAAGGACCGATGACCGTCTTCAAAAAGAATTTGGGTGAATTGGTAGATTCTTAACCGACACGGCGGGTGTCGCCAAGTGGTTAAGGCAGCGGCTTGTGGTGCCGCCATCCGGGGGTTCGAATCCCCTCATCCGCCCTCAACGATTTAAAAAAGATCCTGAATAGGCCCTCTAGACAAAATTGGGAAGGGTTTTTTGCGTCGCACGATCGCTGGCAGCGACTCATAAAGATTGATGCATTGCCTCAACCGGGGCAGTGGCACATCAAGAAAACGCCCGAGCGTGAACTGACCGAAACGATGCAGCCATCCAGGGAAAGGTGAGCTCGAAATGTTCCAGCTGGGCCGTGGTTTCGCTGCTAACGGCGAGCGGCACCGCTTTGGTGAGAGAAAAGCGCTGAAAAAGCAAGCCCATCGCCTTATTACGGCAATCCCCAAGCTGCCACAAGCTGGCGGTGACTCAAACTAAAAGATGATTTCACCGTCGTCGGTCTCCAGGATCGCCACCCGCTTTGGCTCTTTCCAGTCCCGCTAGCCCCAGTCTGACCAAGACCAACACCTCATCCTCCACTCGGGACGAACAGCAGCGCGGCAGCTACTGGATTACAACGTTTGGCTGCCAGATGAACAAGGCAGATTCCGAGCGGATGGCAGGAATCCTGGAAACAATGGGCTACCAGGAAGCCAAGGCTGAACTGGAAGCAGACCTCGTTCTTTACAACACCTGCACCATTCGCGACAACGCCGAACAAAAGGTCTACAGCTACTTGGGTCGCCAGGCCATCCGCAAGCGAACCAATCCGAATCTCACCTTGATAGTGGCTGGCTGCGTCGCTCAACAAGAGGGAGAATCCCTGCTGCGCCGCGTGCCAGAGCTGGATTTGGTGATGGGACCCCAGCACGCCAATCGCCTCGAGACCCTGCTCACACAAGTCCAAACAGGACAACAGGTGGTCGCGACGGAAGACCATCACATCCTCGAAGACCTCACCACCGCAAGGCGCGATAGCAGCACCTGCGCTTGGGTGAACGTGATCTACGGCTGCAACGAACGTTGCACCTACTGCGTCGTGCCCTCGGTTCGAGGCAAGGAGCAATCCCGGCTACCGGACTCGATCATTTTGGAGATGGAAGGCTTGGCAGAGCGTGGGTTTAAAGAGATCACCCTGCTCGGCCAAAACATCGATGCCTATGGACGCGATCTACCAGGCATTACCGCCGAGGGCCGACGCCAACACACCCTCACGGATCTCCTGTACCAGGTGCATGACGTGGAGGGCATCGAACGCCTGCGCTTTGCTACGAGTCACCCGAGATATTTCACCGAGCGCCTCATTGATGCTTGCGCTGACCTTCCCAAAGTATGCGAACACTTTCATATCCCCTTTCAAAGCGGTGACAACGAGCTTCTGAAAGCCATGGCCCGCGGGTACACCGTTGAGCGCTATCGCCGCATCATTGATCGCATTCGCGATCGCATGCCCGATGCAGCCATCAGTGCTGATGTGATCGTGGCGTTCCCCGGCGAAACCGATGCGCAATACAGACGCACTCTGGCGTTAATTGAGGAGATTGGCTTTGACCAAGTCAATACAGCTGCCTATTCGCCAAGGCCCAACACACCAGCTGCGGACTGGAACAATCAGCTTTCAGAACAGGTCAAAGTGGCACGCCTGCAGGAGATCAATGCGCTTGTTGAATCCACGGCAAAAGAGCGGAATGCTCGCTATGCGGGTCGGATCGAGCAAGTGCTTGCAGAGGGGATCAATCCCAAAGATCCAAGCCAACTCATGGGGCGGACGCGCACCAACAGGCTGACCTTCTTCTCAGCTGACTCCCCTAACGGCGCCACGCATCGTGCCGGAGATCTGGTTGATGTTCGAATCGATCAAGTTCGCTCGTTTTCGCTCACTGGCACACCGGTGATCAACTGATACCTTTCGGGTTCGCTTTTTGAATGAACGGCCGCACCATGCCCTCTTCTCCCGTTCGCATTGGCGTGGTGTTCGGAGGAGCATCCGGCGAGCATGCCGTGTCGATTCGCTCGGCGATTACGGTCATCAACGCTTTCCAAGAGGGGAAAAATCGAGATCACTTCGAGGTGGTTCCGGTTTACATCGATCAAGCGGGGCGTTGGTGGCCAGAGCAGGTTGCAAATGGCGTTCTCGAGCAAAAGCAGCCACCTGCAGACGACAGCCTTCCCCAGCCTTTACCACCAGCGGGCTTCCGCTCCCTGCCGATCGAGAACGACCGCGTGGATGTTTGGTTCCCCGTGCTTCATGGTCCAAACGGAGAAGATGGCACGGTCCAAGGGTTATTCACCCTGATGGGGCAGCCCTATGTGGGCTCAGGTGTGCTCGGTTCAGCCGTAGGAATGGACAAGTTGGCCATGAAAGCTGCTTTTGCTGCCGCAGGCTTACCCCAAGTTCCTTATTTGGGGCTGAACGCTGCGGACCTCAATCACCCTGAACGCCAAAACAAGCTGATCGCCAGGATCGAAGCGGAGTTGGGATATCCCTGCTTTGTTAAACCGGCAAACATGGGCTCATCCGTTGGGATCAGCAAAGCTCGTCACCGAGAGCAACTGCTTGCAGGCCTGCAGGAAGCATCACGCCATGACACCCGCCTCGTTGTGGAGCGTGGCATTTCCGCACGCGAGTTGGAATGCGCCGTACTCGGACGGCAACAGCTCGAGGCGTCTGTGGTGGGCGAGATCAGCTTTGATGCCGATTGGTATGACTACGACACCAAATACACCGACGGCTGCAGCCAAACGCTGATTCCAGCCTCACTTCCCGCCCAGGTGAGCGCTCAAGTTCAGGCAATTGCCCTGCAAGCCTGTACTGCTGTTCATGCCTATGGCTTGGCACGCGTGGATGTTTTTTACGATGAGCACAGCGGTGACATCTTGCTCAACGAAATCAATACCCTGCCTGGATTCACCTCCCAGAGCATGTATCCCATGCTTTGGGAGGCCAGTGGTGTCGCTTTACCAGACTTAGTGGCCCAGCTGGTCCACACGGCGCAAGAATGAATCAACATCCAGACAAGCGATGATTGAAGGTCTGCTCTGGCTTCCACTCCTCGTCGCCTTTGTGCTGCTCGTAGCACTGGGGTGGCTCGAGCGCCGTCGTCAGAATCTGTTCCGAACCTGGAGCGAAGGGTCTGAGTTAGCCAAACTCGATGGCTGCGGCGCAGCACTTCTCAAGGATGGAGAACTGCGTTGGAGCAGCTTCAGCGCTGGCTCCTTTCAAGACGAGGGGCAGTTTGTGATTAAGGGCCTGGAATTGGTCGAATTAATGGCCTTGGCATCAGGGGAGGCGCCCCTGGCAAGTGAATCTCAAGGTCGGTGCCGTCTCAGGTTGATTGGGAACGGCCTTCAGCTCGATGTGCCCTTTGCTGATGCTGATCGTGCCAGACGTTGGATGGATCAGCTCATGTCTCGTGCACGCTGCGACTTGTGAGCCCGGACGCTTCCAGCAAGAAGGCCCTCAAGCTCGGCAAACGCAAAAGCCAAGGCCCGATGCCTCCTGGTGTGGAGCGGCGTCGAAGGCTACGCCAAGAGCGGCGGCAAGATCGCTTGATTCAACTGTGGCGTCTTGTTTTTTTTCTACTCACTGCCACTGGTTTGAGCTGGTTATTGCTGACCCTGGGGTGGAGCCTGCGATCCGCGTCACAAATTCAGATCAGCGGAAGCGAGCGGATGGACGAAAACGTGGTCGTGAAGGCTGCAGGCCTCTCCTTTCCAGAATCACTGTTGAGCCTTGAGCCTGGTCAGATCGAGACCAAATTGATGCAGGAGCTTCCTGTGCAAGAGGTTTCCATTCAGCGCCGCCTTCTCCCTCCAGGCCTCGACATCCAACTCATCGAACGCCGACCGATCGCGGCTGCCTCCCGTATCGGCCCCAAGGGTATCGAGAGGGGCATGGTGGACAACGAAGCTCAGTGGATGCCAATGGACATGGCCAAGCGGGGGGAGAAACCAGCGAGCGCGGTGAAAGTAGAAGGCTGGATTTCTAATCGACGCGCGGTCATTGCCCGCATCCTTCAACAACGAGACCTGCTGGGTCGGCCACTGAAAACAATTGTGGTGGAACCAGCTGGTGGAGTCAGTCTGCGCATTGAGACGCTTGGCCTCATTTATCTTGGCGCCAATGAGGTTCTGTTAGATCAGCAATTTAAAACCATTGCGCAACTCAATCAAAGCCTTCCTCCCAACCTGCGCGGCACGTCCAATGAAGGCCTGGATCTCAGTGACCCAAGCCAACCTGAACTGAAGCTACGGCCGGCGCCCAAACCAACAACCCCGGCAAAAGTCAGCGATCGTTGACGCTTTAAAGCCGAAATGGTCGTGACAATCAAGTTCCTGTATCACTTTTGTCGGCAAAATCCACTCACAGCCCCATAATGCAACCGAATCCAGCGGTTCAAGCTCAGATAATGGAGATTGTGAGCAGTGAGATGTCTTCATCCATAAATCCAGAGGGCATCTCGCCTAGCCAATCAGCCCGCATCGAGGTGATCGGTGTTGGAGGTGGTGGTAGCAACGCCGTCAATCGCATGATTTTGAGCGATCTTGAAGGGGTTGCTTACCGCGTTTTAAACACCGATGCACAGGCGCTGATTCAATCTGCTGCCAACAATCGGGTTCAGTTAGGGCAAACCCTCACCCGTGGACTTGGCGCTGGTGGCAATCCCAGCATTGGTCAAAAAGCAGCAGAAGAATCGCGGGCTGATCTTCAACAAGCGTTGCAAGGTGCAGATCTGGTCTTCATCGCCGCGGGGATGGGAGGCGGTACCGGGACTGGTGCAGCTCCAGTTGTGGCCGAAGTAGCCAAGGAAAGCGGAGCTCTCACCGTTGGCATCGTCACCAAACCGTTCAGTTTTGAGGGTCGTCGCAGGATGCGGCAGGCCGATGAAGGCATTGCCCGCTTGGCAGAGCACGTTGACACCTTGATCGTGATTCCCAACGATCGGCTTCGCGATGCCATCGCTGGAGCACCTCTTCAGGAAGCCTTCCGCAGTGCCGATGACGTTTTGCGGATGGGTGTGAAGGGAATCAGCGACATCATTACGTTGCCAGGCCTCGTCAACGTTGATTTCGCTGACGTGCGCTCCGTAATGACCGAAGCAGGGACCGCCCTGCTGGGTATCGGCGTGGGTTCAGGTCGATCTCGAGCGGTTGAAGCCGCACAAACCGCCATCAACAGCCCTCTGCTCGAAGCAGCTCGCATCGATGGTGCCAGCGGCTGCGTGATCAACATCAGTGGTGGCCGGGACATGACCCTGGAGGACATGACGACCGCATCAGAGGTGATTTACGACGTAGTGGATCCAGAAGCCAACATCATTGTTGGCGCTGTGGTGGATGAGCGCCTCGAGGGAGAGATTCACGTGACTGTGATTGCCACGGGCTTTACTGACGGAAATCCTTACCGGTCAGAGCGCAGCAGCTCTAGGCCAGCTGTTTCAGCATTTCAGCCAAGTTCGAGCTCCAACATTATCCCTGAAAGCGGAGCTCGAATTCCTGATTTCCTCAGGCAGCGCCAGCAACGCCAAAACGACAACTAAAAGGTGGTGACCCGGAGTCCACGCCTGCCCAGAGCATCCCGTGTGGCTGCTCCCTTCCGGTTCTGACCAGGTTTGGGCGTCTGGACCGCATGGATCCGAATCAATACGATGTTAGCAATGAACCTCTTTTATGGCGGAAGGGCGGATGCGCCCAGCTGAATTGATTCGCTTCAAGCAATCAGGCCGAGCCATCACGATGCTCACAGCCTGGGATGGTCTCAGTGCTGCCTTAGTTGAAGCGGCAGGCGCCGACGTGGTTTTAGTGGGTGATTCACTCGCGATGGTGGTTCTTGGCCATGCCACCACCCTTCCGGTGACGCTTGAACAAATGCTTCATCACAGCCAGGCCGTATGCCGTGGTCTGAGCAAACCTCTCTCCCAGCAACCTCTGGTGGTGTGCGATCTGCCATTCCTGAGTTATCAGTGCGGCCTCGATCGCGCCGTCGCCGCTGCAGGCACAATTCTGAAAGAGTCGGGTGCCGCCGGCGTCAAGCTTGAGGGCGGCGAACCCGAGGTGGTTGCCGTTGTGGATCGCCTCGTCCGCATGGGCATCCCAGTCATGGGCCATCTCGGCCTCACCCCTCAGGCCGTGCATCGCCTCGGTTACAAGCGTCAAGGCATCGATCCGCGCAGCCAAGACAAAGTGCATCGCCAAGCGCAAGCCCTACAGGACGCCGGTTGTTTCTCTCTTGTTGTGGAGCACGTCCCAGGCGAACTCGCCGGGCGCTTGCGACGCAACTTGTCCATCCCGGTGATCGGGATCGGCGCCGGAGCCGATTGCGACGGACAGGTCAGCGTGACCGCGGACCTGCTGGGCTTAACGCCAAGCCAACCACCCTTCACCCCGGCCCGAATGCAAGGCCGTGAACTCAGCATCACCGCCCTCAAAAGCTGGCTGAAGGAGCAACGGGATCAGGGAGCAACTCCCACCACTCCACCACCTCCACAAGCGCCTGATTGCTAACAGCCATCCCCTCGGGATCGCTGAGGCGCCAGCGACGGCCAAAGCGTTGCATCAGACCCATATCAGCGAAGGGTTGCCAGCGCGCTTCTAGGGCAGGTAAATCACGGATGCAGCGCCGTTCATCCCAGCCGCAGCGTCTCGCAAGATCCCATAGGTCCACGCCTTCATGGCAGCGCAGTCCCACGAGCAGGCGATCATCCAGAGGCAAGCTCCCCGCTGACCCTTGAAGCAAGCTGGAATCCAGCTTTTGTTCTTGATCCTTCAACCACGAGGCATAGGCCTCACGGGTTCGAGGACGAGCCATCCGCTCCCCCCAGGGAGCACTGGTCGCACCCAGGCCAAACGCCCACCAGCCCGCACCACTCCAATACACGCGGTTATGCCTGGAGGCATGGCCTGGTCTTGCGAAATTTGAGATTTCATAGCGGCTATAACCGGCGCGTCGGAGCCTGTGGCTGGTGAAGGCGATGCGATCGGCAGCGGCATCTTCCTCGGGGAGAGCCAACTCGCCTCGATTCTCACGCCAAGCAAACACAGTGCCTGGCTCCACGCTGAGGTCGTAGATCGACACGTGAGGGGCCTGCACTCCAACGGCCTGCTCCAGCTGAGCTTCCCATTCCTGATCTCCTTGGTCTGGAAGGTTTCGAATCAGATCCAAGCTCCAGCTCTGCAGTCCACCAACCTGCAAAGACTCTTGGAGCCAATGGCAGGCCTCCAGCAAATCCTGCCTTCGATGCCGGCGCCCAAGGGCCGCGAGCCTGACATCGTCAAAACTTTGCCCTCCCAAACTCACGCGGGTAACTCCCGCAGCGATCAGGGAGTGAAGATCTCTGCGCTCAAACGTGGCAGGGTCCATTTCCAGGGTGACTTCGGCACCGTCCTGGAACCCAAATCGGCCTCTGAGCTGCTGCAGTAGCTCTGCAATTTGATCGGGCCTCAACAGCGATGGCGTGCCACCCCCCACGTACACAGTGGCCAATGCAGGGCCTTGGGGAGACAGGTTGATCTCTGCGCTGAGCTGATCCAGATAGGCATCGATTGAGCCGCTACCAGGTCCCCCAAACGCATTGGCTCGATCGCCGAGAGGCACCACCGCGAAATCGCAGTAATAACAACGCCGATGGCAAAAAGGAATATGTAAATAGGCGCTGCGAGGTGCAGATGCGATCATCTGCGCGGGCAGAGCGACGGAAGATGGTGCATGCTGCCTGCATACGGAGTGAACGGCACGACCGATTGCCATGGTTGAAGTTCTCATCCTGGTCCTATTTCTGATCTCCGGTGGAGCCACCGGTTGGATGGGAGTTCATCTCCTTCCACAAGAGATGCTGGACGATGTCAGCGATGTCCAACGGGTGCGCCTCGGGCTCACAGGTGTTGGCACCGGCATAGGCCTCATAGCAGGCCTCGTTTTTAAACGGCTGCGACTGCAATTGATGCAGCAGGTGCGCACGATGCCCACCGATTTATTGATCAGTCGATCGGTGGGACTGATCCTTGGTTTGTTGGTCGCCAACTTATTGCTGGCGCCCATCCTGCTTCTCCCCCTTGCCGGTGGCGTCACTCTGCTCAAACCCTTGGCTGCGGTACTCAGCAACG
Organism: uncultured Synechococcus sp.; assembly: GCA_949373155.1. The sequence goes on along the minus strand of CASICK010000009.1, from coordinate 91,135 downwards.
TGTTTTTTGGGGTTCTGGGATACAACCTTGCTGAGGTTCACGGACGCACGCTCCTACGTCTGTTCAATCCCACAAGCACGGAAGCCTTGCTGGTCGCAGATGGTGTTCTCACCCCTGCAACACCAAAGATCCTCGATACCAGCGTGATCATCGATGGGCGAATCCGCGGCATGTTGGCCTGCGGCTTACTAGAAGGTCAGGCGATCGTTGCTCAAACCGTGATTGATGAGATGCAGCAATTGGCCGACTCCACCAACCTGGAGAAGCGAGCCAAAGGCCGTCGTGGCCTCAAACTTCTGCGCGATCTCCGCGACACCTACGGACGCCGACTAGTCATTAACAGCACCCGTTACGAAGGCACAGGTACAGACGATCGTCTCCTCCTCCTGGCAGGAGACACGGGCGGAACGCTTGTGACCGCCGATTTCAACCTGGCCCAGGTCGCTGAAGTGAAGGAGATCAAGGTGATGAATCTGAGCGAATTGGTGATCGCCCTTCGCCCCGAGGTCCAGCCTGGGGATGAGCTGCTGCTCAAAATCGTGCGCGAAGGCAAAGAAGAGAGTCAGGGAGTTGGTTACCTCGAAGACGGGACGATGGTGGTGGTTGAGGAGGGCCGGACCTTGATCGGATCCCGGCAACCCGTCGTGGTGACCGGTGCTTTGCAGACCCCAACAGGGCGCATGGTGTTTGCACGCCGTGACAAAAACGGCCACAAGAAAAACCGCAGCAGCAAGAGCAAGGCTGCACGGACTGACAGCGCAGAGGAGCAGCCATCCACTTGACCCCGCTAGGCTCGCTCTACGACAGGGATGCTTAGCGGAATGACCACATCAGCGCCTTATTACGGCGACTCAGGCGTGATGCGCACACCCCCGCCTGACCTGCCCTCTTTGATGCTCAAAGAGCGGATCGTGTATCTGGGCCTTCCGCTGTTTTCAGATGGAGACACCAAGCGTCAGCTCGGCCTTGATGTCACTGAGCTGATCATTGCTCAACTCCTCTTTTTGGAGTTCGACAACCCAGACAAACCGATTTATTTCTATATCAACTCCACCGGCACAAGTTGGTATTCGGGCGAGTCGATTGGCTTCGAGACAGAAGCCTTTGCCATCTGCGACACGCTTCGCTACGTGAAGCCACCTGTGCACACGATTTGCATCGGTCAGGCGATGGGGACGGCTGCCGTCATTCTTTCTGCTGGAGCCAAAGGTCAAAGGGCGGCCCTACCCCATGCCTCCATCGTGTTGCATCAGCCCCGCAGCGGCGCTCGCGGCCAGGCCACGGACATTCAGATCCGCGCCAAAGAAGTGCTGCATAACAAGCGAGCCATGCTCGAAATCCTTTCGACGAATACCGGTCGCAGCGTGGAAGAACTCTCTGCCGATTCCGACAGAATGAGTTATCTCACCCCACAAGAAGCCGTGTCCTACGGACTGATTGACAGGGTCCTGGACAGTCGCAAGGACCTGCCGGCCGCAGTGGGTTAATCACGCATCTACCCATCAACTGCATTTGCAGTTGACATCACCAAAGCTGTTGAACCAGCTTTGGTTGGCTCAAAAGACTATTTCTTTCATCTCCTTCAACCCATCTAAGGACCCATGCCGATCGGTACCCCCAGCGTTCCCTACCGCCTCCCCGGCAGCCAAATGGAGCGCTGGGTCGACATCTACACCCGCCTTGGCGTTGAGAGGATTTTGTTCCTCGGCTCTGATGTGAATGACGGAGTTGCTAACAGCCTCGTCGCCCAGATGCTGTATCTCGATTCCGAAGACAGCACCAAGCCCATCTACCTGTACATCAACTCACCAGGTGGATCGGTAACCGCTGGTTTGGCGATCTACGACACCATGCAATACGTGAAAAGTGACGTCGTCACGATTTGCGTAGGACTGGCCGCATCGATGGGTGCATTTTTGTTGACGGCAGGAACAAAAGGCAAGCGCTTGGCCTTACCGCACAGCCGAATCATGATCCACCAGCCTCTCGGTGGCACCGCGCAACGGCAGGCGAGCGACATCGAAATTGAAGCCAGAGAAATCCTGCGAATGAAGGAAATGCTCAACCGCTCGATGGCGGATATGACAGGACAGAGTTTTGAAAAAATCGAAAAAGACACCGACAGGGATTATTTCCTGAGTGCGGAAGAGGCCAAGGATTACGGCTTGATCGATCGGGTGATTTCCCACCCCAACGAAGCTTGAGGGTCAATCCGGCCCATCCGTAAACTTCATTATTGTCTTCAGCAGGTTTCGACCGGATGGCTCAGCTTTTCTATGATTCAGACGCCGATCTCTCGCTTCTGAGCGGCAAGACGATAGCCATCATCGGTTATGGATCTCAGGGGCATGCACACGCCCTGAACCTCAAAGACAGTGGCGTGAATGTGGTAGTTGGTCTTTATGACGGCAGCCGCTCGGCCGAGAAAGCCAAAGCCGACGGCCTGGAGGTGTTGAGCGTGGCGGATGCTTCCGCTAAGGCCGACTGGATCATGGTGCTGCTGCCCGATGAGTTTCAGAAAGAGGTCTACGAGAAAGAGATCGCCCCACACCTCAATGCCGGCAAGGTTTTGAGCTTCGCTCACGGCTTCAACATTCGCTTTGAGCTGATCAAGCCACCTGCCGACGTTGACGTGTTGATGATCGCTCCGAAAGGGCCCGGTCACACCGTGCGCTGGGAGTATCAGAACGGTCAGGGGGTTCCAGCACTATTCGCGATCGAACAGGACGCTTCAGGGAACGGGCGCGGTCTGGCCATGGCCTACGCCAAAGGCATCGGCGGCACGCGCGCGGGCATCCTCGAAACCAACTTCAAGGAAGAAACCGAGACCGATCTCTTTGGCGAACAGGCTGTTCTCTGTGGAGGTCTCTCGGAGCTGGTCAAAGCCGGCTTCGAAACCCTGGTAGAAGCCGGCTATCAGCCTGAACTTGCCTATTTCGAGTGCCTGCACGAAGTCAAGTTGATCGTTGACCTGATGGTGAAGGGTGGTCTGTCCTCCATGCGCGACTCCATCTCCAATACTGCGGAATACGGGGACTACGTCAGTGGCCCTCGCCTGATCACCGCCGACACCAAAGCAGAGATGAAAAGGATCCTCTCCGACATCCAAGACGGAACCTTTGCCAAGAACTTCGTTGCGGAATGCGCAGCCGGCAAACCTGAGATGAATAAAGTTCGCGCTCGTGATGCCGAGCATCCGATCGAGAAAGTTGGCAAGGGTCTGCGTTCGATGTTCAGCTGGCTCAAGGCGGCCTGAACGATCCCGTTCTGCTGGTGATCGTCGCCGCAGGCCTTGACCTGCTGGTCGGCGATCCCCGCTGGTGCCCCCATCCAGTGGTCGCGATGGGTCGTGTGATCACTGGCCTACGTCAATGGATCGAACCCTGGGCTGGAGATCAGCCATTTCGGTTGCGCGCCGGTGGTGGCTTAATCACGCTTGTTTTGGTGTTGGGAAGCGGCGCAACGGGCTGGCTGCTCGAACGTCTAATCCTGCCGCCATCTCCAATGCCCCATTCCTTGGCGGCACTCTTAATCGTGATTGCCCTAGCGAGTGCCCTTGCCGCACGCAGCCTTCGCGACAGCGTGCTGGCCGTCCTTCAGGCCCTCCCCGACCTGTCCTCGGCAAGGAATCGCTTGAGTTGGATTGTGGGCCGGGATGTGAGCCAATTGAATCAAGACGACATCCTCCGGGCCAGCGCAGAAACAGCCAGTGAAAATGCCGTGGATGGACTGTTTGCCCCCCTGTTTTGGATGCTGATTGGAGCAGGCCTATGGAAGGCGGGGTTCAGCCAAGGTCCAGGCCCACTCGCCTTGGCATGGGCTTTCAAAGCAAGCAGCACCCTCGATTCGATGCTTGGCTACAGGTACGGCCGACTGCTTTGGCTCGGCACCGCAGGGGCCAGGCTCGATGATCTCCTGACCTGGTTGCCCTGCCGGCTGGTGCTCATCACGCTTCCACTCGTGAGCATGAGCTGGACCCAGTGGCCAACAACAGTGCGTGCTGCCGCCGCAGATGGGAAACCTGATCCATCTCCAAACGCAGGACTCTCCGAATCAATTTTTGCCCACTGCGCCGATGTGCAAATGGGCGGGCTTAATCGCTACGGAAACACTTGGATCAACAAACCGCTGCTTTCCGCACCATCCGGGAAAGCAACAGCTTCAGGCGTGCTGAAGCTGTTGAATCTTGGCCTCAGGCTGGAAGGTGCTTGGTTGATAGTGGCAGCTGGATGCTTATTCCTTCAGTAGGCACCACGATCCATGGGCAGCAGAAGCACTCCAAACGTGCGCAAAATGATCGCCAAATCCAGAAGGAAAGAGCGACCTCTCGAATAGGCCAAATCAAGCCTCACCCGCTTGGCATAGCTGAGATTGTTGCGACCACTCACCTGCCACAACCCGGTTAAACCAGGCCGCACAGCCAAAACCTCATCCATGAAGGGGCCATAGCGTTCAATCTCCTTATCTACGATTGGCCGTGGCCCAACCACGCTCATCTCACCGCGCAAAACGTTTAGGAACTGAGGGAGTTCATCAAGGCTCGAACGCCTTAGGAAACGACCGATCGGAGTGATGCGTGGGTCTTGGCGGAGCTTGAAATCACGTTCAAACTCAGCTCTCATTTCCGGCGACTCAGCCAACACGCGTTGCAAAACAACATCGGCATCAGCGCGCATCGTTCGGAATTTGATGCAACCAAAACGGCGATATCCACGACCAACGCGTTTCTGCACATAGAACACGGGCCCGGGTGAACTCAGGCTCACGAAGACGGCAATCAACAAAAAGGCTGGCGATCCAAGCCCCAAGGCCAACAACGAAAAGGAAATATCACCACTTCGCTTGAGCGTGCGCCCCAGCCGGCTTTGCTTTCGAACCAGTGCCACCGACGTGAGCACCGAGGGAGGAGCTGACAACAACTCGAGATGCCGCTTCGTCGCACGCCGATTCAGACTGAATCCACCTGCCTGAAGCGACGAACGACGCAGACTGACTTGCATCCAGTGACCCTTGAGTCTCAATCCACTGAACCGCAACAGGGCACAACCAAAAGAGTCAAAGGGTCAGTCACCGCAACGGCACAGGAAGAACTGCTGATTTCAGCTGGCTTGCTCGCACTCGTCGGAACTGCAGATAACAGGATTTGCTGACAGGAACAAGTCAAGAAGTCTCTCAGCCGATTGCGCCAAAGAGCAAGAATTCCGAAGCTAGGGCATGACTTCCACCGATACGTCGATCAGCACCTTTCTCGAAGAAGCTCTCCAAGAACCAACGATTGGAGAAACAGGGAGCTTTCGGTGGCACGCCACCGCGATTGGAATCGCAGCGTTATGGCTCGATGCGTCTCCGCCTTCCACACCCCCGTTTGAGAATGCATTAAAGGAAGGATTAGAGATTGGCTTGGATCTGAGCCGAGAAGAGCGAGAGTTTCATCAAGTCAGCGAAGGGCTCGTTCTCCTGTTTCATTCTTAATCGATCAAGAAATTCACCAAGCAAACACATCAAATAATCCAAAATGAGCAATTAACTTGAAAAAGCATCTGCTCATCGTCGCAAAATATTGGCTGGGCGGATTTGCCACATTAATGCTTCTATTCTATGTGCTTATTTCCATCAAATAAAAGCTAGATCCAAAGGAAATGAAAAATAACAATGCTTCCATTAGCAATTTAAAACGATCGAATTACTCCTGATCCTCCCAATCAACCCCGAGAAATATCAATCAATCACGTCTTAACATTGCGCCATCCCAAAGAGGATGCGACAAAACCACAGCCAGGTCACCGAGAAGGAGTGTCTGATCTTCGTGTGTCCAACTGCGATCGACAACCTGAATCAGATATTCATGCTGAACTCCATTTCCCCGCTGACGAGAGCAAATAATAATGACATCATCGTAGGAAATCGGAAAATCAGCCGTCAAAGCTCGTCCAAGAATGCCTTCTGAAATAAACAATAGAAAATCACAAACAACCTGACTCAAAAATTCTTCCCCCTCAGCAAGGTCTCCACAGGCAATCATCTGCTCTTTTGTCTGTGGCGTATACGTCACGAACGAGAAAAAGAAAGCAGCACCGGTTTTCTGTAAAAACAAACCTTTAAATGGACGACCCATCTTCTTCACACCTCTATTCGCAGTTGATTCAGACTTGAGAATTTGCAACTAGCTTAGTTAAAAATCCATATCAAGGCCTCAAGAAGCATCCAGGAATCTTTCATAGTCTACCCCGATCCTTTTATCCTTTTTAGACCTGCTCGCAACGGAAAGGTTCTTTGTCAATAGAAGCAGAGTTATCGCACATATGGGGAAAAAAATAAATGATCATCAGCCTGCGATTAATCCTTAGAGACAATGCAATACATTCAAGCAAATGACGCTATGTCGCAAACAAGGTGAACCTACCTTGGCAATTCCCATGCAGGGATCGAGAGATGGATGGTGGCGCTCTTAAGACAGTTATATCAATAAGCCAGGGTTTTAATGATTGATCTTGATGCCTTTCAGGGATGCTTGGTTGATTGCGCCCTGCTCAGGCTTAACAATGCTAATGTAAATCATGCTCTACGAGAGCTCTTGCCAAATAAAGACATTGATCGAGATCAATAATGCCCAAGACTTTGATCTCAGCATATTGACAAACCTTTGATTCTTTAAATTTTGCTTCAACCCTCATCAACTTAAAATGACCACAAACTTTCGCCTTGAACATATTAAATTTTTCGCTCTAGTCGCTTACATTGCTTATCTTGTAGCGATTTTACTATCAGCAACTTCTTACAATGAAGGTTCTATAATCACCAAAATTTCTGCCTTGCAATTAACTCTTTGTTCACTGACCAGCTTAATCATACCTTTGGTATTAAGCCTTAGGAGAGGCGGGATAAAGCTTACCGAGTTCTTTATATGGTTTTTTTTAGCTATGGGTTTTGCATTTCTGGCAATGGACGATAGCCTCATGTTTCACGAACGCCTAGACTATGCAATTCATTCAGCATTTGGATGGCAAGAAACTCGCTTGAGCGATAGAATTGATGATATAATCGTTGGATTTTATGCAATCATTGGTGCTATTTTTGTTTTTTGCAGCAGGCACTATTTTCGCTTCTCCACAAGGTTTTTGAATTTTGCCAAATATTCACTTGCAATGGCTTTTTTGATGGTTGCATGTGATTTCAGTCCATTCTTTAGCTTTCCTGCCCACGTCAGCCAGTATCTAGCCCATCTTGAGGAATGGGCCAAGATATTTGGCGGAGCCTTTCTTTTGATTGGGCTGTTATGCGCTCTAGAAGATGCCTCAAAATTAAAAATCATAGCTCCGCAATAGAATAATATTCTTGATCCAGACAACTGAATTCTATAAGTAGCAACAAAACATCTTTACCACGATAGGCTTATCTAACTAAGACCTCGACGTCTAACAGAGAAATTACTTTACCGCCAACGCATTTCCTCGGAGAAACCTTGAGAAAAGCAAAATCCCGATCCAATACACTTAAAGGAATTTGAGAGTTCTTGATCAATCCTGAGACAGACTTAAAACGGAGAGGGTGAGATTACGCACAAGTCCGAGACTTAACTTATGATTCCATTTAGGACGAAACAGAATAGACACTTATTTTCAACAACACTCCGATGGGACTTTCTGGACCACTAATCAAGACCCCATAAAAGACTTCACTCCCTGCGAGTTCAGACGACACCCAGAGAGTAAAAAAAAGAGAGGCCTCCCCAGACCTCCCTCATAACGACGCATTCCCAAGGACTACCTCCTTGGGTCATCAAGAGTTTCATAGATGTATTTGAACTCTTTTGTAGGAACAGGCACCAAATCCCTATGGGGTGAGCAGACCTAAAGAAAGACGTCTAAGAAGTGCGCCTCAGAGGTCGTTTGATGGTGCTTGGCGAAGCGACCTGTTCAGTTGCCGCCGTTGCAAAAGCGAACTGCCTGCGCATTGGTCTTGCCCTCGGCAATGACTTCTTCAACGCAACCGTTAAACGCCTTGCTCTCTTGCTTCACAGCGCAGAAGCCAAGAGCGATTGCTGCCAAGGAGATAGCAGAGAGGACAGTGGCAGAAATCTGAATAACGCCATAGGCAAGCATCGCATTTTTCTTGCCACCGCAGTCTTTCTTCGTGCTAGTGGTTTCTTTGCTTGCATTCTCGTCGGACATAGGAAAAAAATAACTGCGTGAACCTTATGGACAGGAAATGTTCTATGGAGGCAGATAGCAGCAGGGATAACCGCCCAGCAGTTCAGTTCATGATCAGGATTGGGAACGAAAGAGCGCCTATTTGGGCTCATCTAAAACGGAGAGGGTGGGATTCGAACCCACGAGGGTGTTACCCCTACACGATTTCGAGTCGTGCGCATTCAACCGGGCTCTGCCACCTCTCCAAACGCTTATCCAGCGCCTTCCCACCTTAAAGCTCTACCGCTTGATTGCTTGAGGCGATGGGATTGCCCATTCACGCGCAAATTCCAACGCCTGTCTTGGCCTCGCATCCGGAGAAGCATCAAGCCAGGGCTCTGGAGGCGTTGACCTGGCAGCAATGGGGGCTGGCCATGATGCTCAGCCCGCACGGTATGCGCTAATTCCGTCCAACAATCGATGTGATCACTTGCCACTGGATCCATCACCACAACCCAATCCAAGCGTCGGTGTCCGTAACCGTGCCCAAGCTGCTTAGCCAACTGACAACTGAGCAAATCTCCATGACTGCTGATCAGCGCAGCTCGCCCTTGGTGACGGGCCAGTAGCCACTGCCTTCCCCACTGCTGCACCAACATCACCTCATCGCTGAGCTGAACACCGGCTTGCATCAGCGTGGCCAAGAGCAGCATCGGGAAAGCTCTCCAGCGCCACAATTGCAGCGACGGCAAGGCCCAAGGCAGCAGAGCCAGCACGACGAGCAGCACCACCCAAGGCTGCGGATGTCCCGTAAGCAGCTGGGCATGGGGCCAGGTGCTTATCCAACGCACCAACGCGATCAACAACAACGCCAACTGCTGCACTGGCCAGATCAACACCGGCATCACCACTGCAGCGATCGCCGTTGGCAGCATCAATGTGAGCAGCGCCAGGATCATCGCCGCAAGGGTGAGCGGTGCCAGCAAAGGTGCAGCGATCAGGTTGCTAATTAGCGAGTACAGGGGCACAGAACCGAAATGGAGGATTTGAAGGGGAAGGGTCCAGAGCAGCGCCGCCACTGGCACCGATAGGGCGGGAGCGAGAAGCCGCATCCAAGGATGAGAAAAACGCTGGAGGAACCACTGCTCTAAGGGCTGCGAACTGAGCACTAAACCCGCCGTCGCAGCGGCACTGAGCTGGAAGCCAATCGATCGTGCCCATGAAGGATTCACCAACAGCATCAAAACCAATGTGCTGAGCAGCACGCCCAAGGGTTGGGCGCGAGAGCCCCGCTCTCGGATCAAGAGAACGGCAGCTCCCATCAACACAGCGCGAACAACCGATGGCTGACCGCCCGCCAGTGCAAGAAAAACAGCCATCGCGCCCACTCCAGCCGCCAAGCGCAAGGGCATTCCAAGCCTGCGCGTTAGGGCAAGGGTGGCTCCCAACAACACGGAAAGGTGAAATCCAGACGCTGCTAAGGCATGGGATAAACCCGCCACACGAAAAGCCTCTCGCAGCTCTGAGCTGAGCTCAACTTGGGCACCCCCAAGCACCAACGCCGCCAATAGGCCACCTGAGTGCTCTCCTGCTAGATCTTGAAATTGAGCGGCGATCTGCCGACGCCCATCAGCCAGAGGCGTGTGATCTTGATGGATCAGCTCCACTTGCTTGGTACGGAATTGGGTCCAACTCCCCCGTGCCGCCAAGCGTTTAGCTGGATTGGGAAGCAGGGGATGGGTTGCAACGGCAGGAGTCACGAGCTGACCCTGAGCCCTTACCGAGGCGCCTTTGGGCAACATCTGAAGACACGGCTCCACAACCAGCTCGGTGCGACCATCGCGCACCTGACCAGCAAGATGGTTCACCTGCAGCAGGGCTTGGCAGCGCCCCCTACGAACAGGTGCATCAGCGAGAGCACTTCCCTCAATCACCAGCAACTTCTGATCTGAACCGCCTGGCAAAAAATGAAGCGGATCCAATGGTGTGGGCGTGGCCGCTTGCCCCGTCAACGAGCGCAGCAACAAGCCACCCAGCACAACAACAAGAACAAACAGCTTCCATCGGGAAAATGAGAACTGGCGGCAGATCAGCAAAACAGCCGCAGCAAGCCCAACCAACACCACACACCAGTGTTGAGCGGCCTGGGATAAGGCCGCCCCAAGCTGCGTGCCAAGCATCAAGAGAACCAGCCAAAGAGCAACGTTCATCAACGCAGGGGCATTGAGCTGGTTGAAGCATTCCCCTTGAAATCGGAAAGAAAGACAATGCACTCATACTCATCATCGAACAGTTTTTCCTAGTTCAAATCAGGATCAGCAAGGCAAAAATTAGATCTATTTCAACTGAACTCTTCATTCATTCAAGCCATTAAGCACAGATGGATGAAAAATTGATTATCAAATCCTGAAGAATTAAACATTGAAGTTTCAAACATTCACTGCGACATCAAATCACTACAGCTTTCGTGATCAATCAGAGTCTCAACGATCTGCGACCGCCGCCGCTGTTGGCTTCAACAACGGGAACCCCAGAGCCTCCCGTTCAGCTAACCAAGCCTCAGCCACTTTTCGGGCCAAGTTGCGAATCCGTCCAATCGTGGCGGTACGTTCCGTCACCGAGATCACACCACGCGCTTCTAAGAGATTGAAGGTGTGGCTGCACTTCAGGACAAAGTCGAGGGCAGGAGCTGGCAACTGTTGTTCAATCAGATCAGCGGCTTCTGCCTCGTAAATAGCAAAGAGCTGTTTGAGTCGATCAGGATTAGATGCTTCAAAATTAAATTGACATTGTCCCTTCTCAAAAGGAAGCCAAATATCTCCATAGCTGCGTTCAGCATTCCAGCTCAAATCCCAGATGCTTTCCACATCCTGCAAGTACATCGCTAGGCGCTCTAAGCCGTAGGTGATCTCAATGGATACGGGCTTGCAGTCGATACCACCACATTGCTGGAAGTAAGTGAACTGGGTGACCTCCATGCCGTCTAACCACACCTCCCAACCCACACCCCAGGCACCAAGCGTTGGGGACTCCCAGTTGTCCTCCACGAAACGAATGTCGTGATCCGCAGCGCAAATTCCTAGGGCCGCAAGGGATGCCAGATAGGTTTCCTGAATGCCATCGGGAGAAGGCTTGATCAGCACCTGATATTGGAAGTAGTGCTGCGCTCGATTGGGATTATCGCCATAGCGTCCATCGGTGGGGCGCCGGCACGGCTCTGGATAAGCAACCGCCCACGGCTCTGGTCCAATCGCCCGAAGCACCGTATGCGGGCTCATGGTTCCAGCACCCTTTTCCGTGTCGTAGGGCTGCAACAACACACAGCCCTGCTCTCCCCAAAAGCGATTCAGCGTGCTGATGATGTCCTGGAAGTGCATACCGAGCAGGGGCCTAATGGGAACGGTTGGTAATGCTCACTGAATTCTGAGCTGTTACAGGCCTTTGAACACACATCAGACGACGGCGAAACCGGCCAGCAACGCAGAGAACCTGTGGAGCCAGAAGGCTAGTCGAGCACAGGCTTCTGGCCTGAACACAGAAGCACACTCGCGCCTCAGGCAGATTTAGTAGCGACTTGCTCACGATCTCGTCATACCTCCGCTGACGGAAAAGCCAAAGCGATGGAGCGAAAGCAAGACGCGCTGAGAGGGGTTGAGAGCCCTCTCTTTTTATGGCTCACAACCAGGGCCCCACACAGGTTGCGTTTGCCTCCACCCCTGACAGCGCAAAGTTTTCCAGAGCTGCTCAGCCTGCTCACGGCGCAAGTACTGCCGACGCTTCAACAGCGCTGGTTCACCGTTTGGCATCCCTCTGCCCTCATCCACGAAGACCCGAGGGCACCAGGACCACGAGGCCTGATCGCGATGGAACCTTTTGACCCAGTAGCCATCAGGATCCGTAAGCCAGCCTTCCCCTCCCATCCCACGCAAGCGACCAGTACAAATCTACTGCTCGCGTTCTGCAGCCCGAAGCGTCCAAATCAAAAACGCAGCCGCGACCAGAGCGGGGCTGGTAAGCCCTTAATAACGAAATTGCTGAAAGGCCTTCATTGATAGCGCTTCGTCGTGACCTGAGCGACTAAAAACTGCATCACGCAGGCCAAACGGACACAACTCCCTAGCCAGATTCGTCTTAGTTTTGTTAAGACAAACACTATATTGGCCTCTATCTTCCTCCTCATAGACTGATCATTTTGAGTCTTTAATTTCTTTTTTTCAAGTGCGGTCACCTGCAACGTACACCGAGCCATAGCAAGCATTTCCACCGCATAAATACTGCCAAGGGAGATCGATTCATTCGCTGCCTTTTCAGCCTTCTCCCTGGACTTATAAAGGGAACTATCCATCTCACTAGAGGCAGGAATTGTGCGCCTGGAATTGGAGTAGAAGAGACCCGCGTAAACCAGCATGCCAACCAAACTAGTGCCGACAACAGCCACAAACAAAGCCAGAGCAGAAGGCTCTTTTAATCAATAACAAGCATCATCCAGGCAATAAGAATCAAGGATCTAAGCAAATAACAAAGATCCAAATTCAATCCATTCAGGTTCGTTCAAATCCAAAGATTGAGGCCCAGATCAAATCTTGCTCCAATCAAGTTGTTCGATCAAGAGGACAACCCGCAACGTCTGGTCTTACCCCTTCGCAAAGCAGCGATCCAGATGAGCGACGGCGTGCTGTTGACGCGAGCGAGAACGGGACACACAGGGGCTAATAATCCCCAACCAAAAGCGTCCGCCTCCCTGAACAACAAGCACAGGCTTGCTCGACCGTTTCCCCTGGGACTTAAGCAGCGACAGGCTGAGCTTGTCTGCGACCTCCGCACCTCGCGGTTTCGATCGCAGCCTGGCCAGCACAGGCTTCACTTGAGCAACCGGCAGAAAGCTGGCTGTTTGAGACTCCGTGACCAGGATCATCCCGTCTAGCCATGCCACCTCAACCAAGAGATTTTCAATCGAAGCAAGCAATGACGGAAGCGGAAAGGACAAACGGATACCTCCGTTTCTTAATGTTTTCTTCCTAATCCCTTTTTGGGTCGCGTCGCAAAGATCTCAACAGGCCTCAAACATCCTTAACGAATTAAAAGCAGCACACCCATCTGTCCACCGACCAATCCTCGATGCTGCGCCGCGGTAAATCCTGCGGCAAGAGCCTGACGCTCCTGCTCCGATCCAGTCAGGAATTGCTCCACGCTCGTTTCGAGATAGGCGTATTGGTCGGCAAGCCCCATGCCAGCAGCGACAGGAACCACGACCCGGCGCAGGTAGGCCCGCTGAAACGCCGCCGCTACACTCGCTTCTGGCAATCGATTGAAGTCCAAAACAGCGGCGCGTCCGCCAGGCTTCAGCACCCTTGCCATCTCCTGAAAACCCAAAAACGGGTCCGCCAGGTTGCGTAACCCATAAGCCATCACCACCCCATCGAAATCTTGATCCGGCAACCCGGTTTCAAGGGCATCCGCTTGGAGCCATTGCACCGGCAGCCAAGGCTCGCGGCCTGCTCGTTCAGCAGCCAGGGCCAGTGGCGCCGCTGCAGCATCAAGCCCCAAAACCGAGCCGTCCGGCCTCAACTTTCTCGCCAACGCAAGAGCGAGATCACCCGTTCCACAACACAGATCAAGCCAACGCTCTCGAGGTTGCGGACTTAACCAAGACAGGAGTTGACGCTTCCACTGTCTGTGCAGCCCCAAACTCAGCAGATCATTCAGGCGGTCATAACGGGGAGCAACTGCGTTGAATAACGCCTCCACCGCAGCAGGATCACGAGGTTTCACAAGCAGCTCAAAGAAGCAATCCGTTGAAAGTCATCACCATCACAGTGGCCAAACCAACGGCGGCTGAACACACCAAGCAGCCCGCGAGCATTAACGAAAATTCCTGTTGATCGATCGCCGACTGCATCAATTGCAGTGCCCAGGCCAGCAAAGCAATCACCACCACTACCAACACGACTCCCACAGGCAAGGCCTGCTGACGCGTCATAAATGGCAGACCTCCTATCAAAACTTGATTTTTTTAATGTATTCAATTTAAGACACAATCTCGGGCTCTAGAGGTCTGATCAGCAAACCGCGTCCTTGCAAATCCAGTTTGATTTGTTCAACGCTGAGAACTCCGTCATGAAGAAGTGAAGCCAGCAAGGCCGCCGATGCCTGGCCGCCCTCTGGCCCGGCATCGAGGGCGGCAGCGATGTGATCCATGCAACCGGCCCCTCCCGATGCAATCACCGGAACGGCAACGGCCTGGGCCACCGCACGCGTCAGCGCCAAGTCGTAACCCGCTTGGGTTCCATCGCCATCCATCGACGTAAGCAAAATTTCTCCTGCACCAAGGGCCGCAACCCGACGCGCCCAGTCCACCGCATCCAATCCGGTGTTTTCGCGGCCGCCTTTGACGTAAACATCCCAGCCACCGCTCGACCGACGTCTCGCATCAATCGCAACCACGATGCACTGACAGCCAAAACGCTCAGCCCCCTCTGACACCAGTTCAGGGCGACGCACAGCCGACGAATTCAGACTGACCTTGTCGGCACCAGCACGGAGAAGCTCAGTGATGCCCTCCACAGAAGCAATTCCGCCACCCACGGTGAACGGGATCGTCACACTCGCAGCCGTGCGACGCACGAGGTCCACCAACGTGGCACGCCCTTCATGGCTGGCCGCAATATCGAGAAACACCAGTTCATCAGCTCCGGCCTCGCTGTAACGACAGGCCAACTCCACCGGATCGCCTGCATCACGCAGGCCCACAAAGTTGACACCTTTCACCACCCGGCCCTTGGCCACGTCGAGGCAGGGAATCAAACGAAGAGCGACCATGTCAGTTGAAAAGAGGCTGTTAGTGTTGCGGCCACTTCTCAAGCCTGGCAGGCCATGTCACAGCAGACGTCAGTCACGATCGACATCGGCTCGAAGGTCCGGGTTACCCGAGTCCGCGATCGCATTCCCGGTGCCCTGGTGGAACTTCTCAAGAAAGACTCCTCCGGCACCGTGGTGGACTTCCGCACTGTTGACGGAAAAGGAATCGGCGTGGTTGTTCAGCTCAGTGATGGCTCTACCAGCTGGTTCTTCGAAGACGAAATCGCTCCCGGCTGAGGATTGACCAAGTGAGTGACGCCCGACAGCTGCTCGGAATGAAGGGTGCCAGTGGCACCTCAAACATTTGGAAGCTGCGCTTGCAGCTGATGAAACCAGTCACCTGGATCCCCTTGATCTGGGGAGTGGTGTGTGGTGCGGCGGCCAGCGGGAATTACGAATGGCGTCTTGACCACGTGGCCGCTGCCTTGGCCTGCATGGTGATGAGTGGCCCCCTTCTAGCTGGCTACACCCAAACCATCAACGACTACTACGACCGCGAGATCGATGCGATCAATGAGCCATACCGGCCGATCCCGTCAGGTGCCATCAGTCTCGGCCAGGTCAAGGTTCAGATCTGGGGCCTGCTGATCGCCGGCTTAGCGGTGTCTTGGGGTTTGGATGTCTGGGCCGGCCACAGCACGCCCGTGTTGTTTCTGCTCGCCCTTGGCGGCTCTTTTGTGAGCTACATCTATTCAGCTCCTCCCCTCAAGCTGAAACAAAACGGCTGGTTGGGCAATTACGCCCTCGGCGCCAGTTACATCGCTCTTCCCTGGTGGGCGGGTCAGGCCCTCTTCGGTCAGCTCACTTGGGCTACGGCGATGCTCACGCTTGCTTACAGCCTTGCTGGCTTGGGGATTGCCGTGGTCAATGACTTCAAAAGTGTGGAAGGTGATCGCGCCCTGGGCCTTCAGTCACTCCCTGTTGCATTTGGGATTGGGCCCGCAAGCTGGATCAGCGCTGGGATGATCGACCTCTTCCAACTCCTGATGGTTGCGGTTCTGATCGCAATCGGGCAGCATTTTGCAGCCGTTCTGCTGGTGTTGTTGATCGTGCCTCAGATCACTTTTCAAGACATCTGGCTGCTTCGCGATCCAGTGGAATTCGATGTGAAATATCAAGCCAGTGCCCAGCCCTTTCTTGTGCTTGGAATGCTGGTCACAGCCCTGGCAATCGGCCACAGTCCCCTGACTCAGGGAATGTGATTCGCACCCGTCGTCACTGGATCCTGATCGCAGGGGTCGCTGTTGCGATTGGTAGTGGGGCTGCGCTTGGGCAGGCCGCCATCACGCGAGCGATTGATTCAACCTTGCCGGATGCAAGGGGGATCAATCTTTTCAATAGACCTGGCACGATCACGCTCCTGTCGAGCAACGGCAAGGTGATCCAAAAACTGGGGCCAGCCACCCGGGAAAAGATCAAACCAGGGGAAATGCCCCAGCTCGTGATGCAATCCTTCATCGCAGCTGAAGACCGCCGCTTCTTTGAGCATGACGGCGTTGATCTCTGGGGAATCGGACGGGCCGTCGTCACAAATTTGAAGCAGGGCTCTGTTCGAGAAGGAGCGAGCACGATCACCCAACAACTGGCGCGCACGGTGTTCTTGAGCCAGGACCGGACGGTCACGCGCAAACTCAAAGAAGCAGCACTGGCTTACAAGCTCGAGCGTCAACTGAGCAAGGGACAGATCCTCGAGCAGTACCTCAATTTTGTTTATCTCGGATCCAGCGCCTATGGCATCTCCGATGCGGCCTGGGTCTATTTCTCCAAGCAACCCGAGGAGCTAACCCTCCCAGAAGCGGCTCTGATCGCTGGGATGCCACCGGCACCCTCGCTTTATTCCCCTCTGGTGAACCCCGAGATCGCCCTGCAAAGGCGCAGCATCGTGATTAGCCGCATGGAGCAGGAAGGATTCATCACCTCGGGCGAAGCGGAAGCAGCTCGTAACAGCCCACTGGCCCTTAAACCAGCCATACCGAAGTACTACAACAGCACGGCTCCCTATTTCACAACTTGGGTCGCCCAACAGCTGCCCACCTTGCTCACCCCAGAACAATTGGAGGTGGGAGGCCTCAAGATCCGCACCAGTCTCAATCTCGATTGGCAACGCAAAGCCCAGAAAGTGGTGCGTGAAATCGCACCGAATGGCACAGAGGGCGTGATCGTTTCGATCGCGCCTGGCACCGGATTAGTGCGGGTGATGGTGGGAGGAAAAAACTTCTACTCCAGCCAGTTCAACCGCGCCACACAGGCTCTGAGATCACCAGGTTCCACCTTCAAACTCTTTCCTTACAGCGCAGCGATTAATGCAGGTGTCAAACCAGAAGATATTTTCTTAGATAAACCCCGCTGCTGGAACGGTTACTGCCCCAAAAACTTCGGCAAAAAATATTTTGGCAAGATTTCTCTCGCCGACGCCTTGAAGAATTCACTCAATACTGTTGCGGTGCAGTTGCAGGACAAGGTGGGCTTTGACCCAATTATTGCGATGGCCAACAATCTCGGAATTGGCAACAAACGCCCTCTCGGCCGGTATTACCCAATGGCGATCGGTGCCTATGAACAAACCGTTCTGGACATGACAGCCGCCTATTCCGCTGTGACCAACCGCGGTGTGTATGTCAAACCAGCCGCCTTTGAAGAGATCCGTGGTCCTGGAGGCGACGTGCTTTGGAGCCGCAGAGTGGATGGCGACCGCGGAAAACGTGCCATGGACAGTGATGTCGCCGACACCATGAATTGGATGCTGCAGCGGGTGGTGAGCGGCGGCACAGGAATTGCAGCCAAGCTGGATGATCGCCCAGTGGCAGGAAAAACCGGAACATCAGAGGGGGGACGCGATATCTGGTTCATCGGCTCCATTCCCCAACTCACCACTGCAGTTTGGTTTGGTCACGACAACAACGCGGAGACCAAGAGCAACAGTGGCGAATCCGCATGGGCTTGGAAGCAATTCATGAGTCAAATCAAGTCTGAATTTCCGCCACAGAAGTTTCCAGCCAAGCCCAAAGTTGTACGTCAAGTTCTTCAACGACCTGGCAAAAAGAAAGCGAGCGACCCCAATAAACCGAATCCTGGTGACGGGCCTCTTCCAGATCGTGATCTGTTTGGTGAAACGGATGATCCACCCACACCCACGCCCCGTTATGTGAGCCCGGCTGGTGGCCCCCCCGTGGATGAATTCTTTAGGCCTTTGCCAGCGCAGTGATCGGTGCAGTGATCACTGCGGTGTAAAAGCCATCGCCCCCAGCGGGATCTGGCCAGCGCTGCTGCTCAGACTCCAACTGAAAGTCAGCATGCTTCTCAAGAAGTTTGTTGATCTGCGCGCCATTCTCCGCGGGATGGATCGTGCAAGTTGCGTACACCAAGCGCCCACCAGGAGCGAGCAGGGGCAGCATCGCCTCCAGCAATCCCGCTTGCAGAGGCAACAGCTCCTCCACCGTGGCAGCGGTCACGCGCCAACGGGCATCGGGATGCCGGGACAAAGTCCCCAGACCCGAGCAAGGAACATCAAGAAGAATGCGTTGAAAGAATCCACGCCATTCGGGCTGTTGCGCAAGGAGGTCGACCGCATCCGCTGCCAGCGCATGGATCGAACCGCATCCCAAGCGAGCTGCATTTGCAGCCACTCGCTTTAAGCGACCAGCAGAGCGATCCACGGCCCAGATCTCCCCCACATCCCCCATCAGCGCCGCCAGATGGGTTGCCTTTCCACCAGGAGCAGCGCAAGCATCAAGAATCCGATCCCCAGGCTGAGGCGCTAGTAGCGGAGCAACTCCCTGAGCAGATCGATCCTGCACGCTCCAATGCCCCTGGTCAAAACCTGGCCATCGCCGTAAATCTCCCGCAGGCGTGAGCACCTGCAAGCCATCTGGGCAACCATCAATCGGCTGCGTGGGCACCCCCGCCTCAGCCAATTCAGCCGACACCACCTCAGGCGTCGAGCACAAGCGATTCACACGCAGATCCAAGGGCGGCACTTGATTGCAGGCGATCGCCACGCGCTCGGCCTGGTCAGGACCAGACCAGCTCAACAGGCTCTCAGCAAACCAAACGGGAAGGGAATGGCACAACGCCAGTCGCTCGGCGGGTTGTTCGGGCACAGACAGCGTCTCGCCAGCTTCTTTGGCACGTATGGCCGAGCGGAGCACCCCATTCACCACAGGAGACAGCTTGGAGAGCCGGTGGCGCTTGGCCAGCTCCACCGTGGTGTCCACCGCCGCAGCTGCCGGGATGCGCTGCATCCGCAGCACTTGATACAAGCCGAGATGCAACAGCCAACGCAACCGGGGAGGCTGTTTGTGAGCTGGAACTTTGCCAAGACGATCCAACCAACCATCGAGCCATTGACGCCAGCGAATGCATCCATAGGCAAGTTCGGTGGCCAGTCCGCGATCCGCTGGAGACAGGGAACTTTGGCGAATGGCCCGCTCTAAGGCGACGTCGGCATAAGCACCCGCAGCAACGGCCTCCAGCACCTCCCAGGCCAAACGACGCGCCGGTAAACCAATTTTGACGCCGTTGACTTCGGGCTCACTCACGGGCAATGGCGAATTGATTGATCTCTAGAGCTAGCGCCTCGAGGTCCGGTCTCCAGAGAAATCGCTTTAAAGGGAGCCGGCCTTCTGCATCCACAGGGATTCCCTCTGCGAGCAAAAGCTGGCGCTGCATCCAATCGGACCCCTCGCGACTGAGGCTCATCGAGATCCGTCCCTTGGCATTCACAACGCGCTGCCAAGGCACTTCAGAAGGCAAGCTCAGCCTGCGCAGAGCCCATCCCACCTGACGCGCACAGCCCCAGGCCCCGATCCAGTCAGCCACCTGGCCATAGGTGGCCAAATGACCATGGGGAATCAAGCTGACTGCATGCCAGACGCGCTGATCGAAGCCCTTTTCGCTGCTGATACGCATCAAATGTTTTTATCGTCAGCAACCCATCCTTTCGACAGTTCGAACGACTCCCCTCAACGATCAGCTTTTCTTTAAGGCCTTATGACCACCCAAGACAACGGTGATTTACGAATTGATCTGTCCTTAAGTCCAGCAGACCTCAGGCTGCTGCTTGATGCAGTGAGCTACCGACTCGAGCGCTGGTCAGGAGGCGAGCCCTACGAGCAAGAGAATTTGCACACCATGCAAACCCTCTTACAGGCAGCCATCTTGGAGGCCAATTTCGACTCCACAGGGGAACGCTGAGCGCTGAAGGGATTAGCCCCCATCCACTTGACAACCCAACAGAGCACCAGCGGCACCACCAACGGGAACACCCAGCCAGCGGCCATCGCCTCGCGATAAAACAGCACCAAGGCCAGCGCCCAACAAACCTCCGATCACACTGCCTTCTAGGCAGCTGTTGGTGTCTTGATTGTTCACGTAGACATCACGATTGGCTCCCACCCAAGGATCGCGAGCTGAACCGCCATAACGCTGATTCACATAGTCAGATCGTGAGTCATGAACGTTGTGAGGCCGAGCCAAAGCCGGTGTGGAGGCAGAGGCCAGCATCAAAACAACAGCAAACCAGGTGCGTTTCATGGCAGAGGAAGCAACACCTCCATCTTTCTGAAACAGAGCAGGACATCGGTGACTGAACCCGCATCTCGATGCGTCTAGATATGACCGAGAGCGGCATCCCATACCCTCAGGTACAGAGAACGATGCGCCATGCCCATCCTTCCACGTCGTTTTGAGCGGTTGCGTGCGGTATTGAACCAACGCATGGCCAACCTCACCGTGTTGGTTGAGCACGTGGACAAACCTCACAACCTCTCTGCCATCCTGCGCAGCTGCGATGCCGTTGGCGTGCTTGAAGCCCATGCCGTGAGCCTCAGTGGCCGCTCGCGCACCTACAACAGCACTGCTCAAGGCAGTCAACGCTGGGTGCCCTTGCACGGCCACCCCAACATCGAGGCAGCCGTTAAAAAGCTCAAAGACAGGGGCTTTCACCTGTATGGCACCAACCTGAGCGTGGATGCGGTCGATTACCGCGACTGCGACTTCACCGGTCCCAGCGCCTTTGTTTTAGGCGCTGAAAAATGGGGATTAAGCGAAAACGCCACCAAGCTGATGGACACCGACGTGTTCATCCCAATGCGCGGGATGGTGCAGTCGCTCAACGTCTCGGTGGCCACCGCCACCCTTTTGTTTGAGGCACTGCGTCAGCGGGAAGCGGCTGGACTTGCCCCATCCGATGGGGAGGGAATCCCAGCAGAGGACTACGACAATCTGTTGTTCGAGTGGGCCTATCCAGACGTTGCACTGTGGTGCCGCGAGCAAGAACGCCCCTATCCAACGCTCAACGAGGAAGGTGAGATTCAGGGCGAATTGCCACGCAACGCCAAGCTGCGCTGCTGACCCCACATTGACGTCAGAACGGCATCAGCACGTCTTTTCCGGCCTTGGAGCGTGCTGCCACCGGGTGGTTGCGACGTGCGGCGGGTAAACGTAAGGCAAACACCAACACAAGCAATTCTAAGAACAAACTGCGCCCCATAAACAACACGACCAAACCGAGAGTGATCGCCAGGATTTGCTCTAAGAGACCAATCACGTCGTCGGGATTGCTGCGCCCTGCCAACCACAAGTAGGTCATCAGGCCTAACAAGATCAGTGTGGCCCAGAGCGTCATGCGTGAGACATCGATTGTTTTTAGTTTGCCGCGTCGCGACCCGTACTGCTCACCCAAGCCTCGAGTCCTTCACCTAGGAACGACAAACCCAGCACCAGCACAAACATCGCCAGACCTGGATAGAGAGCGGTCCACCAGATGCCAGTGGGTACTGCCGCAAGCGCCAGATTGAGATCGCTTCCCCATTCCGGCACCGTTTCTGGCAAGCCCAGGCCCAGAAAGCCCAAGCCTCCAAGCACCAACACCGCATCGGCAGCATTCAAGGTGAGCAGCACTGGCACGGAGGTGATCACATTGCGGAACAGATAGCGCCGCAGAATCCAAATCGGACCGGCTCCGAGGGTTTGGGCTGCCTCCACGAACAGCTCCGATTTCACCTGAGCCGTTTGATTGCGCACCACCCGGAAGTACTGGGGGATGTACACCACACACAACGCTGCTGCTGCGTTCGGAATCCCTCGACCCAGCAGGAACGCCAACACCACAGACAGCAACAACACCGGCAAGGTGTAAAGCGTGTCCATGAGCAAAACCAGCACCCGGTCGACACCGCCCCCCAGGTAGCCACTCAACATTCCAATCGGCACTCCCACCACCAAGGCAAGAACGACCGCCAACAACACCACTTGAAGGGCCACACCACTCCCCTGCAATGTGCGTACACACACATCGCGGCCGAGCCGGTCGGTGCCACACCAATGCTGCGGAGACGGTGCCGCATAGATCGCATTGTCTAAACCGGCATTGGGATCCGGAAGCAAGCCAACGCTGATCAGTACAGGCGTGAGCAGGGCAACGGCGATGTAGATCCCCACAATCACAAGACCCCAGCGGGCCATGCGGGCCGAGAGGCTGGGACGTGCGATGCCTAAGGGCGAAACCGCAAAACTCAAGGCAACAGGACGAGCGCAAGGGTTTCATTCTCCCTGGTCCAGCTGCCAAAATCGAAGTCAGCAAGGCATCGACGCTGGGGACCAATTTCGTGGCATCTGGGTCCAACTGGCGATCAAAACTTCTTGGGAGCCTTGAGGGCCAACTCCAATTGGCCGCCTACACCGCAGTGCTGATCGGATTCACCGGGGCTACCACCACAGGGCTTTGGCTCAGCAATCGCAATCAAATCCGCAACGGGGAGGCGGAATTACAGGCCAATGCGGAGCACATGAGCAACAACCTGGTGACGCAGAACCAACTCGGGCAAGGGCACTCAGCCAAAAACTGGAGCCCCACTATTCAGGCAGAAGTGAGTCGGGAGCTACGCGATCACTCCAGCGTGCGAACCACCCTGTGGATCGAGCTGGCGGATGGACGCCTCGTGCTGCCGACGCTTGGCCATATCGCCATCCCGATGCAGATGATGCGAGCCACCATGCAAGCTCACAAGAAGGATCAGAACACCCGGCTCATCAATGTTCAAGGGCAGGATTACCTCACGCTGCTGAGTCGGTCCTATCCCTCAGGGGAGAAACTTTGGAGCAGCGCAAAAGCCACAGACGCAGGACGCATCCAAAACGAATTTTTGGGTTGGATGATCTTGATCGGGGTGGGATCGATGTTGCTCTCCCTGGTCACGATCACGGTGATGGTGAGGCGGATCGTGAGGCCTCTGCTGCAACTCAGTGAGCGCAGTGCAGCTCTTACCGCCGACACCCTGAATCAAGATCCGATTCCAGAGATGACCGCGGCACCGAAGGAAGTACGCCAGTTAGCCAGAACCTATGCCGAATTGATGGAACGCCTGGCCCTGTCCTGGAATGATCAGCGTCGATTTGTGAGTGCCGTGAGCCATGAGTTGCGAACGCCACTCACCATCGTTCAGGGGTATCTGCAGCGCACGATCAAGCGCAGCAAGGGCTTAAGCGACGACGAACGTCGCGGACTGAAAACAGCAGAAGAGGAAAGCATTCGCATGCGCATGCTGCTCGACGATCTTCTCGACCTCTCCCGCGGTGACTCCGGCCAACTCCAACTCAATCAAGAGCTAGTCGATCTTGGGCGCTTGGTGGACAAAGTTGCTGATCTAAGCAAAAGCAATCTCACAGATCGCAGAATTGAAGTTCGCAACAACATTCCTAACGATGAAACCAGTGAGGCACTCGCTGATCCTGGCCGCCTGCAACAAGTGCTTTTGGATTTAATCGATAACGCCGCCAAATACTCTGCGCAAAACTCTCTAATTAGGCTGCTGCTTCACGTTCATCAAGATGGCATCGCCATCGATGTAACAGATGAAGGCATCGGCATTCCAGAAAGCGATCTACCCCATATTTTCAAGCGCTTCCATCGGGCTAAAAACAGCTCTGGAAGCAGCGGATCTGGGCTCGGGCTGTCTGTTGTGGCCCTGCTGATGTCTGCCATGGGCGGCGAAGTTCGCGTTCAAAGCAAAGAAGGAGAGGGCAGTTGCTTCTCCGTGATCCTGCCAAAACCATTTACAACTTCAAGCGGAAAATCATGATGATCGTTTACTTAATTTTTTGCTCCTTGCTCATCCCTGTGAATTTATGGGCTGCGATTACTCCGCATTTACATAGTGATTTGAGCATGCAACTCCTCCATGCCACATCAACCCTGATCCTGCTGCCCTTACTGGCAAGCCTGTGGATCCAGCGCAAGCATTTGAATCAATTCACTGGCTTCATTCTGAGCATTTTTCTATGCGTGATGGTGGTGATCAACACCTGGATTGCCTTCATGGGAATGGGAGTGCGCAATGGCTGGATTGACCATCTTTTCCTGGCGCTAGCCGCTGCGAGCGTGGAGGCTTACTTCCTGTTTATGCCTGCACCAGCCTCTGAAAAAGTTTGAACAAGCAGAAACAATCGATGCAGGATGACGTTGACGTAACAAGGCAAAATCAGCGCTAAGTGACAATCACAATCAAGGCATTTTGGACGAGTAACCATATGGAAAACTTCAAAACACTGCAGCAGAGCGCAGCCGACTTGAACCAGCCAACGATTCCTGCTCCAACTCAAGATGAAGCACTCTTGAGTGAGCATCCTGGCGGGCTTGAAACCCCAAACCCTCCTTGGGTAATCCATCAATCAAGACGCGATTTTGAGCCTTCCCTTCTGGCCTGATCACACCATCGAGTCCGTAGGCAGGCCCGCAGCGCATCAACACCTGGCCGCGCCAAATCGCTGAAGGCGCAGCTCCCACGCTGTAAACAATGGTTTGAGTCGAAGCCTGGCTGTTCCTGGAATCCAGGCCAATGGCGAGAACGGGCTGACGGCCAGCCATGCCGCAGGTCCATTGATGGGACGGAGTGGGATCAACCTCCCAGCCGGAGCCAATCGCCAACTCACCTCGAATCAGCTCCAAGGTTTGGCGTTGCTGCGCTGATTCACGCAAACGACTCGCCATGCTGTTGCCAAGGCGTAGATCAGCGCCGATCAGCTGCAGCAAGACAACAAACAGCATGCTGCCGAGGCTGAGCGACAGCAGCAGTTCGATCAGCGTGAAGCCTTTCTCAACTCGTGTTTCGTGAATTCGCTTGATCATCGGCTTAGCCCAAGGCGACATCAGGCAGGCAACGGCTACTGAGTAGTCGTCCTCCATTTGAGGGAAGGGGATGCTGATAGAAGCCGATCCGGCTCACACCCAAGGGCAAACTCACCACCAAACATCGCGCTTTCGCTAAGCGCTGATGGCTGAGCACCGCAATCCCGCCATCCAGCAGCAAACCGTTGGCGGTGAAGCGCAGCACCGGTGGCAAGTTGGTGCTCAACACAATCGGCCCCTGCTCGAATTCCTCCTGCAACGCCATCCCAATCCCAGGACAGGCAGGAAGAGAAGCCGGCAGGATCCCTTCATCGGGAGCCGTGAACCCTTCCTCACTCAGGGAAAGTCCGCAAGCAGTCTGCTCCCGCCGAGCAATGCTGCGGGCCCGAGCCAAACCAACCTGCAAACGGCGCGCACTGGCATCGAGCTGGAGTTGATCACGGTCGCTGCCTCCCGTCACGATCGGAATCGACGCCAACATCCCCACCAAGCTCACCACGATCAGCTGCTCGATCAAGCTCATGCGCGCACCTCTTCCTGCTGGCAGAGGCCATAGGCCGCAGGCGACAACAGCAAACGCCTCTTCAAGGGAGGCGATGCTTGCTGAGACGACGCACTGAGCTCGAGCCAATGGCCAAGGCCCTGCGGATCGGCACTCCAGCGGCTGATCACTTCAGAGCCAAGCGGCAAGCGCTCGGCAACAGCTGCCTGCTAAGGCTTCAGTGTTAAACCTGCAATCAGGCGAGCTGGAATCGATCACGACAGACGCTGCCGCATCCGACTGAAGCCAACGCTCCGTCGCGATCCGCGCCGTCTCCAACTGAAGAGCAAGCTCATCCAACTGGGTGGCGCGTTGAACTTCAGTAGCAGCCTGATTCCACACTCCGAGGGCGGCACTGCTGCTTGAGGCCAACACAACAGATGAAACCACAACTTCAAGCAAAGCTCATCACTCAGCCTCCAGCTGAGGAACTCGAGCCTGAAGCTGCACCTCACTGATACCGAGTACCGCAGGGGCAAGAGGATCAAGCGCGAGACGGAAACTGCCAGTTCGACCGTCCGCCAATTGCAATCGCAACTGCCCGCTTTCAGTACTTGGCTGCCAATCGAGCAACGACCAAGGCATCTCGCCCACCACACCAGCGCTCAGCTGGGAGGGATCAGAGCCTGAGCAAGCTTGAGCACCACCAGACCATTCCAGCGATGACCACTGCAGCAAACAGGCTTCAGGACCACGGCTAGCAACAACAAAAGCCTGCGCCGCAGAGCGCAACTGATCAGCACCTTGCTCTCTCTGACTAGAGGCATGGATCCGCAAGCGCTTCTGCAGGCTGAGCGTATGAAGCGAAGCACTCCCCAACAGCAACACCGCTGAAGCGGTAAGCGCCAAGGGCAACACAAATCCAGCCTGGGATCGGGGCCGACAAACCAACGAACAACTCAAAGGGTTCAAACACTGCTGGATGAAGCGTTCCCCATTCGCATGGGCTTCGTTCAAGAAAAGTGAGACGTCTTCCTCAGATCATCAAACCCAGCGAAAGGACTAGCTAGAATCAATTCTAGAACCTTCAGCTCGAAGAGAACAGCGACTTGGGTGAAGAAAGCGAGTGTCATGAAACGAGCGATGCTGAAGCAAACAGCCTCTAAGAATTTTCTCAGGAAGCTATTGGGAATTACTTAGCCACCACAGACAAACAAGAGAGATGATTAATGGGCAGGCACACAAGCTGCCAAACACTAATAAAGAGAAGAGAACGATGAACACTCAATTCCAATCAATCCTTTCCAAGAACTTGCCAAAGGCAACAAAGCTAACGGCTTTACTTTGATTGAACTGATGGTTGTTGTTGCAATCGTTGGTGTCCTATCTGCTGTAGGTCTTCCTCAGCTGACGAAGGCACAAGACGAGCTAAAGATCACTGCAGCAATCGCAACTCTACTAACGCAGCTAAAGAGTGCTCATTGACTCATCTCTGGTGCGATCCTGAAACGACTGTGATGACTCCCGGTAACCTTGAATGCAGTATGCAACCACCGTTGCTGGGCTGTGCAGACGCTCGCCTTGGTTCACTTCTGATCACACGTGCAACTCAGTGCAACCATGGTTGCTGGATCCAGTACCTGCTGAGTTGCTGCTTACTGAAGTCTGATAATGAACATAGTCTCTACAATGGTCGGACTATCTAATCGCGGGGGTGCTTCCCCCATGCTGATGCATATGTCCTTAGCTCCTGTGATTGCACAAAACGAGCACTAACTTCGGTGTTGCTGAATCAGCTGCTGTGTCTTATGCAGCCGCTAACGAAGGCACTGACTCCTCAGTACTTGAGATGTTCCTGAGCTGCTAGTGATCTAGATACACCTGACCTGCTTACACGATTACATGTGACCGTGGTGACGAATCGTTTCTTCAAACTGTAACTCGTTCATTTCGACTTACTGCCTAATAATAGCTCTAATGCTGATACAAATCCTAGGGATTTCGCTTTACGCACACTCCTACGGTTTCTCACGTTGAGTGCCCTCCTAATGATACATTGGGGTGTCACCTGGCTATAACGCACACTTAATGTAGCAGGCCTAGCTGGAGCTTGCATCCCATCTGCTGCTTGGTCAAAGCACGTTATCTAGCGTCTCATCCTGATGACTGGCTCTTATGACATGTCTAACTACAGCTTCGGTCAACATCCAGATTACTGATGAAACAACTTATGAGAGGTACCTCAACTACCTGA
This sequence comes from uncultured Synechococcus sp., assembly GCA_949373155.1. Next base: position 63,287 of record CASICK010000009.1, on the reverse strand, counting down.
GGGAACTCTCTTACCAACACTCTGATGAATGTCTAGAGTTCACACGCAGCAAACTACAAGCTCATCGTTATTTTATGATTAGCTGCTAGAACCACTAATCCTTATCTACATCCTGACGATTGGCAAGACGAAGAAGTAACATACTCCAAAGTCTTTAAATAACACACTGTCCTGCCCTATCGGGTAGGATTGTTTTACTGACTGTGTAGCATAGCGGCTTAATGCGCTTGCCTGTCACGCAAGAGATCGTGAGCCAAAGCCCAACAGACATCTCTAGTCACAGCATCTAGGCGACATTCAAAACGCATAAGACTTAACCCATAGCCAAATATGCGCAAAAAGCTAAATTAATGAAAACACAAGTAAGTCCCCATAATACTTGATTCGATGAATATTGAAAAATTAGATAAATAAATTTAAACAAATTACCTTTCTCAGGTAGCGGTAAAATGCTTTAGTCAAGGAGTTCGATTTAACTTAAGCACCACCATAAAGGCTTCTTGGGGCACATCCACCTTGCCCATCGCCTTCATTCGCTTCTTACCCTTCGCCTGTTTCTTCAACAGTTTCTTCTTCCGCGAGATATCACCGCCATAGCACTTCGCCAACACATCCTTACGGATCGCACTGATACTCGTACTGGCAATAATACGGCTGCCAATCGAAGCCTGCAAGAGAATTTTGAATTGCTGGCGAGGAATCAATTCCTTGAGCTTTTCAACTAGGCACTGGCCATTAGATTGCAACTCAAGGTACTAGATCTCGAAATCAACGAGGTGTTCAGCGAGAAAATCTGGCCCAAGTTGAACCCATATACCTTGGAAGTAAGTAAAAGGGTTCACAAATCCACTCCAAAACGGCAACCGAGAGAGCAGGCTGTTAGTAGAACTGACAAACGAGCCATCACAATCAACAACAACGGAGACTCACGCTTGAAAGCAAGCTGAAGACAGGTCCCTCATCAGACAAGCCAAAGCTGCTGCCGGCGATTCGGGTCAAGGACCTACGTAAGGCTTCCTAACCAAAGGCGCCCATTGCGTCGCTGAACAGCATCAAGCTTGGCACTGGCAACAGCACGAAGGCAGTTACTAGCCATGAGCAACAGCACACTCCTGCAATCAAGCCACTGACGCAGCAAAGACAGAGAGCGCCTTCTAAGCCGACAAACCAAACGCGTGGAATATTCTTAACAAATTCTTAGAAATATCACTGTCAAAACTGAGCAAATTCTGGAAAGATGATTAGATCAGCACCTATGGTGCACTAGCTCTAATGGTCATGTCCGCAATGAACAGCCGACTTCAACTTGCCATTCTGAATCGCAAAAAAGGACGCAATCTTGTGGAGAAAGGCTTCACTTTAGTGGAACTGATGATTGTGATTGTAATTGTGGGAGTCTTATCTGCGGTAGCATTACCAAACTTCCTAGGCCAAAGCGTCAAAGCAAAAGCAACTGAATGCAACACAAAAGCAGGCGCTATTATGGGACAAGTAGCCGCAGAACACTTCTCAAGCTCAGCAGACGCAGCAGCACTTCTGGCTTCAGAAATAACAACTAATAACACAAATTCTAAATACTGTAATTTTACAGATGCTGGACTTACAGCACCAAAATATGGCCTTGATATCATTGGAAAGGTTGGCTCAGACATAGCCGGTAAATATGATGCGAATGCGTGCGTTGATGCGGATACTGGAAAGAGAGATTTGACGTATAAGACCGTTACATCCGGAACACCAAAAGCAGCGGCAGCAGATTGCAGCTAATCGAGAATCAAAAACCCAGTGGTCTCCCCCACTGGGTTTTTGCAGGGCGAACAGAAAGCGAAAAAATAAATTGAGTTATCGTTTAGCGCTAATGAGCTTTAGCTAATTATTTGTTGAGAGTTTTATGAACAATAAATTAATTAACTGCCTCGAAGCTTCGAGCTTGAACAGCATGATGCCAACGTTCTCTAGTTAAATCAAGCTAAGGCGTCTGATTTAATTTCAACACTGCCATAAAGGCTTCTTGAGGGACATCCACCTTACCCATTGCCTTCATCCGTTTCTTCCCTTTTGCCTGTTTCTTAAGAAGTTTCTTCTTCCTGGAAATATCACCGCCATAGCACTTCGCAAGCACATCCTTACGGATCGCGCTAATGCTCGTACTCGCAATAATTCGGCTGCCGATGGAAGCCTGCAAGGGAATCTTAAATTGCTGGCGAGGAATTAATTCCTTGAGCTTTTCAACTAAACCCTTTCCCACGTTGTAGGCCTTATCACGGTGCACAATCGTGGTAAGAGGATCCGCTCGTTCGGCATTGATCAACACATCCAAGCGCACAAGTTCGTTCCTGCGATACCCAATCAGGTGATACTCCATCGAGGCATATCCCTGAGTGCGTGTCTTCATTTGATCAAAGAAATCAGTGACAACTTCTGCCAAGGGCAATTCATAAATCAGGGTCACCCTTTCTTTGGTGATGTATTTCATATCAAGATACTCACCCCTACGCTCCTGGCACAAGCCCATCAACGCTCCATTGAATTCATTCGGCGCATAGATCTCCATTCGCACATAGGGCTCCTCAATCGATTCACGCTGCTGTGGGTCCGGAAGTGTGGCCGGGTTATCTACTAGAAGTTGCTCTCCATTCGTGAGATTAACGTTGTAAATCACCGATGGAGCAGTAACAATCAGGTCGAGGTTGTATTCACGCTCCAAGCGCTCCTGCACAATCTCCATGTGCAACAAACCAAGGAATCCGCAACGGAATCCAAAGCCCATCGCACTGCTGGTTTCCGGTTCAAATTTCAGCGCTGCATCAGAAAGCTGCAATTTGTGCAGGGCTTCTCGTAAATCCGGGTATTGGTCAGCTTCCGTAGGAAACAGGCCGCAAAACACCATCGGTTTTGCTTCCGCATAACCAGGGAGCGCTGCATCAGCCGGTTCATTCGCCAATGTGATTGTGTCGCCCACCCGAGCATCAGCCACGGCCTTGATCGATGCCGCGAGATAACCCACCTCTCCTGCATGGAGCTGATCCACCTGTTGCTCATCCGGGGCCATGATCCCGACTTCATCGAGTTCATAGGTTTTGTTGCTCGCCATGAGCAACACCTTGTCTTTGCGACTAATACTGCCGCTCATCACGCGGAAGTAAACAATCACCCCGCGATAAGGGTCGTAATAGGAATCAAAAATCAGAGCTTTAGTGGGCTCTTTCACCGTGTCGGCAGGTGGTGGAACGCGATCCACCACCGTTTGGAGGATTTCTGGAACTCCCATACCTGTCTTGGCCGAGCAAGGGATCGCATTCGAGCAATCCAAGCCGATGATGGCCTCGATCTCCTCCTTGATCCGATCCGGATCCGCACCCGGCAAATCAATCTTGTTGAGCACCGGAATGATCTCGAGATCGTTCTCCAGTGCCATATAGACGTTGGCCAGGGTCTGAGCCTCTACGCCCTGGCTTGCATCCACGACGAGCAAGGCCCCTTCACAGGCCTGAAGACTGCGGCTCACCTCATAGGAGAAGTCAACATGCCCTGGCGTATCGATGAGGTTGAGCACATACTCCTCTCCATCCGCCGCTTTGTAATTCATGCGGGCGGCTTGGAGCTTGATCGTGATCCCTCGTTCCCGCTCCAGCTCCATGTTGTCGAGGAACTGCTCCTGCATGTCCCGATTGGCCACCGTGCCCGGTGTCTTGCAGCAAACGGTCAGCCAACGTCGACTTGCCGTGGTCGATATGGGCAATGATGCAGAAATTGCGGATCCTGGAAACGGGAGCGTCGGTCATGCGATCGGCAAAATCCCAGCTCGAACATGAGTGGGCTGACGCTACCAATCTAGAAGGGGGCTCAAAGCAACTGAATGGGTTGGGCTTACTGCGACAAAAGGGTCACGACAAGAATCGACGCACTCCCTCAGCCCAGGCCCCAACTCCTAAAAGCCCAGGGCCCGTAGGAAAACCCCGGGCAAATAGGGCCAATCAGACTAAGATTGAAAAAATGGTTTTTTGATAACAAAAGGCAAGTCAAGCGATAATGGGACCGAGACTAGAATTCCTGGAATGCGCTAAGTACATCGACTGGAGCCAACCCAGCATGAAAAAAACAAAAGCAAAAAGCATAGGAACTCAGGCATTGAGTTCAGTGGTGGCAGAAATAAATCACAGCGACGGATTCACCATTACTGAATTAATCATAACAATTGTAATTATAGGTATCTTAAGTTCAATAGCACTGCCAAATTATTTGAAGCATTTCCAAAAGGCAAGGCAAAACGAGGCAACTACTATTGTTACTCAATTACAGAATGCAATTGTTAGCTATGTAGATGAGAATGGAATCCACCCCAAAGGTTGGAAGAATATAAATGAAGTATCAGCAATAATGACACCAAGCGGGCCTGCTAACACGCAGGAATCATTTACATGGCTCACACTTGCCAACAGCAACTGTAGAGAAGCGAATGGCAAAGCAAATCAGAATTGCTACAAAGTGCGGGCTGAGCAACAAAACAACTTATATACAATTGAAGCAGTCGCAACAGATAGTCGATCTCTCAATTACAACATAGTTGCATGCATGGATCTGCAAACAGGGGCAAGTGATCTCAAAAAAGGCAATTCAAAAACTGCAGCAAGCATAGGAACTCTTACATGCTTACGAAGTGAGCAATAAACATGAAAAAAGCAAAGACCCAAAAAAACCCAAACAAACCACTTGCTTACAAGAAAATAAGGCAAGAAAAGAATGAAGACAGTGGAATTGCTTTAGTAACAACAATGCTTCTAGGTATGACTTTACTTTTAGGAACAACTGGCCTAATCGTAAGGCAACTAACAGCTCGAAAGCTGGCAGCATCAGAGAGCTACATGCAGATTGCAGAAGTAGCCGCAAATAATGGCCTCAACCATATTCTTAGTGAACTCAATAATGACAAGGAAGGCTTGTACCGTGGATACTTACTTGGCCTAGCAAATAGAGAAAACGAAAATGAACCCAACAATGGTTTCTCATGGGAATTAATTAATACGCCAAAGAGCCCGATCTTTTCTGAAGTCTGCACGGACACAAGCCGAGGTCTACCAGCTCATCCAGGAGGCGACCAATCCAAATGGCCTACACACGAAGTACCCGAACAAACATCTGCCCCTAATAGCATTAGAGTGGAAGGATCAGAAAAGGGAAATCTCCGCTCATCATACAGACTTCGAAGTTACCTTAACCCAAGCAAATCAAATAATCTAGATAATGGACAAGCTACGTTCATTGTTGAAGGTTTTGCCAAGAAAGATAAGATGCCATCGGGTACATTCCTTGCAAGAGCAAGACTAGAACGATCACTGTATGTACAATCAGCAGTACTCAAAAAAAATCCAAAAGATTGGTCTGCTTTATTCGCAAAAGACTTACGACTAGGTGAAACAAACATACAAGGAGATGGCTTGATAGGTTGGCAGATCGATGAATCACAAAAAGAATCAATCGCCAATAGCTGTGGCACGGCAAATATATTGAGCAGAATATCAAAAAGCACAAGCCTAAAACTCATTAAACGTATATGGCCTGTCACAAATCAACCGCTGACATCAGACAATACACAGCAGTTGTTTACAAACAATGGAAATATCGACAAAAGAGCGGGCACATCTGGGAAAAAACGCATCTGGAGAATTGATGACAAAAACTCATGGCCTGGTGGTAAAGACTACAGACAATCAGTATGTTATGACGCTCGAGGAGTGATTTGGGCCGGGAGATACTTTAAAATATGCGAAAGGCTTGATGATGGATCAAGTCCCATCGTCAACAATAAAACAATTAAGGCAAGCTATAGCTACCCCTATATAGAATCAGACATCGTATTTACTCAAGATGAATTCTGTCCAAATAAACTCGGAGATTGCCATATCTATATTGAACACCTAGATCTAACAAAAACAAACTTATATGTAGAAAATGACAAAAGACCTGTCATTCTTCACCTCGTCAAACCCAAAGAAGGTCAGGTCAATACACGTGGATCACAGGGGTTATTTAATCTTGCGGATGGCTCCATCATTTGTGGTGTAGATCAAGGCAAAAAACAATGCAACAAACAACCCGAAAGGCTCATAATCATGAGTGATAATAATACGATCTCTCAGAACTGTGCGAATGCAACATATCCGCTAGAAATTGGTGGCAATAGTATTCCGCATGCATTCATAAATCTAAGCCAGGGCACCCTAAAATTCACAAGTAATGTAGAACTGAATGGAGCAATTTGGGCGCAAAACTTGTGTGCCGAAGACAACAAGCTGTCCATAAGCGTTCCGCAAAATCTATTTGCATCAGCCTATGATTTGTGGAAATGGGAAGACAAGAACTTCCAAGGCTTTGGTCGCAGCACAAGCAGAACAATTCGTGGAAGCGGTTATGACACTTTCAAGAGGTTCTAATTAAAATTATGAATAAATTGGCCAATAGAAAACACAATGATTGTAATGAACAGATTCAAGAAAAGGGCTTCACCCTAATTGAAACTATTATCGCTGGAGCAATCCTATCAATGGCACTAGTCGCCGTTGCACGCATGAATATTAGTGCAATTACTTCAAGCAGTCAGCAGGCCGATCGCCAAAAGATAGAAGCGGCAATTAGCAATAATATTCAGCTTCTGCAACAGGCCGATTCACGACTTAAGCTTGTAGATATTTCGGACAAAGAGATAGCTTGCAACAACCCTGGCAGCTACCTCATGAATGAACTGAATAACTCGGGAACAGGTTATTATGTACCGCCTCCATCGATACAAAATAGATCAGGAGAATCAGTACTCAAACGAACAATGAAAAGCCAGCAGTCACCTATTCTAACCATTATTTCCTATCAATTTAAAGCACCCGAAAATGATATCGACAGTGAATCAAGAGTCCTCAAACTCTATCCTAACTTCCATTACATGTGTGGCGTTTAAACCAAAAAATTGAAAAAGCTTGTTCCTAAGGGCTTCACACTTTTAGAGCTTCTCGTCGTCATGGCATTAGCGGGTATAACCCTTACATGGGCAATCCCGAGATTTAGCAGACAAATGAATCAAGCCGCCGTAGAAGAGTACAAACAGCAATACATATCAGGACTATATAGCTTGAGAGCACGCCAGGGCACTGATGGCACCAGCTGTGATATAGCATTTAATTCGTCTTTTAACTATAATACTGGTGGTACATTTGGCTCACCAGAAGAAATCTTAGAATTAAGCAAGTTAACAACATTACAACGAAATTCCCGGCTGCATTGTTGTGACGACGATGCTAACTGCTGGAGCAACAAAGCTTATTCATATTGGGATAAGCCATATCGCTATCTTGTTCTAGAAGGAACACCAGCCTCAAAAAAAGTAGAAATTGCTGTTTCCAGTTCAACCTATAGCCTCTCCCCACCAGGCACAAGTTCTACACAAAAACCTCTAACTTTACTTTTTCGATCAACAAGCTGGGATATGGATCCAACAAGGCCATTGCCGACACTATGCGTTGAGTTGTCTTCTACGGGTGTAATTAAAAGCGGACAGTGGGAGATAGTCTCTGAAGAATGCAATCGGGTCTAAAGAAAATAGACCATGAAGAGAGATATAAAGCTTCCACAGCTTTTGTTTATCAATCATGGCATCTGACTAGCGTTAGGTCTAAAATGAGAGCAAGCGACAGAAAAGGAGCACTAGCTCCATACGCTCTTCGTTCTTTAAGGTGATCTAAGCATGAAGTCAATAATCAAAAAAGGAGTTTCCAACAAACCTGCCTTCGGCTTTGGCTTAACTGAGACTCTCGTAGCATTAAGTGCCGGAACGATCATCATTGGAGCGTCAGCAGTTGCACTTCGATCAACTGAAACGATTATTGATAGCAGTAAAAACAAAGCTAATTTAAGACAAAATACAACTAACGGGACACGTTTGCTTCGGTCAGAAGTTGAACGCAGTCTCCATATTTTAGTCAACAGCTCAAGCCCAGTCTCCAAAGAAATGGAGCACACTGATCTCGCCACAGGTATTTACCAAAAAACATTACTGAGCTGCAAAAATCTTGCAGCATCAAAGTCCACTGCATTCAAGCCATTGTTTGGCTTGAAAATGTCTGATCTCACCCAGCCAGTGATTTATGGATTGGGAGTTAATAGTAATGGAAGAGGTTATAGCTTGAAACGTTGTGGCACTCCGTTGAAGGCTGATGGTCGCTATAGCGAAACTGAGGATTTGCTTTTTGCTCCAGTTGTCGAAGAGATTGGGGTTATGCCCTGCACAGACGAGAAGGGTAGATGTGATGCACCTAAAGGTTTAGATGGCAACACGACGACAAGCTTGAATGAAATCGTTAACAGCTTGAATATTGATTTCACCGATGATAAAACACCACAGCGTCAATACATGGAGCCAGCATTGCGTCTAATGACAGACGTGAATCGCAAACTTGTTAGGTTTATCGATCCTAACAATGATACGAAAGATGGGGAAACAAGTTATTTAGAAATGCAAGATGTAAAACGTTCGATAACTCGTCAACCACTTTATTTTGCAGCTTATGCGCGAGCAGATAAACGGCTTGACAGCAACGGTGAAAACAGCGGCGTACTCAATGGTGCTTATTTTAAAAATGTGAGCAGTAAAAAAATGAATTTCTTGGTGGATGGATCTGGATCAATGAGTGCTTGCATCCTATGGGGTGGTAGCCAAGGAAATTGGCGCATCTTCTGGAGCGGATCTTATTACTATTGGTCCAGAAAAAATTGCTCCTTGACGCGGATGGAGTCTTTGCAGCACGAATTAATCGCCCTACTAAGTGATTTACCAGACGACACGCGTATCACTCTTGAATCTTTTAGCACACCTGGTTATGTGAACCACCGTGGTTGGAGTGAGTCTAAAAATGGGCCCGTGAAACTTGGGGATATTGGGAATAGAGATTCTGCAATTGCATTTGTGAATACCCTTGATAATGAAGAAGAGGTTTATCGTTGGGGTGGAACTAATCCTTGGGACGGTCTCGACAAAGTTTTTGAATTATCTGGGACAGATACACTTTATTTTCTATCAGATGGCGAACCTTCAAGCAACAGAGTAGGTGGACGTTGGCAGGCCCGAGATTTTGCCTCAACTGTTGATTACTATTCCAATTTAAACAATTCTCGTGCAACTGCTCTTAAGGTCAACACAATCTCTCTAGGCCTTGAATCAGAGTGGATGGAATCATTGTCGACTCGCACTACAGGCAACTATTTACAGATAGATAAAGATTATATTGCTGCAAACAATAAGCCCTAACGGTAATGACTGGTACTTGGCTTCAACTTATCCTAGCGATAGCAGCGGAGGTCATTGGAACATCCTGCTTGCGTTTATCCGAAGGCTTCAGTCGTCCTATCCCATCATTGGTGGTGCTCGCTGCTTACAGCACCTCAATGCTATTGCTGTCACGCGTTGTTCAATCCATTCCACTGGGCATTACTTATGCCCTCTGGAGTGGAATTGGCATCGTGGCAATCATGATCGTCGGGATCCTTGCTTACAGGCAAATCCCAACTCCTGGGCAACTGGTAGGGATTGCCTTAATCACGGCAGGAGTCATCACAGTGAATCTCACAGGCCAAACATCTCACGCTGGCTAATCAACGACTAATCGATGCTTCCAAGGCCGGCTCAAATCCTTACCTTGTCTGATCAGTTTCGCCGAGCCCCAAGAGAGCATCATTCCGTTCGCGCGTACGTTTAAGAAGCTCCCCATCCGCATTGAGATCTTGGCCATAACTCGGCAATAACGCTTGTAATCGCTGCTGCCACGCCTGGGAAGCCAATCGATCCGGAAAACAGCGTTGAAGAATTTCCAACATGATCGTGACCGAGGTGCTCGCCCCCGGAGACGCACCAAGCAATGCAGCCAACGACCCATCGGCGGAGGCCACCACTTCCGTACCCAATTGCAAACGACCTCCAGCGGGGGTGCGTTTGATGATCTGAACGCGCTGACCCGCCACCGACAAGGTCCAATCGTCCGCGCGAGCGGTGGGAAGGAAAGCTTTTAAGGCCTCCATCCGATCGTCGCTGCTCTGGCGCAGTTGATTGATGAGATACCGAACCAGGGGAATGTTGTTTACCCCCACCTGAAGCATCGGCAAAACATTGGAAGAGCGCACGGAGCGAGGAAGGTCCAGCAACGACCCCTGCTTCAAAAACTTGCTGCTGAAACCGGCATAGGGCCCAAATAACAGGGAGCGACGGCCATCAATCCAACGGGAGTCGAGGTGGGGCACAGACATCGGCGGAGCCCCCACCTTGGCTTTGCCATACACCTTGGCGAAGTGATGCTCCGATAAATCCGGGTCATTACAAACCAGCCATTGCCCGCTCACCGGGAAACCGGCATAAGCAGCCGCTTCAGGAATACGCGAACGCTGGAGGAGAGGTAGGGCGCCACCACCGGCTCCGAGGAACACAAAGGGCGTTGTCACGACACGGCGTCCGGAGGGGCCGCGCAATTGCAGCTCCCACCCCTCTGCGCATCGATTGAGATCAGAGACCGCAGTGCCGAACACCAGATCAAGGGCCCCCGATGCTTGCAGGGGAACAAACAAGGAGCGAGACAGAGCCCCGAAATCCACGTCTGTACCGCGCTCAATCCTGGTTGCCGCAACGGCCATTTGAGGATCACGCCCAGCCATCACGAGCGGAATCCACGACGCCAGCTCACCCTCGTCACGACTCCACTCCATCGCCGCAAAAGCAGGAAGTGCTTTCATCTGCTCGTAACGCTGGCGCAGGTAGGCCACATCTCCCTCACCCCACACAAAACTGATGTGTGGCACACGATGGATGAACCATGAAGGATCTAAACAACCCCGCTCACACAAGGACGACCAAAACTCGAGGCTGCACTCAAAGCTGGCATTGATCGCCAGCGGCTTCTCAGTTGAAACCGTGCCATCAGCCAGAAGAGGCGTGTAATTGAGCTCACAGTTGGCGGCGTGGCCCGTACCAGCGTTATTTCCCGCAGCACTGCTTTCTAAAGCTGGTGCCTCTAAGCGTTCCACAACCAACAACCGCAACTCAGGATCGAGTTCGTGCAGGAGGGTTGCCAGGGTGGCACTCATGATCCCAGCACCCACGAGCACAACGTCGTAGCGGTCCAAGGGGCGAACAGATCTGCTGCCAACAGGCTATGAGGCCGAGCGCCTGCAAAATGCCTACAATCAGATCAATTCGAAAATCGAGCGATGAGCACCGAGACCATGGCCCTCACAAACGAGAACGTGGAAAAGGTGCTCGATGAACTGCGCCCCTTCCTGATGGCAGATGGTGGCAACGTGGAAGTGGTGGAGATCGATGGCCCGATTGTGAAAGTTCGCTTGCAAGGCGCCTGCGGAAGCTGCCCCAGCAGCACGATGACTTTAAAAATGGGGATCGAACGCAAGATGCGCGAATCGATTCCTGAAGTGAGCGAAGTTGTCCAAGTGCTTTGAATCAATCGCTTAATTTAAAGACGATTAGCAATTTTTTTGGTTCAATAGTCATAACCATATAAAATACTTAAGCATGCTTATATCTTTTCCAAGCAAGTCGATTAAGCAATAGCCTACTGATAATTATTCAAAGATTGCAGTAAATCATTTACGATTCAAACTTGGCTAGTAATTAAATATTTTATAACAAATCTACTGGTTTAAAATTAATTGAGAATGGCAACACCGTCTTAGCCCAGTGCTTCAAGAATGTTAAATCTGCAACTAACTTCAACCAACTTAGCTAGGGCCTTAATGGCGCCAGATTGATTACATTCATCTAAATTCAATCTACTCTTAGTCAAAATCTTTATATCCATGGAGTTGATCCATAGCACCAGGAAGATTGTGCAGGTTCATCGGATCAGCCACACTGCATCAGTAATCAGAGGTTAATCGCGATGCTCTGGATCTCTTCCATTCTGTGCGTAATAGCGATCGCCTCTGCGCATTGGCTGGCAGATAAGGTGGCAAATCGACCTGATCGAGAGCAGATGCGCTGGGCCTCCTTTGGAGGTGGGGCGGGAATTGCCTATGTATTTGTGCATTTATTGCCAGAACTGGCCAGTCATGGCCAAGCCTTATCGGAAGCCCCTGGGATGGAAAGTTTCGCCCCTACCCCAATCACAGAAGCATTGCTATTTCTCATCGCTCTAGCTGGAATCATCGTGACGTACAGCACTGATGTGCTCGCGACCCATGAGCGACCGGCTGGAAGGATTGCGGGATCACTGCACACTCTTCATTTCGCAGCGATCAGCTATCTCTATGCCTATTCCCTTCCCTCCCTGATCAGCACCGGCTTGGCCTATGGAATCTTGTTCACCATCGCCATTAGCGCCCATGTCCTCCTAGCCGATCGGACCATGGCCGCCCAGCATCCCGCAATCTTCCGAACACGTATGCGCTGGTTGGGAACAGCTGCCCTGGCCCTGGGGCTTTTGCATGCAGCACTCCTCCACCCAGTGGCTGACCTCCATCTCGCCATCGCCACGGCATATCTTGGAGGGGGATTGCTCATGGCCGTCTTCCGAGAAGAACTACCGGCCGTAAATCGCACGCGACTTGGTTGGTTTGTGGCTGGAGCCGCATCAATGACTAGTCTTCTTCTCCTAGCTCTCACTCAAGCCACTCACTGAGGATTCATTGGGAGCAGCGAATCCTTCGCGCAAAAAGAGGGCTACCTCAGCCGTTGCGCGTTGACCAGACGGAAACTCTTTGGAAAATAACTGCACACAACAAATGATTCCAGGAACAATATGCAAAACCACATCATGTTCTGCTGTTTTTAAACTTGTGAAACTAGAGATGGCATCATCAGGCCCGTTTACGTATCGTGTTACCGATCAGATGAATGACCTGATGACATCAATGATGCTGTTGTGGATTATTCAGGTGGATTTGCATATGTATAGCTTTCAATCGTCACTTCAAGGTGCTCCGTGATTGCTTGGACTCCAACGAAGCGTTCAACTGGTTTTTCTACATAGTCACAATCTTCATCACCATCAGCATCAAGCTCACAAGAAACGCTTTCGTGCGTAACAACCAACGTCGGGGCACTATCAACATTCAACTTTTGAGCAAGCTCTGTGAGCTTTCCATCGTCAGTACGTAGTGCCACATACTCAATAGTTGCCTGCTGTGCCTTCGTAAGCGTTAAGACAAAATCTCTCACCTTTGAACAGGTCTCAGGCTCATCAACGGGCAGGGTGAACAGATACAAGACGTAGGGGTTCATCATGCTTGAGCACCTTCAGCGAGGTAAAAGCCACCAGCGCAGTACGCGGTGTCTGGGGCAACAGTATATCTCCTGTTTTGATCCCGGCTCATCGCATTGCGACAATCAACAGTAACTAGTCCTAACTTGCTGCCGTCAGCTCACCAAACTCCTATTCACATTGGATATAAATAACACGTTTAGCTTGTGACAGAGACTGATCGTGAATGAGTGAATTAGGCATAATTCAACGACCATCTACTGATTCAGGCTGAAAAGCTTGCTAATAATTTTTGGATTGCCCTTAAAGGCAATCCAGCGGCAACAACTAAGGATGATGTGATGCAAAAACTGGCGAGTCATTTTGCGATTCTTTACCTGCTCATAATGCTCACCGAAGGCGAGCTTGCCGCCGTTCTCACTCCAGCCCCAGCATCTCCTTATTTGTAAGAATTCATCCGGGGTTGGGGGATTTGTCATCTGGGACAAGCCATAAGCCTGGCTCTTACTACTTTTTTTTGCCAACGTGAGATTGACCATCACAAGGCACACCACGCTGCATTTGGTAGCTACCAAGTGTTTTGACGATGAAGCCAGAAACCTCACGGAAGATCACCTTGACCCACGCAAACAGGAATAATCTCCGCGATCTCTGTCCTGCACTGACCAACAAGACTTACTTCAACTACGGCGGTCAGGGCCCGTTGCCATCGTCTTCGTTGGAGGCCATGACCACAAGCTGGCAGCGCATCCAAGAACTGGGACCCTTCACAACGGATGTATGGCCGTATATCAGCGCGGAAACCAACAAAACTCGTGCGTTGCTCGGTCGTTTATGCGGTGTGGCACCCCATCGCCTCGCACTCACCGAAAACGTAACCAGCGGCTGCGTTCTACCGCTTTGGGGACTTCCCTTCAAAGCCGGTGATCGACTCTTAATCAGTGATTGTGAGCACCCAGGAGTCGTCGCCGCGTGCCATGAACTTGCCAGACGAGAGCACCTGGAGGTTGACAACCTTCCTGTTCAACAATTCAGGCAAGGACTTGAGGGGCAACACAACACCGATGCAGGAGTCCTTCAAGCCTTAGAGGACTCTCTACAACCACGCACCAAAGTGGTGGTGCTATCCCATCTGCTTTGGAACACCGGACAGCTGATGCCAATCCCTGCGGTGGCAGACCTGCTTCGTCACCATCCTCAGCAACCATTTCTGCTCGTGGATGCAGCCCAAAGCATGGGTCAAGTTCCTGTGGAAGCAGCAGCGCAGGCGGCTGATATTTATGCATTTACTGGGCACAAATGGGCCTGCGGACCCGAGGGACTTGGAGGCGTGGCCTTGTCAGAAAGAATCCTCAATCAAGCCAACCCAACTCTGATTGGATGGCGCAGCCTGCGCGATGAAACACGTGCCGTCATCAATGATCCAGACCCCTTTCACCACGACAGCCGACGCTTTGAAATCGCGACGAGCTGTGTGCCACTCATGGCAGGGCTTCGTCAATCATTGAGCTTGATAGCAAAAGAGGGAAACGAGCAAGAGCGTCTCCAAACCATCCAATCCTTGAGCAGTGAACTCTGGAGAGAACTGAATGAGCATTCTGGAACCACTCCCTTGCTCGAAGGGGAACCACCCGCAGGCTTGGTGAGCTTCCAACTCAACAATCAATCTGGGCGAACTCCAGCTGAGATCGTTCAAATTCTCGGCAGCAAAGGAATTTGGATCCGCAACTTGGAAGAGCCCATCTGCCTAAGAGCCTGTACCCACATCACCACCGAAGCAAATGAACTCAGGCGATTGGTGGCTGCTCTGGAAGAGCTGACATGCTCATGATTAAGCCCCTGCAGAGATCAAAACAAGGCAGTTAGAGCAGCAAAAGAACAACACAGCTATAGATATTCTCAATTTTTTGGAGGAGCTTTTTATCCTTATACAAGTAAGGAATTTATTAAGTGAGCTTGTCATTCAGAGCCTTCAAAGCCTGTTCACGGTCATCAAAATGAACTTTTTGGGTCCCCAGAATTTGATAATCCTCATGCCCCTTTCCAGCAATGAGAACAAGATCTTGAGACCCTGCGCCTTGAATCGCACCAGAAATGGCTTCAGCGCGATCCATTGTCACAACGAAATTAGTACTGCTAGGAATCCCCTTCACAACATCATCCAGGATTTGTTGAGGATCTTCCGTGCGTGGATTATCAGAGGTCACCACCACACAATCAGCAATCTCTGCCGCAATCGCAGCCATCTGTGGACGCTTGCCTCGATCCCTATCACCACCACAACCGAACACACAAATCAGTTTGCCGTCCGCGAAGGGGCGACACGCCTTCAGTGCACTGCTTAAACCATCAGGAGTGTGGGCGTAATCCACCAAGACCGTGGGCAGATCTCTCTCCTCTGCGTCCACAACAACCCGTTCCATCCGACCAGGAACACCCCTGAAGGTGCTAATGGCTTTGAGAAGAGACTCCAAAGGGAGACCCTGCTGAAGTAAGACCCCAACCGCCTGCAACAGGTTCATCACATTGAAGCGACCCAGCAGTGGGGAGTGGAACGAACCCTCACCCAGAGGACTGGAAAGGCGCCCTTCAACCCCAGAAGAGCCCATCACCAAATCTGACATCGTCAATTCTGCCTGCGCTGAACCCGTAGACAACGAACTCCGCCAGCAGCGATCTCCCAACCGCTCCGCAAGTTGTTTACCCCAAGGATCATCCACATTGACCACAAATTGGGCGCCATGATCTGCCACCAGAGGTGGTGCAAACAATCGAGCTTTGGCTTCGAAATACGAGGCCATTGTCTTGTGGTAGTCGAGATGGTCCTGGGTGAGATTGGTAAACACAGCGCCGGAAAAACGGCATCCAGCCACCCGATGCTGATCAAGAGCGTGGGAGCTCACCTCCATCGCCGTTAACTGCGCGCCAGCGGCAGACGCCTCAGCAAGCTGAGCCTGGAGCCGGTCTGCCACGGCTGTGGTGTGTGTTGCAGTCACGCTGTGGCCAGGCCAGCGATTCAGAAGCGTTCCAAACAGGGCGGAAGGACGTCCACAGGCCGAACTCAAATGTTCAATCAGATGGGTGGTGGTGGTTTTGCCGTTGGTGCCCGTGACCCCAATCAAACCGATGCGATTACTGGGGTGATTCCAAAAAGCTGCTGCCAACTCTCCTGCCCAGTGCGCAACGGGATCGGGCACAACCACCACAGCGTCACTCTGTTCAGGAGGCTGAGCCGCTGCTGCTGCTGAGCCAATCAGGACCACTGCAGCCCCATCCTCAAGAGCCTTAGGCCAAAAGCTGCCTCCATCAACACGCCCACCCGGAAGACCGATGAAGACACTTCCAGCGGCCACGCACCGAGAATCACAGGTGATCGATTCGATCACGGCATCAGCCAAGCCCAGAGGCACTGGCAAACCCACCGAATGCAGCAAGGCGTGGAGTGTCTGGGTCATCGCAGAGTCACCACAGATGGGTTTTCTAATCCGAAGCTGGCTCCTTGGCGCAAACATTGGCGCAAACCTTCTGCAACCAATGGCGTAATCCATCCCCATTCAGTCTGGGGGACACACGCGGAAGCTCTGTGTCCCCCAAGACCAAAACGGGCACCTCAAGGTCATAACGGGCTCGCAAGGGAGCTGCACAGTCGGGGGTGTCGATATCCACCACAACGAGTTTCAGGGGATGAATGTCTTGTTCAAGGTTGAGGTCACGCAAGCGCTGTTCCAGCCCCTCACAAAGACAGCAGCCTGTTCTGCTGTAAAGCAACAATCGCCGAGAATCAGTCGGGGACAGGGTCACAACCACAGGGGGTGAAGGGATGGCAGCGCAGCAAGCGGCGCAGGGTCAACCAACCGCCACGCCAAGGTCCATGGCGCTCAATCGCCTCGAGACCATAGGCACTGCAGGTTGGAATGAACCGACAGCGAGGGCCGATCATGGGTGAAATCCAACGGCGATAAAAGCTGATCAGCGCAAGCAATAACGCGCTTACAAAACGATTAAAAGGATTGGTGCTGCCGGCAGATAAGATGGTTGATTCGTGCATGCGATTCCGCGGTGCGGGCCACAAACCCAGCATGACGGATTCTCGCTTAAGCGCGAACCCATTTCATCTCTTCTTTCCTATGTCCAGATACCGCGGCCCTCGTCTGAGGATCACGCGGCGCTTGGGAGACCTACCTGGTCTCACCCGGAAGGCCGCCAAACGGTCCTATCCACCCGGTCAGCACGGCCAAGCCCGTCGCAAGCGCTCCGAATACGCAATCCGCTTAGAAGAAAAGCAAAAGCTTCGCTTCAATTACGGCGTCTCTGAACGCCAACTCGTGCGCTACGTGAAGAAAGCGCGTGCTCAGGAAGGTTCAACAGGAACCAACTTGCTCAAACTGCTCGAGAATCGTCTCGACAATGTTTGTTTCCGAATTGGATTTGGCCCAACCGTGCCCGGCGCACGGCAACTGGTGAATCATGGTCACGTCACCGTGAACGGACGGGTCACCGACATCGCCAGTTATCAGTGCAAATCTGGTGATGTGATCGCCATTCGCGAACGCAAGTGCAGCAAGCTGCTTGCCGAAGCGAATCTGCAATTCCCAGGATTGGCCAACGTGCCTCCCCACCTTGAACTCGATAAGCCCAAGCTCAGCGCCAAAGTGATTGGCCGCGCTGAACGCGAATGGGTCGCCCTTGAGATCAACGAACTACTGGTGGTGGAGTACTACTCCAGAAAGGTCTGATTTTCAATCCCGGATTTCGATCTGGGATTGTGCTCAGTCCATCTCAATTCCTGTTGGCCTTGGAAATCAAGCCAACAGGATTTTTTTTGACCAGACGTCCAAAAAAAGGCAATCACGCCACTTCTACAGGCAAAGATCACGCAGTTATCAAAGCGAGAGGTATTCAAGGTTGTACACAAGAACCTCAAGGACCTCAAGGGACTCAAGGGACTCATCGTCAACCCGCAATAGATTGACAGCGATGACAATCAAGCAGTCAACATAAAACAAACGCTAAGCAATCAGCCTCTTCGAAAAAGCATAAGGCCAGGGCAGAAAACGATTCTAAGAATCTCCAAATCCATTGGATTTTCTCGACGATTTCTTGCTCTTCACGTTTCTCATAGCAGCAGGCTGTTTATCAAGTGATTCATCATCCTTAAAAAAAACTCCGTCCAGCCAAACAGTGATGATGTAAACAACAATCAAAACCGGAATCAATACAGCCCATTGATTCGGAAATTCATAGGGGATCTGCTGAACACCAAAAATCGCTAAATAGCCAGTAATTAAAGTAAATATAAATCGACGGATACTAGCTTGATTCAAAAGAAATTCTCAACAAAATGGAATTATAACGCCACATCCATAAAATTCCACCACACTTAGAATTATCTTCGCCTCAACAATTGTCTTTAAATTGAGCTGGATGTTTTCAATGGGACACACTCTTGCTAACACAGCTCTGGCTCTCAGCAGGAATTGAGCATTTAGGATCTTTTTCACCATACTGACTAGGCTCTCGCATCGCCCAGTACTCATCAACAACTCCGAGCAGATAAGCCATGGCTTTTTTGAGTGATTTCCTCAGACCCATAGCATTCGCCCTTTGCAAGTATCTTGGCAAACAATTGCTCGTCGTGCAATCAATCACACACAATCCTTTCGCATCTACCGCTGGATAGCTTCTACGGCAAAGCAGTGGACAAAGTTCACCGATCAGATCGTCATACACTTACCCCGAAAACTGCCTTTAAGCATGAAGGAATCGACGCCTAAAATCAAGAGCCAACAAACACCAAAATGCGTATAAATAGCTCCAAAAACAAATCAGTTAACTCTCAAAATGATTAAATCTAGGCCGGTCCTAACAGCTGATCTCTTTGATCAAGCGGTATCCAATGCCTCACTAACAGACGAGGAAAAAGCATTGATCGAATTTGTGAGATACACAGGAGTGATTGATGAATTAATCTTAAGGAAAGGTTTATCCCTACCCGCCAAACCTCCTGCCCTCTGCAGACTTGCTGACATCTGCGAAAAAATTGGTGCCGCCACCCCTGATCATTTCAGTGCATCAATGGAATGGTCAGCAAAACAAAGCGAAGACAATATTGCCTGGAAAGGAAACTTGATTTGTAATATCGCCTTTAACAGTGATGGAATCGAACTTTCACCGAATGCCGGCACAACTTTATATTATACCTATGTGGTCCATCAAGAACTATTTATCGGCTTGGGATTTTAATTATTACAGCTAAAATATCAACTCTGATGAGGTCAAGACAACGCCTCATTTATGGCTCCATGTCTTTCCCCCAAATGGGTGCTACCTGCGTCCAACCGATTGCAATCAAACGATTCCATTGCGTCTCTGCATCTTTTCGGTGCAGATATTTTCTGCTCTTCAGTAATGCGGCCTCTCCAGGCGGAATCCCCCTTCCATAATCCACAAAAACGCGCGGATCGCTCGCATCAGATTGCTCATCCCGGTGAAAGCGCATCGCCCAGTAACCACAGCTATCGGTCAACCAACCCTCCACACCAACATCAGCGAAACAACCAATACACATTGAAAACAAAATAGAGCCGTTCAGATCTTCTCTCTCTTCCTTCTACTACCTCGTAACGCATGATACGGACAGACAATTCTTACAGTTACTTAGTAAGAAATGAACGCACTCATACCTCATCTGCAAGAAACAGTAACTGCACTAAGGATAATGATAATGCAAGAACATTTGCGATCAATCTCGTGCAAGCAACCGAGCTTACAAGCAGGAAGATTTGCAAGATCTTCAAAGATAAAGGCTTTGATTGTCAACTCAATATCTTCAAAGAGAACCCTCCAGAGTTGGCAACAGTTTGGGTGCACAACGGAGGGATGTGGTGGATGATTGAAGGAGTATGGAGAAATTTAAATCATAAAGATAATAGTAATGGCGGCGAAATCAATATTCAATTCAAAGCACAGATCTTATTTGAAGATCCAAACAGCTGCGAACTTGTCATCAAAAGAATCGGCAAGCTCTTGCTGGGCGTAAAGACATATTTATGTGGAAGCAAAGACTTTGCCCGGCCAGTACCACTACTCATCCTTCATACCATTCCATTAATTCCTAGTGACGAGATCGAAGAAAGTCTCATCATCAATCAGTTTTACCAATTCAAGTCTGCTATTTGCCACTCGATCGGGTGTGAAGCTAAACAAGAAACTTGAATAAATAGAGGTCAGCACTGCATTATTATCGCTAAAAACCCAATGCGAGTCCCGCAAATCAGTAATTTTTTTAGGTTCAGCGAATCAGAGTTGCCTTAAAAAAACCAAGACCTAAGCCCATGCCCTTTGGCTTGTCTTCCAGAAATGTGATCGCCAATTCAAAATCCATTAAGCCCTTCTCTTCGATGAAATCTCGTGGAAGCTTGCCACGACGTTGCTCGAGGTAACGCCCATGAATCTCTTCTTTGTTCTTACTTAAAAATCCAACAATCTCCTGGAGAACATGATCCCTCCATTCATCCTTATCGCCTTGCTGAACCTGACTTTCCTTCATGACACATCACAACACTTTCTAAACGCTAAGACGACGTAAACCGAATTGCATAATTGGGGCTCCGCATCTATTAAAACTAAACTCGATGCGCACAGGCCTGCGGTTGGGTGAGCAAGAAAAAATGAACGACCAGATCCTTCACCATCACGATGGTTCGAGTTCGTGCCAACAGGTCAATAAATACAGCCATCACTAAATGTTCCAAACATTAAACAGCCATAGCGAGTCCTGA
This sequence comes from uncultured Synechococcus sp., assembly GCA_949373155.1. The sequence goes on along the minus strand of CASICK010000009.1, from coordinate 42,259 downwards.
TCCCTGCCATGCACCACGGAGCAAAGGCAACAACCGCCGGAGACCTCTTCTGTGCATTGCGTGCATCAACACTCCATTGCATGCCTCACCTTGAAGGCCAGCAGGCACCCCTAACAACAGATCGTTGAATAGCCTTCGGAGAGATCGCATCAACGCCTTGCAGCGTCCTGTCCCAGAACCGGCGACAGCCACCCGGGCCATTCACCACGGCGAAAGCTTCGCCAGCGAAACCGGCACGGTGATGCCCCCCATCTACGCCACATCCACCTTTGAGCATGGCAATCCAGGCGGGTTCGATTACACCCGCTCGGGCAACCCCAATTTCCGCATCCTTGAAGGCGTTTTAGCATCAGTGGAGGCGTGCAGCCACGCCACAGTGTTTGGCTCGGGAGTGAGCGCGATTACTGCGATTGCCTCCACCCTGAGCCAGGGAGATCTAGTGCTCTGCGAGGAAAACCTCTACGGCTGCACCGTGCGCTTGTTCGAACAGGTGTTTGCCAAGTTCGGAGTGCGCACCGAATGGGTTGATTTCACCAATCCCGATGCTGCAGCCCGCATCAACGAGCTGCAGCCAGCGATGGTCTGGCTGGAAAGTCCTACCAACCCACTGCTCAAGGTGATTGACCTCAATGCGGTCTGCAGCGCTGCCCGCTCGGCCGGCGTGCCTGTGGTCGTCGACAACACCTTCGCTACCGCCTTGGTGCAACGTCCTCTGGAACTTGGCGCCACCCTCTCGCTCACCAGCACCACCAAATACATCAATGGGCATTCCGATGCCCTAGGTGGTGCGGTCTGCACCGATGACCCCAGCTGGCACCAGAAGATGGTGTTTGCCCAAAAAGCATTGGGGCTGATGCCCTCACCCTTCGACTGCTGGCTGATCACCCGAGGCATCAAAACGCTCCCCCTGCGCCTCAAACAACAGATGGCAAATGCCGCTGCGGTGGCGGATCATTTGGCATCCCATCCCGTCGTGTCGTGGGTGCGCTACCCCGGACGAGACGATCATCCGCAGAGGGCTGTGGCCTTGCGCCAAATGAACGGAGGCGGAGCAATCGTGACGATTGGATTAAAGGCAAGCCGTGAACAGGCCTACGCCGTATGCAAAGCCCTGCGTTGGTTCACGATGGCCGAAAGTCTTGGCGGAGTTGAAAGCTTGATCTGCCATCCAGCCACCATGACTCACGCCGCTGTTTCTGCGCAGATCAAAGAGGCCTTAGGGATCAGCGATGGATTGATCCGTCTCTCCCTTGGCTGTGAAGACATCACGGACCTCTTGATCGATCTCGATCACGCGCTTGCCCTGCTTCCGTGAGCCCCCGCGATCTGCTGCGCAATCCCTGCTGGCAAGGCAAGGACCTCGGCCATCCCTTGCCTGACAGCACTCATGCCGTGTCTGTGGCCCTACCGCGCTGGCGCGACGTGATCGCCTACGAAGACAACGATCCGCAGTGCCGGTCGCAATTGCGAGCGTTTTATCCACGCTTTGCTCTCCATCCGTTGGTTGCAGAGGTTGCTCAACAAGCTCTAGCGATGCTCCCTTCTGAGATGACCTCGGCTGGATCCAGTGCTTGGCCCTACCCCAACGCAGCTACCGCTGAGCTCGCCCAACACCATTGCCAATCTCAGGCGCCAGGTGCTTCAACTCAAATCGTGGATCAGCTCGGACTCTCCGTCTTAATTACCAACGCTGAAGCAAGCCCCCATGCCAAGGCGTTCTGGCAACACGCTGGCTTAGGAGCCTCGTCGCGACGTGCCGCGATCAGCTTGAACAAGGAAGCTGCGCCAGCGGCTGGGACTGCAGAGCAGGCCAGGGCCCTTGTGATTGATCGACTGGCCGGCATCTATGGGTGTGACACCCAGCAGTTGAGCCTTCATCCCTCCGGGATGGCTGCTCTTCACACGGCTCTGCGATGGATCACGGCGTTGCGCCCAGGACGCCCCACCCTGCAAATCGGCTTCCCTTATGTGGATGTGTTGAAGCTGCCTCAGGTGGTATTTGCAGGCAGCGAACTACTGCTCGACAGCAGCAGCGCAGCCATGGAAGCAGCGCTTGATCGCATCGATCCAGCAGCTGTGATTGTGGAACTACCCAGCAATCCACTTCTGCAATGCGTGGATCTCTCAACCCTCGCCCGCTTGGCTCATGCGCGAGGGATTCCAGTGATCGCAGACGACACGATCGGCTCTTGCTTGAACATCGATCCCTTCCCTTACGCAGACCTGATCTTCAGTTCACTCACCAAAAGTTTTGCCGGTCGTGGTGATGTGTTGTCAGGTGCACTGGTGGTGAGCCCTTACTCCCAATGGGAGCAAACCTTCCGAGATCAGCGTTCAACGGCAGGGGGCATCGGCCTTGGCGATGCCGACGCGATGGCCTTGGAACAAGGAAGTCGCGATGTTCAGGCACGCGTTCCTCAACTGAATCGCCATGCCCAAGCCCTGGCTACGCAGCTCAGCAACCATCCGGCAGTGGCTCGCGTGTATTACCCCGATCAATGCAGCAATTTCCGCAGCCTCTTGCGCCCAGGCGGCGGACATGGCTGCCTGCTTTCGTTTGAACTCAAGGGCGGTAGCGATCACGCCCAAGCCGTTTACGACAGCTTGTCGGTCTGCAAAGGGCCAAGCCTGGGCACACCATTCACCCTGGTATGCCCCTATGTGCTTTTAGCTCACTACGACGAACTGGCCTGGGCCAAAGCCTGCGGCGTTCCCTCTCACCTCCTACGCGTCTCGATCGGACTCGAACAACCTGAGGAGCTTTGGCAACGGTTTGAACACGCCCTCTCTCCTTCAAGCCACTAAAGACGCAGCGGATCCTGCGTTGGTCTTAACCATTCCCAGATCGATTCAGCGGCAGGCCAAGTCAAGGTCAAGCCTCTCGCTCACAGGGATGCTTACACCAGCTGGTTGGGGCCACGAACCTGCTGGTCAGACTCTGCCCAAACGGCAGCCGGGGCAAAAGCGATCAGAGCGCACGTCAAAAAAGACGCAAAACCAGTGATGATCGGAAACCAAAAAATGATCGATTTAGCTAGCCCAAAACCACATCAACAGATACAGAAGTCTTAATAAGGCCTGAAGGTCGAATCAAGTGCCAATGATGGCAATTAAATTTCTAGAAAATAATTTCAGCCTCATGTCCCGCGTCTACGCCGACAACAGCCAAGCCATCGGCAACACCCCGCTCGTTCGCCTCAACCACGTCACCAAGGGCTGCAAAGCCACCGTTTTGGCCAAAATCGAAGGCCGCAACCCTGCCTACAGCGTGAAGTGCAGAATCGGCGCCAACATGATTTGGGACGCTGAAAAGCGTGGCGTTCTCTCCGAAGGGAAAACCATCGTGGAGCCCACCTCAGGCAATACAGGCATTGCCCTGGCCTTCACTGCTGCGGCTCGTGGTTACAAGCTGATCCTCACGATGCCGGAATCGATGTCGATCGAACGGCGACGGGTGATGGCCGTGCTTGGTGCCGAACTAATTCTCACGGAAGCCGCTAAGGGCATGCCTGGAGCCATCGCCAAGGCCAAGGAAATTGCGGATAGCGATCCTGCCAAGTACTTCATGCCTGGCCAGTTCGATAATCCCGCCAACCCAGAGATCCACGAGAAGACCACAGGTCCTGAGATCTGGAATGACTGCGATGGAGAGATCGATGTCTTTGTCGCCGGCGTTGGCACCGGGGGCACCATTACCGGAGTCTCGCGTTACATCAAGAAGGAAAAGGGCAAGGCCATCACCTCGGTAGCCGTTGAGCCAAGCCACAGCCCTGTGATCACCCAAACCATGAATGGGGAGGCGCTCAAGCCCGGCCCACACAAAATTCAAGGCATCGGCGCTGGCTTTATTCCTAAGAACCTCGATCTCTCCGTGGTCGATCGCGTGGAGCAAGTCACCAATGAGGAGTCGATCGAAATGGCCCTGCGTCTGGCCCAGGAAGAAGGCCTTCTAGTAGGGATTTCTTGTGGCGCCGCGGCCGCAGCTGCCATTCGCCTTGCCCAACTGGATGAATTTGCTGGCAAAACAATCGTGGTGGTTCTGCCTGACCTCGCCGAGCGCTATCTGTCCTCAGTGATGTTCGCGGATGTGCCCACCGGCATCATCGAACAACCCGTACCTGCCTGATCAACACTGGTCTAATCAACACCCTCGCGAATGAGCGATGTACCGCCCCGTCTGAGTACGGGGCTTTTTAATGGGGCCCCCTCAAGGGCTCCTTTAAGCCGTTCCTTCGGGGCGTGCATCGAAAAGCACCGCCTCAGGAGCAATCCACATGGCATCTCCATAGGAATAGAAGCGATACATCTCCTCGATCGCTGCGGCATAGATCTGGAGCAATTGGTCGCGACCAATCAATGCACTCACGAGCAACAACAGGGAGCTCTTAGGCAGGTGAAAGTTTGTGAGTAAACCCTGCACCACATGGAAGCGATAGCCGGGCTGAATCACTAGATCCACGGGCCCCTTCAAGGGCTGCAAACTCCCTCCACCCGCAGCAGCTGCGGCCTCCAGTGCTCGCACGCTGGTTGTGCCCACGGCAATCACCCGGCCGCCTCGAGCTCGACAGGCCGACACCGCCTCCACCACCTCAGAGCGGACCTCCACCCATTCACTGTGCAGGGTGAGGTCGGTCAGATCCTCCGTTTCCACGGGCCGAAAAGTACCCAAGCCAACATGCAAGGTGACATGGGCTAAGGCAACACCTCGCTTTGCAATTGCTGCCAGCAAGGCATCGCTGAGATGCAGTCCCGCCGTGGGAGCAGCGACAGCGCCTGGACGCGAGGCGTAACGGGTTTGATAGCGCTCTTGATCAGAGCTGTCATGCCGTGTGATGTAGGGAGGAAGCGGCACTTCTCCGTAGCGCTCCAACAGTCCCTCCAGCGCAAGCGCATCCACGCAATCCGGAGGGAACTGCACGATCCGACCTCCGCTGGCCGCATCGCTCGCCAGCACGGCTAAGGACAGCGGTTCTTGCTCCAAGGCCTCAAGCCACAGCTGATCACCAGGCCGCATGCGTTTAGCAGGCCTCGCTAAACACAACCAACGCCCCTCGCCACGGGCCTCGAGCACAAGCAATTCACCCAAACCTCCACCACTGCGCCGCACGCGAAGACGCGCCTTCAGGACGCGGGTGTCATTCACCACCAAAAGATCACCGGGTTGCAACTCCTGCTGCCAGTCCCAAACCTGTTGGTGCCTCAGCTCTGACAGGGAACGCTCTGTAGGCGGCACCATCAACAGACGAGCATCGTGCCGCGGCTCCACCGGCGCCTGCGCAATTCTTTCTTCCGGCAGAACGTAGTCATACGAACTGAGCTGGAGATCACGTGAGTCAGGCATGATCTGGCTCCAGCACACCATCAGCCCATGCTGCCAAGGCGGCGTCGCCCCCGTTTCCTGCAGGCGACATGAAGAAGTTCACAATCGAAAAGATGCGACTGTGACCAGCAGAGAGAGCGGCAAACACAGCGGCGAATTACAGAGCCAAACTCTCCGGACGGGTGTCGATCAGTTCCGCCAGATCTTTGAGGAATGCAGCACCGTCGGCGCCATAAATCACGCGGTGATCAGCGGTGAGGTTCACCTGCATCTGACGCTTCACAGCGATGGATCCATCCTTGCCTGCCACCACGGTGGGACGAGACGCCGCAACCGCCAGAATCGCGCCGGTGCCTGGGGGCAAGATGGCATCAAAGCGATCCACACCAAACATCCCAAGGTTGGAGAGGGTAAAGGTGCCGGTGCTGTATTCCTCCGGCTGCAATTGCTTGCTGCGGGAACGCTTCACCAGATCCCCCCATTGCCGCGACAACTCATAAAGATCGGTGCGATCGGCATTACGCAACACAGGCGTAATCAATCCGCCGTCTTCCATCGCCACAGCGACAGCCACATTCACCTCACCGGGATAGCTCATGCCAGAGGCCGTGGTGGCGGCATTCACCTGGGGATGCCTGGCCAAGGTCACGGCCACAGCTTTGGCCAGAAGGGCAGTCATCGTGACGCCTTTTGGTTTTACCTGCTTGTAAAACGCATCGAGCTTGTCGGTGGTGATCGTGTATCCAACGCGGAAACAGGGCACCGCAAGACTCGCTTCCATGTTGCGGTTCACTGCCGCCTGGAGCGTGTTGAAAGCCACGGTGTCGCCCGGAGCCCCAAAACTGTTGCCCGCAGGAGCCGATGGTGAAGCCGCGACAGTGGCGCCAACCACAGCAGCAGCCGACGTGCCTTCACCCACCCGAGGTGAGCTAATAGGACGTCCGGCTGCTTTTTCAACGTCTTCCGCCTGAATCCGACCATTGGGGCCAGAGCCGCGCACACCGGCAAGGTCTACGCCCATTTGAGAGGCCAGCTTGCGGGCGCGGGGACTCACGATCAAACGTCCGTTGCTCGCGGGTGCAGCCACAGGAGCGGAGACGGGAGCCGGAGCGGCCAAAGGAGCGGGAGCAACCGGAGCAGCTGGGGGCGCTGGAGCAGCAGGTGCTGCAGCGGCTGGGACGGTGGGGGCTGCGGAAGGGGCTGCGGTGGGGGCTTTGGCCTTCGCGTCAGCAATCTCAGCTTCCGTCTCAACGATCAAGCCGATGGTTTCACCCACAGGGGCAGTGCTCCCAGCAGGCATCAACACTGCAGCCAGGTAGCCCTCCTGAAAGGACTCCACATCCATATCAGCTTTATCTGACTCCACAACGAGAACGGATTCGCCTCGCTCCACCTTGTCTCCGGGCTGTTTCAGCCACTCCACGATTTTGCCCTCCGTCATGGTGGAGCTGAGGGCAGGCATAAAAATATCGTGGGTTGCCAAAACCGTCTCCAGAAGAGCTAATCAGACAGATTTTACGGCCCGGGTTAGCCCTGATCGATCGATTCGATGACGCCATCGCGAACAACGACCGACACCTGCATCTTGCTGACCAAATTATCGCCAACTTTGATGTCGCAAAAACTATCGAGCTGCCCTTGTTCAACAATCTGATCCATCTCTAGCTCACGTACTTGAGCCTGTTGCTGCAAGAGGTTTCGCTTTTGCTCCTCTAGCTCAGAGCGTTTTGCCGCCACCTGTTGCTGCACCTGACCCACCTGCTCTTGCACGCGGGGGTCAAGCGGATTCGCACTCTGACGACGGACCTGGTCAACGACCTGCTGACCCTCTTGCTCCAGCTGGGCAAGCTGCTGATCCGAGGTGGCGATGCCGTTGCTCAACTCGCGTTCAGCCTCCTCCTTCCATGCAGGAGTCACCACCGCACGAATGGTGATCGAGCGCTTGATCGAGAGGGTGTTGCCGTCCGACATGGAATTAATGACGTGGTGCCAAGCGTCTCAGTCCAGTGGCTGCAGGTCAACCCAAATCAGGGGATGCAGGTATCAGCATCGATTCAGCATCCGTAAAGAGCCTGAATCGACTCCCGATCACGCCCACTGATCCGATCACGACGCTGCTTCAAGGTCTGCGTGAGTAAGCCGTTTTCGATCGTGAACGGCGCCACCAACACCACACCCATCACCCGTTCATCCGAACGGGCACCAACGCGCAAACTCAGCAGACGATTCAGTTCCCCGCGCAGCAAACGCCGCAAGTCTTGATCGCCTGGAGTCCCACCCAGATCAGCGGGCAAGCTGAGGCCCTGCTCTGCGCCCCAGGCCAACATCGCCTCGAGGCGCGGCACAACCAAGGCCGCCAACTGGCGTTGATCTTGGCCAACGAGCATCACCTGTTCGATCAAGGGGCTGGACACCAGCTCCTCCTCCAAAGGTGCCGGCTCAATGTTTTCACCACTGCTCAACACAATCGTGTCCTTGGCACGACCCGTCAGCACGACCGACCCATCGGGCAAGAGCATGCCCAGATCACCGGTATCAAACCAGCCATCGGCATCCAACACTTTTGCGGTGGCTTCTGGACGACGCAGATACCCAGCCATCACCTGGGGACCACGCACCAAGACAACGCCACAATCACGACAGCCGAGGGGTTGACGCGTCTCAGCATCCACAATCCGGAACTCCGTATCTGGCAAGGGCTGGCCTGAACTTCCGCGAATGTTGCGCCATGGACGCCGGCAACTCACAACCGGACTTGTTTCAGTGAGGCCATAGCCGACCAACAACTCAATCCCCACCGCCTCAAAGAAGGAATCCACATGAGGAGCGATCGCTCCTCCTCCATTGATGGGAAAGCGCAGCTGCCCCCCACTGAGCTGCAACCTCAGCTTTGGCCAGATCAGCTTGGATGCCAGGGCATGGGCGGGCCAACGCCCGGCGGATTTCAGGCGCGCCATCAAGCGTTGACGGCGTCCCAAGGACATCAGCATCAGGTTGCGACGCTGACGCCGGGCCAAGCAGTAAGCACTGCTATTGGCGAGAGCCGCGCGAAGCAGGCGCTGCCTGGATGCAGGGAATGTTTTCAGGACATCTTCAAACCCGGCTTGCACCGCCTCCCAGAGGCGCGGCACCGTGACCATCACCACAGGCTTCACCCTGGGCAAATCACGTTTGAGCTGTTTAATCGTGGTGTAGCTCTGCGAACAGGCGCAGGAGAAGAAGTAATACTCCGCACTGCGTTCATAGGCATGCCAGATCGGCAACACGCTGAGCACAGGAGCGCCAGCGTCTGGCCGAGCGACGCAACTCAAGCTGCGCATCTGATGCAGCAGGTTGGCGTGGCTGAGCGGAACGCCTTTGGGCTGACCGGTGGTTCCTGAGGTGTAAAGGATGGTGGCTGTTGTGCTTGCAGCGCTGGCCGCGTCTCGACCAGCGTCTGGATCCGGCGCCTGTTGCTTGGCGCCAGCCGCCAAAAGATCAGCCCAAGAGATCAAGTCTTGATCCACAGCATCACCTTCGAGCTGCAGCACAAAGCGCAGCTGGCTACGCAGCTGCGCAGGCAATTGGAGCCGTTTCCAAAGGTCCGCATTTTGCACCACCAGGGCCACAGCCTTGGCGTCCTCAAGGATGTAACGCAACTCCTCTACGGGCGCTGAAGCACCACGCACCGCATCCGCCGCACCAGCGCGCATCAGGCCTTGATCTGCCATCAGCCAGCGGGGGCTGTTTTCTGCAAACAGTCCCACCACATCGCCCTCACGAATCCCTAAGGAACGAAACCCTGCAGCCGCAGACGTGATCCGTTGCGATAACTCCTGATAGGTGAAATGCTCCGGATGGGCAGCATGGGGTGCATCCACAGCCATCAGCGCACCATGACGTTGCTCAAGCCAGGGCCAGAGTTGATCCACTCTCCCTAGGCCTTGCACATGCTGCTGACGGGCGAGTGATTTCAACTCCCAAGGCGTTGGTCGCCAGCTGGCCTGTGCAAACGAACCCACAACGTTGTTTCAGCTTGCGCCTAGGAGTACCACCCAGAATCAAGACCAGCAAGGTCGTACCAGCTGAGTGACAGGCGCTGGGCCAGCGCATCCCGCAGAAGTGGCTGCACATCCGCAGGGGTGATGCCAGGAATCCAGCGCTGCAAGCGATCCACCGGACGATCAGAAATTCCACAGGGCACAACCTGCGCAAACCCTTCCATGGCGCACGACACATTGAGGGCAAGGCCGTGCTGAGTGATCCAACGACGACATCCCACCCCAATGGCCGCTACTTTTCGCCCCTCCAGCCAAACCCCCGTGAGCCCAGGGATGCGTTCGCCCATCAAGTCCAAAGCCGCCAACACATCGATCACCACCTGTTCGAGCTGGCGCAAGTACCAATGAAGGTCTGGTTCTCGCCGGCGAAGGTCCAACACCGGATAGGCCACCAACTGCCCGGGGGCATGGTGCGTGACCTCCCCACCCCGATCGATGCGATGCAGGGGAGCTGGCGCATTCTCGGGATCAAAGCGCAAGTGATCTTCCGTCGCTCCGCGACCAAGGGTGAAGCAAGACGGATGTTGAAGAATCCAAACCGCTTCTCTGGCTGAGCTTTCCGCAGCGAGTAATTGCTGCTGCCATCCACGTTGCCACTCCCAGGCCTGAGAGAACGGCACGGGCGCAACCGGCTCAAAAAGAAATGCCGCAGACCGCTGTCCTGCGCCTGAGGCAGTTAGTAGGTTGCCGGTAGAACCAGGCAAAGGGGACCACCATGAAGCTTCTGATCCATGGTCGCAATTTGGATGTAACGCCCGCACTGCGGGAATACACCGAAACAAAACTGGAACGGGCTATCCATCACTTCGACGACCTCGTCAAGGAAGCGGATGTGCACTTGTCAGTGGCTCGGAACCCCAGGGTTCCGCAACAAACCGCGGAGGTCACTGTGTTCGCTAATGGCACGGTGATTCGCGCCCAGGAAAGAAGCGAAAACCTTTACGCCAGTATCGATCTGGTCGCAAATAAGTTGGCGCGGCAGCTGCGACGGTTCAAGGAACGCCACAGCGACCATGGCCATCGGACCACCCCAACAGCAGAAAATGACGTCCTACTCACGGAACGGCCCACAGAAGACTCACTGCTCGAAGGCAAAGAAGCGCAGCTTCCCAACCCAGGGGTTCGGCGCAAATACTTCGCCATGCCAGCGATGAGCCTTGACGAGGCGCGCCATCAGCTTGAAGTGATCGACCACGACTTCTACCTATTTCGAGACAAAGAAAGCGGTGAACTCCAGGTGATTTATCACCGCAATCACGGTGGCTTTGGCGTGATCCAAGCGCGGAACTAAGGCCAGTGCATGCCCCTCAACGATGACCGCGTCGCCACGTCAGCGGGAGCTTCCGGAGCTCCCGCCCTTGATTCATCAAGCCGTTTTAGATCCACTTTTAGAAGAGGAGGCTCTGCACAACCTCTGTGATGCGGCGCGACTGCTCGGCTTCGGGGGGCTCTGCACCAGCCTCTGCCACCTAGAAGCCGTGCGAAACCGCATCGGACCAAGCGGGCGTCTTCGCTTGTTTGCTGTTGTGGACTTCCCCTTCGGAACGATTCCAGCGGAGCTCAAACGGGCGCAAGCGGAATGGGCCGCAGCCCGAGGGGCTGATGCCCTCGAGGTAGTGCCCAATCTCGCTGCCATCACGGCAGGGCGGGCGGAAGCCTATGCGGAAGAACTCGCGCAGATCTGCGATCTCGGCCTACCTGTGACGGTGATTTTGGATGTGAACCGCTTGCAGCCAGAGCGCCTGAGCTTGGCGGTAGAAGCCGCGATCGATGCCGGTGCTGCGTTCTTACAAGCAGGCAACGGATTTGGAGCGGCCACCACTCCGCTGCAAGTGCGCAAGCTCAAAGAGCTTGCAAGGGGGAATTGCGCGATCAAGGCGGCCGGGGGGATTCAACGGTTGGAAACGGCGCTGGACCTTGTGGAAGAGGGCGCCACGGCCCTGGGAACCAGCCATGGTCCAGCGTTAATTCAGGCCCTCCGGCATCCGCAATGAGCCCGGAACGGCGGATCGAAGGATTGGCGTTAAAGGTGGGCCCCCTCGGGGAGCACGACAGGCTGCTCACCCTGCTCAGTGATGACGTGGGCCTGATTCGCCTGGCCGTACCGGGAGCACGTAAACCACGGAGCAGCCTGGCGGCGGCGGTTCCTCTTACCACCCTGGAACTGCAGGTGGGGGGACGCAGCGGCCTGCTTCGGGTGCGCCAACTTCGGGTCCAACACAATTTCGGCAACGTGGGGCAGCGATTGGAAACGCTGGCAGCCGCCCAGGCCCTATCGGAGCTCTCGATCTCGTTGGTCGCTGGCGATGATCCCGTACCCGGGATGCTCAGTGCGGTCTTGATGCATCTCGAGCGTCTCGAGCGGCTGGCGCGAAGACAGCGTGAATCTGAGTTTGGAAGCTCTGAAGCCGAGCGTGTTGATCGAACCCTGGCAACCCTTGTTCAGGCCTGCGTTCATCTGCTCGCTCTCGGCGGCTATGGCCTCCCGCTCCAAACCTGTTGCCGCACTGGAGCCGCCCTGGCTCCACCGATCGGGAATTGGGACTGGCGCTGCAGCCTGCTGGCCGACGAAGGTCTGGCCATCGGTGCTCAAGCTGGAGCGGCCATTCAGATCAACCCCTCGGAACTCGCCCTGCTTCAGCGATTAACGCGGCTTGAACTGCCGCAACGCCAAGACGGTGGATTGATGGGACCGCGACCGGTTTGGCTCCGGCTTTTTAGCCTTATGGAGTGCTGGTGCCGCGTCCATCTCCCAAGGCCTGTCCGCTCGTTTGCCATGGTGAGAGAGGCTGTCGCTAGCGCCTAACCATCCAGCAAGACAAGAGGGTTTCGCGCTACAGCCTGCGGTGGGCGATCATGATTCGGCGAGTGAACACATTTTGAGCGGTCCCCCCCTAAGCAGCCCGGACCCGGCCCTGCCCACCAGCGCCAATCCTGAAGGTCGCCGCGGCCTTCAGGCCGTGATCCATCTCGATGGCTTCCGACGCCTCTGGGTCGGCCAGATCTTCTCCCAACTCGCGGACAAGTTCTACATCGTGTTGATGGTGTATTTAATCGCCCAATACTGGGTGAGCAATACACCGGATAGCAATGGCGCACTTGCTGAAATCGCCTCTGCGATTCGCATGGATTTCGAGACGCGCGCCCAACGCATCACGTTGCTGGCTACTGGCATCTACGTGGCTAACACCATCCCAGCGATGGTGCTGGGATCCGTTGCCGGTGTGTGGGTCGACCGCTGGCCCAAACGCAGAGTGATGGTGGCCTCCAATGGCTTGCGTGCACTGCTTGTGCTGTGCACCCCTCTGTTTCTGATCCCTGGCCCCCACTGGTTTGGGCTGAGCTGGGGATATTGGGCTCTGCTGGTCATGACCTTCCTTGAGTCGGTTCTGACCCAGTTTTTCGCTCCTGCTGAACAGGCGTCGATCCCACTGCTGGTGCCAAGAGAACACCTTCTGGCCGCCAATTCTCTCTATCAAGCCACGAGCATGGGAGCCACGATCGTTGGCTTTGCCCTGGGCGATCCAATCCTGCGAGGACTCAACCACCTGCTGCAATCGGTAGGGATCAGCGGTGGCGAATTTCTGCTGCTTCCGTTCTGTTACGGCATGGCAGCCATCAGTCTGAGCACCATCCAGATGCGAGAGCCACCGAGAAAAGACAGCAGCGATCCGGTCTGGAAAGAAATCGTGGCGGGGATACAGGTGCTTCGACAGCAGGCATCTGTCCGCGGAGCCATGGTTCATCTCGTGGTGCTTTACAGCCTGCTAGCCGCGCTTTACGTGCTGGCAATCAGCCTGGCATCTGCCATCCAAGGGCTGGGGCCAACAGGCTTCGGCACCCTGCTAGCGATGAGCGGACTAGGGATGGCCATTGGCGCTGTACTTGTGGCCCAAATGGGCCACCGATTTAGCCGTCGGCGACTTGCTGCAGCCGGTCTGGGCACGATCACCTGGTGTCTGATCATGCTCGGGCAACTGCGAGGAAATCTCAGCATCACTTTGCTGTTGTGCGGCATCCTTGGCATTGGTGCCGCTCTCGTAGCGATTCCAGCTCAGACCACGATTCAGGAAGACACTCCAGAATCCCAGCGAGGTCGGGTCTTCGGGCTTCAGAACAACCTGATCAACATTGCTCTCAGCCTGCCCCTAGTTCTTGCCGGCGCCCTGGTAAGCAGTATTGGCTTGATCCCGGTGCTCTGGGTGCTTGCGGCACTGTCTTTAGCTGCAGCTTTGTGGGAGCGGCCTTGGGAGCGCTGCTAACTTCAGATTCGGCTTCGCGACGGTGCCAGTGGCCCACATTGCCTGGCTCGGCAAAAAAACTCCGTTCTGCGGCAATGTCACCTACGGGCTGAGCACCACAGAGGCCCTAAAGAAACGCGGCCATCAAACCAGCTTCATTCATTTCGATAACCCTGGCGCTCCCGGCAGCAGCAACACATCGTTGCTCGCACACGATCCAGATGTGAGCCTGCCCTATTTGCTGAAGTCTCAGGTGTACACGATTCCCTCCCCTAGGGCGCAGAGGGAGTTGCGTGAATCCTTAAAAAGGCTTCAGCCAGATGTCGTGCACGCCAGCCTCACCCTTTCCCCCCTCGACTTCAGGCTTCCGGAGCTTTGCCAGCCGTTAGGCATTCCGCTGGTCGCGACCTTTCATCCTCCGTTTGACGCAGGCTTGCGCAACCTCACAGCGGGCACGCAACAGCTCGGCTACCAGCTTTATGCGCCTGCTCTCTCCCGGTACGACCGCGTCATCGTCTTTTCCGACCTTCAGGCGGACGTTCTTAACCGTTTAGGGGTCCACGAAACTCGCCTTGCCGTCATTCCCAATGGCGTGGATCCAAACCGCTGGTCTCCTGCCCCAAGCCATCCCGCCTCGATCAGCAAGGAGCTGCATGACGTGCGCTCACGTCTTGGTGATCAGCGCATTTTTCTGTACATGGGGCGGATCGCCACCGAGAAGAATGTTGAAGCGTTATTACGGGCCTGGCGACTGGTTAAGCCAGCGGGATGCCGACTCGTGATCGTGGGTGACGGGCCGCTGCGCAGCACGCTGCAAAACGTATACGGCAATGGGATGGGGGATCTGTTGTGGTGGGGCTATGAAGCCGATCTCAACACGCGCATTGCCCTTCTCCAGTGCGCTGAGGTGTTTGTGTTGCCATCTCTAGTGGAGGGTCTCTCCATCGCCCTTCTGGAAGCGATGGCCTGCCAATGCGCCTGCGTGGCGACGGATGCTGGAGCTGATGGAGAAGTGCTCGCAGGTGGGGCTGGCATCGTTCTCAGCACGCAAGGGGTCACCACCCAGCTCCGCACTCTGCTGCCCGTTCTCCGTGATCAACCCCTACTCACCCAGGAGCTAAGCCGGCGAGCGCGTGAGCGGGTCATGGAGCGCTACCGGATGGTCTCCAACATCGATGCTCTCGAAGAGCTTTACGACAGCCTGATCGCCAAGAAAGCCTTAGCCACTTAAGGCAGGGCTAGTTCGCCATCCCCCGACCATGTTGCGTAGCGGCAACAATGGCTTCGATCAAGGCCGAACGCAACCCCGCTTTTTCGAGCTGACGCAAGGCCGCCATGGTGGTGCCACCAGGGGAGGCCACCATATCTTTGAGCTCAGCGGGGTGGAGCTGTTGCTCGTGCAACAAAGCTGCGGTTCCAGCGAGGGTTCGATGGGCTAAATGATGGGCTTGAGCCCGAGGCATTCCCACAGCAACGGCACCATCAGCCATCGCTTCTGCGATTAAAGCCACATAGGCAGGACCAGAGGAGGTGAGCGCAAGAAAAGCGTCGAGCCGTTCTTCAGGGAGCTCGAGGACCTCACTAACGGGCTCAAAAAAGGAGCGCACTTGTTGCTTCTGTTGATCAGAGATGCCATCCCCCCAAGCCAAGCCCGTGAGTCCTTGACCCACCAGGCAGGGAGTATTGGGCACGGCACGCACACAGATTCGGCCAGGAAATAAATTTTGAAGCCGAGCCAAGGGAACCCCTGCCAGGACAGAGAGCAAAAGGCTTGAACCCGACGCAGTAGTGGCTGCTGCAGGCGGGGCAGAGGCCGCAACCGCATCGAGCATCTGGGGCTTAACGGCCAAGAGTTGAACCGAAGCACCCCAAGCCTCCTCCGCCGCAAAATCACTGGCAGCAACCACCTTGACTTCGGAGGGCACTCGCGCAGACACCGTTGCAACAGAGTCCTGGCGCCCAACAACCGCGATCACCTCACCGGCAGGGATGAGTCCCTGCTCAATCAGGGGTATCACAAGGGCCTGAGCCATCCGGCCCAGACCAATCACACCAAAAGCAAACGGCACTGATGGTTCAAAGCGCAGTGGCGCTTGTGGCACTCCAGGCGGGAGTCGGAGCGATGCTGGCCTCAGAAGAGGCTTGCTCAACGTCCTTAGAAACGTGGGTCGGAACGGAGGTTTCGTCCTGGGTAGCGTTGGTGACGGTGACGCAGCTAGGCGCGAACAGAAAAATGCTTTCGCCAACACGCTCTTGATGTCCATCAATGGCAAAGGTTCCGCCTGCCACGAAGTCCACAGCGCGTTGCGCTTGATCTGGCTCCATCATCGTGAGATTAAGGATCACCGTTTTTCGCTCACGCAAGGCTTGGATCGCACCAGGCATTTCATCAAAACTGCGAGGCTCCATCAAAGAAACCTCCGCTGTTCCGGTACTGATACCAGGCATCCCGATCACATTCGATCCAGTGAAAGAATGCTCACTTCCAAAGGGATTGCTCGAGTCAAGAGTTGCCAAAGCACTCGACATGGAGTGAGAAGGACCTTCTTCGACATCGTCCTGTTCGCCAGTGTCGTAATCGAGGTCGTCATAATCACCATCGAGGTAATCATCACCCGCAACGACAGCACGAAGACGAGAAATCAGCGACACCGGAAACTAAATCAAACCTGAACCCTGAATAGCGCTCTACAGAGTTGTGAGCAAGAGTGACTGGGCGATTTGAACATCTTCACAACAGGCTGCCCTGACAAGTGGGGGTCAAACCAAGCGTTCAGGCCGTGGTCCAAACAATCCCGACCCCACGCGAACCCAGGTGGCACCTGCCTCAGCAGCCTGCTTCCAGTCTCCGCTCATCCCCATCGAGCAATCTGGCAAAGAGAGCTCATCCGCGAGGGTTCTGCAGTCATGGAAGAGACTTTGACGCTCTTTAGGCCCTAAGCCAAGTGGGGCCATGGTCATCAG
Source organism: uncultured Synechococcus sp. (assembly GCA_949373155.1). The sequence continues at coordinate 25,694 of CASICK010000009.1, read as the reverse complement.
CCCAATGGGCTTCAAGCCTGGTAGCGACTGCAGCTGCGGCCAAACCTCACGCAAGGCATCCGGCTCCCAGCCACCTTTCGCCGGGTCATCGCGAAGCTTGACCTGAAAAAACACCTCCGGATTCTGGTTTTCCTCCACCGCAATCCTTGACGTGCGTTCTGCGAGTCCCTGAGAGTCGATCGAATGAATCACGGAAAAGGCCCGCACGACAGCCCGTACTTTGTTGGCCTGCAGGCGTCCAATGAAATGCCAACGCAAGCCGCTGAGATCGTCTAGGTCTTGTTGTTTGGGGAGTGCTTCCTGCACCCTGCTTTCACCAAAATCAACTTGCCCCAAGGCGGCCAGCTCGCGCACCGCTATGGCCGGGTGGCCTTTGCTGACAGCCAGCAGATGAACAGCGTCTGGACACTCGGTGTGAATCGCCTGCCATCGGGACTGAATCGTTTCAGATTCCGGGCTGCTGGAGGCCATCAAATGAAGGTTTGATCGAACAGTTGCTTCCAATCGGCAAAATCGTCAGCGCGATCACGGCGACAGCGCGCCAAGTGAAGCTCTGCATGATGCCGGGCGTCCTGATAAGGAATCACCTCAAACTGAGCCCCTCTGGGTTGCAGCGTCACCAAGAAAAACATGCGCTGGGCATAAAGCGTGGCGTATAGGTCCCGTCCTTCGCCCGCGGTCGACACCTGATAAAGCATTCCAAAGGTGGGGTGATTGAGATAACGCTCCGCTCCCACAATTCAGTCCATCAAGATTTAGAGAGCACCGTACTTGCCTCGCAATCCCACTACCGCGAGAAGGACCACAAATGACAGCAGGTTCAAACCACGCGCCACTGCAGACGTGTTCTGAACAGGGCGAAAGCAGTCCGCAGGCAGCCAACGCCCGCCCCTGGCAATCAAGGCATCAGCTCCTTGCTCAGCCCGCAACAAAATATTGGCAAGAAGTCGCTCCCCTACTGAAAGGAGCAATCCGAAGGAAGCCTTGAAGCCCAGCTGACGCAGATTGACCGCTCGACTCGCCACTGAGCGCACCAGATTCTGTAATTCCTCTTGCACTAAGGGCAAAAAACGGAGCGCCAACAACAACTGAAAGCAAAGACGATCCACTGGCAAACCAAGTTTGGTCAGGGGGGACAAACACCAATTCAGGGCCCACATCAAATCTTCGCTTGGTGTGGACAGCAGCATGAGATTCACGCTGTGCACCACGGTGACAATCAACGTTGCGCTGTTGAGACCGAGTTCAGCCGATCTCCGATCCACCGAGAGTGGACCCAGGTTGAGCGGCCCAAGCTGAACAGGTCCAAGGCGAAACAACTCCCAGCTGGGCGTCTGCACGGACAAACCCTGCAACTCCTGCACAGGCCGAATGGCCTGCGTGGCTGCTGGGTCTCCCGTTGGCAAAAACATCGCCAGGAGGCCAAAGCCAACCCCGAGACACAAGACCAGCAGTAGAGAGCGCCACCACAATCTGGCCGGCAAGCCACTCAGGGCGGTGATCACCATCAAGGCCAGAACGAGGCCAAGACGCCACAACGGACCAGCCAGCACAGGGGTCAACAAAAACATCACGACCCAGCCGAGCTTCAAACGAGGATCGATCAAACGCATCCAACCAGAGCTGCCATCCACGTACTGCCCGATCGGAATCTGTCGCAACCAGTCCATGGGGAATCAACCTTGGCGGTTCTGCTGGCGGACCAGCTCCTTTTCCGCATCCCGCTGTTGCTTGCCTCGCCAGAACAGCTTCACCGGAGTGCCGTCAAAGCCGAGGCCTTCACGAATTTGCCGCTCCACATACCGGCGATAAGTATCACCAAACAGCTTGGGCTCATTCACGAACAATGTGAAACTGGGGGGACGACTCGCCACCTGGGTGCCGTAATACAAGCGGCCCTGCCGGCCACCACGGGTGGTGGGGGGGCTTCGCCAGCTAAGGGCTTCCTTGAGCACTTCGTTGACAACCGAGGTGCTCACACGGCGGCGGTGCTGTTCCACAGCAAGAGACGCCAAGGCAAAAATGCTGTCGACCCGCTGCCCGGTAAGCGCAGAAGTAAAAAGCATCGGAGCCCAATCGAGGAAATAGAGCTTGGCGCGCAGCTCCTTTTCCATCGCCGACATCGTGTGGCTGTCTTTCTCCACCGCATCCCACTTGTTCACCACCACTACGCAAGCGCGACCGTCCTCTTCGATCCGTCCCGCTAGGCGTTGATCCTGCTCGGTTACACCATCGAGAGCATCAATCACTAAAACGCAAACATCACTGCGTTCGATCGCCTTAAAACTGCGGTTGATCCCAAAATATTCTGGCCCATAATTCACACTGCGACGCCGGCGTATTCCTGCGGTGTCGATCAATCTCCAGGGACGATTCTCCCGTTGAATGCGTGTATCAATCGTGTCGCGGGTGGTGCCACGAATCGGACTCACAATCGCCCGCGTCTCACCACAGACGGCATTAAGCAAGCTGGACTTCCCCACGTTGGGGCGGCCAATAATCGCGAGCTGAATCGGCTCCTCTTCATCGCTCTCCTCATCCTTAGGCGGAAGAAAGGTGAGCACCTGATCAAGAAGCTCGGCGGTGCCAGCACCATGAATCGCCGAAATCGGATGGGGTTCGCCAAGACCGAGCCGCCAAAACTCCGCGGCCATCCCTAATCCCTGCTCAGGAGACTCACACTTATTCACCGCCAGCAAGGTCTTGCAGCTCTGCGTACGCAGCCACTCCGCGATCGATTCATCGGCAGCCGTAAGTCCCTGCTGGCCATCCACAATCACCAACGCCACGCTGGCTTCAGCGAGGGCGAGACTTGCCTGCTCCCGGATCTCAGGAAGAAACTCACTGTCGTCATCGAAGACCAAGCCTCCGGTGTCCACCACCTTGAATTCTCGATCGCCCCAATAGCCGTCTTGATAGGTGCGATCTCGCGTCACACCTGGTTGGTCGTGAACGATCGCCTCACGACTTCGACAGAGACGATTCACCAAGGTGGACTTGCCGACGTTGGGACGCCCGATGATTGCGACGACCGGACGCGCCAAGACAGGAGCCCAGAAAAACTTTCTTGACAGTACAGAGGTGACCCCTCACAGAAATGCGCAATTCCTCAGAAAGGGACGAGTGAAACTCATGCGACACAGCTAGGCCTGTGACAGCACTGACTGATAGCAAGGCTTCAACGCTCCTGAACAACAGTCCTTTCAACGATGCATTCCGTCCAGACATCGCAGCGGAGAGCATCAAGAGCCGATGCCCCTTGGCGGACGGGAGGGGTTGTCTTTTGGATGAACGGCGACGAATTGACGCATGTCAGCAGAAGACCTACCGCTGTGCGCTTGCCCCACCAACAGGGAGGAGAACCGCCCTTCCCTCGAAGACTCGTAAATATTACAGTTTGTGAAGAGGGACTTCGGTGGAACGGAGAGCCTTTTCGGGAGGGGTTAGACGCCCTCCTTTTTTATGCCTACTGCTCAACTCACAGGAAGATCACCGGGGTGGCCGCTCACAGGGTTGAGTGGCGGATCAAGAAGTGGTGGCAGGGGTCCCTCCTCTGCCAGAAACTGCCCGCGAGCGGCTAGCCAGGCCAGCAGCCAATTCACGGCTGTAGCGCGACGCGTACGCCGTGGGTAAAGCTCCCCGATCCGATACCCAGCAAACTTCAACTGCTCTTTCAACAACTGTTTGTGCTCGCGCGGAATCGAGCGGGTGAGTTGCACGGAAGCTGGGCGAATACTGATCACTTCAGGGGCCTGGGGGAATGACTCTCTCCACGCAGCGGGCGTCTCAAGCCCAGCAAGCCAGACCAAGCCTTCCCCTTGCGGCTGGTACCCCAAGCGCTCCCAGACCCGCTCTGCCACGAAGCGATCACTCATTCGGTCTTCCAGGATGCGATCCAACAACAAGCGGCTAAGCGGCCAAGGGATAGGGGGCATGCGAGCAAACCAGAGGCCTCCATCCTTCGCCCCATCGCCTTGCCTTGACAAGCCCAACCATCACACCAATTCTCAAACCCACTGCCCGACCAGCAGAATGAATCAGTCTTCGGCCTCTGGCCATGCCGCTGAAGATTCAGGGTCGACTTTTAGAGCGACAACTCAGGTGCCGAGCACTGCAATCCCCCCTAGCTGGTGTCAGCGATCGGATTTTCAGGCAACTGGTGCGTCGCTGGGCTCCTGATGCACTGCTATTCACCGAGATGGTGAATGCCACCAGCCTGGAGCTGGGCCACGGACGGCTCAAAATGGATGGGCTGCAAGACGAAACAGGTCCCATCGGGGTGCAGCTGTTTGATCATCATCCCGCCGCGATGGCAGATGCAGCCCGCCGTGCCGCCGATGCCGGAGCCTTTCTGATCGACATCAATATGGGTTGTCCTGTTCGCAAAATCGCCCGGAAAGGTGGTGGTAGCGGCCTGATTCGTGACCCGGATCTGGCCTGCAAAATTGTGGAGACCGTGGTGGCCGCAGTGGGGCTTCCGGTCACGGTGAAAACGCGCCTCGGCTGGTGTAGTGAACCCAACGCCATGGGGGTCGAGGCCGCCGTGAACTGGTGCCGACGCTTGGAGGAGGCAGGAGCGCGAATGCTGACGCTCCACGGCCGCACACGAGAGCAACGCTTCAGCGGCACTGCGGATTGGAACGCGATTGCCGCTGTTAAAGCAGCCCTGCGCATTCCTGTAATCGCCAATGGGGATGTGAACAGCCCTGAGGAAGCGCTGCGTTGCCTGCAGATCACCGGCGCCGATGGCGTGATGGTGGGTCGGGGAAGCATGGGTGCCCCTTGGCTTGTGGGCCAAATCGATGCCGCTCTAAGTGGCCAGCCGATTCCAGCAACGCCAGCACCACGTGCACGCCTAGCCCTCGCCAAAGAACAACTCCTGGCGCTGATCGAGGCACGCGGAGATCACGGCCTGCTGATTGCGCGAAAACACATGAGCTGGACTTGCACTGGCTTCCCCGGCGCATCCCAGTTTCGGCAGCAACTCATGCGCGCTCCCACCCCCACTGCTGCCATTGATTTACTCGATCAACAGATACAGCGAATTCACTGAATGAGCTGTTGTCTCCTGCTCCTGATCACAGCACCCTCCAACAATCCAGGCCTCATTGCATCAATAAATCACGCGTCCCCGTAATTGCCTGCGTCGCAAGCAACAAAGCAACAACAACATTCATCGAGACATGCAGCCGTCGCATCCAGAGCCGACCAGCAATCTGCTTCTGCATCACCACTGCAGCCAACATCAGGGCAATTAGGGCAGAACCACCCCAAAGATGCGACTGCCAAACCGCTGTTGGGAAAGCCTGGCGCCACTGGAACAACGCAGGCTGAGAGGCAATCAGCATCAGGGTGAACCAACAGGCTGCTGCCCACAACATCTTTGCGATCACTCCTTTGGCACCTAACAAAGCCACGTAAGCCGCTGCAGCACCCACAACAGCCAGCAAGAAGCCCAACATCTGATCACCCTGCATCCCTCCAGCTAGTGCGTTGTGAAACAGCGCCACCAACACCGCCAGCACCATTCCTCCGGTGACCCAGCGACCGTGATCGGCATGTTCCACAGGCACCGTTGGCGCAATCGGATTGAGATCCAGCCGCCTTTCTCGGGCCAAAATCCCTAACCGAATCGTGGCACCCACCACCGGATAGACAAACAAAATCATCAAAACGGGGTGAATCAGCCCAAGCCAATTCAAGGACGTGAGAAACGAAACGCTTTCAGTCACGGCAATACCTCAGGCCAAGTCTGCCGAATGAGCAGCAATGAAAAATAAGGCTTCGATTCAGCGGGAATATCGATCGCTCGTGCCAAGACCTGATCAGGCCAACCCACCCGTTGCGCGAAGAGGGAACCCTCCAGCAGCTGACGCCTCTCCAAACAGGCCCGAACCCATGGCCATCGCTGACCCAGCTTGATCAATGCCAGAACCATCGAACTCGATTCAGCTAATTCAAGCAATCCCTCCAGATCTGATTCATGGTCTGGGCAAGGTCGAATCAGAACCCCGTCTTGCTGCAAGGCAAGGGGCCAATCAATCGCCATGTCTGCGCTAGCAGCAGCTGCAGCACAAACCGCCGGAATGCCTGGAATCAGCTTGATCCTGAGATCAGGATGCTGCTTACGCAGCGCCAGTTGTACATAGCTGCTCGAGGCAAACAAAGAGACATCGCCTTCGCAGAGCAAAACAACCAACAAACCACGTCGCAACTCGGACGCGAGCGAATCGGCGGCATGCCGCCAAGCCTTTAAACGTGGCTCGGCTTCCGCCACCATTGGAAAAACCAGAGGCAGTCGCCGCTGATCAGAACGCGTCCAGCGAGAAGCGATGGTCCAAGCCATCCCATCGGCATCGGCACGCGCAACGGGATAAGCCACGACATCAGCAGTTTCAATCGCGCGAACAGCGGCAATCGTGAGAAGCTCTGGATCGCCAGGGCCCACTCCAATCAATTGCAGAGCGTGAGGCACAGCATCCACGACCAACAGGTCAACAATGACAGCGTCAGGTGGAGCAAGCGCCGCGGCAGAGACCCATCAGGGCTAGAGAGGTGAGGTTCAAACAACGCCGTGCTGATGACGGAGCTGAGGATTTACGCAACGCGGGTTGCGGGCGTTGAGGCAGGCCGTGATTCAGCCGTTGCTGCAGCGCCGGAGCCACTCCTCAGCACCAGAAACGCTGTAAAGATCAGCGCAGAACTTAAAACGCGGGGCATCAAGTTTCAGCGCTGGCCAAGTAAGCCAGAGATTGAAGAAGGAGCCAGCCAAAACCAGATTTTGGAGGTCTATGCCTCGCTGATTGCTTCCGTCCAAGAGCATGAGAAATACCAAACAGTGGATGTGATGCGCGTTGGGGACGATCAGCCAAACACTTCACTGCGCCAAACATTTCTGCAGGAACATCAACATGCAGAGGATGAAGTGCGCTTTTTCGTGGCAGGTTGCGGCCTCTTCTCACTCCACATCAATGATGAGGTGCTGCAAGTGGCCTGCCAAGCCAATGATTGGATCGCCATTCCAGCTGGAACCCGGCACTGGTTCGACATGGGCGCCAACCCAAACTATTGCGTCATTCGTTTTTTTAAAAACTCAGGAGGATGGGTAGCGTCCTTCACCGATGATCCAATCGCTCATCACTATCCAGGCCTTGCTTGAAGCAAGGAAACTGACAACCAAAGACTGATCAATTGAGGATTCGGTCTCATCGGAGACAGTCAGCAGGCACCTCCAAATCAAATGATGATTAGGCATTTCAACAAATCTCATGGGCTATCTGATCGTCGCAGGCTGTGTTGCTCTAGCGGCCGCAATGTCTAAGTCATTAACTGACAAAAACTGATCAACAACTGAATACTCTTCACTCATTAATTCACAACTCCTAGATCAAGAGGGGAGATCAATGCTTGCCCCCTACAAAAGGGGGGTTCTTCTTTCTTTAAAGGCAATCAAACTCCCGCTAAATAGCAACGTATTAGACAGCGAAAAGGTCATCATCAGCAAAAAAGTGAGCACTGTAAGAGTGCTCACATGATGCTCTCTTTGGCAGCACTTCAGGATAGTATTCCAGGCACTTACTGAGAGCCACTCTTCAATGTGATCATATATCAATGCAGCGAGAAAAGTCATGAGCGCAAAGGACCGACAATTTCAAAAATCAACATAAACCGAATCACCAAAAAATAAAATAAACTCAATCAAGACTCATGCCAAAGAGGCATCAAAACAGAAGATGAGTAGGAAGAATCAGGCAAAGGCATTGCCAATATTTAACCAATAAAGAGTTTAGATAAAGATCCAAAGAGAATATCCCGCAACATAAAAATTCTTAAAGCACAATCAAAATCCTACCAACACTGCATGGATTTACCTTGAAAATTGCAAAAATAATAGTTTTAGATCAAGCCACATCAGAGATGTATTATCAACCTTCTATCTACACACAAAGCAGTTGAGGATCAACCCATCTGAGGGCGCATTACAGAAGGCAGTTGATGCCTGCAAGAAGATGCTGGAGAACAAAAGAGTCTTAGTTTGCTCTAGAAACCGGCTTACGCTCACTGCGGTGAGCCTGGCTGATCCAATCCTGCAATCATTGGTTGGGGGCACCACAACGGAAGATGAGGCACTGCAAATACAGCTTGAGAGCAACCCAGACTTGTTGATTACGAGCGAAGACCTTGAAAGGGGATATGGAATAAGACTTGTCGAAAAAGCAAAAAAACAATCCCCAGATCTCAAAGCTCTCATTTTCTTATCACGAGAAACACCAGAAGTGGTTCAAGAAGCGATGGAGGCAGGAGCCGACGGAGTGATGTTCATTTCTTCAATTGGCACCGGAGATGGAGACTTCATTCACGCGTTGCGCACGACCAATAGTGGAGGCATTTACTATCCGAGGGCTGTGCTTGAAGCAGCAACGGCAAAAGTCAAGCCAGCACCGACTCTTGTCGACCCGTTATCAGAAAGAGAGCTGGAGGTAATTCAATGTATTATTCAGGGAATGAAGAATACAGAGATTGCCGATTCACTTTTTATTTCTGCAGAAACAGTAAAAAGCCACGTGAGCTCCGCAATTCAAAAGTTGGGAGTAAGGGATAGAACGCAAGCTGCAGTCTTCGCCTTAACGCATGGATTGATTAAGGCAGATATTTAAAATACAAAAGAAGCAACGACCTCCGAATATGCATCCGGTTCAGTTATTGCACTACAGTCGTGATTTGCAAGTCCCTAGGCGACATTAACAACTTTGACTCCTTTTATCAAAAAGCAGGGAGTCAGCCTTCCCTAAAATATTATCATGCTTCATAATTTTTGGATTAATTTTCTAGTATTCTCCATCAAAAGCTGTCCACTACATACACAACAGCTTTCCAAGCTAGCGCTTCTGCTGACACAGTTTTTTCACAAAAAATGCACTTTGCAGCGAGCACAAGAGCGGCAACAATCCTTTGCATTAATTTGAAGATATTGACTACGCAATGGGATTCAGCGCCAGGAGATATGATGCGCCTATCCCTGAGGCTGACGGTGGAAAAGAGCATGGCTAATCAACAACTTAGCACCATTAAGTGCATGCTAATTGCTGCTACTGCCTAGGCCATTTCGGGCTTATCCGTACATGGATTAAGAGGAGATTCTTGGGATCTTGCTTTATTTGCAAGAGCATTATTTGGCCTTCCTTTTGTCATTAGCGGGTTGAGCTCACTGGAATGGAGAGCATCAGACATCATCGCCCCAGCCCTAATGCTCAGGAGCTTATTGGCTGTTGCGTTTCTTGGAGTACTTCATTACGCCTTGCAAATAATTAGCCCGGGAGATGTATTTGCCCTTGTCAGTATGAGGCCGATTTGGGTCGCGGCGATTTGCATCTTGCTCGGTCAGAACAAAGTCAAGATGATTTTCTGGCCTCTAGCCATGATTGGCGTATTAGGGGTAGCACTCATGGAGGGAAGTCGCTTATCAGATAGCCCTGGATTGATTGCAATTGCAGCTGCACTTGGCATTCTCGGCGCGGGCTCGATAATCGCAATTAACTACTGCAAAAAATACAACGATAGGTTAATGACATTTCACTACACTTTGCTCATGCTGATGATCTCAACGATCTTCATTTTGGCAAGTGGAGACGCATCAAAGATTGGGGAATTAATGAACTGGATGATATTACTACTTCTGGTTTTAATGGGCATAACAGGGAATCTCTATACATTGTTTAGCATAAAATCGGTCAAGATCGCAGGGGCCGAAGCGGGCTCTTTGATTGTGCTACTAACCACGGTATTTGCATATCTAGCAAGCCATTTGATTTGGCATGATGCCTTTTCTGCAAATGGGATGATGGGAATCGCTTTTGCATTAGTGCCCTGTGTTGCAGTTATCGGATTTGGTGGTGTTTTGAAACAACCCGCCGCCAACACCTCAGCTTAAAAAATATGTTCTCGACGCGTCAGATCCGTTGGATCTAACCAATGGAAACTCTTTGCTTTTGCTTCTCTACGTATTGATTAAATGCCTATCCAACCAAAGTTGAGCTTACAAGCCGAGTCAGAGCTGGATTTTGCTGGTAGGGACCGGCTACACGAGCCATCTGAGTTGAATTGTCGTCCTCATCCACTTAGTTCCAAATGCGGAGGGGAAGGGAAAGAGCAGGACGACAACAAAGGATATGGCCTGAATTAGGCACAGGGTTATGGCACAAATCAGCGAACATCAACCCCACAACTATGCATCCTTACATCTTCTGGTTTCTCTAGGATCCCAGTAAGAGCCTCAACTTCAACCAGTGCAAGTTCCTCCAAGCGGGGCACGATCACCGACCGATCCCAACGCTGTTCGCAAAGCACCCAATAAAGGCCGAAATGACGCGCTTCACTCAATAACAAACTTCTATAAAGGTCCTTTAAATCCTGCTCCAGGCTGTGCTCCGCCAACAAGGCCATGCGTTCGTGGCTACGGGCTTCGATCAAACCCGCCACCAAAAACGAATCGAGCATTCGCAGCGGCTCTCCTTTACGGATGTGCTTAGCAAGGAAGCCGCCATACCCCGGAGAGGGCAAAGGCTCGAGATAGCGTCCCCGCGCCTGCAGCAACGCAAGAACCTGCTCGAAATGCTCGAGCTCCTCGCGCGCCAACGGACTCAACACTTCCCCCAGACCTGGTTCGCAGAGGTAGCGAAACATCAACTGCACCGCTGACCCTGCCGCTTTGCGCTCACAGTGCGCGTGATCAATCAAGACCTCCATCGGTCTCGAAATCGCTTGCTGCACCCATGATGCACTCGTGGGCGCAGCCAACCAGCGGATGCTGGCCACAGACGTTGGGGCCATCAACCCTCCCCTCCGCTCGCAGATTTCCTCAGATGACGGACCAAACCATCAAGGGCCAAGTCGTAACTCACGGGCCCAAAACCACAAATCACGCCAACGGCACGATCGGCCAAAAATGAACGATGCCTGAAAGGTTCGCGGGCATGGGTGTTGCTCAAGTGCAGCTCCACGTAGGGGATTTCTGCTCCCAGCAGGGCATCACGGATCGCAATCGAAGTGTGGGTGTAAGCCCCTGCATTGATCAGGATTCCATCCACCTTCCCCATCGCCTGATGAATGCGGTCCACTAAGGCACCTTCGAAATTGCTCTGGAAACACTCCAGCATTAGGCCATCAGCGCTTGCCCGATCGCTGAGTGCCGTCTCGATCTGATCAAGGGTCTGACGTCCGTAGAGGCCTGGTTCCCGCTGACCCAAAAGATTGAGGTTGGGGCCGTTGAGCAGCAATAGGTGCATGGCCCGACTCGTAAACATGGGTTGATCGTATCGACAGCCTTGCTGGTAACCTCTCTGGGTGTGGTTCGGGTCGGTGCCCGAGTGGTTAATGGGGGTGGACTGTAAATCCACTGGCTCTGCCTACGTTGGTTCAAATCCAACCCGGCCCATCCACCACACGCCCTTGTAGCTCAGCGGTAGAGCACTCCCTTGGTAAGGGAGAGGTCTCGAGTTCAAGTCTCGACAAGGGCTTCAATCTCACACCACCCTTGGTTGCTGAGCATGTCCAAGAGAGTTGGGATACACAGCAGTGCGCTGCTGATCTACCAATACTGAAGAACCCGAATCTGATCAGCAGCAAGTTTTACGAGATCCCACTGCATTAGCTCGTGAATCAACAGCGTCCATAACTAAACAAAAAATCGTTGACATGAAACGATCTCACTGATGGTCACAGTTTTGCCCTTTCACCAGGCGCCCACCTCAAAAAAAGACATTTACCTTACCCTCTAAAAAGCAACCTATAGAAAAATTGAGGATTATATTAGCTTCAGAGATAAGCCAGATAAAATTATTTCACTCAGAAAACCATCCACTCCAGGAGCCTTCGATTAGGCAAGGCAACCATTGACCAGTCACATGGTCCCAAAAGTGCATGACTTGGATAAATTAATAGCAAAAACACAAGTGAGACCCATAATACAGTTATTGCCAATTAAATTGAGAGCTAATTTTCATGACCGGCCTTAATGTCCAAGGGCAAGAATTATGGTCAGTTTAGATTTATTATCTAGTTACGATGGAATGATATGGCTTCAGTCTGGGAAGAAAGTAGGCGCACTCTTCGAACAGCACCAAACAACGATAAGTCGAAACCAAAAAAAATGTGCTCAGATTTTCGGGGTTAAGCTCCAAAAGAAAAGTGGCTATTGGCAACCCCAGGAGGATTCGCTCTTACTTCAATTAGAGCGAGCGGTCCATCAAGTGGCACGCTTACAAGGCAAATCAAGCTTGAGGCTTGATGCCAATCGATGGCTTGATGGTTCTCTTTTCAATCCACCACCCTCCCAGTGGCTGGTCTCCTCAGCCAAAAAATTTAGCGATCCCCATAGCCTTGAGTGCTTACAACAACGCATTGTGGATGTTTGCCTATGTCCACTCGATGACCTGGCAATAGAAACTAAAAACCTGAAAAGAATTGAACTTAATTCCAAGAAAGAGATTGGCGTTGTAGTCCTTCAAGAGCATGCCAATCAAGAGCGCATTTTAGATCTCATCAACATGCTCGATCAGGCTTAAATCATTGGAGCAAATCAAGGGAGTGAGGCTCATTCAAGAGCCTTAAATAGCACCGCTGATTGAGGCCCAAGTGCATGGCGAGGCTCCTGGTAGGTGCCAATCAACGCACCATCCGTCTCCCAGCCAACTTGCGCAACATCGTGAGCCTCAAGCGGCAACGCCTTCCGCCGAGAGCGGTTCACAACAATCACCACCCCAGGTGCGCGACCTACGAGGCCATCAGGGGTGGTGGCCTGCCACGTCAGCCCACGCTCCCTCACCGCCTCAACCTGTTGGCGAATTTTGGTCAACGCCATGATCAGATTGCGCAAATCATGGAACCAAGGCGCCTCCCATGGCATCGCCTCACGGCAGGCTGGTTCTGGACCACCGTCTAGTCCTGCTTCCGTTCCGTAATAAAGGCAGGGTGCTCCTGGCTGAAGCATCAACAGAAGTATCGCCAATGACAAGGCCTGAACATCCCCTTTGAGAGTGTGCAGCGCCCGGGGCACGTCGTGACTGTCCAAAAGATTGAGTTGGCAGCGGTTCACCTCCGGTGCGTACCAACCCTGCGTCTCAGACCAGATCTCAAGCAAAGCCTCCGTCTTCAGGGGGTGCAACGGGTACATCGGGTTGCGGTAGCTGCGTCGCAAACGCGAGCCCGCCACCCAACAAAGACTGCTCCAGCCCAAGCGGTAATTCATCACGCCATCGAAATGCTCTCCCTGAAGCCAAGACCTGGCATCTCCCCAAATTTCACCCACGATCCAGGCCTCGGGGTTCACCGCTTTCACCATGCACCTGAAGTCCACCCAAAAGGCAGCAGGCACCTCATCGGGCACGTCTAAGCGCCAACCGTCGATTCCCCGTTCTAACCAGTGCTTCCCCACCTCCAAGAGATGCTCCTTCACGGCCGGATGATCGTGGTTGAACTTCGGCAGCGCAGGATCACACCACCAACAGCTGTAACCACAGTCTTGGCCCTTCCGCGGATAAGGCCGCAGCGGCCACTGATGCACATGAAACCAGTCGCGATAGGGGGAGTTCTCACCATTTTCCAACAGGTGATGAAAGGCCCAAAAGCCGCGCCCGCAATGGTTGAACACCCCATCGAGGATCAGGCGCATGCCGCGTTGATGCACCGCCGCAATCAGGGCATCAAGCGCAGCATTCCCTCCCAATAAAGGATCCACCTCGAAGTAGTTGTAAGCGTGATAGCGATGATTCGCGGCCGAACTAAAAACAGGAGTGAGGTACAGACAGGTCACTCCCAGCTGTTGAAGGTGGTCCAGAGCATCGATCACGCCATAGAGATCACCCCCCTGGAACCCCTGTTCGGCAGGATCTGTCCCCCAGGGCTGCAACGCCAACCCCTGCTGCGCTTTCACCCGGCCGCTGCGACGAAATCGGTCAGGAAAAATCTGATACACAACCGCCTCTCCAACCCAGGAGGGAAAACTGCCAATGCGTTGTGTCTTCACCATTTCTTTGCAGGCCTGTGGTCCTATCGCTAGCAAGTAGGAAACGAGATGGCTATGGCAGCACCGCCCCTCCTGCTCGCATTAGATCAAGGCACCAGCAGCTCACGCGCTGCTTTATTCGATGCGGATGGCCACCCAGTCGCCAGCGCTTCCGCACCCCTTGAAATTCGCTACCCCGCCGATGGCTGGGTGGAACAAAGTCCCACGGCAATCTGGGAGAGCCAGCGCCTGGCGATGAGACGCCTTGAGCAGGCGATCACTCCAGAGCAGCGGCAAGCCGTGATCAGCTGCGGCATTACCAATCAGCGTGAAACCACCACGCTTTGGAAACGCAGCGATGGCAGCCCCTGCGGCCCAGCCCTGGTCTGGCAGGACGGCCGCACCGCGGATCTCTGTGAACAATGGAAGGCAAGCGGCCTTGAAGCGAACTGGAGAGCCAAAACCGGCTTAATGCTCGACCCCTATTTCAGTGCGAGCAAAATTCGCTGGCTGCTCGACCATGAACCAGCCGCAAGCAGTGCCGCGGCCCAGGGTGATCTCTGCTTCGGAACGGTAGAAAGCTGGCTCCTATGGCAGCTCAGCGGAGGCACCATTCATGCCACAGACATGAGCAATGCCAGCCGCACCTTGCTGATGGATCTGGAACAGCGGCAATGGATCGATGACGCCTGCGCTGAAATTGGCTTACCCAAGCAGGCCCTCCCCGAACTCAGGCCATGCCGCGGAGATTTCGGAGTCATCCAAGCAGGGTTGCCCTTTGCTGGCGTGCCCATTCAAGCCCTGCTTGGCGACCAACAGGCAGCCACCCTGGGGCAACTGTGCCTGCAACCAGGCGAAGGCAAATGCACCTACGGCACAGGAGCCTTTCTCGTGGTGAACACCGGTAAAACCATCCGCCATTCCGACGCTGGCCTACTGAGCACCCTTGGCTGGACCGATGAGCACGGCACCCCCACCTATTGCTTAGAAGGAAGCCTGTTTAATGCGGGCACGGTGGTGCAATGGCTGCGCGATGGCCTTGGCATCATTCGCAGTGCCGAGGAGGTCAATCCTCTGGCGCAAGAGGTGGAAAACGCCGCCGGGGTGATGCTTGTTCCAGCCTTCACAGGATGGGGAACACCCCACTGGGACCCCAGTGCCCGTGGTTTGTTGATCGGGATCACCCGCGACACCCGCCGAGGCCATATCGCCCGAGCCGCCCTGGAAGGAATCGCCCTCTCCGTTGCCAGTCTTGTGGAGTTGGCAGAGCAAGCCATGGAGCAAAGCCTCGGGGAGCTTGCAGTGGATGGGGGAGCTGCCGCTTCTGACCTTCTCCTGCAAGCCCAAGCCGACAGCACCGGTTTGCGGGTTCGCCGCCCCGTTCATCTGGAGAGCACCGCTCGCGGTGTGGCCCTGCTGGCTGGCTTACAAGCCGGCGTGATTGCAGACCTCAAAGACCTGGTGCCGAATCGCACCCAAGACTCCAGGGTGTTTGAGCCCCAACAAACCCTGGAGCAACGCCAACGCTGGCGCCAACGTTGGAACAACGCTGTGAGCAGGAGCCTTCACTGGAATGGCTGATCAACGTTTTGACCTCGTCGTTATCGGCGGCGGCGCAAGTGGATGCAGCGTGGCCTACGAGGCGGTCCGCCGCGGCCTGCGGGTTGCTCTGCTCGAGGGCCATGACCTCGGCAGTGGCACCAGCTGCCGCAGCACCAAGCTCCTGCATGGAGGGGTGCGTTATCTCGAACTTGCCTTTAAAACAGCCGACCTCGCCCAATTGCGCTTGGTTCAAGAAGCCCTGCTCGAGCGGGGCCACTGGCTGGAACAAGCCCCGTTCTTAGCCCAACGCCTTGAACTGGCCCTGCCCAGCGACTGTCGTCTCGGCCAGGCCTACTACCGCATCGGGCTTGGTGTTTATGACGCCCTATCCGGTGGTGCGGGAATCGGCAGCAGCCGCATGCTTTCCTCCAAGCAACTCCATCAAGCACTCCCTCTTCTGCGTCCCGATGTTCAACGTGGAGTGGCCTACAGCGACGGGCAATTTGATGATGCTCGCCTGAATCTGCTGCTGGCTCTCACCGCTGAACGGGCCGGTGCTGTGATTCGAACCCGCACCAAGGTTCTGGAGCTGGAACGCAACAGCCAGGGGCAGATCTGTGCCGCCATCAGCGAAAACAACCATGGGAAGAAGGAACGCTGGGAAGCCAGGGCAGTCGTGAATGCCACAGGCATCCATGCAGATGCCATCCGGCGGATGGCCGATCCCAACTGCCCAATGCGCATGCTCACCAGTAGGGGAGTGCATCTGGTGTTAAGAGCAAACCTCTGTCCTGAGGGGATCGGCTTGCTGTTGCCATCCACCGATGACGGCCGCGTTCTGTTCATGTTGCCGTTCTTTGGACGCACGCTGGTCGGCACCACAGATACAAAGTGCACGCAAGCGAGCGCAGCTGCTCCATCTGCGGAAGAACAAAGCTATTTGCTCGATTATGTGAAGCGCTGGTTCCCCGATCTGGGCCATCCGGACGTGGGGAGCTGTTGGGCAGGCGGAAGACCGCTGCTCAAGCCAGCCGGTGCCGAGGTGAACAGCAGCCGGGTCGTGCGTGAGCACGAGGTTGAGACGCTAAACAGTGGCCTCATCAGCGTGATGGGGGGCAAATGGACCACTTGCAGACCAATGGCGATCGACACTCTTAAGGCGGTAGAAGAGCAATTGGGGAGCCCCCTTTCAGACCCTGCTTCGTTGCCGCTGATCGGCGCAGATCAAGACCCCAAACGCACTCCCGCACTGCTGCAACAGCAAGTCTGCGCCCTGGAACGTCTGCTGCCGGAGACCTCTCTACGTGATCAACAACGGGCCCACCTCCAATCCAGTTTCGGATTAGAAGCCGCTGCACTTGTGGCGAGCTGGAGTGAAAGCGATCGTGAGCCTCTGAGCGATGTCATCCCCGTTTGCCGTGGGGAATTACGCCATGCCATCAGCGCCGAACATGCCCGCACCGCAACGGATATTCTCGCCCGTCGCTGCCGCCTAGCGATGGTGGATCAAGACGAAGCCGAGCGGCTGCTCCCGCAGGTTCAAGCCCTTCTTGAAGAGGCGGGAGTGGGAGATCCCAAGGCCCTAGAGGGTTCAACACTCAACTTGTCCTCCTGAACCCCGGAGTCCTCGCTGCTGCTGTCTGTTTCTTCCACTTCGCCGATCAACCACCAGCTGAACCCATGGGCAGCGAGATACACAAACCAATCGGCATCGGCAGGTGGGAAGTCACACCCCCACAACACCTCTCGGGTGCGTTCGCCAGACCATCGGCTCAGATCGAGGCGAAACGATGCCCCAGCGGCGGAGAGATTGGCCGCCACCATCACCGTCATGGTGGCGTTTGTGCGCACATACACGATCACTCCAGGATGAGCACAATCCAACAGCTCAAAGTCGCCATTGCGTAGGGCTGGAAGCAGCTTGCGGCAGGTGAGCATGCGCCGATGCCAATTCAGAAGCGAACCAGGCAGCTGCTTCTGAACTTCCACATTCACCACCCGATAGTCGTATCCAGGAGCAGTGATCGGTGGCAACACCAACAGAGGGTCGGGAGCGGTTGAAAACCCACCATTTCGTCCAGGCGTCCAAGCCATCGGAGTGCGGTTCGGATCGCGGTCGCGCAGACCCGGCCAATCCCCCATTCCGAGCTCATCTCCGTAATACAGGATGGGAAGACCTGGAAGGCTGTACAGAAGGGCATGCATCACCCGATTGGAACCAGAATCACCATTGAGCAAAGGCGCAAGACGCCGGTTGATGCCCCAATTGAGCCAATGCCCCTGCCCCTGATGCAATCCGGCTCGGATCGTTTGAATTACATCCTCTGGAACCAGATGGCCATCGCCAAGCCAAAGCTCATCGTGATTGCGTAGAGGCAAGGCCCACCTGCAGCCGCCCACAGCGTTTTGAGCTGCCTGCAAACACTCGCGCAAGGCCTCTACTGTTCCGCTGGCAATTGAAGCAAACAAATGAGCCGTTAAGGCGAAGTTGAAAGCTCCATGCAGTTCGTCATCGGCGAGGTAAGGAGCAGCCTCCTCCACTGGTTGAATCGCTTCCGCGAGGAGCAACACATCCTTGCCATGGCTGTCCACCCTTGCTCGCAAGCGCTTGAGGAATTCATGGGTTTCAGGCAAACCCTCGCAACGAGATGCCTCGGCTTCAAAAAGGAAGGGAACCGCATCAAGACGGAAACCGTCCACACCTCGTTCAATCCAAAAATCCACCACATCGAGCATCTCTTTTTGCACGAGTGGGCTGTGGTAATTGAGGTCGGGTTGATGGCGCAAAAAACGGTGGAGGTAGTACTGCTGCGCCACCTCGTCCCATTCCCAGTTCGAAGACTCGAAATGACGGAACAGCACTGGAGCATCTGCATAGCGCTTGGGGTCATCGCTCCAGACATACACATCTCGCTCCGGACTTCCTTCTGGAGCCCAACGGGCACGTTGAAACCAAGGATGGAGCGTGCTGGTGTGATTCAGCACCAAGTCCATCACCACCTTGATGCCGTGAGAGTGAGCAGCAATCAACACCCGATGAAAGGCCGCCAAATCACCCAGCTCGGGGTGGATGGACTTGAAGTCGGTGATGTCGTAGCCACCGTCTTGCAGTGGCGATGGATAAATCGGGGTGAGCCAAATCGCTTCCACACCTAACCAACGTAGATAGGGCAGGCGATTGGCCAGGCCCTGCAAATCGCCGATTCCATCGCCATTGCCATCGGCATAGCTGCGCACGATCAGCTGGTAGATGACGGCACCGTTCCACCACGGCTGCTGCTTAGTCATCATGCCGGCACCATTCCTTCTCGTACTAACCCTGATCGGCCGCGACGTCATCCCCTTTTTCGCAATCCATCGTTCAGGACTGCGAGCATGGCCTTAGATCTCACGGCTTCTGATGGTCAGCTCCTCCCCCAACGAAGCCTTTCAAGCTGCTGATTTAAAGACCCTCCGCGCCAATGTCGCCTCGGGTCAAACCCGACCGGAAGCTTGGCGGCGCCTCCAATTAAAACGCCTGAGCGACCTGATTGATCGCTATGAAGCAGACATTCTTCAAGCCCTTCGTATCGACCTCGCTAAGCCAGAGCTCGAGGGGATGTTTGAAATCGTGGCGTTGCTTCAAGAATTAAAAATCACGCGGCGGCGACTCAAGACCTGGATGCGGCCTCGACGCATCCCCGTGCCGATCATGCAACGGCCAGGTCGGGCCCAACTCATCCAAGAGCCCTTGGGCTGTGTGCTCGTGATAGGGCCGTGGAACTACCCCTTCATGCTCACGCTCCAACCCCTGATTAGTGCCCTTGCGGCGGGAAACACCGTTGTCTTGAAACCCTCGGAGCATGCCCCTGCCGCAGCAGCCCTAATCACGCGCCTGATCACGGAGGGATTCCCCAGTGATGTGGTGAGAGTAGTGAATGGAGATGGATCCACCGCGGCAGCTCTCGTGGACCTTGGCTTTGACCACATTTTCTTTACCGGTAGCGGAGCGATTGGAGCCAAGGTGCTGGCCGGTGCCGCCCGTCACCTCACTCCCGTCACGCTGGAGCTTGGAGGCAAAAATCCTGCTGTCGTGCTCGATAGTGCCGACCTTGCAGTCACAGCCCGCCGCTTGATCTGGGGCAAAGGGATCAATGCTGGACAAACCTGCATCGCCCCTGACCACCTCCTGGTTCAGACCAGCATCCGAGAGCGCCTTGTGCAGGCTTTGAAAGAGGAGCGCCGCAATCTCTATGGAGACGATCCACTGGCTTCTGCTGATCTCAGCTCTTTAATCCACGATCGGCAGTTTCAACGTCTCGAAGGCCTGTTAACAACAGCCAAAGCAGAGGGGCGCATCCTGTTTGGAGGCGAATGCGACCACCAACGCCGCAAGATCGCACCCACCCTGATTGAAGTTCAAAGCGATCAGGACCCCTTAATGGCAGCGGAAATCTTTGGCCCTTTATTGCCAATAATGACGGTGGAGACCTTGGATGACGCCATCACCCGCATCCAACAGCAAGACAAACCCTTAGCCATCTATCTCTTTGGCGGTGATCGCAACGACCAAGACGCGGTTCTGCAGCGCACCAGTTCAGGTGGGGTCTGCTTCAACGATGTGGTGATGCAAAAGGGGGTTCCGGAATTGCCATTCGGTGGAGTGGGGGCCAGCGGTATGGGCAGCTATCAGGCAGAAGCCGGCTTTCAAACCTTCTCCCATCCTCGTTCTGTGCTGCGCAGGCCCTTTTTTCTCGACATTCGTCACCGCTACCCGCCCTACACGTTGAATCCTGCGATATTTCGCCGTTTTGTGGGCTGAACATCGCTCCAAATCAACCAATACAAATGAATTCGCGCTAAGGACTGGCGAGTTGGGCCAGACACCTTATCTTTCGCCCAGCACAGAAAGAAGCATGCGAAGCGTTGTTGCCGTCGCCCTAACCCTGTCGGCATTGATGCCCCTTCAAGCGGGCGCAGCATCGATCACCGTAAAACCAGGAGACACCATCTCTGGTCTCGCTGATCGCTATGGAGTATCGGTTGGAAGCTTGATGAGAGCTAATGGAATCCGTAATTCCAACTATGTGGAAGTTGGGCAAACGTTGCGTTTGCCAAGCGGTGCCAGAGGCGTTGTCAGCGCTGGCCAAGGACGTCACACCGTGAAAGGGGGAGACACCCTCGGTGGGATTGCAACTCAATATCGTGTCAGGGAAAGGGATCTAATCGCTATCAACAGCCTTCGAAGCGCTGATCATGTTGAGCTTGGCCAAACGCTGAAGCTGCCCACATCAGCCGTGCTTCCCAAGCCAAAATCAGTAACGAAGGCCAAGCCCACGCCGATCAAAGGCAATCCGAACGCCACATCCCACACCGTGGCCAGAGGTCAGACCCTCACCCAGATCGCTCGCGCCTATGAGGTTCCCGTGGCCTCTCTGGTCGATCTCAACACCATCAATGACCCCAACAAGGTGACGATTGGCACCAAGCTGATGCTGCGGGATACGCGTCCCACCGAATCGGTCAGCACATCAGTGCAAACCAGCACCACGCCAGCAGCAAAGCCCGTTCTCACTGCAACGGCCAGCCAACCAACCAAGACGGTTCAAACCAAGCGCGGCCAAACCAGTTCAGGCCAAAACGGCTGTCACGAAAATAGCTCCAAGAAAGGTGGCTCCAGCAAAGACCACTCCCAGCAAATCAGTGACAGCCAAAGCGGCAACATGGCGCACCTACGGCCCGCTCCAAGTGGACTGGAGCAACTGGCAATCCATGGGCGGCAGCATGGTGGCTCCAACGTTGAACAACGAAGGGAAGCCCCTGTACGTAGCGGTGAACTGCTCTGCTCGCAAAATCAATGTCACCAGTTCTGATGGTGCATGGAAAAGCTGGATTGCCCCGCAGACCAATTTCGAGAAGGACCTGGTGAAGGATCGCTGTAACAAAACCGCCTAAGTCAAGCGGCGTAATGCAGGGGCCATGGGGCATGCAGGAATTGTCTGCCGCTATCCCTTAACGACAGGCGTTGGGCGCCGTCATTGCTCTCACGAATCAGCTCCTCTTGCACGAGCCTGCGCGCAAGCCAACCCCAACGTTCTTCGCTGCCATCAAGCTTCCGCAATCGCTCGGTCAGGCTGCGGATGTCTGCTCCCTGACCGGCATCGATCACCTCCAGCAATTCTTGGGCGCGATTTGACCAATCCTTGGCCCGCAAATCAGCCAGGCAACGATCACAGCGGCCGCAAGGAGACGTCAGCTCCCCCACCGAAAGCAGTAGAGCTTGCTCGCGGCAAATCTCTCCCTCAGCAACCGCCTCCATCCGCCTCAATTGCTGCTGGGAAAACTCCACACGCCAAACATCGTCGTCGGATGCTTTGGCTTCAGCCGCACGACGCAAGGTGGACTGCATCGCCCAACCCAAGCTGGTTCGATCTCCAGGCGAAAACAGCACAAGGCAATGGGCCGGTCTGCCATCGCGTCCAGCGCGACCTGACTCCTGGAGGTACCCCTCCGGGGTCGCAGGTAGATCCAAGTGCAACACCAACCCCACATCCGAGCGGTCAACGCCCATCCCAAACGCCACTGTGGCCACCAAAACCGGCGTATCAGCTTCTAAGAAATGCCTGAGAGCCTCCTCACGGCGCTCCGCCTCCAGGCCCGCGTGATAAGTGATCGCGGGAATTCCTTGGGATTGCAAGCGTTCTGCCCAGAGCTCCACTGAACGACGGGTCCTGGCATAGATCAAGGTGGCACCTCGCGACTGCTTCAGGGCCTGTAAAACATCAGGAAGCGGGTCGCTCGGACGCCGCCGCATCGTGTAGTGGAGGTTGCTCCGTTGCGCCGACGACACCTGAATGAGCGGTTTGCATAACCCAAGCAAACGGAGAATGTCAGCCCGCACCCTTGGAGCTGCGGTTGCACTTAATGCAACGAGCGGGACACCAGGGCACAGGGCCCGAAGCTGACCAAGACGCCTGTAGTCGGGCCGAAAATCATGCCCCCAAGCACTGATGCAATGGGCCTCATCCACAGCCAAAGCCACCAACTGCCCTTCTCTTGCATGCGAAGAGAGCATGTCCCTCGCCGCCTCACCTTGAAGACGCTCAGGGGCGAGGTAAAGAAGACGCAACGTGCCAGCGGACAACTGCTCCTGAATCAAGCGTCGTTGTTCGGGTTGAATCCCACGGTGCAAGCAGGCGGCAGCAATGCCTCGCCGCTGCAGTTGCAACACCTGATCATCCATCAGAGCGACGAGTGGAGAAATCACCACGACCAACCCTTGTCGCACCAAGGCAGGGAGCTGAAAACAGAGTGATTTGCCGCCTCCAGTTGGCAGCACTGCTAAACAATCGCGACCGCTTAACAGGGCTTCGATCACCGGACGTTGGCCTGAACGAAAGGAGTCCCAGCCGTAATGCCTGTGAAGAGACTTAAGGAGTGGATCCAACGCTCACCCCTTACTCCACAGATAGTGGCTTCACCTTAACGAGCACCAGATCTAGGGGATTGCCGGAGGCTCCAGTTGGTCAGGAGCCTCCTCAACAAGTTGAAGCCTCACCCTCTTACCACCAGCAAGTTCCCCGAGCGACACCCGCATCGTGGCTCCACTCAAGGTTTGTAGCGCTGTTAAAACATCGCGTAGATAAGGGGTGCTGCTTCCGCTTTCCACCCACAGCCGTTCATGCAGACCACCTAATCGCCTCCAAGAGGTATGCAGCTTGAGAACTGCAGCCTCCAGCGTCTGAGCCTGGCCGACTGCATCGGCGAGTAAGCCCAGAGCGTCAAGACGCTGAGCCTCCTGCATCGCTTTCTCCAGGTCCAGTTCCCCCTGTTGAAAAGCACGAACAGCAACGCCTGATTCCGTGGCTTTGGTGATCCATCGCGCCGTATGGGTAACGTCCTTAATCCGATCGAGTTCCGGCTCATCTCGTAGAACCTTGCGGAAGTCTTCCTGCTGAAGCTCTGGAAGCTTTGACAATTCGCGCACCAGAGGTGCAACAACCTTCGATGGAAGCAAATTCTCTTGCGCTCGTTGACGGATTTCATCCGGAAGCAAGGGACTGGTTGCAGAGGTGAAATCGTCCGTGAGCCTGCGAACCTGCTTGCGGGTGATTTCCTGCCCTTCGTTGGCAGCTTCCGCAATCATCACCTGCACTTCAGGAGCTGCCAAAGCGGTCTCAAGGAAAGCCCGTTTTGAAAACTGGTTCACACTTGATGGCTCAAGCAAACCATCACCAACCAAACCTTGCTCAGATTCAGCCAGTTGAATCAATCCATACGCCCTGGTCTTACTAATTTCCCGCTCGCGAAGCCACTGCAAGAATCCCGCACCACGACCTTCACCACCACGTTTTTCCCGATCGCGCACCGATTTCAGGATGCGACCCCGCCAAATTTCGGTTTGTAGATCAAATTTGTCACACACATCCCAGGCCTGCTCGAGACGAGACAGGAATTCCATTGTGCTGATGTCATCCCGTTCAGGATCTGGAAGATCGAGATTGAACGTGGGTGCTTCGGGACTCTGGTTCGTCAAAGGCGGGGTTGGAGGGGTGGTGATGGATGCTGCCATGGCGCTGCTGCGATCTTGGCAAGGCGCGAACGACATTCTGTGACGCTCTCTCCATCTTGTGACCACGCAGCGATACTCTCGGACTGCATCAACGTTTCTGCGCAGCGATGGCTATTTCCCGCGGTGACAAGGTGCGCATTAAGCGCCCTGAGTCCTATTGGTACAACGATGTCGGCACGGTGGCGTCCATCGACACCTCAGGTATTCGCTACCCGGTGGTCGTTCGCTTCGAAAAGGTGAACTACAACGGGATTTCCGGATCAGAAGGCGGAATCAACACCAATAATTTCGCTCAAGCGGAACTCGAGCCGGCCTGAGGCCGTTGCCCGAACTCCCAGAAGTTGAGACGGTTCGGCGTGGACTAGCGAATCGTCTCGATCAATTCGTCATCAGCGATCTTGAAGTATGCCGGGACAGGGCGATTGCGAGTCCTGGTGGACCGAACTGCTTTGAGTCAGGACTCGTAAATTGCCGCGTTGGCGAGTGGACGAGAAGAGGAAAGTACCTCTACGCAGAACTGCATCGTCCTGGATTATCCGAACCAGATTCTCCTGAAGAGAGCGCTGGATATTGGGGAGTTCACTTACGCATGACAGGCCAATTTCAGTGGATTGAGAACGACAGTCCACCCTGCAAACACACACGGGTGCGCTTCTGGAATGCAAAGGGGCAGGAGTTGCGCTTCGTTGACCTCAGGAGCTTCGCTGAAATGTGGTGGGTCCCACCCGATGTTGGCGTGGAGTCAATTATCACGGGCTTAAAAAAGTTAGGACCCGAACCGTTTAGCCAAGACTTTAAAACGCAGTACTTACTAGAGCGATTTAAAGGATCCACGCGCTCAATCAAAGCAGCATTATTGGATCAGTCCATTGTGGCTGGCACGGGCAACATTTATGCCGATGAAAGTTTATTTGCTGCGGGTATTAGGCCTGAAACCGCAGCAGGCCAACTTAATCGCAAACAATTAGACAAGCTCAGGGAATGCCTAATCGAGATCCTGGAGCTGAGTATTGGCGCAGGAGGAACCACATTTAGTGATTTCAGAGATCTAGAAGGCGTCAATGGCAATTACGGAGGACAAGCAGCGGTGTACAGACGGACAGGACAACCGTGTCCAAGATGCGGGAAAGCAATCGAACGAATCAAACTGGCAGGTCGCAGTACGCATTGGTGCTCAAGCTGCCAGACGTAAAAATCCCAACCAATCGCAAAACCAGGAAAGAAAACAATTGGACTAAATAGCAAAAACCCAAAGAACAGGTCAATACAATCAGAAAGGCATAACATGATCACTACACACACGGCAGAACGAAAATGACAATAAAAAGCCTTAAATAAAGCAGTAATAGCCAGAGCCAAGAAGACTCTATTACGCAACAAATACCTCAAAAATAGATTAACTTAGAAAAGACTTGCATAAATCAGTAGCAGTATCATGCTTAAAACTGCCACATACATTCCTAGTTGCAGTCCGAGTCAAAGTCTCCAGTTTTAATAAAGGAAGACAAAAGCTTCCCTGGCATTCCTTATTCATCTAAAGAACCAACCTTCTGAGCGGTTTATGAATATCCATCGCAGGTGCTTGCACCAATTAAAACC
>CASICK010000008.1 GCA_949373155.1 uncultured Synechococcus sp. | reverse complement strand
GGCTCCAATACCAGATGGCCACTGGACAGATTTGTCTGCGCCCACATTATCTTTCCATTCAGGATTGATCGCTGAAAGGTGCTTGGTGAAGTTGTATGTGGTTCCAGATCCATCGGAACGATGAACAATCTTGATGGCTTTTGGATCGCAACCCAGTTCGCTGTAGTTTTTAATCGTGCCTAAAAAGATGCCGGATAATTGATCTTGCGTCAGCTTCAGTTCACAGTCTGAGTTGTTGTAAGCAACAGCGATTGCACCAGCTGTCATCGGGATTTGAACGACACCTCGACTCACTTTTTCAATGGCTTCAGGTTTCATTGGTTTATCGGAGGCCCCGAAGTCGACTGTTCCTGCAGTGAATTGTCGTACTCCTGCTCCAGAACCTACAGATTGGTAATTGACTTGGATTCCTTGTGGCGCTAGGTCCGAAAACCAGCGTTGATAAATCGCAGCGGGAAAGGATGCACCTGCTGCAGACAGTGTCCCTTCAATGTTGCCGTTGCTGTTTTCTGTGCTGGTACAAGCCGCAAGGCTGAGGCCTGCAGCCACTCCCATGAGAGTGATGGATGAGCGAATCAAGAAAGGACGACGCATGTTGCGAAATCACTGCTCGCTTGTTTTAAGTGCTGATCTTCACAAGCACTTAAAGGGAGCATTAAGGACTGGTTATCGGTTTGATTTCCTCTGGCTTTCTGCATCAGTTGGATCCCAATACTTGATTTGGATGGTCATGTGCTGTGGCTGTCTTGGAGAGGGTCGTTTTTGTAGTTATGAGGGCAAATCAAACGTGTTGCAACGGCATAGCGATTGAGCCAGCGGTTCACTCGGGTGCGCTGTACAGGAGGAACCTCCTCCACCAATTGTGAAAGTTCAATCGCTCCGAGCCGTCTCAACTCGCGAACATCCACGTGCCAAAGGGATTCTGCTTCTCGGATTAAACGAGCCCAGGTACGCACCTGTTGCCAGCGCCTCAACCGACGCCTTAAGGGGTCAAAGGTCCTGAATTCGCAGTGGTTGAGGGGTCTCTGCACGCTGGGCCGAAGTTGGCGAACAACCGTACTGACAGCCTGATGCCGCGTACCCTCCCCGTGAAAAATCCCCTATGTGGCTTCGGATTGCTGAAACAAAACAGGACGGCTGAGGTTAAGTCTCGTTTTGGATCACCACTGGAAATGGAAGTTCTTCCACTTCACGGGCGCTGAGACGCTTTGTCCAGGCTCCCTTCACCGGATCATTCCAGCGGAAGCCAGCTTCACGAGCGAGCTGGCGATCGTCATAGGTGACCTGAGCTCGCATTAAGGAACGGGGTTCAAGTCCACGTTCAATCAGTTGTTCCAGTTGATCGCAACGGCGGAACACTTCGGCTATGTAAATGCAATCGGTGAGAGCTCGATGGGCTGCCCAAACCGGAATCTCGTAGGCCAATGCCAAGTCTCGGACTGAAGGGCGTGACCTGAGTTGCTTCTCTTCAGGCCAACGCATGTCTTCCATGCTGCAGAGCCAAGGCAGATCGGTGGAAGGAAGATGGCCCCTTCCAAACCATTGCCGATCAAAGGCTGCGTTGTGCGCCACCAGAAGATCAGCAGCGTTCAGTAACTCCTGGAAGTAATCCAAACCAGGTTTCCAGGGTTGCGGCAAGCGCGTCACTGCTGCAGGGATGCGATTGATGGCTTCAGCGGCATTGGACTTAACGGGTATCAAGCAGGACATCTGGGCCAGGACCTGCCGGCTTGGGACATCGAACAAAATCGCCCCGATTTCGAGGCAGTGATGTGCATCTGGTTCCAGGCCGGAGGTTTCCGTATCAATGATCAACAGTGTTTGTGGTGTGGATTCATCGGCCCTTTCTTTTTGTTGTATCGCGAGAGGTTCCGGTTCCTCAATCTGGAATTCGCCAAGAAGATTCAATTGACCAGGAACAGCGCCTGATTCCATTACTTCAGCTCGCTCGTTCTTAGAACCATTCTCCCGTCTCGGCCTGGGTGCTTCCTAGGGTGCCGCAAATTCTTGATTTCCTTTATGGCTCTCACGATCGGAGACCAGGCACCAGACGTTGCCCTCGAAGATCAAGACGGCGTTTTGCGTCGTCGTGATGAGCTGCAAGACAAGGTCTTGGTGTTGTTTTTCTACCCCAAGGACGACACTCCTGGTTGCACTGCAGAGGCTTGTGCCTTCCGCGATACCTACTCCTCTTTTGAGGCTCTCGGTGCTGTGGTGTGGGGCGTCAGCAGTGACGATGCTGTGAGCCATCGAAAATTCGCCCAGCGCTATCAATTGCCCTTTCCCCTCCTCAGTGATCAAGGACAACGACTTCGCTCGAGTTTCGGGGTTCCCAAAGTTCTCGGCTTGCTTCCAGGTCGGGTGACTTACGTGATTGATGCCGAGGGCACCATTCGCCATATCTTCAACAACATGCTCGATGGACCAGCGCATGTTCGTGAAGCGGAACGGATCGTGAAGGAGTTGTCCAAAGGATGAGCCGCTGGCAGCGACAACAGGGCTGTTGGTGCCTCTGGCCTGCTTCCGCCCAAGGATTAGTTGAATTCATTGGGGGGAGCTACTTAGCCACCAATCCTCAGATCAGTTACAGGCGTTTATTGGAAGGATTGGCTGCGCGTCAGCTCGCAGTTCACGCCTGGAGTTACGTACCAGGTTTCGACCATCAGCTACAAGCGCGAGAAGGTTGGCAGGCCCTTCGCGCCTGTCGCTCACTTTTAAATCAGCGTTTAGGAAAAGAACTCGTTCCGGTGCGTGTGGGTCACAGCTTGGGCTGCAAGCTGCACTTACTTGCCCCGGATGGTGGGCGCAACAGTCTTGCGATGGCCGCATTGAGCTTCAATAACTTCACTGCTGAACGTTCGATCCCTCTGCTGGGCACATTGGCGCCGAGGCTCGGCGTGGTGACGGAATTCAGCCCCGGCCCTGAGGAAACGTTGCGCTTGATCGAACGCTATTACCTCCAGCCTCACAACCTTGTAATTCGCTTCGGTAATGATCAGCTGGATCAAAGCCAGGATCTGATGCAGGCGCTCAGCAGGCGCTCCGGCGACCAAAGTCAGTTTGTTCCTATGAAGGGAGATCACCTCACCCCTGCCAGTGCTGGCCTTCGACAGGGGCTCCTAGGTGATTGGGCAGATGATCCATCAAGAGCCAGAGTGATCGGCCAACTGATTGAATCCATTGGCAATGTGGGACTCGGTCTTGAACGTCAGTGATGATTCAGAGAGTTCTCTTTAGATCGTTTAATTAACCGCGTAAACGATCAAGAACGGAGCGGTCTTCCAATGTGCTGGTGTCCCCAGTGACCTCTTCACCGGCAGCAAGCGCTCGCAGAATCCGGCGCATGATCTTGCCACTACGCGTTTTTGGCAACGCATCACTGCAGCGAATCTCATCGGGCTTGGCGATCGGTCCGATCTCCTTGCCGACATGGGCGCGCAGTTCGGCGACGAGTGCGTCGTTGGACTCTCGTCCCAGTTCCAGCGTGACGAAGGCAACGATGCCCTCTCCTTTGAGATCATGGGGTCGACCGACTACAGCCGCTTCGGCTACGGCGGGATGGCTCACCAAGGCTGATTCGATTTCCATCGTGCCTAAACGGTGGCCTGAGACATTGATCACGTCATCCACGCGCCCCATCACCCAGAAATACCCGTCGGTATCCCGGCGTGCGCCATCACCAGCGAAGTAGAGGTGCGATCCATCTGCAGGGCGAATCGCTTCCCAGTAGCTCTCCCGGAACCGCTGCGGATTTCCATGAACGGTGCGCATCATTCCTGGCCAAGGGGCTCGCACTGCTAGATATCCGCCCTCATTCGGTCCACAGCTATTGCCCTCTGCATCGATGATGTCGGCTTGGATTCCAGGTAAGGGCAAGGTGGCAGAGCCTGGCTTGGTGGGGGTCGCTCCAGGGAGGGGGCTGATCATCACACCACCGGTTTCGGTTTGCCACCAGGTGTCAACGATCGGGCAGCGCTTACCGCCCACCACATCGCGATACCACATCCAGGCTTCAGGGTTGATCGGCTCACCGACGGTGCCGAGCAGGCGCAGGCTGCTCATGTCGTACTGATCAGGCACCGCACGGCCACTTCTCATAAAGGCACGAATGGCCGTGGGAGCGGTGTAGAAAATGCTGATTCGGTGTTTCTGGATCAGCTCCCAGAACGCCCCTGGCTTCGAGGGGCGAGGAGCTCCTTCGTACATCACTGTGGTGGCGCCGTTCGACAGAGGCCCATAGACGATGTAGCTGTGTCCGGTGATCCACCCCACATCAGCTGTGCACCAAAACACATCGTCGTCTCGGATGTCGAAGATCCATTGAAAGGTCAAATGGGTCCAGAGGTTGTATCCCGCGGTTGTGTGGACTACACCTTTGGGTTTTCCGGTTGATCCAGAGGTGTAAAGCACAAACAACCTGTCTTCGCTCGCCATTGGCTCAGCGATGCACTCGTCGGATTGATTGGCGACCAGGTCGTGCCACCACTGATCTCTCCCATCCACCATCTCCACAGGTTGATCGGTGCGTTTCACAACGAGCACTGACTTCACCGTTGGGCATGCACCATCAGCTAGCGCTGCATTCACAGCCGGCTTCAGCGACACAGGCTTGTCCTTGCGGAAACCGCCATCGGCCGTGATCACTGCTTTCACTTCACCGTCGATCAGGCGATCACGCAGGGCTTCTGCGGAGAACCCACCAAACACCACAGAGTGAGGAGCGCCAATGCGCGCACAGGCGAGCATCGCGATGGCGGCCTCAGGCACCATTGGCATGTACAGAGCGACAAGGTCACCTTTGCCAATTCCGATGGCCTTGAGGGCATTGGCGGCACGGCATACCTCGGCATGCAGCTCTTGGTAGGTGAAGGTGCGCACATCCCCGGGCTCTCCCTCCCAGATCAGGGCTGTCTTGTTGGCCTTGGGGCCATTCAGATGACGGTCAAGACAGTTGTAGGAGAGGTTGGTTCTTCCCCCTTCAAACCAGCGCGCAAAGGGTGGGTTGTCCCAGTCGAGAACGGTGTGAAACGGTTCGAACCAATGCAATTCACGACGCGCTGCTTCTCCCCAGAACGTGTCTGGATCGGATTTGGCCGCTTCAGCCAGAGCGCGATAAGACTCCATCCCAGAAATTCGCGCATCCCTGGAGAGATCCGCTGGTGGATCAAAGACACGTTGTTCTTGAAGCACGCTCTCAATGGTGGAACCCTCACTCATCGCTTGCTGCTCAAATGCACTGACAGCACAACACTATCGATGCTTTCAGCATCCTGACCAGTCGCGTTGTCAGAATCCACAGAAGAGTGATGCGGCAACGATGCCAAAGGCTGGATCCTTGTCAGCACCAAAAGCATGCCTGTTTGATCTTGATGGTCTCTTGCTTGATACCGAACCTTTGCAGGCAGAGGCTTGGAAGCAAGCGGCTGCATGCTTTGACGGATCCTTATCGCCTCAGCAACTGCAACAGCTCAAGGGACGTCGCCGGGATGACAACGCCAACTTGGTGTGCTCATGGTTGCAGCAGTCCGTTTCAGCAGAACAACTCCTGAAGGCGAGAGAGCCGATTGCCAGACGTTTAGTTTCTGAGGCTCCAGCGGTTCCTGGCGCGGAGCAACTGATCCGATTTTGCAGTTCCAAGCAGTTGCCCATGGTGCTTGTTACCAGTAGTAAGGAAGGATCTCTGTTCTACAAAATCTCCGGCCACCCTTGGCTGGATTTAATCCAAAGCTGTGTGTTGGGTGATGATTCTGAACTTCGTGCGGGGAAACCAGCTCCTGATCCCTACCTCTTGGCGACCCAACGGCTGGGGTTGTCGCCAGGGGAATGTTGGGTGTTTGAGGATTCCGAAGCTGGCTGCCAGTCGGCCTTAGAGGCCGGCTGCTGGGTCTGGCAGTTGGTCGATGCTGTCAGTGATAGTGATACCGATGTCATCCATCATTCCCGTCTCACCCTCATCACCAGCTTGGTCGAAGCAGAGGAACAACTGCGGATCAGCCTCAATACAAACGACTGAGAACAACGTCTGGTAATTCGAGCAAGGCGGTTCGGGACGGAGATTCGGGCATCCAATCCAAGGATTCTCGTGCTTCTCGGGCGAACGTTTTAGCGAGTTCGCGGGTGCGAGGAATCGCTTCTGATTCACGAACGAAAGCCAAAGCTGTTTCAAGATCACCCTCTCCACTGAACTCGCGTTCAATCAAACCCGACAAAGCAGGACGCTCCTCAAGGGCGTACAACGCGGGTGCTGTGAGATAGCCGCTGGATAGATCACTGGCTGCCGGTTTCCCGAGCTGTTGATCACTGCCAGTGAAATCGAGGATGTCATCGACAACCTGGAAAGCTAATCCGAGCTGGCGGCCGTAGTGATAAAGCGATTCAAGCTGTGGCTCTGACAAGTCGCTTAGAACACCTGCTGCTTTGGCGCTATTAGCAATTAATGAAGCGGTTTTGCAGTAACTCTTCTCGAAGTAGGTTTCAAAGGATTGGCCCGTATCGAAGCGGAACAAGCCCTGTTTTACTTCTCCATCGGCGAGATCCATGATCACGCGACTGAGCAACTTCACGACATCCAGATTGTCGAGATTTGCAAGGTGCCAACTTGCCTGAGCGAATAAAAAATCACCGGCGAGAACGGCAACTCTGTAGTTAAATCTGCTGTGAACAGTCTCAACACCGCGTCGTGTTGACGCTTCATCGACAACATCGTCGTGGACGAGCGAGGCGGTGTGGATCATCTCGGTGATCTCCGCCAAGCGCCGATGGCGTGAACTCAATTCTCCGTCTACAGAAAGCGCCCTTGAAACCAATAAGACGATTCCGGGCCTGAGCCGTTTACCTCCAGCGCTGAAGAGATGTTCAGCTGCTGCTTGGAGAATCGGGTGACCGGCTCCAATCAGGCTGCGAAGGTCGCTAAGGAGGATCTCAAGATCCGCCTCGACCGGCTGCAGCAACTCGGTGACGGTGGCCATGGATCCCCTCGATATAAAGATCCTAGGAAACGCAGACCTATGACTGCAGATTCACGAGATCAACGCAAGGCCTTTGCCCCAGCCAAGCCGTGGCTCTCTCAGCAAACCCTTGGGGGTCTTTCGTCACGCAAATATGAGTTGCCTCCAGTGATACCGGCTGATTTTGGCTTCCAGGCAACGGTTGGCCGAGAAAGGCATCGAGTTCCGTTGCGACGGCGACAGCAGGGTCGATTAGACGCATGTGAGGAGGCAATAAGTTCGCAAGTAACGGCACCAGAAGCGGGTAATGGGTGCAACCAAGCACCACCGAATCCACCGAGGCTTCAAGCAAGGGCTGTAGGTATCGAATCGCCGCTTCACGAAGTTCATCAGAATGGAGATCTCCGGATTCGATCAGCGGAACAAAGTCTGGACAGGCCTGTTGAACCACCAAGGTGCCGGGATGGAGCGCTTCGATGCTCTCCCTATAAGCACCAGAGGCGACCGTTGCTGGAGTGGCGAGAACACCAACTCGCGATTCTTTCACCAACGCAGCGGCCGCTCCAATCAGCCCTACAACTGGAACGCCGGCTTGCCCTTCGGTGACGTCTCTGGCGAGAGCATTCGTGGTGTTGCAAGCCATAACAACGGTTGAGATCTGTTGGGATCGCAACCAAGCCACAACCTCAGCCGCAATCGAACGAATTTCTGAAGGAGAGCGACTGCCGTAAGGAACACGGGCAGTGTCACCTAGATACGTCACGGGTACGGCACCGTGACGCTCGAGGATTCTGCGCAGCACGGTGAGCCCGCCAATGCCGCTGTCAAACAGTCCGAGACGAATGGTCAACGCACCCCTTTCAGAAAATCAAGAATGCCGGTGGCAAGCGCTAAAGCAAGCCTCTGCCGGTGGGCCGAGCTAGCGAGGCGAGGCGAGTCAATATTGCCCGTGACGAATCCCATCTCAACGAGCGCTGCAGGCATTGTGGTGCGCCTAATCACAAAAAATCGACCTCGTTTAACACCCCGATTCGGGCTACCGGGAGACACATTTAGCATTTGCTGCTGAAGGTGAGTGGCTAAGCGGGCGGAACGACGGTCGGAATAAAAGAACGTCTCGATTCCATTCACATTTGGCCGAGCCATGCTGATCGCATTGGCGTGAATGCTGACGAAAGCGTTGGCACCAGCGCGATTGGCAATCGATACACGGGGTGGCAGATCTACATCCACTTCCGCTGTTCGCGTCATGGTGACCTGAACCCCCTTGGCTTCCAGTAAGCGAGCCACTTGAAGGGAGATATCGAGAACGATTTCGCTCTCCCGGATCCCTCGGATCCCTATAGCGCCAGGATCGGGACCACCATGGCCTGGATCGATGACGATGCGGTATTTCCCTCGGGTCACGGTGGGTAAGCCCGCCGCATTCACAGGGGTTCGGCTCGGTTGGATGCGTAGGCCTCCGGCCCAGGACCCAGAGGAGGCACGGTTGATATTTCCTTCCCCGATCGGCCGTAATCCAGTGGTGGATAGCCCTTGAAAACTGAGCTTCCAGCGATTTGAAGCGGTACCAATTAATTTCAATTGACTGGGATCGAGATTGACCCCTTGCTGGAACTCGATCACCAAACGGGTTTCACCCGCGTTTGGTCTGCCAAGACGAATTTCGCGAATAGGGCCAGAACCGGGCAAGCTTCTGGATCGACTGAGCTCACCTGGGAAATCAATCCATACCCTGGGACCGCGTTTGCGATCTCCGGCTTCGAAAAAGGCTTGAAGTCGGGCACCTGCCGCGGTACGCAACAGGAGCTCGCCCGAAGAACTGAGTTTCCACGCTGCTAGGGCACTTGCGGCCTTGGCAGGCAGGCTGATGAGCAGCGATGAAGCTTGTACGGCTGCGGCAAGAACGAGCGCACTGAAGCGAAAGGGCAGCGTGGCCATGACCTTCAGAACAACGCGGGTTGGCGGTGCTGAAGGCTCGGCATCTGCCCGCGAATGCGTTGGAGATGGCTGGGGTCAACCGGGGCGATGGCTGCCCCTGGCGCAACCCCTGCATCGGACAACACCGTTCCCCAAGGATCCACAACCATGGAATGACCGTGGCTCTGTCTTCGTTTGTAATGCACGCCTGTTTGGGCCGGAGCCAGCACGTAAGCCGTGTTTTCGATCGCGCGTGATTGGAGCAAAACTTGCCAATGATCCTTGCCTGTAAAGGCTGTGAAGGCGGCGGGAATCATTAACAACTCGGCTCCGGCCCCAACGAGATAGCGGTACAGCTCAGGGAAGCGCACGTCGTAGCAAATGGACAGCCCCACTCGACACAGTCCAGGCACATCAACGACGGGAGGGGGAGACGTCCCGGGACTGAAGCTCGCTGATTCCCGATAGGAGCTCCCGTCAGGGAGGTCAACGTCGAAAAGGTGGATTTTGTCGTAACTAGCCAACACGTGACCATCTCGGCCTACCAGCTGTGACCTTTGAAAATGGCGTTGGCCATCACCCACGGGAACGGGAAATCCACCACCGAGGATGACGACCTGGTAACGGCGAGCCATGGTGACCAAAAAGCGAGACGCCTGTTCAGATAAGGCCGGAGCCAGTTCGAGTCGCTGAGCGTCGTCACCCATAAAGGCAAAGTTTTCAGGCAAAGCGATCAGCTCGGCGCCACGACGCGCCGCTAAATCGATCTGTTCCTCAGCGGCAGCAAAATTGCTTTCAGGGTCAGTAGTACTGGTGAGTTGCAGGGCCGCAGCCAAAAAGTCACTCACGTGCGTTCAGTCCGATTCGCAAATGGTATTGGCTCACAGCCGTGCGACTACCCAGAAACAGCACGAAGCACGCCTGGTTCAGCCTGCGTGGGCACCACAGAAAGCTGATCAAGACCAGCACAGCGTTGGAAATCAGCGTCGTGATCACCCAAGCCAATCAAACGTTGTCCGTGGGATGCGATCCGTAAACAGGCTTCGGGATTGTCTTTCCATTGGGACCACAGAGCGAGTGCTGCTTGCATTTCATCGTTCGCAACGGTGGCCCCTGCTGCCAAGAGGGAGTCGGCGAGGGCGCCGGCTGCTAATGAATCCTCCAAGGAATAGGTGCCTTCCCAGCCGCTTCCAACCATCCACACCTGCTCGGGCTGATCGCGAATTAATCGTTGTGCCACTGCTTCACGGTTCGGTAAGGCCACCGTGAGAACGCAGGACACCTCTCGAACCCGGTGCAAGGAGCGAGTGCCATTGGTGGTGCTCATGAATAGGCGTTTGCCTTTCACTGTCTCGGGAACAACCGAAACGGGGGAATTGCCGAGATCAAACCCATCGAGCTTGCAACCACCTCGCTCGCCTACCAGTAGACGCTTTGCCTCGGGCCAAGCATTGGCTTCTGCCCGAAGTTCATCGAGATCAGCAAAGGTTTGGACCGCTTCTGCTCCGTTGTGCAAGGCCCAGGCAATGGTGGTGGTGGCGCGCAGGACATCGATAACAACAGCGGCGTCAGGACCCTCTGGACCCTTGATGGTGTCTGGCACGTCACCAGCAACGTGGAAATAAGAAACCTTCATGGCCACGATCTCGATCAGCGTGCGTCACAGTAACGAGATTGCTTCCTGATCACACTTTCATCTCCATGGCTTTGATTGGACCCGGCCCTGGAACGAGAGATTTGCGGGACTTCCTCAAGCTGCTTGAAGAGCGTGGGCAGCTTCGGCGAATTACGGCTCCAGTTGATCCAGATCTGGAATTAGCAGCCATTGCTGATCGGGTCCTTGCCGCTGGTGGACCAGCCCTGCTGTTTGAGAATGTGATTGGCTCCAGCATGCCAGTTGCCGTCAATACTCTCGGCACTGTGGAGCGTGTGGTTTGGAGTATGGGTCTGGAGCGGGCTGAACAGCTTGAGGAACTTGGATCCAGACTTGCCATCCTTCAGCAACCGAGGCCTCCGAAAGACCTCAAGGAGACAAAGCAATTTGCAAGGGTGTTTTGGGATCTGGTGAAGGCACGACCAGACCGTGATCTTGTCCCTCCCTGCCGGCAACAGGTGTTTATGGGAGATGACGTCAATCTTGAACAAATTCCCTTAATCAGACCTTGGCCCGGTGATGCCGGTGGTGTGATCACGTTGGGACTTGTGATCACGAAGGATCCTGAAACCGGCGTTCCAAACGTGGGGGTTTATCGGCTACAGCGTCAATCGGTCAACACCATGACCGTGCATTGGTTGAGCGTTCGTGGTGGTGCACGTCATTTGCGTAAAGCTGCGGCGATGGGCAAAAAACTGGAGGTCGCCATTGCTATCGGAGTGCACCCTTTGCTTGTGATGGCTGCAGCTACACCAATCCCCGTGCAACTCAGTGAATGGCTGTTTGCAGGTATTTATGCGGGGGAAGGAGTGCGCCTTACCCCTTGCAAAACGATCGATCTGCAGGTGCCAAGTTGCAGTGAGGTGGTCTTAGAGGGAACGATTACTCCTGGAGAGGTGAGCCCAGATGGACCTTTTGGTGACCACATGGGTTTTTACGGTGGCGTAGAGGATTCACCCTTGGTGCGCTTCCACTGCATGACGCAACGGCGGTCTCCGATCTTTCTCACCACCTTCAGTGGCCGGCCACCGAAAGAAGAGGCGATGTTGGCCATTGCTTTAAACAGGATTTATACGCCAATTTTGCGTCAACAGATTCCAGAAATCAGAGATTTCTTTCTGCCAATGGAAGCACTTAGTTATAAATTAGCGGTGATTTCGATTGATAAAGCTTATCCTGGTCAGGCAAAAAGAGCTGCAATGGCATTCTGGAGTGCGCTCCCACAATTTACTTATACGAAGTTTGTTGTGGTGGTTGATAAGCACATCAATGTGCGTGATCCACGTCAGGTTGTCTGGGCTATTGCTGCACAAGTTGATCCACAGAGGGATTTATTCGTTCTGGAAAATACACCCTTTGATACTCTTGATTTTGCTAGCGAGCAACTGGGTCTTGGTGGAAGGATGGCTATCGACGCCACCACCAAAATTGGACCAGAAAAAAATCATGAATGGGGTGAGCCACTGAGCCGTCCAGCTGATTTAGAGCAGAAAGTAACCGACCGGCTCGAAGAACTTGGCTTGTCGGATCTGGATCATGCTGAACCAGATCCTGCACTCTTTGGTTATGTCTTAGATAAGCTTATTTCCATCCAGCCTCGGTCATAAGACGGATGGCTTCTGGGTTGTAACGACTGAGCTCTGAAATAGTTACCCGATCAGGAGTGAATTTTGTCATTCCTTTTAGGTAGGTTGAACCACCAACGCCTTGTAGGGGGAACTCATAGGTTGGTCCTGCTATACCAGCACTTCCTTGAGGAGAGGACAGATATTCGATTAATTTAATCGCATTTTTTTCGTTCTTGGAATAGCGTGAAACTGCTGCAGCACTGATGTTTACATGAGCAGGTTTTGGCATCACAATTTTTACATCATTTCCAAACTGCTGATCTTTTTTGCCATTTACTCCTGCTCTCATGCGAGCTAAGTAGTAGTGGTTCACCACTCCAACACCACACTGACCTTGAGCAACAGCCCGAATCAGCCCGATATCACCGCCAAAATAAGGCTCACTTACGTTGTTCGTAACTCCTTTAAGCCAAGACTTCACTTTGACACTGCCGTTAAGAGCTAATTGGTCAGCAACGAGTGACTGATTGTAGACATTTTTGCGCTTTCTTAGGCATACTTTTCCTTTCAATGATGGGCTCGCCAGCTGTGAATAGGTCATGACTGAAGATGGAGAAACCATTGTTGGGTTTACGATGATTGCTCGCACTCGTCGAGTTAATCCAAACCATCTATTGTTTGGATCTCGATAGCGAGAGGGTACAGATTTGTCTAGAGAAGATGATTGAATTGGTGCAAAGAGTCCAGCATTGGCTGCATTGTTGATGCGAGCAGCATCAACCAAAATAATCACGTCAGCCTTTGTATTTTTACCTTCACTTTTCAATCTCTGAACCAATGAAATTCCTGAGGCTTCTACTAAGCGAACCTTGATTCCAGTTTGATCTGAAAATTTCTTATAAACTTGACGGTCAGTATTGTAATGACGACCTGAGTAGACTCTGACTTCTTCTGCAGCAATAGCTGGTGTAAAAAGAGCTAGTGGCAAAAGAGATGTGAGCAAGAAAAAACGTTTCATCTAAACAAACCATTATCTTTTATTATAGAAGCCTATTGGGATACGAACGAATCATTTGTCACAGGGCTACGCTTCGCTCACTAATCCAGGCATGAAAGGACTAAACAATGAATCACTTGCGATTGCAAATACTGGACCAAGCAACCTGTGAACGATTGCTTGAGAGACTCGCTAATGAAGCTGAATGGCAGGATGGTTCAATCACCGCCGGTTCCCACGCTAAGGAAGGAAAAAGAAATGCACAGCTTTGTTATGACTCCCCATTGCGTAAGGAATTTCATGAGCTCATAGAATGTGCAATGTGGAATCATCCTGCCATTAAAGGGTTCTGCCTTCCTCGTAAGCTTCACCGATTCTTAGTCACTAAAACTGAAAGGGGTGGTGGATATGATTCGCATGTTGACAATGCCTACATGAGTAGTGGAAGAAGTGATTTATCTTTTACCCTTTCTTTAACTGATGACTCGAGATATGAGGGAGGTGAACTTGAGATCGATAGTATCTCCGAGTCTTTTCCTATCAAGCTCAAGCAGGGAGAAATTGTGATCTATCCCAGCACGTCGATGCATCGCGTTTGCACTGTTACAACGGGCGTTCGCACAGTTTGTGTAGGTTGGATAGAAAGTTATGTCAAGATCGAAAGTGATCGTATTTGTCTGTTTCAGCTGGAAAGTGCTGCTCGGGCGATGTTGGCAAAGCATGGTCGAGGCGACGAAATTGATTTGATTTTCTTGGCTTATACAAATCTGTTACGGCGATTAGGCAGCTAGACATGTATAAAAAGATTCGTGCCTTTGCATTTTGTTGAGTAAACTGAACTGTGTGCTCAAATTTTATGAAAAAGTCGACTGCTCTTTCAATATTTCTTGCTAGTGCAGCTGCATTGTCAGGACAGCTAGCAATCGTGGAACCTGCTCAGGCGGATCAGGAGCAGATGGGTGGCCTACAAGAATGGTCAACTGACCAAGATCTTGATGCTGCTGCGAAGAAAGACGCTGACGCAAAGGCTGCCGCTAAAAAAGCAGCAGAGATGGATATTTGCATCCCTATCGGTGAGGGTGAGAATTGCTGGTAAGACCTAACTTGGCTTAAGGCTTTGTAGGAGGGACTCGTTAGAGCCCTCCTTTTTTGATGGCAATTTAAGTTAAGGGCACAAAAAAGGAGGGTTAAACCCTCCTCGTTTATATACCTAATGGATTTAAGTTCTAGAACTTAAATGTAGTCAGGACAAGACCACCAAGGGTACTGAATGTGTCAGCACCAGATCCACCGTATTTTG
Organism: uncultured Synechococcus sp.; assembly: GCA_949373155.1. Next base: position 30,688 of record CASICK010000008.1, on the reverse strand, counting down.
CGCTTGTACCAGTTTTTTCGCCGAAAGGACGGCTCAAGTAGAACAGAGCAGGAGTCACAGTGATGTTATCCGTGACTTGGAAGTCGTAATACAGTTCGAAAGCATAGTTGCCATCGTCTGCATAACTCTGCCCATCTTTGCCTTGGCCTTTTTTCGCAGTTACAAACTGAGGTTGACCTGCAGCAAAGCCTAGATCGGTTGCCCTGCATGAAGGCATCTTGCCAGTTCAAGCCAACAAGCCAGCCTTGTGTCTGGTTACGTGTGCCATCTGCAGCACCATTCTCCAGATTGAAACTGGAGATGCTCCAGCCAACACTGATGCTTGGCATCCAACCACTATCAAGAGGCTGATAATAAGCATTCAGGTTGAACTGATTCGCATCTTGGTAACCACTTGTTGACTTGCCGCCAGGGGTTCCTGCACCACCAACAGTCATGCCTGCCTGGGAATAGGCATAGGCAGCTGAAACTTGCCACTGACGGAGTTCCATAAGCAATTTGGCGTCAGGAATTTGCCTTTGGACGTTCACCAGCAAAAAGTCCACCTGCATTGGGATCGCTGCTATGCGCCATTCTTACCGGCGACATAGTTTGCACTAAGTTTCAGCTTGGCATCGCTGTAATCAGCATTTCTATTGCTGATCCAGTTGATACCAAAACCTGGTGAAGTACTAGCACCGTAGGCACCGTAGTAGCCACCAAGTTTGAACTGCTTAAGCACATGCTTATAAACGCCAGGAGTGGCGGCAAGCATGTAGTAGTTCTCGATTAGAGGACCAGCAAAGACTTGGAAATCATTTCCGAGGGGGAACTGATACCAGAGTTTGTCGACTTTCAGAGCGTTTTTACTGCTCTTGGAATCCTCGATTTGAGTTTGGCTTACCGGTGTAACCCTTACCAGAGAAAGCGTTCGTCATTGAAATTACCAGTTCTCAAACGGGTGTAGAGAAGATCCTTTCCGGTGAAGCTGGTATTCAGGTTGAGGGTGTAGCGGTACGAGAAAGACGTAGCGTCAGTACCTAAATAATCACCCGTCTGCATCCTGAAGCTTATCGGTTTTGTCACCGCCGTAGGAGGTGGCACCGATAGTCATCGTCGGCCTTACCGGTCAGCTTGGTGGTGGTGGAGAACTGAGTTGCTTCCAGTTCGCCAACGCGTGCTTCAAGTCCGTCAACACGGCCCTTGAGGATGGCGAGTTCCTTTTCGAACTCTTTCATCAGGCGCTTGAGCTCGTCGGTCACTTCGGTGACGCGGTCGAGACATGCGTTCAACAGAGCAGCCGCTTCAAAGCGGGTCATTGCCCTGTTACCGCGGTAGGTGCCGTTGGGGTAACCAGCAACACAGCCGTAGCGCTCGATCAGGTTGCTAAGAGCCTGATAAGCCCAGTCGGTTGGGTAAACGTCTGAAAACTGAGTGATGCTGGTGACTTGCTCGCCTGTAGCGGCGTAGTCAGACACACCGTTGATGTTCAGCTCAGTGGCATTAGCAGCCATAGGAGCCAAAAGGCCCAAGGCAGCTGGGGCCACCAGCAGTTGATGGAAAAGTTTCAAAATGATCCTCACACAAGATGACGCAAAATGCGTCGTCGCAAACTTAATTGTTCTTTGTTCAAGTTGCGACGTAAAAAAGACACTTTCATCCCCCTGTACAGCACAATTCTTTTTCACATAAAGCACAATTGCATGCGTCATTTGATACGAGCTAGACCCAATCCATCTAAGTAGCTAGACAATGGCGCCGAAAGTCACTCGAGAGTGGACATCTCAAAATTCCTTCTTAGAGCTTCTTTGCTAGCTCTCGCAATACTTGTTGCCGTTGCGTTTGTTTTCGTTAGGCGTGACTCTTTTGGCGGCAATGATTCTTCTGTCAGCGATCAGACGCAAAGCCTGTTGTTTTGGGTCAAAACAGGTCGAGATCGCACGTAACCCTCTTCAACAAGCAATAGCTATTGAGAATCGATTGCAGAAGGGCGCCTGTTACGGCTATGTTGCTATCAATTCTCATTAGCGTTAATCCACTCCGTGAGCTTCCGCTTCCTGCCTGACGACCCCACGTCTTCGATCCAGATCCCAACGGGGCAAACAGTTCTTGTCGATACCCACGGTCGCAGTGACTGTATGAAATTAAATGTGCTCGAGGGTATTGCCAGGGTCTACTGCCCTTGCGAAGAAACAGAAGGAATGACCCTTGCCTTCCTTCAGACGGGCGATCAGCTCAGAACGGATTGTTTGTGCAGTGATGGCATCTGCGTCGAAGCCATGACTCCATTGAGAATCGAGACAAAATCAATGGAGCCATCCCCTAATGGATACGACTCTGTGAACGAGTGGACTCTGCAACTTCTGAGAATCCGTCATTTAGGACAAGCAGAACAGCGACTTCACGCCTTACTGAGTCTTTTAGTGAATCGTTTGGGTAAGCGCTATGGAGAGTGGTGCAATCTTCCCTTTCGCCTCACACACGACCGAATTGGTGAATTGATTGGTTCCACCAGAGTGACATCAACCCGCTTGATTTCTAAACTTCGTAATGGTGAAATGTTGGTCACAAACTCTGGTGAAGCTACTATGAAACTTTCGCCAAGATTGATTGAATCAAGTCCACTTGGCTTTTAGGTGATCATATGGAAGGAATCGCAAGTGAAAGTCTAATCCTTACCTTAAGTAAGGAGGTTGAATATTTAACGAGTTACCAGTGTATCGCAATTGAAAGAACAATAAAATCGATCAGCCCACTGTTGAAAAAGCGTTTAAGGGATGATTTGGATTCGATTCATAGCAGGCTTGAGGAGATTTATGAAACTTTTGATGTCCTCAATATTGAGCAGCTCACGATTAGCGCTCGTTTACTCTACGAACAGAGCAAACGAGCAACGCTTAGGTCAACCTCGTTGCGTTTGACCTGCTCTTAATTCGTTATCGATCACAAGCAAGGCCGTAGGGTCACCATTCGCAAATTTCACCCGTCCGAGTAAGTAAGCGAATTGATCTTCTGATTGAATTTGGGCTTCAATGAGTGGATCTAGGAATACGCTTGTTCTGGTATCGCTGTTCCTTTCGGCCATGGCATACACGCTTTGGATCGAAGACGTCGTATCGGCTTCCATCTGAAATGCTGTTGCCATTAAAGAAGCCAAGTTATCCCAGCTTTGTCTAGGAGCATCCAACGTTTGCAGGTCATTGGACTGACTGCGAGCAATCAAATATTGAGTGAAATGCACTGCGTGGGACTGCTCGCTCTTCGCCTCGCCATCAAAAAATTGATAGAAACCGGCAAGTTCACGTTCAGCACACCAAATGGACATGGCTAAATAGGTGATTGAGGCATGCCTCTCAATCGATATATGTTGCTGAATTGCGTTGAGCAAATCTGGATTCATCGATTCAGCTAATGCACGACCGTTAGGGCCTTGGGCAACCTCGATGGCTATTTGAGTTGACGAATTTGAAGTCGTCATATTGAACACCCCTTCGAATCAAAAATCACATTTAAATTATTGACGTTTTCAACTGTTTCGTCAAGCGACACTGTTTATTTTGTGCGCTTTCGACCATGTATAATGAGAGTCAATCTCAAGATGACTCGAATGGCACGACTTCGGAGTTCACACGGAAAGTCTTGGGATTGATAAAATTACAAATCAGCTTTCATTTTGGAGCTTTTTTAGTAAGAAAAAAGGCTGCAAAAAATCTAAATGTTCTAAGTGGAAGGGTGGTCATTGTCGATGTGGCCGAGGCTGATCAAGTAAATTGTAGCTGTTCAACAAATATTGATTCCTGTGATATTAATTTCTCGCTTACCAGAATTCCATAGTTATTTTTGTCAGAGCAGATTAGCCCCTTCTCTTTCATAAAGCCTATTTGACGCGTTACGGTTGATCTGGTGCATCCAACCAATAGGGCGATTTGTGAATGGCTTAATTCGAATGGGAGTGTGTAGCTTTCTTTACTCCTTCTTCCAAACGAAAACACTAAAATTGCGATTAGTCGACAAATCCTTGTTTCAACTTGCGATGATGATTTGATCATGCATAATATTAGAAGCCAGTGATTGTGGAATATTGAGTTTATTTTGTTAGCTGAGTTGTCATTGGATGTAATCTTGAATTTCACTTCGTTTAATGCTTCCAGGCGAAGATCGAAGTTCCTAAGGCTGTCTTTTTCAAGCTTCAACCATTCTGCTCCAAAAAAACCAATTGGAAAAAGTTCGGAATTGATTGTTGAGACCAGGCAGATCCGTAAGACACCTTCCTCTATGCTTAAAAAATTGCAGGTTTTGCTCTCATCAAGTTCCAAGAATGTGATGTCTAAGCTCTGACCCCTTTTGAGGCAACGCAATTAATGCCAGTATATCTGCCTATTATTTTATCCAACCCTAGCGGCTGGATGGTCATCATATGAATCACGAGATTGTATAAAATGATCGGAACATCTCTGTGTATCCGACTGTTTCTAGCGAAGGCATTGTTGTTGATTTGATTCTTTGAGTTCGAATATTGTTCATTTTATTGCTAAGTTTATTGTTTATTTTAATCGCTCTACTTGACGCAAGCTTTCAGGAAACTTTTCACTCTATGTTTTAGGTTTCTTCGTTTTTTTGGGATCTCAGCCTTGGCTTTCGATTTTGCAGCAGGAGTTGGTGACAACTTCAACTAAAAGCCAGAGTCTTTGAAGATCGAGCTAATAGGATTATTTCCTCAACCACAGGCTGCTTAACGGTGTCGGGATCAAATGGCTCCCCAAGGGATCTGAAGGCAGGTGGCAGTCTCCATGGCCGGGTCCGCGTTCCAGGCGATAAATCTATTTCTCATCGCGCTCTGCTCTTCGGCGCCATTGCAGAGGGGACAACCACAATCGAAGGTCTCTTGCCAGCAGAGGATCCGATTAGTACGGCTGCTTGCCTGCGCTCGATGGGGACAACGATTTCGCCGATTCAGAGCGGTGAAATGGTGACTATTGAGGGCGTTGGTCTTGATGGTTTGCAAGAACCCTCGGAGATTCTCGATTGCGGTAACTCCGGAACAACTATGAGGTTGATGCTTGGTCTTCTTGCTGGACGTGAGGGGCGCCATTTTGTTTTGACCGGTGATGCTTCTCTCTGTCGTCGTCCGATGAACAGGGTTGGGCAACCTCTTTCCTTATTAGGGGCTGATGTGCGTGGTCGTGATCAAGGAAATTTGGCTCCACTGGCGGTTCAGGGACAACGGTTGAGGGGTGCTGTTGTGGGGACTCCTGTCGCCAGTGCTCAAGTGAAATCAGCGATTTTGTTGGCAGCCCTCACTGCAGATGGGGCTACGAGCGTGATCGAACCTGCTCATTCCCGTGATCACAGTGAGCGCATGCTCAGAGCCTTTGGTGCTGACCTTGAAGTTGGTGGTGAGATGGGTCGACATATCTTGGTTCGCCCCGGCGCCACATTGAAGGGTCAGCATGTTGTTGTGCCTGGAGATATCAGTTCTGCGGCTTTCTGGCTTGTGGCTGGTGCTCTTGTTCCTGGCGCCAATATAACGGTTGAAAATGTGGGCCTAAATCCAACGCGCACTGGGATTCTCGAAGTGTTGGAGATGATGGGCGCTTCGATCAACGTGTTGAATCGCCGCGATGTTGCGGGTGAACCTGTTGGCGATCTGCAGGTGAGTCATGGCCCCCTTAAGGCCTTTACGTTTGGAGAAGAGATCATGCCGCGTTTGGTGGATGAAGTTCCGATCCTGAGTGTTGCGGCCTGTTTTTGTGATGGTGAAAGTCGTATTAGCGGTGCAGCTGAGTTGCGTGTGAAAGAAACGGATCGACTTGCTGTGATGGCTCGTCAACTCAAAGCCATGGGTGCTGACATTGATGAACTTCCAGATGGCCTCACGATTCGTGGTGGCCGCCCTCTAAAAGGTGCTGAATTGGATAGCGAAACAGATCACCGTGTTGCCATGAGTTTGGCTGTTGCTGGCTTAATGGCCGAGGGTGATTCAACGATTAGCCGCAGCGAAGCAGCGGCTGTGAGTTATCCCACGTTCTGGGACGATCTTGAAAGATTGCGTTCTTGATTTGTCTGTGCTGAGTGCGTGCTTCACAGCAGACGGAAGCTTCAGTTTGCATAGTGATAGCTTTGCTGAAAGCTTCCATAGTTCTGGCGGTGCCCTTGAAGAAGCTAATAGCAAGTTTGTGCTGCCGGCTCAGCTTGATCGCTTCCACAGCGGTGGTTGTTTACGCGTTTTAGATGTTTGTTTTGGGCTGGGTTACAACACGGCTGCACTGATGGCGGCCCTCCCCAATGCGGGCGGGCCAAGTTTGGAATGTTGGGGCTTAGAACTTGATCGATCGCCTTTAATGTTGGCCCTTGCTGAGCCGAGATTCCTAGCCCTTTGGCCTAAGCATGTTGTTGCTGCCTTAGGTGCACTCTCTGCTGATGGTTCTTGGCAGGATTCGAGTCGACAGCTGTCGGTGCAGATGCTTTGGGGTGATGCGCGACAGCAACTGCAGAATTTGCCAAATGATTTACAACTTGATTTGATCCTGATGGATGCTTTTTCTCCTGGGAAATGTCCCCAGCTCTGGAGTGAGGAATTTCTACATAGCCTTGCAGCTTTACTCGCACCGGGGGGGCGGTTGTTGACCTATTGCAGAGCAGCAGCAGTGCGAAATAGTTTGCGCCAGGCCGGCCTTGAGGTGTGTTCGCTTCTTCCAAAACCAGGAGAAGGAAGAGGGTGGAGTTCTGGAACCTTGGCGTTGTGCGCCAAAGATGGCGCTCAGAGTTCATCTGAAATCGGGCCTGGTTGGCGTGGCTTGAGTGTGATGGAACAGGAACATCTGCAGACCCGGGCGGGTGTTCCCTACCGAGACCCATCAGGGACCGACGCGGCCGCTTTGATCTTGAAGCGACGCCAACAAGAACAGTCTTTATGTGATCGTCTCAGCACCAGCGCTTGGCAGCGAAAGTGGGGGTTGGTTAGAGAATCTTGCAACTGAATACTCAATCTCCTTGTCTTAGATGATCAATTAATAGCATTGCTTCTTTAGCATGCTCGATTAAGATAGACTGTCTGAGATTGGAAAAACTTTTTCGAATACGTGTAATTTTTTTTGTTTTTTTTGGTGGTGTAATGTTCTTGTTATTGCGTGTAATATTAATACCCAGTCGCTCTCTTTCTTCCACATTATAGATGGCTTCATTTGCTTGTTCAATAAATCTCGATGTTCTGTTAGATGCGTATGAATTGCCCTGATCTATCACTTTTGGTAAATATTCTGATCATTGATGATTTTACTCCTGATGCTTAGTGTCTTCCCTTTTGTTCTTAAAAAATATGTTGCTGACCGCAAATAGTATTGATTATTGTTTCAACTTTGCACAGTCATGTCTGCATAGCTCTCAAAATCTGGATTCATCTCCCAGACGCCCTGATAGATGCCTGTCCTGCAGCTTGTAACGTGATTGCAAGCAAAGCAAGCTGCGCCATAGCAGTCCTTGGATAACCGTTTGTCTTTCCTGACAGCTTTAAATCGAAATAGTGCGTCTATATATCCACAAATGTTTGAATGTTTATGCATGTGATGTCTTGTGCATTCATACATCACTTCTGACATTGTCATATTCCATGCATTCGCGTAGTCTTTTAAAAGGCTATGGCATTGATCAGACATCTGTACCTGAACTTTTTTCAATTTTTTTGTTAATTAGTTATAAATTCAACAATCAAAGATTTTGGCTTGTCAATCTGTATCAGATGATACCTTATGTTTAATATTTATTTTATGTTGTTTTGTGGCGTAACTGCCTTTTGACTCTTCGTTTCTACGTATTAAATTATTATTTTCCAGAGGGTTGCTTATTTTGAGGTGATTCTGATGATTTCGCATTAATCTGCATCTTTATGTATTAGATGCATTGTCTCTTTTGTTGGTTTGTTGTTGTTGTTCGTGTTTGGAAATCTATACCGCTTTTATTTATTTCTTTGTTCTAGAAGGAGTTTGTTTCCTTTTCTTGTTGTTTGGTTGGTTGGCAATTCAATCGCGTTTCGATTCGATGGCCTGTTCTTGAGTTCCCAGAATTAGCTTCCACCTGTAGATTTCGCCGGTCTTGCTCAGCTCCCATGCTCGCCGTTGCCGTTCTTGCTGCTGGGAAAGGCACCCGCATGAAAAGCGCGCTTCCAAAAGTGCTTCAACCCCTGGCGGGAGCCACATTGGTGGAACGCGTACTCGCAAGTGCCAGGAACCTCGCGCCCGAGAGGAGGTTGTTGATCGTTGGCCATCAAGCTGAGCGCGTGGAAGCTCAGCTCAGCTGCAATGCTGGGCTCGAATTCGTGCTTCAACAGCCACAGAACGGCACTGGGCATGCTGTCCAACAGTTGTTGGCGCCCCTCCAGGGCTTTCAGGGCGAGTTGTTAGTGCTGAACGGTGATGTTCCACTTCTGCGAGCCGAGACCGTTGATGTGTTGGTGAGCACGCACCGCAGCAGCAAGGCAGATGTGACCTTGTTAACGGCAAGGCTCGACGATCCCACTGGTTATGGCCGTGTGTTTGCTGATGCCAAGGGTCAGGTGAGCGGAATTATTGAACATCGCGATTGCAGCGACGAGCAACGGACCAACAACCTCACCAATGCAGGGATCTATTGCTTCAACTGGGCAAAGCTGGCAGAGGTATTGCCGAAATTAAGTACCGACAATGATCAGGGCGAGCTTTACCTCACCGATACGGTGCAGCTTTTAGGCGTGGCGATGCAGATGGAGGTGAGTGATCCCGATGAGGTGAATGGCATCAACAACCGCAGGCAACTGGCTCAATGTGAGGGCGTCTTGCAACAGCGGTTGCGTGATCACTGGATGGATGAGGGGGTAACTTTCGTTGACCCGACCAGTTGCACTCTTAGTGAAGACTGCAGCTTTGGCTGTGACGTGGTGATCGAACCACAAACCCACTTGCGTGGCGCCTGCCGTATTGGAGATAACTGTCGGTTAGGTCCTGGCAGTTTGTTGGACAATGCCGAACTCGGTTGCGATGTCTCGGTTGTGCAATCCGTCGTTCGCGATGCTCGCGTCGGTAACGACGTTGCGATTGGACCCTTCGCCCATATCCGACCTGCCACCACCGTTGGTGACTCTTGCAAGATTGGTAATTTTGTGGAGATTAAAAAGAGTGTGATCGCCGCTGGCAGCAAGGTGAGTCACCTCAGTTACATCGGTGATGCGGAATTAGGCGCCAATGTGAATGTGGGAGCTGGCACGATTACGGCCAACTTCGATGGAAAGAACAAACATCTCACTGTGATTGGTGAGGGCAGCAAGACGGGGGCCAACTCCGTGTTGGTTGCTCCTGTTGTGATCGGAAAAAATGTCACGATCGGAGCAGGGTCCACGATCACCAAAGCTGTTCCTGATGGATCCCTTGCGATTGGGCGTGCGAAGCAATTGATCAAGGAAGGATGGGATCGCAACGCCAATTGAGCTGAATCAACAGACTTTTTTCACAGCTTGGCCATGGCCAGCGTTCGTTCATGCGTAAGCGTGGGGCGACAGTTGATCGTCCGATGTCTGATCCCAAGCGTTTCACCGTTCGCTATCGCGATGCCAGTAGTGATCATCAAGAAAAATCCTTCTATGCAGGCGATGCCTTTGAAGCAAGGGTGTTGGCGATGGAGGAAATTCGCTACATCCATGACCATCCCCATGCGATCGATTTGATTCGCTGCGAAGACCAAGCGGATGCGCTGAGAGCTGCCTGACCTACAGCTGTGGCAATAACGGAAGCAATCGTTCCAGTGCAATCCCTCGACTGGCTTTTAAGAGAACGGTGTCCCCAGGCCTGAGCCAGTCGATCAGAGGTTCAGCGGCTTGTTCAGGCGTTTCCACCTGCCGAAACCGTTGCAACGCTCCACTTACTTCGTTTATGGCCTTGGCCTCCGAGCCGGTGGCCACAGCCACTAGTCCATCAAGCTTCAAGGTTGCGGCGTGATCGATCACTGCCTTGTGTAAGCGCTCACTGTCTGCTCCGAGCTCCAGCATGGTGCCGAGCACTGCAAAACGTCGACCCGGCTGAGCGGCTAATAAATCCAACGCCGCAAACATTGCTTCCGGTGAAGCGTTATACGTTTCATCGAGAATCATTAATTCACCGACTTGTTGGCGGCGATTGCGACCTCCCGGTACCTCGACATCGAGCTGTTGTAGGTCTGAGGGTGAAACGCCGAGGGTGTTGGCAACGGCGAGTGCCAGCATGAAATTGCGAGCGTTATGTCTCCCTTCCAGGGGGCAGCGATAGCTGTGGTCCCCTAGTTGGATCTGGCCCGTTGCAGGGTCGTAGTCGCCGAGATCATCAGCGGCTTGATCAGAGTTGTTGGTATCGCCTACAAGCGCGACCCGCCGCACACGACCACTCCAGCATCGTGCCAGGGCTGCATCCAGGAGAGGATCTCCAGCTGGAATGACCACAAGCCCATCGGCTGAGAGGGCTGCTGTGATCTCACACTTCGCTGCGGCAATCGCCTCACGACTGCCCAAGCGGCCAATATGCGCTGTGCCGATGTTGGTGATCACGGCAATCTCTGGCTCCGCACAACGCGATAAGCGTTCGATCTCTCCAGGTCCGCGCATTCCCATTTCCACCACAACAGCGGCATGGCGCTCATCTACCCCGAGCAAAGTGAGTGGTACGCCAATGTCGTTGTTGTTGTTGTCGATACTTGCTTGGATGGCTCCTAGGGGAGCTAATGCAGCACGAATCAGCTCTCTTGTGGTGGTCTTACCGGCGGATCCGGTTACGGCCACAACAGCACTGTTATGGTTTCGCCGCACCAAACAAGCGATCTGTTGGTAGGCCTCCAGCGTGTCGTCCACGGTCCAGTGCAGCAGGTTTTGCGGTACCTGGATGGTGCTATCACGGGCGACAACCGCAGCCTGGATGCCTTGCGCTGTGGCAGTGGCGAGGAAGCGGTGGCCATCAAAGCGCTCACCGCGTAACGGCACAAAAAAGGCGTCTAACGTTAGTAATCGGCTATCTGTGCAGACAGGACCCAAACGTTGTTGGAGGTTGGGCACGGCGCTATCACCACGTTGTGGTGGCCCCCAGAGCGACACGAGATCAGCAAGATCCAGCACGTTTAAACCCTCTTTGGATCGAACACGATCATGCCTCCACCGATCCTGGCGGGTCGAGCCAAGAGGTCTTGTTGTTCATTCACAAGATGCAGATCGGCATAGCCCTGGTCTTCCAGTTGGGTCCACCAGGTTTCGGCAAGTTGTTGGCGTTGCTCAGGAGACCGTTGCATCCAAGCGGCAGCATCGATTTGCAGAATCACAGCGTTGCGTTCTGGTTGGGGTTGGGCTGAAACGATCAGAGCTGACTCCTGGCCGCTGTTTTTGCTGCCTTCTTCTGCCAGAAGCTCGAGGAGAGGATCAAAGCGCAACAGGTTTCCGTCTGTTTCTACTGAAGGCGGCTCGAGTTCCAGGTCGCTTAGCCCAGGGGCTTCATCGATCTCCATGAGCTGTTCTGGCTCATTGGACTTGGTTGCTTCGCGGTCTGTTGGTGACTCCGCCACGCCTTGGTTGTTGAGATCGGATGCGCCGCTGGTGGTGATAGGTAGGGGGCGTGCCTCTGGGAAGGGGGTGGTGCGTACGCGCTCCACCTCCGGAGGTGTTGGTGGTGACTGCCCTTGAAGGGCCTGACGCAATTGAATCCCGCCCAGGATCAGCACTGTGAGGATCAATCCCAGCAGCGCAGGCCAAAACAGCGCAGCCAATGGCTCTGGCCAAAACGCTGGAACCGATAGATCTCCCTCGCGGTTCCGTCTCCAGATCTCTTGGCTGCGAAGACGCAGATCGGCGCTAACGGCCCTCAGATCCTGGCCAAGGGCCTTCCAAGGACTGTTGTATAGAGCCGGGAGGGCGCTGTCGTTGTCAGAGGGCTGCGGTTCGAAGGGATCCTGCATTCGTGGTTGCCTGCAGCATTAGCCTCGCTGACCGCCAAACAGTCTGGCTAGGGGGTTGCGTGAGCCCGGTCCCTTGGGCATGTCGTCTGTGGGTTGTTCAGGGGGGCTGGTGGGGGCCCCGCGTTGGCCTGGGGCCAAGGAGGGATCTGCATCCTGGCCTTGGGAAAACTGTTCAACGGCAGCGGCATCGGGGCCTGGCTCCTTGAGGCCACAGACCTCCCGGTACATCTGGTCGTATTCCAGGGCTGAACGCGCCCAGCTGTAGTCCTGTTGCATGCCCCTTCGCTGCAGTTCGCGCCAGCTGTCTTGATGGCGGAAGGCTTCCCAGGAGCGCACGAGGGCGGTGTAGAAGTCCACGGGATCGAAACGATCGAAGCAGAAACCAGTGCCGCTTTGATGGGCCGGATCGTGCGGTGGAACCGTATCGACTAAACCACCCACCTTTCTCACGACAGGCACGCATCCGTAGCGCATGGCGAGCAATTGACTAATGCCACAGGGCTCAAACCGACTGGGCATCAGGAAGGCGTCACTGCCGGCGTAAATCAAGCGAGAGAGGTCGTCGTCGTAGGTGAGGAAAACGGACACCCGACCTGGATAGCGGGAAGCCATCTGCCAAAGACCGGACTCCAAGCCGCGCTCACCGGTGCCAAGCACAACGATCTGGGTGTCGGTGTAGGCGAGCAATCGATCCGCCACTTGCAACAGCAAATCGACGCCTTTTTGATCCACCAGTCGGCTCACCATGCCCAGCAGATAGGCATCAGATCTGACTTCGAGACCCATGCGTTCCTGGAGCACCTGCTTGTTGCGGGCTCGACCCGACAAATCATCGGCACTAAAGGTGGAGGGTAAGGCCCGATCGGTGGCTGGATTCCAGGCCTCTAGATCAATTCCGTTGAGGATGCCGCGCAGCTTGCCGGAGATGTAATTGAGCAACCCATCAATCTTTTCGCCGTATTCCGAGGTTCGGATCTCTCTGGAATAGGTGGGTGACACCGCATTCACGCCATCGGCGTAGAGCAGGGCCGCAGCCATGGTGTGGTCCCCCTGCATGTACCAGGGGCACCAGGTCATCTTGTCCAGCTTCCAGCGCCAGGGACCTTGATATTTGAGGTTGTGGATCGTGTAAACGGTCCTGATCTCTGGGTCTTGGTGCATCCAAACCGGAATCATTCCAGTGTGCCAGTCATGGCAATGGAGCACATTCGGCTTCCAGACGTTCCATGAAAATTCAGCCGCAGCACTAGCAAAAAAGGTGAAGCGCCAGTCTTCATCTTCTCCGCCATAAATCCTTTCAGGGTCAAAGACGGGGTGACCAATCAGATAAATGGTGAGGCCATTGGTGGGATGACGGGTCTCAAAAACCGCAAAATCGGTGCCCATGGTCTGGCCTCGCCAGATGGGTTCCGTAGGGATCTCCAATCGAGACCAGAGCTTGCCGTATCCCGGCATGATCAGGCGGACGTCGTGCCCCAGAGCCTTCAGGGCAGGGGGAAGAGATCCCACCACATCGCCCATCCCACCGACTTTCACCATGGGGGCGCATTCGGCGGCGGCAAAGAGCACGCGCATGGACGATCAAACCTGTAAGCCGCGAGACTGTAGACGCATTAGTGCGTTGGTATTGCTTTCACGGGACCACGGTCACCTGAGTTCCAACCCTGACGAAATCGAACACCTCCTGAACATTCTCCTCATACAGACGCACGCAGCCGTGGGAAACGGCCCGTCCAACCGTCCAGCGGTAAGGGGTTCCATGGAATCCGGCCACGGTGCAGCCATTGATATCGAGGTATTGCTCGCCGTCCCAACCCGAGCGTCCATTGCAGTCGCGGTAGAAGCCAATCCAGCGTGAACCCAAGGGATTCCCTTCACTTTCAGCATCCACAAGATCACCGCTCACCGGATGGGTCCAAACCGGTTCTTTCACCTTTTCAAAGACCCTGAAGCGTCCGGCAGGGGTTTCCCAGCCAGTGGTGCCAACCGCGGCTGGAAACCGGCGCGTCATTCGGCCATCCCTCAGAACCAGCAGTTGATGGTGCTTGCGGTCGAGCACGAGTTGTAGCCCATCACGTTCCATCACATCGCTCGGAACACGAGCCAGCGAGGCCGCATCGCTCAATGGGATCGCCAGGGGCGGGATCGGATCGGATTTGCGTTTAAGAACCTCCTCTGTAGCTTCCAACAAAATCTCGCCCTTCACCTTTGTTCGGAGGGTTTCGCCAACCTCTTGTGCTGAGGCCATTCCTGCCGCTGCAACGAGCAGCGAGGCGGCGAGCAGCGCAGCAGGCAACGTCTGAGCACGCTTTTGAAACCGCATCAGATGAGGCGAAACAGACCTCCATTCTTTAGCGACTTCTGTGGCTAAGGCAGCCATGGGGTGTCGGAAAAATCCGGATTGCGTTTCTCCAGGAAGGCATTGCGGCCCTCCTGGCCCTCCTCAGTTCGATAGAAGAGGTGGGTGGCCTGTCCGGCCAACTCCTGGATGCCAGCTAAGCCATCGGTTTCTGCATTAAAGGCTGCTTTGAGGCAGCGAATCGCCGTTGGGCTGTGCTGCAGCACCTCTCTGGCCCAACGCACCCCTTCGGCCTCGAGAGCCTCTAAGGGAACAACCGCATTCACAAGGCCCATGCCAAGGGCTTCGTCGGCGCCGTATTGACGGCAGAGGAACCAGATCTCCTTGGCTTTGCGCTGGCCCACCACGCGAGCTAGATAGCCGGCACCAAAGCCGCCATCAAAACTGCCAACCCGTGGCCCGGTTTGACCAAAAACAGCGTTCTCCGCCGCCAGGCTGAGGTCGCAGAGCAGGTGCAACACCTGACCACCACCGATCGCATATCCGGCCACAAGGGCAATCACCACTTTGGGCAGGCTGCGAATGATCCGCTGAAGGTCGAGCACGTTGAGGCGTGGCAGGCCAGTTTCGTCGAGATAGCCCCCATCGCCGCGCACGCTCTGGTCGCCACCTGAACAAAAGGCATAGCCGCCGTCAGCAGCGGGGCCCACACCGGTGAGCAGCACCACGCCGATGCGGCTGTCATCGCGGATCCGGGCAAAGGCGTCACAGAGCTCTGAGACCGTGCGGGGCCGGAAGGCATTGCGCTTGGTGGGTCGATTGATCGCTAAACGGGCAATGCCCTCATCACAGCGATCCAGCAGAACATCTTCGTAGGTTCCCCAGGGCTGCCAGTTCACTCCGCTGGATCCTGGGAGCACCTGTCGGATGACGGGCTCTGACATGGCGATCAGGAAAGGCTGGTTCTCTGTTGTACCTCCTCACGCAGATCGCGGCGAAGCTTGGCGTCGTTGCGGCGATCGGTGCAGACCCGCAGGAGTGCTGGTCCAGATCTATCCAACCCCCATTCCAGGGCGGTGGGCAGATCGTTGAGACAGGCGAGCTGACGCACGGGGATGGAATGGGCTGCGGCCAGAGCGAGGGGGTCTACCCGTTGGGGCATGGCAAACAGCTCATCAAAGCGATCGCTGGGGGTGGTGTCGATCGGCAGTTGTTCAAAAATGCCGCCGCCGTCGTTGTCGATCAACAGCACGAACAAGGGCAGCTGGTTAGCGCTGGCCAGGAGCCAGCCATTGCTGTCATGCAAAAGCGCTAAATCTCCTGTGATCAACAGTGTTGGGCCGAGCTCGGCCGCTAAGCCAAGGGCCAGGGAGAGGGTGCCATCGATGCCGGAGGCCCCCCGAAAGCTGTAACAGCGCCGGCGCCCGGTATCACCGGCGGCAAAGGCTTGCCAATCACGTACCGGGCTGCTGGCAGCGAGCATCACGGGTCGTTCAGCTGGCAAAAGCTGCGCTAAGGCCACCATCAAGGCGGGTTCATTGGCGGCTCCCTGGCAAGGCAGCAGGTCAGAGATGCATTTGCCAACAGCAGCGTCAGCCTTTTCCCAGGTCTCAAGCACCGACCGTGTTTGAGGGTTTGGAGCAGAGGCCCCGGATGGAATGGCATTGATCTGGCGGCTGAGCTGTTGCCACCACTGCGCCAGGCCGCCGCTCCATTGCTGGGCGACTTCGAGCGGATCGAGGGGCCGTGGATCACCTTCTGTGATCAGAAGTTGTGGCCCTTGCTGGCTCGCTAGCCAGGCCTCCAGGCGTCGACTGGCCGGCATCGAGCCCATTCGCAGCACCTGGGCGTTGGCGGGCAGTTGGCTCAAACCATTGGGGAGTAGCAGATCCCAATAGCGAATCACGCCCCTTAATCCGTTTGGGATCGCTGCGAGGGGATCGGCGAGCACGGGCCAGCCACTGCACTCTTGCCAGGCGATTAAGGCGGCTTGATAGGGCGCAAGCGTGGAGCTCAGGCCTCGCCAAGGCCCGGCAACGATCACACCAGGCTGGTCAGGATCGAGAGCTGGTGGGGCGTTGTTGCTTGTTGGCGTCCAGGGTTCAGCGCTGTGGGTGATGGCCTCAGGCTCTGAACGGTTCCATTCGCTCCAAAACGCGTTCTGCTGATTCAGATCCGGGAGCAGGGGCTCCTCAAAGGGAACGTTGAGATGCACAGGTCCGGGCTGTTGATGCAGATGCCGCCAGGCCTTGTGAGCCAGGGCTCGCAGCTCGTGATCTAGCCCTGCGTTGAGGCCATTCAAGGGACCTGATCCACACCAGCGGCAGACCGGAACCAAAAAGGCTTCTTGATTCACGGTTTGATTGGCCCCTTTGTTTTTGAGCCGTAGGGGCCGATCGGCGCTGATCAGCAGCAGGGGCTGGCTGGAGCGATCCGCTTCAACGGCTGCGGGGAGAAGATTGGCTACCGCTGTTCCGGAGGTGGTGATCACGGCGGTGGCGACACCAGAGGCGCTGGAGCGACCAAGGGCATGAAACCCAGCAGAGCGTTCATCGATCGCCGTGCTGAGCGTGATCAACCCGGCACGCTGCAAGCCAGCGGATGCAAGGGCTAAGGGGCCGGAGCGACTGCCAGGACAGAGCACCACGTGGCGCAGACCCTGTTGCTGCAGGGTCTGGAGCAACAGGACAGCAGCCTGCAGATTGGCGAGGGCCTGCGTCAGGGGAGCGGTGATGGCTAATGCGATCCTCGGCTAACGCAGAACCTGCCATGGCACCCACTCCCAACTCAGAACCCAAGCGCAACAGTTGGACAGGCCTACTGGTGTGGGTGGTGTTGGCCCTGCTCCTGCGTTGGCAGGTGATCGAACCCCGTTGGATACCTTCCGGTTCGATGTTGCCCACCTTGCAGTTGCAAGACCGGATCCTGGTGGAGAAAATCACCCCCAAGCTGAACCGCCAACGGCACAAACCAATTGGCCTGGATCAAATCGTGGTGTTTGCGGTGCCCCCACAGCTCATTGAGGCTGGCTACGACGCCAATGCCGCTCTGATTAAGCGTGTGGTGGGACGCGCAGGAGACACGATTGAAGTGCGAGACGGCGCGTTGCTGCGCAACAACATCCCTGTGCCAGAAGACTGGAAGCCTGCGGACATGGATTACGACCAGGGGCCCCTCACTGTTCCCCAGGGGCAGTACTGGGTGCTGGGTGACAACCGCAATGCCAGCCTTGATTCCCATGTATGGGGTGCGCTGCCCGATGAGAGGGTGATTGGCACCGCGGTGTGGCGTTATTGGCCTTTGAACCGGTTCGGTCCGATTCGGTTCTCACACCAAGATTCTGAGGTGCCCCAGATCGCAGCTGCGATAAGGTCAAATGACTGACAACAGGTGGGCAGGATGTTCAATCCAGAGTTCCTAACCACGGATAGCCAGGACGGCCAGCCCGTTAATAGCTTGATCCAATATCTCCAGGACCAATCGCCGGATGTGCTGCAGCGAGTGGCCCGTTCTGCCAGTAACGATATTCAAGACATAATTCGCCACAACGTTCAGGGTTTGTTGGGCATGCTTCCCGGCGAGCAATTTGAGGTCAAGGTCACGGCGAATCGAGACAACTTGGCCAACATGCTGGCGTCCGCGATGATGACGGGTTACTTCCTGCGTCAGATGGAGCAGCGCAAAGAACTGGAAGAAACGCTTTTCGCTGATGATGAAATGGCCGTGAATCCAGACGACGATCTCAATCTTTGAGCTCTTTTGCTTTGATCTAAGGGCACAATAGTTTCATTTGAATCAAATTAATTGTTTAACTTATGGACTGATTTGAAAAAAATATCAGTCTTTTTTTAATGGATTTTCTGGGACAATTCCAAGCTCTAAAAGCCGCTGATCGATACCACTGAGGAAGGTCCAATTTCCTTCATTGGGTGCCCAGTTTTTCTGTTGCAGTTCTGATCGCAAAGCGGATGCCTGTTGCGCGCTAAAGGCAAGCGGCGCGCTGTAGTGGGCAGGGATCAACCAGCGCAGATCTGATTTGGATTCCAGTTGCTGAAGCCAGGCGTTGATCGCCTGTTGCGCTCGCGGTAACACCAGCCGTTCCAGCACTGGGGCCACCTGCAGCTTGGCGGTTTCGTCCCCCATTAAGGCCGCAGCATCGTCACGCCAGCCGGTTTGCCAATCGAAGGGATACACCCCGAAGTGGGTTTTCCAAGACCGCAACCCTGGCCGGAAGGCATGACGCAACAGCTCGGCGATCGGCGGCACGCGCAGGCAATGGGGCCGGAGATAGGAGGCAAACAGCACCAATCGGGCCCAACCACGCCGGCGCGCCTCTGGTGAATCACTCAGAGGTTGATCACCTCGATCGCGCGCATGAAACAGCAAGGGCGTGGGATCGCGATCAAAGATCGCTGGTGGTGAGGCGTGAATGCCCACCAGAGCATCGGTTATCAACAGGGCGCCGCTGGGTTGATGCAGGCAACTGATCTCCTGAAAGCGGCCTACACCGAGATCGAGGGGTCCAAGCGAAATCCATTGGCAGATCTCGGGATGGGGAACGCCATCGTTGAGCAAAGTTTTGGTGCGTGCTGCCGGTACCCCAAGCCAGCTCAGGGGCAGCTGCACCGGAAAACTCCACTGGCCTGGGCACACCCAGACCTCAGCCTTGGGAAACTTGCGTGCGAGCGGGCCGAGCGGAAGCTTGTGCTCCAGACCGGATGCGGTGGGCAATACGATCGTGCATACGGGTCCATGCTCAGCTTCCAGAGCCCTAAGGCCTGCGAGCAATTCGGCGGTGGGGGGCAGCGGATTCACCAGCATCAAGCCACCGGGCACCTTCACCACGGTGAGCCGGATTGGCACGGCGACGTAATAGACGCCCTGGAGTTGCTCAAAGCTCCATACCTGACCGGGAATCAGCTCTTCAACGTGGGTGGCGCGCTTGCCGTAGGGATACAGCGGCAGCAGCGGCCAGAAACCCCAGTACTGATCTGCACGTGTATCCATTCCCAAACCTCCCGCGCAACCCGGATTCCAAAGCTTCTGACCCATGATCACAGGTCTTGATCACCGATCGAAGCAACACAGGTCGACCAGGCACGCCAAGTGAGCCCAGCACAAAGAAGTAAGTCGCAGAGAAGGCCTGAGCTTTTTAGATTCACCCAAGACAATTTTCAAACCATTGCGTCAACTTGCCCTTGCCCTGACTGCAATCTCGGCCTTTATGCCTCAGGTCGCATTTGCTCAAATGGATGATCACCATGGGCATCACGGCCATGGGATGCATCACGTACAGCCCGAGGACTCAAAGAAAGAATCACCCGCACAGTCCGGCTCTCATCAGCACCATGCCCATGGCATGGGACCTGCAGGCAGCACCTACGACCTGCGATTTATCGATGGAATGGTCGAACACCACACCGGGGCGTTGCGGATGAGTGAATACGTCTTCAATATCGGCGCCCCTGGAGTTGGAGCCCTGGCGAACAGCATTTGGGACGAACAAGCCCGTGAGATCAAGGCGATGCGCCAATGGCGCAAAGCCTGGTATCCCGATGCACCCGTTTACCCCGTAGCTCTGCGTCCCAATGGTGACCCCAACTCCATGGCCGATCTGGTGCGGATGAGCCCAGAGGTGATTGCCGCCATGCGCATGTCAGGAACAAAACCAACCCGCGAAAACAGGGTGCAGTGGTTTTTAGAAGGCATGATTGAGCACCATGGTGGCGCCCTTCAGATGGCCCATGAGGCCCGCAAAAACTCAACCAACCCAACCATTCTTCGTCTTGCGCGAGACATCATCATTGCCCAGCGCAAAGAAATCATTGAACTCCGCAAGATGCTGCAAAGCGGAGGCTTAAACAAATCCGACTATCACAAGTTTGACAATCTCTTTTCATTGTGATGTCTATGAAAATTGACTCCTTAAAATTGAAAATCACTTCACTACATTCGATTCCATTCGTTGTTGTGCTGGCTCTCGCTGCCTATCCCCTTGCCGGCTTGGGCCATGGCAAAGGCCTTTACTCCACTGAGGACGAGGCTCAGGCACGAGCCGATGAAATTGGCTGTACAACCGTCCATCAAAACAATGGGAAATGGATGCCTTGTGCGGATGAACGAGAACTGCACCAACAACTACGCAAGCAATGAAACCGGGAGTCCAGACCCAGCGAAAAGCACGACGTATCCACAGGTGGTTGGTGCCGCTCGCTGCTCTACCGCTTTTGCTAACCGCGAGCACAGGCTCGCTTTATAGCCTTCTTCTAGAGCAAGGAATTGATGCCTTTTGGCTCCTCAAAGTTCATACCGGGCAGTTTGGCTGGCTCAATCTCCAACCTGTTTATCCGATGCTGCTGGGGGTGCTCACCATCTTGGTGACAGTGTCAGGGCTTGCCATGCTTTTGAAACCTTCCAGATAAGAGCCATCATTGCCTGATAAGCTCTTCTGTGACTTCATCGCTGCATTCGCCACAATTAAATAGATCCTGTATAAAATCATACTGTAAGTATGTCGTTATCAATACACCCAAAACTCTGATACTTGATCAAGTAATCCCTGACACAGGAAATGAACTAGCCATCAGCTGAAACTGGAAATGCCTTTAGTCATCTCCAATGACTAAGACCCTAAAGCCAAGCACCATTGCAGACCTGGAAAGCGGTTTTTCCTCCTACTGCAAAGCCTTGAGACTGTTAGTTGAAGCGGGGAGCAGCCTTGAAAAAGTTAAACGCACAATATGTTGGGATTGCCTTCAGCGTCTACATACTTCATTGCCGAAAGTTTATCACTCTCCTGAGTATCTCTTCTATAAATATATTCGCACTAGATTTATATTCAGGGAGATTTGAAATGGTCTATCGATATTCTCCCGTGATCTAGATTTGGGTAGTTAATTCCTGGTTATATCGAGTAAGAGCTGGTCGATGGCTAGGCACAACGCAAGTCCTTCTGTTTTTCAATTTGACGATTTATTTGGTTGTTGATAAGTGATGCAAACTGATTATTTGTAGCGTGATGTGGATCATCATCTCAATGTGGCGGAGAATCTGCCCCAGCCGATCACTCAAGCTGCAGTTGTTCTCTGGCACTGCGGGGCTTGCATAACTTCCTAGGCGCGTTTTTATAGCGGAACCCGTTCTTCAGCTGATGTCCTTGCTTCTTAAGCGCCAGATTGAGCGGCTGGAAACCGCCATTGAGCTGTCTACCGACTGGCTTGAGATTCAATATCTGATGGCTGAATTGGATCAGATCAAACAGTTGTATGAGGAGCCAGACGCAGAAGCCGCCTGATCATTGATCTTTGGTATCCAGCCGTTGGTTTGACCGCTGCGGTTTGTGAACACCTGGATCTAGAAACTTGGGCCAATTCCGGAGTAGGAAAGGCAGTCGAGTAAATGCGCTTTTACCAGCTTTATACAACTAGAGATGGTTAGTTCGCAGCGGCTGGAGTGGATGTCATCGACGCTATGGATTGAAGGATAAATCGATTCAACGACATAGGAAAGCTGTTAGTAAGACGAGCATTCGCGAACTGATGATCTCAGCCAAGATTGGGAGTTTGGTCTCGAATAAGATCCCATGCTTCAGCAGCTGTGTCTGCAAATTGGATTAGTTTGAGATCTTCATCATCAATCAGTCCTGAATCAGCCATAAACTCAAAATCAATCAGTCGTGACCAATAGTCTTTACCGAAGAGCACAATAGGCATGGCATGTTGTGTTCCCACCTGCCGCAGCGTTAATAACTCAAAAAGCTCATCGAGGGTGCCGTAACCACCTGGAAACAACACAGCGCCTACGGCACGCATCACAAAGTGAAATTTACGCAGCGCAAAATAATTAAATTTAAAGCAGAGATTTGGCGTGATGTAGGGATTAGGATTTTGTTCATGGGGCAGTTCAATATTCAGTCCGATTGAACGGCAACCAGCATCAAAAGCACCACGATTAGCCGCTTCCATAATTCCAGGACCACCTCCTGTCACAATCACATGGGATGAACAACTAGGCCCTGAGTTTGGTCCTGACTGACCAAAATGAGAGGCCAGAAAAGCGAATTCTCTTGCTGCGTCGTAAAACGAAGACAGCTCCACCATCTTTCTGGCTCGACTCACCTTTCGCTTCCATTGTGCTGAATCTGGATTTGCATCCAGCTCCTTGATCGCTTCCTTAAGACTTGCTTCTGCAGCTGACTTTTCCTGTAAGCGTGCACCTCCAAACACAATGATTGTTGAGGTGATGCCAGCCTCCTCCAAGAAAAGCTCAGGCTTGCTGATTTCCAGCAACATCCTTACGCCACGCATTGAGGAACGATTGAGAAGATCAAGATCCTGATGCGCGAGTCGATAGTTGTCCGAGTGAATGATCTGCTCAAGGTTGTGAGCCACTCGGGCTGGATCTTCACTTGGCAAGCCTGAATCCATGAAATTTGAAGAACATGGGCTGCTCCTTCACAACATGTTGGCTGCTAGTTCAGCCAATGCACTTCGTTCTCCCCGCGTCAAGGTCATATGACCCACGAGGGTTTGACCTTTTAAGCGCTCTGCAAGCCAAGTGAGACCGTTGCTCTCCGCATCCACGTAGGGGTTATCAATCTGATAGGGGTCACCGGTGAACACGATCTTTGTTCCTTCACCCACACGAGTCACGATTGTTTTCACCTCATGAGGGGTGAGATTTTGTGCCTCGTCGACCACCATGAATTGATGAGGAATCGATCGTCCACGGATGTAATTGATGGCTTCTACTTCTAGAAGTCCCATCTCGCGGAGATCAGACCAGGAGCTTTTTGGACCACCACCATGGCGGCGGCGATCATCCTTTTGCTCATTGCTCATGGCATCACCCGTCAGGAAATCAAGGTTGTCCACGATCGGTTGCATCCAAGGAGCAAGTTTCTCGTCCAGAGTTCCCGGCAAAAAGCCGATCTCTTTGCCGAGTGAGATTGGCGGACGGGTCACCAGCAGCCGGGCATAGCGATGCTCATCCGCCACCTGATGCAAGCCGGCCGCAATCGCCAGCAAGGTTTTGCCGGTGCCGGCTTTACCCACAAGGGTGACGAGTTCCACAGATGGATCCAGCAGCAAATCGAGGGCAAAGTTCTGTTCGCGGTTGCGTGGCTTTAGGCGACCGAGGCGGGCGCGTTTCAGCCAAACCAGAGGTTCTAGTTCTCCCGAATCGCCGTGTTGACGCGCCAGGAAGGTGTGGTCTGAGCTGTCTCGATCAATCAGGGTCACGCCCTCATTGGGCTGCAGCGACGCCACCGCTTCAGCGGGCAGGGCCTTCAAGGAAAGACGTCCGTTTTGGTGCAACTCATCGATGAGATCAGCTGAGACCTTCACGCCTCTTGCCCCCGGATAGAGGTCGGAGATCGCCACTTTGTCGTTGGCGTAATCCTGTGCGGCTAGGCCTACGGCATCAGCTTTGATGCGCAAATTGGTGTCTTTGGTGATCAACACCACCTCTGGAGCTTCGCTTAGGCCCTTAGCCCGCATCTGTTCCAGAGCCACAGCCAGGATGTTGTTGTCGCCGCCGCCACCGCGGAGTTCCGGTGGCAACTGGGCCAAGGTTTCAGCCCGGCAGAACGCCACCTCGAGGGTGCCGTCGCCATCAGGCGTTAACGGAACGCCGTCTGCGAGGTTGCCCCGCTCCCGCAGACCATCGAGCAGCCGGGCGACCCGACGGGAGTTGCGACCCTTCTCAGAGGGATCCCGCTTGAAGCGATCAATTTCCTCGATCACCTGAATCGGGAGAACAATGCGATCGGATCCGAAGCTGCTTGGAGCTTCTGGATCATGCAGAGAGAACATTGGTATCGAGTACAACCACCTTCTTGACAACCACCTTCTTGTTCATGACAAACCCTCTCTCTTCTCTGTTTGTAATTTAGATCGCAAAAAACACGGTGATTTCCTTCTGTACCAGGACTTCACTCATTGCCTTATTTAATTCTCTAAAAACGTTGGATGCGCCGTCTGCCCTCAAAAACGCAGCTGATTAAAGCGATAGCTTGATGGCTTCCTAGCGCTTGGGCCCATGACTGCAAAGCCTTTGCCCAGCACCGCTGCCGTGACCGGACTCAAGGAGACCCTTGATTTCTTCAATGATCCGTCGTTTGCCCAGCGGCGGTTTGACGCCTATGGAGATGTGTTTGCCACCAAGTTGCTGGCGCAGCGCATCGTGTTCATCCGCGGAGAACGAGCGATTACGGAGTTGCTCAATCAAGGCGACTCCTTAGAGGGCTGGTGGCCCGAAAGTGTGAAGCAGTTGCTTGGGAGCCGCTCTTTGGCCAATCGCAGCGGACCTGGCCATAAAGCCCGGCGCAGGGTTGTTGGGCAGTTGTTTTCAAGCGCTGCGTTGGTCCGCTACACCCCATCGATTACCGGGCTGATCGATGAGCTCGCCAATGATCTGATCCAAAGCCCTGGTTGCGTGTCGTTATCAGCGATGATGCGCCGCTTTGCTTTTGCGGTGATCGCCACCACTGTTCTGGGGCTGGATCGAGAAAGCCGTGAGGTGCTCTTCGCTGATTTTGAGATCTGGACCAAGGCCCTGTTTTCACTTCCTCTGGCGATCCCCGGTACTCCCTTCGCTCGTGCCATGGCCGCACGCCAGCGTTTGCTCAAGCGCATCAAGCAGGTGTTGCAACAGGGCAGCAATCGGGGGGGGCTTGATCTGATCAGTGGTGGTCTTGATGAAGCTGGGATTCCACTGGATGACGACGACCTGGCGGAACAATTGTTGCTTTTGCTGTTCGCCGGCTATGAGACCACAGCTTCATCGCTGAGCTGCCTGTTTCGGGCCCTGCTGATCCAGCCGGAGGTGATGCAATGGTTGCTTCCTGAGCTGATGGAGTCTCCGTGGCCAGCCACCTCAATACCGCAATCAGCTCGTCTTGATGCCACGGTATTGGAGGTGATGCGCCAGACCCCACCAGTGGGTGGGTTCTTCCGCCGCAGCCTGCGCAAGATTGAGTTAGCGGATGTGGAGGTGCCAGAGAACAGTGTGATCCAAGTGGCCCTTAGCCCCTCCGGGCAAATGGATAGCAGCGATCTGTCCCACTTCCGCCCCCAACGCCATCTTGATGGTTCCTTTGATCAAACTCTGCTCCCTTTTGGAGGAGGAGAGAGGGTGTGCCTCGGCAAGGCCCTGGCGGAACTGGAGATTCGTTTGATGGTGGTAGGTCTGCTCCAGAAGGTAAAGCTGCAGCTGGAACCGGATCAAGACCTTTCCTTGCAGCTGGTGCCCAGCCCCTCGCCCCGCAGCGGCCTGATGGTGAGAGCTATGCCAACCACTGATCGGCATCCATGATCTTTTTGCTCAGCAAGCCAAGGCGCTTGAACTCGGCAAAGTTCAGATCTTTCACCGCCTGATCGATTCCGCAATCGAGCCATTGGCCATCGCGCTTTTCGTAAATAGTGAAGTCCTGCTCCAGCGTGTCGCGGCGGATGCAGTAGGTGATGCCGTCCTCATGGAGGAACTCAGCGGATTGCAATTGCAGCCCCATCGATGGACTCCCATTCATCCTTAATTACGCATCGTGTTGCATCAACCTCGTGGATTTGAACACTTTGTACAGACGCAAGTGACATTTGATCGGACATAATGAGAATGATTCCCATTTATGCATTGTCTGCGTGGGTGGAGCTGTCCTCAAGTACTGAACGATGCCGCAGACCTGGTTAATCACTGGCCCACCCGGCTGCAGATACTTCCCTCTCTTCCTCTTAATTCTGTGGGAAAGATCAACCGTGTGGCTCTTCATTCCATGACTTCCAAGCATTGAGCGACAGCTCACGGTTCATGGTTTCATTTCTAGTAAAATGATTTACGCTCCTCATGCACTACAAAAGGCATTGCTATTTGTAATCTAGCTGAAAGGATTAATGGGATAACTTATTGCAAGTCTATGCTGAATGTTATTGATAAAAGTACTTACAAGGCTTAAGTGTTATAAAGTTCTTTCTATTTGCATCTCACCACTTGAATTAATTCAACCAGTGCTACTGTTAATATGTCTCAAATCTTATCAAAGCTGGTTTTATTGTTCTCAGCTTGTTATCTATTATCCAGCTTTTGCCATTGATTTAAAAGCTTCATTGCCTGAATCATCAGCCATATCAGTCAATAATGCTTTGCTGTCTTCGCCAAGATTTTCAAGGGTCTTAGCAGTGTAATCATAATTGTCAAAAATGGTTTCTACTGACCACACATAATCATTCTCAATGGCATAGCTGCAAATACTTTTAACCACTTCGTCTTGCGTTGCCCTAATCCCTTTGTCCCAAAGATCTTTAACGATGAAGTCCACAGTAACGGTCCCTTCAAGCATCGGGTCGAGGTCGAATGCGAGCACACAGCCAAGTTCGTTAAAGGTTTCAACCCATGCACTGTTGGTCTCAAGGCATTCCTTGATAATCGAATGCGCCTGTTGCTTTGTGGTCACTTGATACCAGTCCGATCTCCTCTTTTTAATGCATCAACCTAGGCTTTGCCTTGATATTTCAGAAATATTTTGTTCGGAATGTCTGACAAATCCAATGGAGGCGGTGACTTTGAGATCAGGCCTTGGATCTTGTGGTAATGCTTGGTTCTCAGAGTCAATGTTTGGAGTGTCACGCCCCAAGAACTTGCCAAAGCTTGTGCTTTGTGACAGTTGCAGATTCTTCCTGGTGATCAGTGTTTTTGCAGGCTCTATTAATTACGCTTATCAGAGAATCTTGTCATCATTTGTGGTTTGATGATAAGACCGCTGCTGTTTCTAGTTGTTGGACTTGGAACATCAATCTCACTACGCGATGAGCTAGAGCTATACCAAGAGATCATTGCGTCATGACTGCAGCGACACTGACCTCCCTTCCCTTGCAGAACTGCAGGTTTGAGAGGTTTGGTACTGCGATCATCCCTGTGGATGACATGACGCCCCATAGCGACGTTGACGCCCAACTCAACTTTGAGGGCACTGACCTGCGCTATTACGTGATGCGCTTACGCCATCGTCCGGCGGTGCTGGCAAGCATGACCCGTCACCAGCGGGCTACCCAGTGCTTAGGTTCTGCCGACGCCCAGCCGTGGTGGTTAGCTGTAGCCGCCTCCGAGCTCGTCCCAGAGGAGCTTTGTGCTGCATCTGTGCATTTGGTGCAAGTTCTCCCAGGCGAAGCTGTGAAGCTTCATCAGGGCACATGGCACGCTGGGCCCTTTTTTCATGCACCTTCTGCCCTGTTTTACAACCTGGAGTTAGGTGATACCAATCTCACCGACCATAATTCTCACGCGCTTACCGCGCCAATCAGCTTGAAGCTGGATTGATCCCTCAGGGAACCCTGCCACGGCTGATCTGCTACTGATGATTTCTCTGGCCAGTCATTGACGCGAATGAGCACCACCAACAGCTTGCGTCCTCTTCCTTGCAGAACGGGTCCGTTGATCGGGGTGCGCGAATCCATCGCTTACCTGCGGGATCCTGACGGTTTCATCGCAGAACGCCACCAACAGTTTGGACCAGTTTTCGGCACAACCCTCTTCTTTCGTCCTACGGCCGTTGTTGGTGGTCCAGATGCGGTTGAGCAGTTCATCCGCCTTGAGCGCAGCATTAGTGAAAGCGCGTTACCAGCCGCCTTTACCGCCTTACACACAGCAGACGGTGCTTTAAATCAGGCTGGTGAGAAACATCGATCCACGCGACGTGGCTATTCCGCTCTCTTCAGTCCAACCAATCTTGAGTCGTACCTACCACAGATCAATCGCTGCATGGTGCAGTTCACATCCAACATTGCTCAACAGGGGAGTACGTGTATCGCGCTCGATGCGAAGCATCTTTGTCTCAATCTCTATTCAGAACTCTTTGCTGGTGAATCGTTAACGAAGGATGAGATCGAAGCTTTTATCTCTTACAACGATGCACTTCTGAGTCTTAGCAAGCAGCTTCCTTCGTTTCGGAAGGGAGAGAAGTCACTAGCTGCGCTCCAGCAGAGCATGGAAGTGCGCTTGGGCAAATATCGACGCGGCGAACTGGACGGAGCTTGTTTCCGGATTTTCACTAACAATCTCGATGAACATGGACAGCCGTGGAGTGATGAACGCATTGCGACCGCCACCGTCTTGATGGTGTGGGGGGCCTATATCGAAGTTGCCTCCTTGATGGCCAGTTGTTTAATCCAAACCCGACATCGTGTTGATGTGAGAGATCAGGTTCTCAAGGAGGCAATGGATCACAATCTGGAGTCTCCCGAAACAGCCAGGCCACCTCGCTGCTTGGGATCTTCCCTTCGTCCAGGGAGTGCTGCGTGAATCGCTTCGATTAATCCCCCCGGCTGGAGGCGGTTTTCGGATTACCTCTGAAGACATTGAGGTTTCTGGATATCGGATCCCAGCGGGCACCGTCGTGACGGCTGACCCGCGAATCGGAAACGCAATGTCTGCATTGTTCCCAGAGCCTCAGTCATTTGCCCCTGAACGCTGGATGAGTGAACGAGATGTCCAACGCAATCTCAAACAGGGACGTGGATGCCCTTTCGCTGGGAGTGCCCTTCGGCTTCCCAAGGAAGGTTGGTTCCCAGGAGGGATTGGCAAACATGGCTGTCCTGGCTTGCCATTGGCTGAGCTCAGTGTGAGGATTTTTTTGGTGCGTTGGATGCAAACAATTCAGCATTGGGAGAGTGGTTCAGATGAGACTGAGTCGATTCCATACACTCTTGTTCCTATTCGAATTCCCACGGATTCCTACCGACTAAATATTGTACCGGCTCCTAGTGATGTAGACCTTAGTTGATCACATCATTTAGCAAGAGTACTTATTCTGGATCATGTGATTATACTTTCTACTGTTAGTAGGATTCAAGGTAATTCTGTAGCATTTGTGCTTGCAAGCTGCTTGCCCTGTGACATATTAGGAATTCCATCCTTTTTATTATGGCAAAACTACGCTTGATCATTTATGCCGCCACCGCAGTCGGGGGGATTGTCTGGCCTTGGTATTGCATCTATCAGTTTATCCAAGAAACTGAAGCTCTAGGCCTGACTGATCCGCTGGAGATTGTCGACCTATTTTCTCAGGGCGTCTGGGCGAATGCTTCCGCCGGTTTTATTGCTGCTGATTTGACTCTCGTTTTGATTGCTGCTTTTGCCTTCATCGTTGCCGAGGCATTGAGGCTGAAAATGAAGTATTGGTACCTCTACTTTGTTGGTACTTTTGGTATCTCTTTTGCGTTTTCATTCGGTCTATTTATGTTTAATAGAGAGCGCAACTTAATGCGTTTGTCTGATCAGTCTTCCTAGGTCTTGGTTTTTGAACTGCGCGTGCATTAACTTTTGATCAGTTTCCTGACAGAGCTGAATCCAATATTTGTTTTGTAGCCAAGATGCTGATGCATTGGGATGTGGGATAAACCTTAGCCAAGCGATGACGGAGATGAGAAAGTTCCTCATCCAGACCAAGTATCGGGAGGCAGAGAGTCTCCCTTCGTTAAAGGAAAACGATTAATCAGGTCTGATCTGATCAAACACAGTGGTCGTACCGTCCTGCGCAATCGCAAGAACATCAAAGGCTTCAGCTTTAACACCTGCTGTTTCCATTCCAGGAGATCCCATCGGCATTCCAGGTGCTGTAAGCCCTCGGATGTCTGGACGTTCGTTCAACATTTTTTTGATGGATTCTGCCGGAACATGTCCCTCTACGACATAGCCATCAACAACTGCAGTGTGGCAAGAGGACAACTCTGGTGTGATTCCATTGGCTTGTTTGAAAGCTTCCATATTTTCAATCACCTTGTCTTGGATAGGGAAACCTGCTGTTCCTACGTGTTCTCCCCATTTCGTGCAGCATCCACAACTCTCAGACCGATAAATGGCAATTTCAGGGAGGGTCGCCGAATTCAGTGATGGGACTACGACAGCTGCTGTCTGCTGTGCATCCACTGAAAGAGGCAGAATGGCAAGAAATAGTGCCGTCAAAATCCCTGCATAAAATCGTTTCATCTCTATTTGCTCAACAACACACAAACTATAATAAGCGAGAGCCCTCCATTGGAATTGCGATTATTAAATGGTGCGACTAGGCAGATACTTGAAATGTTTTTATAGCGTGATCAATGCAACTTCAGCGCACAGGCCTGGCCCGAAGGCAAGCGCGACGCAGGGTCCGTGGCAACCATGTTGTTTCATATGCTCTAGAACAAATAATATTGTTGCGGATGACATGTTTCCATAGTGACTCAGAATATGTCTTGAATGAGCGAGTTGATTCTCTTTGAGTGACAATGAATCAGCACATGCTTGAAGAATTCTTGGACCTCCAGGATGAATGGCCCAATGCTGAATGCTATTGAGATCTGTGCCATGAACATGGAGCCATTCGCACAGCCATGGTTGCAATGTAGTGGCAATCGCTTCGGGCACTTTAGGGGATAAACCCATGGAAAACCCTTGGTCTCCAATTTGCCAATGCATTAAATCGTGGGTCTTTGGAATCAC
>CASICK010000007.1 GCA_949373155.1 uncultured Synechococcus sp. | reverse complement strand
AACTAGATGTTGGGATCGAATCCAAGCTTTTATCTGAGATTTACTATCCTTCATTGTTGAGTTTTTCTATCCATCCAATCATTGGCGATTATTTGTCCAATATTTTCTATCTTCTCAAAAACTAATTGTCCATGTTCCGATCCCCAAATCTGTTTATTTGTATTTGGATGATATCCGCGATCTCTGCTTATCCAGCTTTCTTGAGTGACTTCAACTTCGCTAACTAAATATGTGAGTTGGCCATCTCTTGGGATCATGCATTTCTTTCCTGGCTCTACTGACCCTATATATTTCCCATCCGCTTTGTGTCTTGAAATGCATTGCACAACCACACCTCGCTTTCAATTTTTCTTTTTTTAAGGAGTCAAGAAGTTCGGGATTCCTTCCGGCACCGGCTATGCGCATTTGAGTCTGCATATCCAAAATTTTCCATAATCAAAACTTCTGAGTTTTCTTTATGAGCAATTAATCTGTGCACTCCCTGTCTATACGGTGACCATGGTGCATAGTCGTAGTGTTGTTCAGAATAGAACCCTGGGCCATTAAATATTGTCCAAGGTAGTGGTCTGAAGATAATATTGATGCGAGCAAAATCTTTTGGATTCTCTTGAGATTGCGCGAAGTTGTCGTATATTCCTGCGATTGTTTGAGCAAACTATTAATATGGAATCCATGAGATTTGTTGAGTTTATGCTTTGGTTAGTCGACGCACTTCAGAGGAGAATGATGTCTGTAGTATTCCTGAACCTTCAGAAGTCTTAAGTACAGAGGATCTACAGCGTACATTTTCGCTTATAAACCAAATTCTTTCTTCAGCAATTGATTGATCATACTTTGTTTTTAAGACAAAAGTTCCATCATCTAGAAAGTTATATTCTGATCTCGCTGCTATAGATTCTGCGTAACCAATGCTTCTTAGTAGTATTCCGGATTTTTCATTCTTTGGCATTGGCACGATAATACACTCACCATTCGCAACATCATTGGGGTCATCTGGTTCCCAGTCACTTTCAGCAGCCCATTTCATCAAAAAAGGTGACCTAATATCGGATACACTTAGATCACCTTCTTTTTTGAGTATTGTTTGCAAATCAGAATTTGTTTCGCTGATTTTTTGTACAGATATTTCGCTTAGTACATCCTCGAATTGCTGAAAGGCAAGAGAATGAGCTGAGCGCATTGACCTCCATTCACCTTCAGTCAGAGCAACAAACTGCTCAATATCCATTTTAGTTTGCGAATGTATTTGGTTGTTCTTGCTGAAGGGGTGGTCTTGTATTCTGCATCATGTTGACAACTGAATCAATCATCATTGACATGGCCATAGGATTTTTGTCTACTGATCTCTCAAATGCAGTTTGTTGCTGATTTATGTTTTGAGAATTTGGGCGGATGATTGGCATGATTTTAGTTTATTTGGAGTGGTTATGTTTTAAGTAATTCCTGTGTCTTCAATTATGGCCCAGCGCTGAAGGGGCTAGGCCATAAAACGATGACTTTTAAGCCTTTGTAATACTAAGGATTTTCCCGCCTTGGGCGAGAATGCTTTTTATGGTTGATGACATCGATGTTTGGCTCACCACTGATTTTTGCGCGACACGGCGATTGGCTCCAATTTGCTTTCGTGAACTCCAGCTAATGGTTAAGGACCCTCCATTACCAACTCCTTTCCTTCGAGTGATATCTGGAGTCTTTCCAGTTGTTAGGCTTTGTAGAAGTGTAGAATCCTTTCTTGGCACCGTCGTATCCTGCATATCCAACTTCAAAGGCATTCGTTCTGGTGTAGTTAATCGTGCTTCCACCTCGCATTGTGCTTGCTCCACGATTGTAAGGAACCTGGTCAATTCCAAAAGAAGTTAAATATTCTTCGCTATAGGTGTAGCTTGCGATTTCACTTTCGATATCCTTCATCGCTCATGAGTTTTACATGCTCCTTGGATTTCAGCTTGCCCATTAGGTGCTCTTCCGAGAAGATGCTTGAAATTCAGTTCAACAAACTTATAGGGGCTATTTGTCTCAAGGAAGAGTTTTTTGTAGGTCTCTGATTGCGCTAAAGCTGTTACAAATCCCTGAACCGTCAAGGTCTCCGTTGATGAACAGCGCTTCTAAGGACTTATTGATGTCCAACTC
The DNA here is from genome assembly GCA_949373155.1 of uncultured Synechococcus sp. The sequence continues at coordinate 35,802 of CASICK010000007.1, read as the reverse complement.
CATGAGATGTCGATTGCCAAAAACTTGCCTATATATTCTTTTGATCACATCATTTGAGTGCTCAAGATCAATATTCGCTTTGGTGGCAAGAGTGAGTGGCTGTGACATCGTTTTTTATGGGGTTGGCTAATAATAAGGGGGGCCTTCCAATTGGAAGGCCCCCCTTATTGAATATTAATTCCTTCTTACATAACTTCTGTAATCGAAAGGATCTTACCGCCACGTGAATGGATGTACTTCATTTGGCTGGACATGTCTTTTCCAGAAACTAGATAAGTACTTCCCGCTGTGCGTTGTCTGCTGCGTGCAGCTTGTGCCGAAACAACGATTCTGAACCTCTTCTTGGTTGGATCTGCAGCACCTGATTGTGTACCAGTGCGGTTGATCCGAGTTGTTGTTGAACTCCATCCTCCTGGCACTGTTCCTGTAGCAACAGAAGTGACGAGTGAAGATCCTGTTTGAACCGTGTCACTTGCTGCGTATCCTTCTGCTAATTTCAGGTGACGATTAAAGGCAACCTGAGACCGGCCGTTTTCCGAAAGAATACGTGCAAACGGTACGGTGTCTTCGCCGAAGGTTGTTTGATATTCAACGCTATCGACATAGCTACAAATTTCTGCTTCATACCCACTTTCAGCGAGTATTTTTGTGTGCTCACTGATTTCAGCTTGTGAACTTGGAGCTCTTCCTAAGAAGTGCTTGAAGTTTAATTCGATAAAGCGATATGGGGCATTTGTTTCAAAGAAACGACGCTTGTATTCTGCTGAAAGGCCTAATGCCCTCACAAATTCACGAGTACTCAGATAGCCATCCACGTACTTGCTTTCAGCTGATATTGCCCTTTCAAATTCCATCAGGTGTGGGTTGCCCATGACCTGCTTATAAGTGGACCTAATCAAGGCATTAAGTTGATCATTTGAGTCACCTGGGCAACGTTGGAATGTTTCTTGTTCCCGTTGTCCAAGTCCAAAAAATACGTAGCTGTCACCACGCATTGGTGCTCCATCGTTTCCGCTTGTGACACCCGGTGCTCTGCTTGCAAAACGACCTGCTGCATAGCCTGGAGTGGGTTTTACTCCGATCGATTCAGATGGCACATTGATTCTTGGTGCCCTTCCGCTTGCATAACTACTGATCAGGTTGCTAGCGCTACCTCTGGCACTATCACTACCAGCAAAGCTTTTTTGAATCGCTGCGAGTAGAGGGAAGGCAGAGGTTGCTAGATCAGCTGGTGAAGACCATGCTCTCGCATAGGGAACGACGTCACTGCCAAATACTTCGAGATATTCCGCAGAATCAACAATGCTGTCGATTACTGCTGCTTGACCATGTTCTGCTTGAAGGGAGATCTTTGCTGAAATCTCTGCTTGTGAATGAGGTGCTCGTCCAAGCAGGTGTTTGATGTTTAAATCAATGCCTCTTTGTGGTCCAACAGCTGTGAAAAATCTTTGCTTGTAGAAACTAGACTTTGCTAGCCCACGAACAAAGTCACGAACTGTTAGTTCTCCATTGCGCAGTTGTGCTTCTAGTTCTTTGCAACGCTCAAAGTCCATGACATGGGCATTGCCAAATATTTGACGATAGGCAGCTGCAATAACATCTTCAAGGGAAGAGTTGTCATCAGGGCTATAGCATTCTGCAGTTACTCTATGCGGACAATCTGCATGGGTTCTTGGCCCTACGCCAATAGCCATCTGATCACATGAATTCTTGAGGAATTCACCTGTTGTTAGCGCTGCTTTCTGGTTTGAGACGCCCTTTCTCTGAAAGGAAACTGGATTATTCCACTTACTTTCTGCGCCGAATCCTGAAGATGCTTGGTTAGTGTCCATGGTCAATTTGTGTAATTGTTGAAGTTGGTAGTTGATTGAATTGCTTTAGGGCTTATGTAACTGGCGTAATACTTGCAATTTTGCCCCCTTCTCTATGTATTCTTATGAATTGCTCCGAGAGCTTGTTGAATGGGATGTAATACACACGATTTGATTTCGTATACCGGGATATTCGGCGTACGTTATTAGCGCTGTATCCGGTAACCTCAACCCGATAAGTCGTACCTTCTTGTCCTGCTCCCACTCCTAGGCGCGTTGGAGCATCTTGAAGATTTTTCGCCCTCCTAAAGCTCCAGCCTGTTGCTTCTTTGGACGATGGTGGGACAACTGCGAGCGGAGTGTTTTGGTAGACAGCCCCTCCAAGTTTTGCGGTGATTCCTGAGAGGTCGCCTTTCAGGCTGCTACTGCTGTTGCCACGAAGCAGTTGGAAACTCCAGGTGAATTCTTGAAGGGTTTTGCAGCTCTCTGTCTTCCAGCCACGCTGGTAGGGGACAACCCACTCCCCATATGTATTTTGATAGTCATCAGAATCTAGGAAGCTATCGATATCAGCGTCATACCCCTTGCTATCAAGACGTTCAGCATGTGCTCGCATTTCTTCAAAATCGACAGGAGCACGCCCCAAGAGATGTCTGAAGGCAAGTTCGATATAGCGATAGCGCGGGCAGGATTCGAAAAATCGGCTGCGATACAGATCGCTCTTGGCGATTCGACGGATTAATTCTCGAACGCTGATTTCGCCAAGTTTGAACTGGGATTCTGCGATCAATTGCCGCTCGCTCTCCATGACGTACGCATTGCCAAGCACTTGCTTGTAGATAGCGCGTATCAAGGCTTCCTTTTGGACGTCGTCGTCGCCTGGAAGCAGTTCGAGCGGTGCTTCACTCTCTGCTGAGAAACGCTCGACCCCTAGTAGCGAGGCAGGACCAAAGGGCATGAATGCTCTCTCGTTTATCTCCGATCAATCTCTTGCAAATTCTCTGCGAGTGGACATCTTCTTTATAAAGCTCAATCAAATGTTCAGTTTTGTTGCGTGAAACGGCAAAATGATCCCTCGCGGCGACGAGCGCCTTCGGTAAGTTGTGTAGTTTTGTTAACCTATTCTTGTGAAAGCAGTGATTCGAGGCTTGCTCGTGTAGTGCTTCGAGTTAACGGATTCCAATGGTCCAATTCAACAGAAGGTCTCTCTAGTAAGTGCTTGAGTTGGTTAGCCATTCCTTTACACATCGAGAAATCGCTGCCTTTGATTGATTCGAGTGCTTCCAAATTCGCCTCTGTTAGATCAGCACCGCGTAGGTCGGCCATGTTGATTTCACTTGTGCCAAACCGAGTGCCCCTACACATGGCCCCTCTCAAAATAGAATTTCGAAGATCTGCTCCGGCCAATGAAACATTATCTAATATGGCACCGCTAAGATCTGCACCGCTCAGATAAGCACCCATTAATGAACCTGTTCGTAGATCTATTCCTCTTAAATCAGCATTGTTTAAAAATGCACCGTTGAGTTTAGCTCCTGGGCCGATTGCTCCACTCGTACGGATATCAAAATCATCTGGTAGTTGTGTTTTATTGTCGTATTTTGCCAGCCTCATGTCAATGTTTTGCATGCGACAGTATTTTAGATTTGTTCCTCTTAAATCTGCGCGACATAGATTCGCTTCTCTTAAATCAAGATCCTGAAGATCTTTATTCCTCCAGTCTGCGCCTCTAGCATCTACTGGGTATCTAGTAATTTGCTCCGGAGACGTCTTTTCTGGTGGTGCCCAATTGGTTATGTTTAAATCCATGTTCTTAATTTCGTACCATTGATATACCGATTGTCAGTATTACTCTTGCAAGCTCAAAGCCTCCAATTGCAAATAGGACCAGCCAAGATTTGATAAGCCATGCAGGTGGTTTGCGAACAATTGAGTTCATCTCGCTCTTCAAATCACCACCAGTTGTAAATGTTTTATTGACGAATTCTCTTTCGATAAGTGCATTCCTCCAGTCTTCTCCATAACGAGGAAATTGTTGATAAATTGGCATATCTCCAGTTGATCTTCCTGGTATTAACCTGCCACGCTGTGCTGGTGTACCGTCATATCCAAAATTAATCATATATTCATCACTTTCTAGTATTTGATCGACAAAGTTTGTAAAACCTCTCTCTGCAATCACAATTGACCAAGCCAACCTTTCGCCTTCGCCACTTACTGAACGCCCAAGTACTCGTCCCACAACTTGATCAACCATTCTGTAATTAGAGCTACATTGGTAATATCCTTGCTGGAATCTTTCTGATAATAGGAGCCCTCTTACAAAGTCTCGCATTGTTATATATCCACTTCTTAATTGCGACTCGAGATAGATTTCTCTATCGCAACTCATTGCATGGAAGAAAATTTGCTTGTATGTCTGTTCGATCAAGCTGTCCATATCTCTACGTGTTGATATCGAAGAGGCTGACATTTCTCCTGTTGCTTGATATTTTACAGAATCAGTGTTTCCAGCAAGGTTGTCGACTCGACTGTTCTGGCTCTTCTGCGAATAGGTGAGAACAGGAATAGTCATAGAGTTTTTTGTTTCTGCTAGGTAGAATTGCCCAATCTTAAGGGTCTTCGTCCGTTATCTTTGTTTTTTGTTTCCAAAACTTAAGATGCCAAATGTGTCTTTGCGAGGTCATATATTATCACTTTGTACAATAGTAAAAGAAAATAGGCCTCAAGGGAATTAATATTAACTCCCTTGAGGCCATCTTTTTTCTTGAATTTGACAGGATTAATATGTTTTCTTTGGCCGCCTTTCGCTGTTTTTGTGAATTAATTATCGTTTTGTTGTTTGTGGCATATACATTCTTCGGAAGGCTCCTGAGGATGGGTCTCGTACTGCTTTTGAATAACTAAATCCTGAGACATCAAAATTACCTGATGATGTACTTAGTTCTCTTGCTTTGGCTAAAGCCATGACGAGTTGGCTTCTTCCGCCCACGATTTTGTCAGAACTTGCGTTGCCTGTGCTTACTGAGCACATATTGACAAATGTGGAGCAGTAAAACCCTGCCTCCGATTTCCACGCTCGATCATAAGGAACTGTGTCTGTTCCAAACACTTCAAGGTATTCACCGGATGAGGTGAGCTTATTGATAAATACATCATATCCCTGTTCTGCAATTAGGCTAATAGATCTACCAATTTCACTTTGATTGATCGGTGGCCTTCCTAGTAAGTGTTTGAAGTTATGCTCTACTCCTCTGATTGGTGATACTTTATGATAGTAGTTCTGCTTGTAGAACTCTGACTTTGCCAGCCCTGTTACAAAATCTCTGGTTGTAATTCTTCCGTCTCTTAGTGCGGATTCATGTTCCTTGCAACGTTGACTATCAGTTGGGTTTGCATTGCCAAATACCTGCTTGTATGCACTGCTAATAGCGGTTTCTAAAGCATTATTTCCAGTGCTTGCATATTCTTCTGCTGTTACTCCGAAGGGACATTCTTCATGATGTCTTGGCCCAATGCCAATCCCCATTGATTTGCATTGATTCTCTTTAAATTTTTCTACTGTCAGTGCGGCAGTTGCTTTTGACTTCTTGTTTGTTGCTGTAAATGATGTTCGAGCATTATTCGTGAAATCACGTGTTGGCTTGATGGCGACCATAGCTCTTCAGGTTTAATCTTGATTTCTCGTGACTCTAGTTCCGTTTTCCAGTCTTTCAGCGCTTTGCCTGTTTCCGCAACAAAAATTTTAGTCCTTTCCGCTTTTGTGCTGGACCGTGTTAATCACACGAAGACTACTTCTCTTGCTGAAGCGCTTGATTTTGAAGACTCTACCCCCTTATCTTTTGTTTTTGTATTTTAGGCTTGAACTTGTTTATATTTTGACCTTCATCTTCTCGGCTAGATGGTTGAAACATCCATCTAGTAGTTCTATGTCCCTCTTTTCTATTGCTTTCTGAGTATATCTCCCTGCACTTTAGTTGTAATTCCTTTAGGCATATTGTTAATGCATCGACTGGTACTTCAAGTATTGAGTACAATTCTTGAACTGCCTCTAATCCTTCTTCGTCAGTAATATTTGTCTCTCCAGCTGCTGTTCCGTAGATGCTGATTCTTGCAAACTCAAAGCAATCTCTCCAGCATGCCTCTGCTCTTTCCTTTGGATAGAGTGAACCTCCTTGTTCTATTATTTCTGGAAGCTTTTTGAGCAGGTTATCTTTTGCTTCATTGATTAATTTGGTAATTTGTTTTGTAGTTCTTCAAGTTTACTGGCATCACAATGAGAGCTCTCGCAGAGGATATTCAGCTCTTTAGTGCTCAATAATCTTTTTGATTTGTTCGCTGAATCCAGTATTTCCTTGCTACTGTCTGGTAATTCATTGTTTTTAGGCAATCCAAATAGCTTTGCTTTTTTTGTTAGTTCTTGTATTTTCAGTGGCGAATCATTGTTCATTTTTGTGGTTTCACTTGGTTGTGTTAATGATTGGTGTGGCTGTGAGCCAGCCATGGCGCTCTAAATAAAATGCCCAAGTAATTTCCGCTGCAATACCCGGACAGTGCTTGCTGACTCCTTCGGCAATATCTTTAGGTATATCAAGTGATTCTAATACATTTACGATGTCACTTGTCTTTTCGATCTTTGTTGATCGAATTGCTGCTCCTACGATCCAAGTTAATTTTGTTTCTGATAATTCTACTTGGCTGCTTTCGCATGCCAGAAGAACATTCCCTGGATCGGAGATGTTTTTTAGAGTTTCTCCCCATAAGCATTATGTCTTCGGTCTTTAAATTTAGCCTTAGGATTCCTTCACCGATATTGAAATGAACTTCTTTCTCCTCTGAACTCTTTTTTAGAAGGTTTGAGAGTATCTGTTCCGCTGTGTCCTGCATTTGTTGGACCTCCTCTTCCTTTGGATTTTGAGTAACTGTGTTCTATTTTCTTCTCTCTGGTCTGCCTATACCTCGTCTATCCCTGCTTTCATCATTATTCTTTATAAACACCCTGCTTTCCCCTTCGGCCTGTATTTGTTCTCTTTTTGTCTTTTCGCTTTAGTTCCTTCAAGTTTGTTGTTTTCCCTTAGGCTTATCTTCTTTGTTGCTTTATACACGGTTTAGCTCGCTTTTGATTTTCTTGTGTTTGTGAATTTTCTGCCCTTCGCTTATGCTATTGATGCCTTCTTAACCCTATTAATTTTTAGTTGCTGAGAGCTTGTTGCACTTTTGTTGGATTGCTATGCAAGCTGGGGTTCTTTCTCGAATGTCCTTATGAGTGTTGAGCAAGCAGGTTCTTAGCTGGTAAATTTTGACCGATCAGGCCGTTCGTTGCAATAGGACCTGATCACAGTGGACAAGTTCACCATGCTCGATACCATCAGCTTGATGAGCGGGGATTTTTCGCCAATGTCCATATCCAGCCAAGACTTGACTCAGCAGTTGAGCGGTCAACTGCACTTGGTCAGCGAGATTGCTGAATCTTTGACGCTTCGATTGCTTGCGCTTGAAGAGCGGTTCAACGAACTCTCGGAGCGTTCGGAGTCTGTTGAGCCTGAACAAGCTGATGATTCCGACAGTTTTTTATTGCTTGCAGATAGCAGCGACCGCCTCGAGCAACTCCGCGGTTTGCTGAATGAGAGAGCTGAAGTAGAGGCTCAGCTAGAGGTCCCTCGGCTTGAAGCAGTGACCGATTCATACTATCGACCCAGACCGACGTTATGGATGAGCCTGAAAATTTTGATCTGGAGCAGACCGTGTACGTCAATGATTCTCAGGAGCCACCTACAGACACGGTTGATCAAGACATCGAGCAGATCGACGATCTGCTTTCAGCTTGAGTGGTCTGAGTCCATCCAGGTTGAGCAATCGAACCCTGAAGATGGCGACCTGACGTGCTTGCTCGGGTTCAGTCTGGAGAAATGGATGGTCTTCCATCTGTTTGATTACGACATCGATGCGTTCATCAATGGAAAGAGCAGCAAATTCCTCTGTTTTTGCTGATTGCTTCCATGTTCGGTCGAACACCATCGCAAATCCGTCAGGATTGTTGAAGGTGCGATCGTCATCGATTGGTACGCGTATCATGACAGCGTTGAATGCAAATACCAGGATCCAGATTTGAACTGGGGGCATTTCGACAATTTGCCCCTTGAAGCATTCAAATTGGTTTAGCAGTGATGCTAAGAAGCGCCTAGGAGGCGTTCTTGCTTGTTGCTGTTCTACCTTTCCCAAGCCGAAGAGCATGTTGTTTGGTAGGTCCAATGCATTCCTGAGGGAGTGCATGGATATCAGAACTCTATTCCTCACCCGCTTCAATAGGTTTGTTGAGCCTGACTTTGTTGTTTGTCGAGCTCAGTGGTGAGACATGTGAGTCGACTGCTTTTCTATTGGTGGAAGTCTCAATACATTGGCTCTGCCAATAACTTACATGTTTCTTGCTCACCGATACTCATGGTTTGGCTTAGATGGATTGGATGCTTTTCTTGTGCTTGTCCTCAGCGTTTCATGTAAGCATTGGCGTACTGATCAATGACATTTGCATCGTAATGATGGGAAGATAAGACTTCCGTGATCTTATGTGCCATGGTCCTAGATGTTGCAGAATATCGATGGCCTAGTGGTTTGAGCTTTTTCCCTGATCTCTCAATGTAGGTATCTTGGTTGCACGATATTGCTCTTCTGCTAAATCGATCATATCTCCACTGCTATTCTCAAGCCACCAGTGGTAGTCATCTGTTTCTTCAAGTTTGCGTGAACCTCTGATGCAGTCAAAATCTTTCCAAAAGAAGCGATGTAGCGTATGCATGGCAAATATGTGCCACCCTCTTGTTTGACTCAGTGATGTAGGGATAGAGCCTTTTGTTGACTGTTCTGGATCCTCTACTTGGTTCACTTCACCAAATTCTCTCTCAATCTCAAGAGTTGAATACAACCACTTTTTCCCTTTCGACCTTTTCTCTTGCAGTATCCCCATCGGATTGATATAGAGATCCAGGAAGCACTGAGAGATCGTGAGGATGTTTCGATCTGTTGAAGGGATTGATAGATCCCCATCGCAAAACTGATCGGATGGAAACAGGCCATCAGTGTGCGGCTTTAAAACCCTCTTTCCATCAACACAGAGATGACCGGATCGACTAGAAAGAAGAAAACCCATGTGGTTTCGTTAAAGCTCTTCTGAATGATTGGATCTCTTGAGTTTACATCGCTCTTGTGTGATCTGATCAGTTTTTCAGGACTTCCTCGTATCATCTTTCGATTTCATTGCGCTTATCCGTTTACGAAAGATTGAGTTTATTTAGGGCCTCGATCGGCTCCTCCTCATGCCTTTGAGGCATTCCAGCCAAAGACTTGGATCATTAGTTTCCTAAGTTCTGCTGCCGTTTTAAGAGCCGGAGTGAGGCTGCGTTGGCGTTGAGGGCTTTGTTTCATTACATATTCGAGGTCCTGTAAGAGCATGGAATTCATGTTTAAGGCAAGAATGCACTGTGCATTCTCGCAGTGATTCTGCTTTGTGTCGTTGTACATGGAGACGACATCTTTAATGTAATCAACAAAGACTTTGTTTGGCTGTTCCATTATTGAGACTTCTTCTTTGTTCCATCCAAGGCAATCAATCAGTTGATGGCATGATTCAATAGCAGCGATGGTATGGTCTGTTTCTTTGAAAGATATTCTGATAAATGCACTTATATTTGCAATGCAATATTGCATTCCATGTACCATGCTGTCGGCTTGTTCCAAGTCGTCTTGGATTCTGTCCCAAACAATGCGCGCAATGCGGTCGTCGGGGTGCATTTCAGCGAGAGATGCCAATTGGAGTGACCTTGTCACAAGTTCTTTGTTTAGCTTGCTATTCATTGGTTTTTGGTCAAAGCATTAGGCATCAATGTGGGCTGTCATTGTAACCGTTTTTCGTGAGATCGCAGTTTCTGAGATTGTGTTTCTTTCTTGTTGGGCTTGAGGCATGCCGCTTTGTCATGATTGTGCGCTTATTCATCCGTGAGCTGAAAGATAAAGTTGTTTCTTTTTTAATGCCACCCCTAGAAGATGTCGTTTCTTTGTGTGATGTTTCTAAATTTAAGTATGAGTTTGCTTGTGGAATTGGCTAATTCACTCTTGAAGTTTTTTTGTGTTTTTCTTATTCGTGTTCTGGTTTGTTGGTCTAATGCTGAGGTAATCGCAGAAGGTTCAGCAAATTTCCTGGCGATTCACTTCTGTAATCGTGGAATTCGCTTGGGTTGCTCTTCATGAATTCATCCTAGTTCTTAATGCTGCGCCGTTAGAAATGGATGGTTCATTCATCTCTTTCATGGGTACGGAGTGGGTGATCCAGGATTTAAGTGGTCTACCCTCTTCGGCAAGATGGCAGCTGCAGTATCCGCCTTATGACGTACGAGCAAGAAGTCATCATCAAGTGCGCCATCAAGGGCACTCTCGGTGGTCTTGACAGAAAAATGACGTCTGAGGAGCTTGATGAGCTGCTTAATGGCTCACAGGACTGGAGGAAGCACTTGGTGATTGAGGAGATCTCAGAGGTTGCCACCATTCATGCGGGGCGCCGTCGTCCAGAAATCGACTAGCCGTAAAAGCTATGCCCTTGTGCAAATCAACCCGAACAAGCGATTCGATCAGCGATTTTGAGACCTCTCTCAGTTCCCATCTCCAACTGAGTATTTCGGAGATGCCGATGTTTAGGCGGCGAGGCAATCGATCTGGAACCTGTGACCCGCAGCGCTGCGGTTTTGATCAGGATTGAATCAATGCCAGGACCCAGATTTGAACTGGGGACACGGCGATTTTCAGTCGCCTGCTCTACCAACTGAGCTATCCCGGCACGTCGCTTTCGCGACATCGGAATCTTAAATCACGGGGTGCGCCCCAGGCAGATCAATCCCCTGACCTCTAATCCAGCGTTTTTCAGCGTATTGATTGCTTCTCGGGCTGTGGCACCACTGGTGAGGATGTCATCGACAATCCAGATGGGCGTTTTTGAAACGCAACAGGATTGCTGATCTGGATCTATCGCGAATGCAGATTGCATGTTTACAAGCCGCTGACGGCGGCTGAGACGGTGTTGCCCCACGGTGCGCCGGCAGCGTTTCAGCAACGTCTTGGTGGTGCGTCCCAGGCTGTGGCAGATCATTGTTGGCAGCGGATTGGCTCGCGCCTGCGTTTTCCAGCTCGGGATCGGAACCAAGAGAGCCTTGGTGGGAAGGGTTCGCTGCAGCGCAAAGGTGATCGCCTTCAGCACTGATAGGTCTTGATTGAGCTTGAGGCGCAGGATCTCTCGGCGAAGCTCTCCTCGATACCAGCCTGCCGCGTTGAAGCGAACAGGAGTGACGCCCCTAAGCCCCCTTTCCTTGAGTCCCAGCTTTTGCGTGCACTCGCTGCAAGCTTGATCCGCTTGTTGATGGGTTTGGATCACCTTCTTGCAAATCGGGCAAGAAGGCACAACGAATAGGTCTTGAAGGCAATCGTGGAGTGCGGTTAGCAAAGCATCAGAACTTCTGCCCTCAGGATTCCCCTTTGCTCTTGTTAGAGGGCATGGCTTTCAGCATGGCCACCATGGTGCGGTGGGCGTCCTCACTGTCAGTGAGTGTGTGATCAAAGGGGATTCTGAGGGGTTTCCCGTCCACCTCAAGGCTCATGGCGTCAGCGTTCACGGCAGTCATGGTGGCGATGTTCGCAGCACTCACTCCGCCGTAATGGAGGGCGTACTGAAGCACCGCATCGCCATGGTCATCATTCATGTGACGACAGATTCGTTCGCTAACAGCAGGGGTAAGAGGATCAGCGGTCATGGTGGAAAGGGACGTAGGTCAGAGTGGGGGAGTGGCTCAGCTGAAGCGTTGCCAGAGCAGGATGGCGAGCCGAAACCCGCTGAATCCCACATATCCGGCAAGCACGATGAACAGGCCAAGGGCAAGGCCGTCACGAAGTCGGTTGGGCAAGGGCTCGGTGATGCTTTCTTAATTCTCCCCTAGATGAATCGTCTTGTCTGGTGCTTTTACAGCCTGTAGAGCCAGACGAGCCACTCCTGCGGCTGGAGGTGTGTTGCAGCTACGAATCGGAACACCGAGTTGACGTTCGCGCAGACGACGCCATTGAGGATTGCGCGCTCCGCCTCCAAGGGTCACGATTTTTCCCGGAGGATCGGCTCCAAGGCTTGTGAGGCGTTGCCATCCTGCGTGCTCGATTTGGGTTAATCCCTCTAAAAGGCCGTGCAGATAGAGGGAATCGCTGACAGGACGGGGCGTGAGGATGGGCTCCAGGTAGGGGTCATCCACGGGGAAGCGCTCTCCGCATCTGGGAAGTGGCCGCAGCTGTAAGCCGCTGTTCTGATCTGGATCAATCTGACGGCTCAGTTCAGCCAGGTCGATGTCAGGAAAAAGTTGCTTCAGCACCGCAGCACCAGCATTGGAGGCTCCTCCGCATAACCAACGACCTCCCACGCGATGGGTAGACGTCCCTGGCCCTGGAGATAGGGGCTGATCGGTGAATCGTTTAAGCACCAAGGTGCTCCCCAGCACTGTGATTCCCTCGTCGTCGTCAGCATCAGCGGTGAGAACGGCCGCGTTGGAGTCGGTTGTCCCGGCGACGACCAGCAGGTCCTTTGGCAGGTCTAGATCAATGGCGCGTTGGGGCGAAAGGGGGCCAAGCACTGAGCCACTGGCGCGAATCTCTGGAAGTGCATCCCACCAGGGTTGGCTTGTGAAGCTGTCTGGCCACGCACTTTTACTGAGGTCCCATCCCAATCGAAGGTTGTTGCCCTCCTCGCCATAGCTCCAATTGTCAAGAAGCCAGCCGTTAATCCAGTCGGCTTGATGGCGAAGCAGGAGCGGAGTTTGGTGTTGGTCGACGAGGTGCAGCGCCCGTGCAAGGCTGCCGCTGGCGCTTGAAGCGGGTCCACCCTGTGGACTCAACGCTTGGAGCTGAGCATTGAAATTTGGGCATGCGAATGAATAGGGCAGGGCCTCGGCAAGAGGTAACCCTTGTTGATCGCAGGCCAACAACGTTCCTGAGGTGCCATCCACGGCGATGGCTTTAAGGCGATGTCGGAAGTCGGGCTTGATGCGACCGATCAACGTGCAACAGCGCTCGCGCCAGTCGAAGGGGTTGATCAGACCGATCTGGTACGGCGCGCTTTCGCTTTGGAGCAGGACACAGCTGCTGTCGATGACAGCAATGCGGACACCGCTGGTGCCTAGGTCTATGCCGAGCACCAGCGGGTCTTGCATCATGATTTTGGGATCTAAAGCTATTGCCGGCTTGGATTTGGCTGGCTTACGCCTGCTTCAGGGCTGCAGCTTTGTCGCCGACATCTTCCCAAGGTAAGTTCAGGTCGGGACGACCGAAATGCCCATAGGCAGCTGTGTCGCGGTAGAAGCGCCCACCATTGAGAGATGGCATTTCTCTGAGCTTGAACTGTTCGATGATCGCGCCTGGGCGCAGGTCGAAGTTCTTTTGCACCAATTCGGTGAGCTCTTCATTCGAGATCTTGCCTGAGCCAAACGACTCCACAAGGATCGAGACAGGTTTGGCCACTCCGATGGCATAGCTCAGTTGAACTTCCACACGGTTGGCAAGGCCAGCGGCCACAAGTGCTTTTGCCACATATCGCGCGGCATAGGCAGCGGAGCGATCCACCTTGGTGGGGTCTTTGCCTGAGAAGGCACCACCACCATGACGGGCATAGCCGCCGTAGGTGTCAACGATGATTTTCCGACCCGTGAGTCCGGCATCACCCTGAGGACCGCCGACGACGAATTTGCCTGTGGGGTTCACCAGATAGCGGCACTTGGCGCGATCTGGTTTGAGAGGGAGATCTGCAGTGGCAGGCACCACAACGTGAGTCCAGAGGTCTTCACTAATGCGGTTGCGCACTTCTTGTTCATCGGTCAAACCAGTCACCTCTGCGGTGTGCTGGGTTGAGATCAGGATGGTGTCGATTTCAACCGGCTTGTCGTTCTCGTAGACGACACTCACCTGGGTCTTGCCGTCAGGGAGCAGGTAGTCGAGTGTTCCGTTGTGGCGGACTTCTGCCAGGCGCCTTGCAAGCCTGTGGGCAAGGCTGATGGGCAGAGGCATCAGCTCGGGCGTTTCATTGCAGGCGTAGCCAAACATGATTCCCTGATCACCGGCGCCCACCTTGTCGAGCGGATCGCCTTCATGATCATCGGCCTCGTTGACACCCTGAGCAATGTCAGGCGATTGCTGGTCAAGGGCGACCAGCACGGCGCAACTGTTGGCATCAAAGCCACCAGCTCGTGCACCGCTATAACCGATATCTCGAATCACATCGCGCACGAGATGGATGAAATCCACCTGGGCTTTTGAGGTGACTTCACCTGTGATCATGCACAGACCGGTATTCACAACCGTTTCGCAGGCCACTCGGCTTGTGCTGTCTTGGGCTAGGAGAGCATCCAGGACGGCATCACTGACTTGATCGCAGATCTTGTCAGGATGTCCTTCCGTTACGGATTCGGATGTGAAAACGTATCGACTCATAAGTAGTTAGGGCGTGATGTGATTTTACGGGTTGCCCTTACTGGGCTTGTTCAACCCTTAGCTCTTGCCAGTGATGGATCAAATATTGATGGGATGTCAGGTCAGGGGTTCGATGCCATCCCGCCACATACCCAAGCGCACAACCTATGCCTGCGCGGCGTGCCATCAGCAGATCGGAGTCGGCATCTCCGATCAGTGCGCATTGTGATGGATCCAAATGCAGCATTTTGCACAAACCATTCACGGCGCCTGGGTCTGGTTTGCATGGGCTGTCATCAGCGCTCCAGATTCCTGTGATGCAGTTGCTCAAGCCATGGTCCTGAAGAAACTGTTCAATCCCTTGGCGGGTGTCATTGCTAATCACGGCACAGATCACCCCTGCGCTGTGCAGCTCGTTGAGCAATTCCTTTGAATGGGGCAACGGGGTTCTGGCGCTGAGGCTGGCTTCCGTTGCGTTGTGTTTGTGGAGGCGGTCCACCGTGTCAAAGATCTCTTCGGCGAGCACGAGCGCTTGAGGCCAGCTGAGCTCAAATAGACAGAAGATTGTGGCGGTGCTCAACAGATTGTGTTGACGGGACGCGACGGCCAACGTTCCATCAGGAATCAAGCCGGAGTCGCACCGGCCCATCGCGCGTTTCAGTAAGCCCAGGAGTTGGACTTGGACGTCGGTCGATGCGCCACGGGAGGCAAAGACGCGCATGATTTCCTCAATCCTGGCGTCGGCCAGCTCGATGAGATGGGGTTCGCTATGGGAAAGGGTGCCGTCCTTGTCGAACAGCACCCCATGAATCAAGCCAAGTGAATGGCCTCTTAGAGATAAATGAGCCATGGGCTCATGCAGCTCAGACCATCATCGAGCTCAATGGCTCTTCTCCTTCTTCAGCTTGCTCAAGAAGCATCTGCTTGTAGCGAGCTGCCATTTCCTCGGCCTTGTCAAAGACCTTTTGAGGATCGGTGAGCATGTCACCGGGTTCCGGTTCCAGAGCCTTGGTAGACAGGGAAATCCGACCGCGTTCGGCGTCGAGGTCGATGATCATTACCTTCATTTGATCATTCACGTTCAGCACCGAATGGGGTGTTTCGATGTGCTCGTGACTGATTTCGGAAATGTGAAGCAAACCGCTCACACCACCGATGTCGATAAAGGCGCCGTATGGCTTGATGCCACGAACGGTTCCGATCACGACTTCGCCGACTTCAAGGCGATTCATCTTGCGCTCGACCAGGGCGCGGCGATGACTGAGCACTAGACGATTGCGCTCCTCGTCGACTTCAAGGAATTTGAGAGGCAAGAAGTCTGCAACCAGCTCTTCTTTCGGTTTGCGGGTACTGATGTGGGATCCAGGAATGAAGCCACGAAGGCCTTCCACCCGAACGAGAGCACCACCACGGTTGGTGGCGAACACCTCTGAATAAATGGTGGCGTCTTCTTTTTGCAGCTGACGCACCCGTTCCCAGGCGCGTTGGTATTCGATACGGCGAACTGAGAGAGAGAGTTGCCCGTCTTCGTTTTCTTCACTCATGATGAAGAATTCCCGAATCTCACCGGGTAGCAACACGTCGCTGAGACCTTCCACCCTGTTGATGGAGACCTCTTGAAGGGGCATGAAAGCGGCGGTTTTGGCGCCGATATCAATCATTGCCCCCTTCGTTTCCAGCGCGAAGACTGTGCCGTTAACAATGTCGCCTGGCTTGAAGTTGTAGTCGTACTTGCTAAGTAGTGAGGCGAAATCATCAATGGTGAAGCCGGCCCCATCCAAATCCTTAGGGTTGGCACGACTGCTGGGATCGTCGGCAGTAGGAATCTCTTCCGGGATGCTGAGATCTTCGTCCGTTCCAAAATCGGCTTGGTCCGCTGTGGCTTCGACGGCAATGCTTTCGTCGATGGCAGTGGTGGTCTCCACAGCAAGATCCTGAGCCGGATCGGTTGGGGTAACAGTCATGGATGGTTGGCGGTCTGCCCGAAGACAGTGCGATAAAAATTGATCCAGTGCCCGCCGACAAAGGATCAGTATTTTTTAATTTTACAGAACAGCCTTGCTTTTTAGACGAGTGCCGCGAGCTCAGCTTTATCTGCGTTCATTCCTTCGAGTGTGGAGACGAAATCGCTGACGCTTCGGAAGTGTCGATACACCGAGGCAAAACGCACATAAGCAACTTCGCTGAGCCCCTTGAGATGACCCAGAACCAACTCACCAATCTCTGAACTGGTGATCTCGCGGCTATTGCACTGCTGAAGACTGAGTTCGAGCTCGTCAACAATCGCTTCAAGTTTGCTGGGGATTAGTTCAGTTTTTTCGCAGGCTCGGCTCAGGCCGTGCAGAAGTTTGCTGCGATTAAAAATTTCACGGTGACCATTGCGTTTGATCACGGTGATTGGAACCATCTCTACCCGCTCGTATGTCGTGAATCGGAATTCACAATTAAGGCATTCACGACGTCTGCGCACACTTCTTCCGCCCTCGGCTGCTCTCGATTCGAGAACCCGGCTATCCGTGTTTTGGCAAGAGGGGCACTGCAAGCCCTAATCAATCCATTTTGAATTGTTCACATTGTATAGAACATGTGGACCCTTGAAAAGTGTTTGTGAAGGAAGAATCTTATTTGAGCAATAAAAAAACCCCGCTTTTGGGCGGGGTTTGATCTGCTGGATGGACTACTTACCGATCTTCGGTGGATCGCGAAATGCGATTGCGAAGAACAAGGTGGCAATCGCCAGGCCGAGGATGAGGATGTAAGCGAAGCTTTCCATCGAGAGTCTCCTAGAGAGCGATCAACTGAGTGGTGTGGATCCCGTGGGAGGAACGTATCCCTCGGGTAGGCGACGTGTTGATTTGTCGCCGAGTTTTTGGAAGAGGCCGAATTCAACCTGTTCGCCAAGATCAGGATCAATTCCTGCGAACACGTCTCTGTAGAGGGTGCGAGCACCGTGCCAGATGTGACCGAAGAAGAAGAGCAGAGCGAAGGTTGCGTGGCCGAAGGTGAACCAGCCGCGTGGCGAGCTGCGGAAAACTCCGTCTGAGTTGTAGATCTCGCGATCGAACTCGAAACCTTCTCCAAGTTGGGCCTTACGAGCCAAACGTTTTACTTCGGCAGGGTCTGTGAAGACTTTCCCGTCGAGAGAACCGCCGTAAACAGTTGCAGTAACTCCTCTCTGTTCGAAGGAGTACTTGGCCTCGGCGCGTCGGAACGGAATGTCGGCGCGAACGATGCCGTCGTTGTCTTCGAGAATGACTGGGAAGTTCTCAAAGAAGTTGGGAAGACGACGAACTTGAAGTTCACGTCCTTCTTTATCGGTGAAGACTGGATGGCCAATCCATCCAGTTGCAAGACCATCTCCATTCACCATCGGACCAACGCGGAACAGGCCGCCTTTGGCAGGACTGTTGCCTACGTAGTCGTAGAAGGCGAGTTTTTCAGGGATGGCCGCGTAGGCCTCGTCGACGGTGGCCCCTTCATCAAGGGCCGTCTGAACGCGGCGATTGATTTCAGTCTTGAAGTAGCTCTGATCCCACTGATAGCGAGTGGGGCCGAACAACTCAACAGGGGTTGCAGCTGCGCCGTACCACATGGTTCCCGCCACGATGAAAGCAGCGAAGAACACAGCTGCAATTGCACTTGCAAGAACAGTCTCGATGTTTCCCATCCGCAAGGCCTTGTAAAGGCGCTCCGGCGGTCGAGTTGTGATATGGAAAATACCGGCAATGATGCCCACGATGCCTGCGGCAATGTGATGGGCAACAATTCCTCCAGGATTGAATGGGTTGAAACCTTCCGGTCCCCACGACGGTTGAACCGCTTCTAAGTGACCCGTTAATGCATATGGATCAGAAATCCACATGCCAGGTCCGAAGACACCGGTGAGGTGAAAAGCACCAAATCCAAAACATCCCAGTCCTGCAAGGAGGAGGTGGATGCCGAAAATTTTCGGAAGGTCAAGTGCCGGCTCGCCAGTACGTGGGTCTTGCCAAATTTCAAGATCCCAATACGTCCAGTGCCAAATCGCAGCGAGCATCAGAAGGCCGCTGAAGACGATATGAGCAGCTGCGACGCCTTCGAAGCTCCAGAAGCCAGGATCGACTCCAGTTTCTCCGGTGATACTCCAGCCTCCCCAGCTTCCGGTGACGCCCAGTCGTGACATGAAGGGCATGACAAACATGCCCTGACGCCACATGGGGTTCAGGACTGGATCCGAAGGATCAAAAATTGCGAGTTCGTAGAGGGCCATCGAGCCGGCCCAGCCGGCAACGAGAGCAGTGTGCATGAGGTGCACGGCCAAGAGTCGGCCTGGGTCGTTAATAACGACGGTGTGCACCCGATACCAGGGCAATCCCATGGGTCAGGTTCAGGTGGAACGGAGCTGCTGATGCAGACAGACCTAGCGATCGTAAGGGGTTCGCTCAATTGAGTGGGGCGTGTTGTCGCGAGCTGCAATGTCTTGTGTTGAGAGCCCTGGATTTGTTTCCCTCACTGTCCTGTCAGTGCTTCCGCCCTTTGGATGCCGCATTCGGGTCTGGCCGAGGGGGTTACAAAACGCAATCTTTGGGCGCAAAGTAGGCGTTTATTGCTGGAGCACCCCATGCCAGTCATTCGTTTTTTGCGTGAGGGACGTGATGTGGAGTGTTATCCAGGTGAAAATCTGCGCGACGTTGCTCTGCGCGAAAACATCGAGCTCTACGGCTTAAAGGGGCAACTGGGGAATTGCGGTGGGTGTGGTCAATGCATCACCTGTTTTGTCGATGTTGTGGGATCCGACGCCGACACGCCCTTAACGGCTCGAACCGTTGTTGAGGACAACAAGCTCAGGCGTCGCCCTGAGTCTTGGAGATTGGCTTGTCAGGCTCTTGTGGAGCAATCCGTGATCGTGCTGACCCGCCCACAAGTTCGCTTGGCTGAACTTGATAAGAAAAAGGCAGCGGCTCGCGCTGAAGCCCTGCCAGCCGGGCCAACGTCATGGCCGGTTGATGAGAGCGCTGACGAGGCGGAGGAAGGGTCTGAACAGGAGACTGAAACCGATTCGCCTGCTACGCCCAGTGACGAGGGGTGAGCTGAAGCTCATCGTTGCTCCCGAACGATGATACGTTCGGCCTTGCATCATTAATTGCCCATGGAAACCAACGATCTCGGCTTCGTTGCCAGCCTCATGTTCGTCCTGGTTCCGACGGTGTTTCTGATCGTCTTGTTCATCCAAACCAACAGTCGAGAAGGTTCCTCCTGATCGACTGTTGGTTCAAGTCTGCTCCGGTTTAATTCTTTTCTGGTTCGCGGACCAGAAGAACCGGAGCAGGCGCGTGGACTCGGATGTAGTCGCTGATGGACCCTCCAAGGAGCTTGTCTAGATCCACAAGGCCTCTTGCAACAAGAGGCCGCCTGTCCTGTGACGCGATCACCACGAGGTCGGCACCGATTTCTTTGGCTGCTTGGCAAACACCTCGGCCAATGTCGGGATTCGCTACATGCATTGGTTTGAGGTCAACGCCCAGGCTCCGGGCCCGTTGAACTGCGGTAGCAAGCAATCCATCGGCTTTGTTATCTCCTCCACGGGAGGCTGACAGGTCTTGCCTGGCAATGTGAACGCCAGTGAGCTGTCCGCCGGGGATGTCGCGAACCATTTCGCAGGCAATCCGGAGCGCATCATCGCCAACCCCAGTTCCGTCAATGGTCACCATGAGGCGATTCACGTGGCGGACGTAGAGGTCGTCACGGACCAGCAACATCGGACGTGTTGAAAGCTGAAACACGTATTGGCTGGTGCTGTTGGACAGAATCGACTGGAGACGACCAAGGCCTCTGGATCCCATCACAATTAAGTCGGCATTGATTTCTTCAGCCACCTTGAGAACGGTTTGTTTGGC
Source organism: uncultured Synechococcus sp. (assembly GCA_949373155.1). The sequence goes on along the minus strand of CASICK010000007.1, from coordinate 15,632 downwards.
ATCCCCTTGGCGGATGATCGAATTCACTTCACTCGGGTCAAGCCCTAATCGACTCACCGCCTTGGACAGCAGGCTGCCTGCTGTCGTCCAGTGGTCTTCTGAGTTGACCTTGCCTTGCTCAGAGACCACGTGCAGCAGGTTGATACGAGCAGTTCTGAACCCTGGAAGGTCGCGGAGCATCCGCACCATTTCACCGACATGCCCTTTGCCGGAATCAGCAATCAGAAGATTCTTGAACACGATGAAGAGTTAGGTCTGCTTCAGCCTATGGCTGATGATCCAGGCCGTGTTGATGGTGACTGAGAGCGTTACGCGCCTTCCTTGGCGATTGAACAAGCGTGTGCTGCCACAACACACCGATCACGGCGGTGTGATGTGGCACGGCGCCTATGTTGGTTGGTTGGAAGAAGCTCGTGTTGAAGCACTCGCGGCGGTAGGGCTGCCCTACCGACTGATGGCGCTTGAAGGGTTGGAAATGCCAGTGGTGCGCTTGGAGATGTCTTACAAGCGAGCCCTCATGCATGGCGACCAGGTTGTGCTTCAAAGCCATGCGCTTGCGCCAGAGGGTCCCCGCTGGCGCTGGCAGACGCACCTGTTAAGGGCCGATGGTGATTGCGCCTTCAAGGCGCATGTGGAGTTGGTTTTGGTCCGTCTTGACGGAGATAGGCGTCAGGTTTTGCGCCGCCCACCAGCATCTGTAGCAAAAGCGCTTGGGTTGTTGACTCAAGGACCGCCCCAATAATGTGCTAGTACATTTGTACTTGCGTTGAGCTGTTGGGAGAGCGTGGCTGGTGGTGGCTGTGGATCTCATGCCCAGGACTGGGTGTTGCCAGGATTAGGGCTCTGAGGGCTGTTGCTCAAGCCCATCAGGTGACCTTGGCTGATCTGTGGTCATGGCCCCTCTTGCGTTTGCAAACAGCCCTGCGCTGGCCCGACTCCTTAATGGCGCGTGTCGAGTCTTATCGGCTGAGCAAAGGGACGTCCCCCAGTCTTTTGGTTCCAGACAATGCTCTGTTTCCCATGGATCAGGACTGGCCGATCTCATTCGATTTGTTGAAGCGTCCTCCACTTGCTGTGCACGGGTCAGGGCAGACGCAGTGCTGGCCTTTCTTATCAGCTCAAAAGGCTGTCGCGGTGGTGGGAACGCGCCGACCATCGGATCATGGCTGTCGGATGGCCCATGCTCTTGGTCATTGCCTTGCCCGTGCTGGTTGGCCCGTGGTGAGTGGTCTTGCTGAAGGCATTGATGCCGCCTCTCACCATGGTTGTCTTGCAGCGGGTGGACTTCCGGTTGGCGTGTTGGGCACGCCTTTGGATCGTGTGTATCCGCCTGAGCATGAGGCCTTGCAGGCCCAAGTTGAGGCTGCTGGCTTGTTGTTGAGCGAATGGCCTTGCGGTGCTCGGGTGCAGCGATCCAACTTTGCGTTGCGTAATCGCCTGTTGGTGAGTGTGTCCTGTGCCCTGGTGGTGGTTGAGTGCCCTAAGACAAGCGGCTCACTGCTATCAGCCCAGATCGCGCGCACTCAGAATTGTCCTGTTTGGGTGGTTCCAGGGGATGCGCTGCGTTGGTCTTGCAAGGGCAGCAATGGTTTGTTGCAGGAGGGGGCAATACCTTTGCTATCGCCTGAGTCGTTGATTGCGGCCCTTGGACCAGGGCCGCTCGCGGCCGCGAGGTCTGCGGCGATGCCATTGGACCGCTCCCGGTCTTCAGCCGAGCGGAATCCTTCGCTTCTGCGTTGCGTTGATGAAGGGCTCACGCTTGAGCAGCTATCTGAAGCACTGAGCTGCAGTCCAACTCAGGTGGCGCATGATTTGTTGCAGCTTGAGCTCGAGGGTGTCATTGAGCCCAAGCCTGGTTTGCGTTGGCGGTCCGTTTAACCTGATCCGATGGGCGTTATCCGTTGCAAGGGAACAGATCTACTGGTGTGGAGGCGTGAGTTGATCCGTCAGGGTGGACGCGCTGTGGATTTGGATTGGCTGCTTTCGATGGCCGCAAATTGCTCTTGGGGTGATCTTCAAAAACTACGAATTTGCCCAGATGTTGAGATCGAGCTGAGTGCCTCGTTGCACGAACTTAGGGATCTTTGGACCCAGCATCGCGATCAGCACATTCCTCTTCAGCACTTGGTTGGCCTTTGTCCATGGCGAGATTTTGAGCTGGAGGTGTCGTCGGCTGCCTTGATCCCCCGTCAAGAGACTGAGCTGCTCATCGACTTCGCTTTGCAGTGTTTGCCAGAGGATGCACGCGAGGTGGAAGGGATCTGGGCCGACTTGGGAACGGGCTCTGGAGCTTTGGCGGCGGCTCTTGCCCGTGTTCTCCCTCACTGGCAGGGCCATGCCGTGGACTCCAGCGGTAATGCGCTTGCTCTTGCTGAACGCAATCTGATGGCCCTAGCTGGCAACAGTGGTTGGCAACTCCATCGCGGCAGCTGGTGGGAACCGCTCAAACCATGGTGGGGACAGTTCAGCCTTGTGCTGAGTAATCCGCCTTACATCCCAACGGCTGTGATGGATGAACTCGAGCCCGTCGTTAAAGACCATGAGCCCCATCTGGCTCTGTGTGGTGGTGGTGATGGACTCGACTGCTGTAGGCAGATCATTCGAGATGCTCATAAAGCATTAGCCCCAGGTGGCTGGATTCTCTTGGAACACCACCATGACCAGAGTGCGATGGTGCTGGAGTTGCTCACCGATGCAGGTCTTGAACGGTCAGAAGCCCGTTATGACCTTCAGGGCATTCCCCGCTTTGCTCTTGCTCAGCGATCTTGCCAATCCATAACTTTCGATCAGTCGATGGAGGAACGATGACGATCAACCCTCTCAATCTTTTGGATCGCGATGGCATCGAAGCGCATTTGAGTGCTGGGGGAGCCGCTCTACTCCCAACAGACACCCTTCCGGCACTGGCTGCGGCGCCAGAGCAAGCGGCTCAAATTTGGCGCTTGAAAAAACGGCCCCAAGACAAGCCGTTAATTCTGATGGGTGCTGATGTTGAAGGGTTGTTGTGTCATGTCTCCCCAGCGGCTCGATCTGATGCCAGTGCCCTTGCGCAACTGCACTGGCCAGGGGCCCTCACCCTGGTGATACCAGCTTTTGGTTCCTGTGCAGAAGCCCTCAACCCTGGAGTGGCAACCCTTGGTTTGCGCATTCCAGCTTGCAAACCCATGTTGGATCTTCTGCGTTGCAGCGGTCCGCTTGCCACGACCAGTGCCAATGTGTCGGGAGAACCATCCAGTCGAACCGAAATGGAGGCGGCGGGTGCCTTTCCGGACTTGCCGTTGCTTGCACCAATCCCTTGGCCAGCCCCGTCCTGTCAAGCGAGCTCGGTGATTGCTTGGCGAGGACATCAAGGCTGGCATTGGCTACGCAGAGGCGCTGTGATGCCAGCAGGTGTGGTGGGCCTTCCCGAATGCTCTGGTTGATTGCTGCCTTGATTTTGCTCCAAACCGCCATTCACTGGTTGTTTGAACCTGTCGTCCAACTGCTCACGCCATGGGTTGGTTTGGAGGTGCTCCCATGGCTGTTGGCCATCGTTGGGATCTGGATTTTTACAGGTCGTTCAGGCCGCTGATCTCACAGGGGAGCTGCAGATCTGAGCGTGATTGATGGATCTTGTCTGAAGCCGGCTAACGGATTTGAACCGATGACCTTCGCTTTACAAAAGCGCTGCTCTACCACTGAGCTAAGCCGGCATTGAAGGGAGTTTAACGTTGCACGTTCTCGTGGACTCTGAATGGGTGCGGAGCCACCACATTGAGAGCTCAAGTCTCGACCGGCAACCACTTTTATCGAGAGCGTTGCTGATGTGACTTTCAACCGTGCGGATGCTCACTACCAGCCTGGAAGCAATGGCTCGATTGCTAAGCCCCTCCAGGAGGAGTTGGACCACGGTGATTTCTGCGGGGGTGAAGCCTTGCTCAGCCATGACGTCTGGGAATGCTTCCTGAAGCATTCCCCTCAGTCGGATTTGGGACTGGTTGATGCAACTGGTCGACGAAACGGCAAGTTGGCAACAAGGGCCGTCACACGATCCTCGGTTTCCAGGCTTACATCACCTTCCTCAAGGTCGATGTCAACGTACTTAGCCACCACTTCAAAAATTTCACGACGCATTTGGTCGAGGAGCTCAGGGCTCAGGTCACTGCGATCATGCGCCAGAACGAGTTGAAGCCTGTCTCTGGCGGTACTGGCGCTCGCTGGTTGACGCCTTAGCAATTTGTCGACGAGGTCACGGAGAGTCATCAGCTCAGAAGATCTTCGTTTGCATTAAGCGGCGCACTGTGGCCCGAAGGCCCGAACGCTCCTTGGAAGGATCCAGCAATGGAATGTCCTCGCCTTGAAGGCGACCGGCAATATTGCTGTAGGCCTTAGCTGCTGGTGACTTTGTGCCATTCAGGGTGAGAGGTTCGCCCCGATTGGTGCTCACGATCACCTGCTCATCTTCCAGCACTAATCCGAGCAAGGGGAGAGCCAGGATGTCGGTGACGTCATCCACAGCCAACATTTCTTGATTGGCCATCATTTTGGGTCTTACTCGATTGAGAACGAGCTGGACTGGGTTCACTCCATGGGTGTTGAGCAATCCGATCACGCGATCCGCATCACGCACAGCCGACACTTCAGGAGTGGTGATCACAATCGCTTCACGCGCTGCCGCAACGGCGTTCTTAAATCCGTCTTCAATGCCTGCGGGGCAGTCGATTAGCACGTAATCGAAACGCTTTTCAAGCATGGAGGCAATGGCCTGCATATCTTCTGGCTTAAGCCACTCGAGCATCCGCGGATTGCCAGCTGGTAGCAACGCCAAATTGGGGACTTGCTTGTGCTTCACAAGGGCCTGGTCCAAGCGGCAGGTCTCGGCCAAAACCTCTTGCGCTGTATAAACAATTCGATTTTCGAGTCCCAGCAGCAGATCAAGGTTGCGCAAACCAAAGTCGGCATCCAAAACCACGGTGCTGGACCCACGCTGGGCAAGTGCGATCCCCAAGTTGGCCGTCAGGGTGGTCTTACCGACGCCCCCTTTGCCGGAGCAAATCAAGATCGTTCGCGAATTTGACGTCACATTGTCGCGGTGGATTTGGACAGGTTAGGGGCTAGTGCTCTTGATTGTTTGAATCGGCAGAAAGCTCTTGCATTGGCAAGTTACTGCGGGGATCAGCAGGCTCGATTGAAATCATTCCATCCACAATCCGCGCTTCCTCCGCAAGTCCAGGTTGGGGTTTTTCCTCTGGTCCCCTGGCCACTAGATCCGCAATCCGCAGCTGCAGGGGACGAAGCTGTAATGCCGTGATGCGCGCATTCAGATCGCCCTCAACCCCTGCATGAGCACAGCCACGGAGTCTTCCCCAGATCAGGACGTTCCCTCCTGCACTGATTTGCGCGCCTGGATTGACATCGCCAATGAGCAAAACGTGGTGGCGTGCTTTGAGATGGTCTCCCGATCGCAGGGTTGCTCGATGAATTAATAGGGCTGGGGCCTGCTGTTCTTCAGGGCGGTTAGGAAACGAATCAGCAAGCTGCGGCGTTGTGAGCTGAGCTGGTATCCCTAGGGCGTTGGCGCTCACCACGGTGAGTGGATTGCAGCTTTTGATCGACAGCAATCGACATCTGCGTTCCTTCAGTTGAGCTTGAAAGGCAGAGAGCACCCGGCCATTCAGCAACCACTCTCCACTATCTAATTCGAGATCTTTGCCCTCAAGGCCATTGAGTTGGTCCTCCAGGCTGTCTTGCCAAGGGATGTGCCGATTGGTGGGCAAAACCAGGCGTTGGCATGCAGCTTGAAGGGTCCCTTGGGTCAAAGCTACCAACGTGATCAGAACTGGAAATTGACGTTAGATCTGCGCCAAGTATTGGCCCACCTTTCGTTTCAGTTCCTGACTGATCTGTTTTGGATAGATCAGCCAGCTAGTGCTGGCAGGCTTGCTCAGGCTTTTAACGAGTGCTGAGCTTTGCTCGAGTGCTTGAAGTTTTTGGCCATTCCAGAGCCTTAGCCCGCCGCGATAGGGGTGATATCCATGCAGTTGTTGATGGCGTAGACCGCAACACAAGCTCGGATCCAATCCCTTCGCTTCGGCCAATCCCCTTGCGTGGGCCAAGCATTCGAGCTGTTTCTCCTTCGAGAGACTGTCTACATCCAGTGCTTTAAGGAGTCGTCGGTTGAGAAAACGATCACAGAGATCAGCGAGCGGGCGAGGGGCTTCCTCTCGCCAGCGCAACAGGTGATAGCCAGTTCGTAGGTCATCGTTAGCCAAATAGGCCTCCAGGTCGAGCTCATCGGCCGACCAAAGCCAGCAGTGCATCGTTGAATCTGCCCAAACATGATCGGGGCCCAGCTCACGGGCCAGGCGGATCATTTGTTCCAGCAGCCAATTGCACACCACGTTGAGGCGGTGGTTGTAGACACTGCGGTACATCAGGTTTCGCACCACGAGGTAGTGCTCCACAGCCATTAGGCCCTTGGGATGGATCGCGAGTTCCCCATCTGGCGCCAGGGTGAGTGCAGCCAGAATTCTCTCTAAATCCAGTTGGCCATAGCTCGTCCCTGTGCTGTAGCTATCTCGCAGCAAGTAATCGAGCCTGTCGCAATCGAGTTGGCTGCTAACGAGGTCTTTAATGACCCTCCTTTCAGTGGTGCCGTGCTCTAGGAGAGCAGCCACAGCTTCAGAGCTTCCTGGTTGGAATCGTTCAAGTGGCTCCCGGATCGCGGGGTGCTCTCGAACGATGCGTGCGGACCAATGTTCATGGTGGGTGCCAAACATTTCCTCGCCGGTGTGGCTCAGGGGCGCATGACCTAAGTCATGGAGCAGGGCTGCCGCATAGAGCACTCCCCGATGAAGTTCCAGTGATGGATCCATGACCAACAGGCGCTGAAAGGCCTGTCGCGCGATGTGGAAAACGCCAAGAGAGTGCGTGAACCGGCTGGATTCAGCGCCGTGGAAGGTTAAAAACGCAGGCCCGAGCTGACGAATGCGCCGAAGCCTTTGGAAGGGGGCTGCGTCAACGAGCTCGAGCACCAGCGCTTCAGCTGGGTCGTCTGTATCAAGAGCGATGCCGCCATGAAGAGGGTCGTGATAAGTGCGGCTACTCATGCCATTGCTGCCATCTCCTCTGGACTGATGGAATCGGCTGTTGGAAGAGATTCGGCGGTCTTGCGATCGATGATGGCCTCCAGTACCCGTGCTGCATCTGTAAGCCAGCGGTCTCCTTCGCCCCCTGGGTTCAGTGGCTCGGGCTGATCAAGCAAGCGATCTGGTGTAATTCCTTGCCCCTGAATATCACGTCCGCTTGGGGTGACATAGCCGGCCACGGTCACGGCCAAACCACTGCCATCACTCAGGTTGGTCAGGGTCTGGATCAGCCCTTTCCCGAAGGTTTCACTTCCGAGCAGTAGCGAGCGGTCATTGTCCTGCAGGGCCCCCGCAAGGATCTCGCTTGCACTGGCGGTGCCGGCGTTGACGAGGGTCACCATTGGACCGTCGTACAGCGTGATTGGGTTCGATTGAATCGGATCTGCAATCCCGTCTCGATTGCGTGTTTCCACAATGGGCTCTTGGTCCAGGAAGGCGTCAGCAACGGCGAGTCCGCCGCTGACGAGACCCCCAGAGTTGTTCCGAAGATCAAGAACCACCCCTTCCACTCCCTTATCGGTGAGTTCTTGCAAGGCTTCTTGCACTTGCTTCGGCACACCTTCGCTGAACTGCGTGATGCGTAGATGTCCAAGAGTGTGAGTGTCACTGCGAAGGCGCCGAGTGCGAACAGGGCGCAGGTCAACATTGCGTCGTTCCAATGAGAGCTCTTCTGTCTCTCCATTTGGGGGTTGCACGGTCAGCAAAACCTGCGTTCCCACATCGCCTCGCAAGCGAGCTGCTGTGGTTTCGAGTCCCAACAGAGCGGTGGATTCTCCGTTCACTGCCAGTAGGGCCGCGCCGCTGACCACGCCAGCGTCAGCGGCTGGTGACCCCTCTAGTGCAGCGATCACAACAACTGAGTCTTCATCGTTGTGATGGCCGAGTTGAAGTCCTACGCCACTCAGGCTTCCGGAGTTGCTGGATTTCATGACGGAGTAATCGTCAGGTCTCAACAAGCGTGTGTAGGGATCATCGAGGGGCTCAAGCATGGTTTCGATGGCGCTGTAGGCCTGCTCGCTGGTTTCGATCGTCTGCTCGAGAGCCTTCTGTCTCAGACGCTTCCAGCGAATACGGTCGAAAATCGAGGGGTCGACATAGCTCTGATTCACCAGGCGCCAGGTTTCAACCACCAATTGCTGGGCATCGTTGAGAGCCAGAGCAGGCGCTGGAATGAAGAGGCTGCAAAGCAAAAGGGAGGCCAAGCCAGAGGCCAGCTGCCGCAGGCCTTTTTTCATGTAATTAACAATCGGCAACATCGGCTTCATTCTGTCGCGTCGGCTGGAGCGTCATCGGTAGACTCTCGCAATCCAAACCGACCTTTGCATGGCGAACTCCTCACCTGTCTACGACTGGTTCCAGGAACGTCTTGAAATCCAGGACATCGCTGATGACTTCAGCACCAAGTACGTTCCGCCCCACGTCAATATTTTCTATTGCCTGGGCGGCATCACGCTTGTTTGCTTCCTGATTCAGTTCGCGACCGGGTTCGCGATGACTTTCTATTACAAGCCCACTGTTGCTGAGGCTTACAGCTCAGTTCAGTACCTGATGACAGATGTGAGCTTCGGGTGGCTCATTCGCTCAGTCCACAGATGGAGCGCCTCGATGATGGTGCTCATGCTGATTCTTCACGTCTTCCGCGTGTACCTCACAGGTGGCTTTAAGCGTCCCCGTGAGCTCACTTGGGTAACCGGCGTGACGATGGCTGTGATCACTGTTTCTTTTGGCGTCACCGGCTACTCGCTCCCTTGGGATCAAGTTGGCTATTGGGCCGTCAAGATTGTTTCAGGAGTGCCTGCTGCCATTCCGGTTGTTGGCAACTTCATGGTTGAGCTGTTGCGTGGTGGTGAAAGTGTTGGTCAATCCACACTCACTCGCTTCTACAGCCTTCACACCTTTGTGATGCCTTGGTTGCTCGCTGTTTTCATGCTCATGCACTTCTTGATGATCCGTAAGCAGGGCATTTCTGGTCCTTTGTGATCCATTTCAGTTGCTTTACGCACTGATTCAAGTTTCGAACTTTCCCACTTACCGTTCGTTCATTACCGCTTCGCACCATGCATATTCTCAAGAAGCCAGATCTCACCGATCCCAAGCTGCGGGCCAAACTCGCCAAAGGCATGGGGCACAACTATTACGGTGAGCCTGCATGGCCCAACGATCTTCTCTACATCTTCCCTGTAGTGATCCTTGGAACCATCGCTTGCATCGTTGGGCTCTCTGTTTTAGATCCAGCCATGTTGGGTGATAAGGCTGATCCTTTTGCAACCCCGTTGGAGATCCTTCCTGAGTGGTACCTCTATCCGGTGTTTCAGATTCTTAGGGTTGTTCCTAATAAGCTTCTCGGGATTGCACTGCAAACCTTGGTGCCCCTTGGTCTGATGCTCATCCCCTTCATCGAGAGCTTCAACAAGTTTCAGAATCCATTCCGCCGTCCTATCGCGATGGCAGTGTTCCTGTTCGGTACAGCTACCACCATTTATTTGGGAATCGGTGCTGCGATGCCTATCGACAAGTCACTAACTCTCGGTTTGTTCTGAGCCATTTAGCTTAAAAAAAACCCCTAGCAATTTGCTGGGGGTTTTTTGTTGTTCGGCGTTTTTGAGCTGTCGTTCTAAGACCCCAGTGGTCCGTCAAGGTCGAGCATCTCTACATCATCAGGATTCACACGAAGGAAGTGATGGAGGAGAAGAAATCCAACGATGGTCCAGGTCTGATAGGTCCGTGATTGCTGGCCCATCCAAGTACCTGTGGGGCCATCAAAATATTCAGCCCACTGTTGTCTTGGCAGTTGGTTGAGCTGGCTCCAGTAACAATCCTCCAGCATCGCCTTCATCTGTCCCATCAGCAGGATGTCTGCATTGGGGTGACGGCGCTCATGGAGGAGGATCGAGGCTCCGAAATACCAAAGAAGGCTCGGCCAATGGCCGCCATTGTGGTAACTCCACGGCCAGTTCTTAGGGTCCGATCCGGTCTTGTTCTGCCACTCCAACGTTTCCATGGGTGGATGGCAAATTCGCATCGGCATCTGGGCCATCAGATGATTGCGGTTGTGAAGCGTGAGGCGAAACAGTGCTCGCTGTTGTGGCGCTGTGAGAAGTCCGAAGAGGCAGCCAAGAGAGTTGCCAAGACTGTAAAAACGGAAATCGGGCCTGCCTGTACGGATGTTGCCGATGAGATAGCCACCGCGATTCTCGAGCCAGTCCTGCAGCCAATCAGGGATCACTTGGGGCTGCACATTGAATTCGTTTTGGTGCTGATTGTCGCCGTATTGCTCTGTGGGTCTTCGCCTTAAAACTTGCATCGTCTTACTGGTCACCCAGTAGTGCTTCAGCAGAAACTTGCGGAGGTCATGAATCCACTGGCGCGTAAGGACCAAGCGTTGGTCGAGCAGGCGACTGTTTTGATTCCGTCGGCCTAGCTCCATGAGCTGAGCGCAGCAACGGAGGGAGGCATACAGGAGCACTTCAACTTCTAGGGGCGCACCCCATACGTCCATAGGACGATCAATCATGAACGCACAATCGGGCACAAACAGCACCGGTGTGCCCTCAAAAGTGGGGTGAAGCACGAGGTCCAGCAGCAGTTGGACTCCTCGTTGGACGCCAGGTGTGGAGCCGAATTGTTCGTCTCCGCTGGCTTTGACGTACATCCAGCAGAGGACTGGCCACCAGAGACTGGCGTCGACAGAGGTGATCCTTCCGATCGAACGTTGGCCGTAATCGGCAATGAGCTCCCCGTTCTCTTCAACAAAGCTGGTTGGGAATACTCCACGGGTTTGATAAGTGGTGCTTTGAAGGTCGAGGCAGATCTGGAGGAACTGCTTGACGATCTTGAACCTTTTTTGCGTCAACAGGTAGACCATCACTGGCACGTTGTCGCGCAGGAAGATCTCGCCGTAGTTGAGGGCTTCGTCGGCATTGGGGTGCTGGAGAGCAGCAACACTCCCCGCAAGGCTGCCCGCAATAGGAATCAGCGTGCGTTCGAAATGCTCTTTGGCCTTTTGAACGACCTGGTCTTCCTTTGAGCTGGGACGGACCCGCTGGTTCTGTTGGCTGAAGCGTTCTGCCATGGTGCTGTTGCGACCATTGTTCAAAACTTAGTGATGGACCTTGCTCTGGCCAGTGGAAGCAAGTCTGGAGATGCTCAACCCTTGCCAAGGTTGGGAGAAGGGGAGTGATTGTGTTATGGTTTTGGACTGCGCAGGGGAGCAATGCTCCGAAGCGCAGTCTTAGGTCATAAAGAGCGAAAGCTTGGAGTGGGCTGAGGATTCTTACGAGGTTGAGGGAGAGATCCCGCGATGTTGTAAGTTTCAAAGGCGGTCGCGAGACCGCAGGCCGCACGTCTCTGAAAGGGGACGCAAAGCCAGAACCTGGACAACCGAAAAGTTTAGGAACTGACGCTTTTATCGCGTTTAGTTTGAGTTAAGGCCGCAAGGTTTTAAGGAGAGCTAAATGATATTGCGATAAAGGTGTGAGGTCCCGTCAACAAAAATTTAGTTGCAGAGAAGCATTGTGCTTACAACTTGAAGGTTTTCACGAACCGTTGAGTTGTCGGTGTGCGCAATGTGGAGCAACGACCGGATCTGAGATCCTGGAAAGTCAAACGAGGAAGAGATTCTAAATTTGCACTCTTGTGAATCCTTCTGTCAGAGGAAGGGGGCGACAACTACAACCAGTACGCCAGTGCTGCGAAGTGGGTGAAGCAAGTCAATCTGAGGTGAGAACCAAAAGGGATTGATCTACAACGGAGAGTTTGATCCTGGCTCAGGATGAACGCTGGCGGCGTGCTTAACACATGCAAGTCGAACGAACCTTCGGGTTAGTGGCGGACGGGTGAGTAACGCGTGGGAATCTGCCCTCAGGAGGGGGATAACGGCCGGAAACGGCCGCTAATACCCCATATGCCGAGAGGTGAAATGAATTTCGCCTGAGGATGAGCCCGCGTCTGATTAGCTAGTTGGTGAGGTAAGAGCTCACCAAGGCATCGATCAGTAGCTGGTCTGAGAGGATGATCAGCCACACTGGGACTGAGACACGGCCCAGACTCCTACGGGAGGCAGCAGTGGGGAATTTTCCGCAATGGGCGAAAGCCTGACGGAGCAACGCCGCGTGAGGGATGAAGGCCTCTGGGCTGTAAACCTCTTTTATCAAGGAAGAAGATCTGACGGTACTTGATGAATAAGCCACGGCTAATTCCGTGCCAGCAGCCGCGGTAATACGGGAGTGGCAAGCGTTATCCGGAATTATTGGGCGTAAAGCGTCCGCAGGCGGCCCTACAAGTCTGCTGTTAAAAAGTGGAGCTTAACTCCATCATGGCAGTGGAAACTGTTGGGCTCGAGTGTGGTAGGGGCAGAGGGAATTCCCGGTGTAGCGGTGAAATGCGTAGATATCGGGAAGAACACCAGTGGCGAAGGCGCTCTGCTGGGCCATCACTGACGCTCATGGACGAAAGCCAGGGGAGCGAAAGGGATTAGATACCCCTGTAGTCCTGGCCGTAAACGATGAACACTAGGTGTCGGGGGAATCGACCCCTCCGGTGTCGTAGCCAACGCGTTAAGTGTTCCGCCTGGGGAGTACGCACGCAAGTGTGAAACTCAAAGGAATTGACGGGGGCCCGCACAAGCGGTGGAGTATGTGGTTTAATTCGATGCAACGCGAAGAACCTTACCAGGATTTGACATCCTGCGAATCTCTTGGAAACTTGAGAGTGCCTTCGGGAGCGCAGTGACAGGTGGTGCATGGCTGTCGTCAGCTCGTGTCGTGAGATGTTGGGTTAAGTCCCGCAACGAGCGCAACCCACGTCTTTAGTTGCCAGCATTTAGTTGGGCACTCTAGAGAGACCGCCGGTGATAAACCGGAGGAAGGTGTGGATGACGTCAAGTCATCATGCCCCTTATATCCTGGGCTACACACGTACTACAATGCTACGGACAAAGGGCAGCAAGTTCGCGAGGACAAGCAAATCCCATAAACCGTAGCTCAGTTCAGATCGTAGGCTGCAACTCGCCTACGTGAAGGAGGAATCGCTAGTAATCGCAGGTCAGCATACTGCGGTGAATACGTTCCCGGGCCTTGTACACACCGCCCGTCACACCATGGAAGTTGGCCATGCCCGAAGCCGTTACTCCAACCCTTGTGGAGGAGGACGTCGAAGGTGGGGCTGATGACTGGGGTGAAGTCGTAACAAGGTAGCCGTACCGGAAGGTGCGGCTGGATCACCTCCTAACAGGGAGACAAACAATGATTTTGATGTCTGAGTTTTTTTATTCTTAGGCCAAAATCCTGTCACCTTAGGTCGATCGGTACCTCAACTTTGAAGCTAAGAGAATCCAGCAATGGATTTCTGCTTAGTGGAGAATTTTAGTTCCTAAACTTTGTCTAGTTCACAACCCATTAGGGATGAGACTCCTGGGCCATTAGCTCAGGTGGTTAGAGCGCACCCCTGATAAGGGTGAGGTCCCTGGTTCAAGTCCAGGATGGCCCATTCGGTGTAGGGGGTTTAGCTCAGTTGGTAGAGCGCCTGCTTTGCAAGCAGGATGTCAGGAGTTCGAGTCTCCTAACCTCCACTGACTACCAAGAATCCCCATCTCCAAAGCCTGGAGTATGAACTCGTATGGATTGTGATTTAGATGTGTCCGCTAGATGACCCTAGCTTCTTGTCATTTTAAGGCATGGAAAAGATTCCATGATATTTAATTGATAGGATGCTGGGCTCGATGCAATGTATTGAGAGATCAATGCATTGTTTTGATGTCTGGTCGAACCTTGACAACTGCATAGTAAGTCTGGAAAGAATAAAGCATCTTTATGGATGCATCATTCTTGAGTGTTAATTCACGATGGGATGGTGTTAATTCTAAAGCAAGAGCCGAGACTCCAGCATGTTCTTTCAAATGTGTCGAGCATTTGAGAGTTTGATTTTAATTTCTATTTTTTAGAAGTTAGAAGAATCTGTTTCAACGACAGCAAGCGTGTTGGAGATACATTGGTCAAGCTACAAAGGGCTCACGGCGGATACCTTGGCACACAGAGGCGATGAAGGACGTGGTTACCTGCGATAAGTCTCGGGGAGCTGGAAACACGCTTTGATCCGGGAATTTCCGAATGGGGCAACCCTTTGAACGGCCAGCTGAATATATAGGCTGGCGCGAGCCAACCCAGCGAACTGAAACATCTTAGTAGCTGGAGGAAAGGAAAGTAAAAACGACTCCCTAAGTAGCGGCGAGCGAACGGGGAAGAGCCTAAACCAATGATTTCGATTATTGGGGTTGTGGGACAGCAACGTGGATCAGGAATGTTAGTGGAAGTGTTTGAAAGACACGCCATAGAAGGTGAAAGCCCCGTACACGAAAACTGAACTGACCTAGCTGTATCCCGAGTAGCACGGAGCACGTGGAATTCCGTGTGAATCAGCGAGGACCACCTCGTAAGGCTAAGTACTCCTGTGTGACCGATAGCGAAACAGTACCGCGAGGGAAAGGTGAAAAGAACCCCGGGAGGGGAGTGAAATAGAACATGAAACCGTGAGCCTACAAGCAATGGGAGCCCTACTAATAGGGTGACCGTGTGCCTGTTGAAGAATGAGCCGGCGACTTATAGGTACTGGCGGGTTAAACCGGAAATGGTGGAGCCATAGCGAAAGCGAGTCTGAATAGGGCGTTTGTCAGTATTTATAGACCCGAACCCGGGTGATCTAACCATGGCCAGGATGAAGCTTGGGTGATACCAAGTGGAGGTCCGAACGGACTGATGTTGAAAAATCAGCCGATGAGCTGTGGTTAGGGGTGAAATGCCAATCGAACCCGGAGCTAGCTGGTTCTCCCCGAAATACGTTGAGGCGTAGCGTCTCGTGCTCCAGCAGGGGGGTAAAGCCACCATTTCGGTGCGGGCTGCGAGAGCGGTACCAAATCGAGATGAACTCTGAATACCCTGTGTGTAGCGAGGCAGTCAGACTGTGGGGGATAAGCTCCATGGTCGAGAGGGAAACAGCCCAGACCGCCAGCTAAGGTCCCCAAATCAACACTAAGTGATAAAGGAGGTGGGATTGCCCAGACAACCAGGAGGTTTGCCTAGAAGCAGCCATCCTCAAAGGAGTGCGTAATAGCTCACTGGTCGAGCGATCCTGCGCCGAAAATGAATGGGGCTAAGTGTTGTACCGAAGCTGCGGATTTATGGTAGGGGAGCGTTCTATGTGGGGCGAAGCGTTAGCGTGAGCGGGCGTGGACTGCATAGAAGTGAGAATGTCGGCTTGAGTAGCGAAAACATGGGTGAGAATCCCATGCACCGAAACCCTAAGGGTTCCTCCGGCAGGCTCGTCCGCGGAGGGTTAGTCTGGACCTAAGGCGAGGCCGAAAGGCGTAGTCGATGGATAACAGGTCAACATTCCTGTACCGGTTATGTTTTGGGAAGAGGGACGGAGAAGGCTAGCCAAGCCAGATGTTGGTTACTGGTTCAAGCGTTCGAGGCGTTGAGGATCGGCGAAAACGATCCGAGCTGAGGCGTG
>CASICK010000006.1 GCA_949373155.1 uncultured Synechococcus sp. | reverse complement strand
CTATGCCCCGTGTTGAGCGGGGTTTTTTATTGTCTTAACTGGAAATCTCTATTGGCTTTGCTTGGGAATAGGGATCAGCTTGCGATTCAAATCTCCTTGGATCCCAATCGTCTGGACCAATGAGACCATCATCTTGAGCTCCCGCAACGCGTACTTCTGGCCCTGCATTGCTACATAGCCAATGTTTGATTGTGGTTTTTGTCCATGATCCCTGCTCATGCGTTTGGTTGATTCTTCCATTGATGCTTGTGATTCTCTTGGCAGGCCGCAATTTGCGTTCTAGGGGTGATTGTGTTGGCACTCAGAGCAAATCCCGAAGAATTCCAAAGTGTGGAACAACATCTTGAAACCAGACTGGTCTTCGGTTGAGATTGAGAGTCCGTGAATCGGACAGTGGTCTAATGCTTTGGTGCTTCCACAGTCCACACACGTGAGGTGATGGCGGTCCTGCTCAATCGGGGCATAAAGGGCCTCCCCGGTGGGTAAATGCCGGCAGCGCACAAGACCCTGCTGCTGGAGTTGCCTGAGGTTTCTATAAACCGTGGCGAGTCCCATGGCGCTGGATCCGTTTTCTAAAAGCCGATGCAGCTGTTGCCCACTCATTTCGTCGCCGCAGCTACGCAAAGCGTCAAGAAGGCGTTGCTGTCGTTGTCGGCTCGCTGTCGGCTTGGTCGTCATGGTGATTCAGACCTTGCTCGTATTGGATTGGATCAGGTCTTCGCTGGTCGTCCAAAGCCGTTCCCGTTGTTCGGGGTCTTTGGCTAAACCGGCCACAGGCTGACGTGTTGGCATTCCACGCATGGATGCAAAGCCTCCTGGACCGAAGTGCTCTCCACCTTTAACGCTGCTTGCTGTTGCTGCATGGAGTTGGGGGAGTGCGCCCATCGCTGCGCTTTGAAATAAAGGGTCCATGAGCCTGTAGGCCAGAGACTCTTGCCAGGCTCCGGTCGCGGCGACGGAGACCGGTTGAAGGTTGGTCCGGGCCAGGCCTGGATGGGCGGCGAGAGAGATCACGCTGCTGTTTTGCTGCTCAAGCCGCTGATTGAGCTCAAGTGCAAACATCACATTGGCCAATTTGCTCTGGCAGTAGGCGCTCCATCGGTCATAGCGCCGCTCGCCCTGCAGATCTGACCACGCCATTTTGCCGAAATATTGCGCTCCAGACGTCACAGTGATCACCCGAGCATCCTGGCGGCCTTCCATCAGTGGAAGCAGCTGTTGGGTGAGTGCCATGTGCCCGAGATGGTTCACGGCAAACTGCATTTCGAAGCCTTGGACGCTCAGCTGACGAGGAGGCGCCATCAGGCCAGCGTTGTTCATCAACAGGTCCAGGCGGCCATAACGCTCTTGAACAACGTTGGCGCAGCGCTCAACACTATTGAGATCGGACAAATCAAGATCCAACAGGTCAACACCCGTGGTGCCTTGATCCAGCAAGTCACGTCGTGCCTCTTCGCTTTTGCGTTGGCTGCGGCAAGCCATGAGCACGGTTGCGCCTTTCCCTAAGAGCGCACGACTCGTTTCCAAACCCAAGCCGCTGTTGGCCCCAGTGACGAGGGCCACGCGACCAGTTTGGTCTGGGATGTCCTTCAGGGTCCAACCCATGGAGCAGGCGTCAAAGAAGATCCAGTCTCGCTGTTGGGATCAGTCTTCGGGGAAGAGCAGTTCCGCTAGTTCGTCGGCATCGACGTCGTAGACACGAGCAAGAGACGTTTCAATTGCACTGGTGACTTCGCCTGGAAGGAATCTCATGGCGTTGAGAGCATCCTCGGCGATCTCATCTGTCAGGAGGAGGTCATCGCCTTCGAGCTTCTCGTCATTGATGACGGCCATCACCCAGCTCTGATAGGCGTACACCAGATCCGAGAACTCGAGTTCGGGATCGTTGAGATCCAGGGTCATGGCCACAGTCGATCGTTAGCACCACCATTTTGACCTTCGGCAGGGAAGATGTCTCGAAGAAGATGTTTGATATGAGCCTTCCGGATCCTGATCAGCTGCAAGGAACCCTTGTGGACTTTGCGCTTTTGGAGCTGATTCGACAGCACAGGCTCAGTTTTCAACCGCTTTGGACGGTTGATGGCTGGGCGAAATTGATGATTTGGCTTGCCTTGAATTGCGGCCTTTCCGGGGATACCGCAAGCCTTGAGCACTTCGCGACGTCTCTGGGGGAGACGATCACGATGCGGATGCGTCGCACATTTTTTGAAAGAGAGTTGGGCGATCTTGAGCTCCATGTGTTTGCGGATCCAGCTGATGCTCAAGTGCTGTTGCTGTCTCAAGCCCCGCAAGATCCCTCGGTGCTGGCCCCGGAACGTCTAACCCGTGCCTTAGAGCGGGTTGATTTGCTCGAGCGTGTGACGGCTGATCAAAGTGAGTGGCAAGCCCTCGATGGCGTTGTTGCGATCCCTTGGAAACGGCCTGAATCCTGATGTCCACTGACCTGATCGCCCGGTATTGCAACGCCGGTTTTGAAGCGGTGGCGGATGGTGCCATGGCCTTTTTTGATCGCCGCACCGATTTGCAACGGGCTGGTGTGGCTTTCGGGCCTGGCGGTGGAGTGGAGCCGGCCAAGGTGTCAACGGATATCAGCTTGGTCGCGATTGATCGCAGTGATCCAGATGCCTTCGGATTGTCTGAGGTGATCTTGCGTGGCGTTGCTGCTGGATTAGAGCGCTATGTGCATGAAAGACCTCTGTTTCGTTCGGTCTGCCCCGATCAAGAGTTGTTTGTGATGCCGATCTTCAACTTGCAGCGGTATGCCCCTGGAGAAGGTTTTAAGCAGTGGCATTGCGATTGGACCATCAGCGATGAAGCGACTGAGCCCGTGCATCGGGTGTTGGCTTGGATTCTTTATTGCGACAGCGTGGAAGAGGCAGGCACGGAATTCCATTGGCAGAACCATCACGAACCGGCTGAACGAGGCAAATTAGTGATCTTCCCAGCGGGGCCATCTCACATTCACCGCGGCAGGGTGAATCCAGAGCTGAGTAAGACGATTGCGACGGGTTGGATCAATGCAGGGCGCTCAGCAGCGAGTACCTCAAGCGGCTTGCTCAGTCCTGAACACGCCAGTTGTTCATGGCCCAGAGCAAGCTCTCCGGCATCCCAGCTGCAAAGGTCGAAATTGTGGACTGCGGTTGCATCGGGTGCATCGAGCAGGCGTTGGGCGTAATGCTTCACCAGTGCGGCAGGGTCGATGTGGATCCCTGCCTGTGCTGCAACCTCGCTAACGGCAGCAGCTGTGGTGGCCATCCGCAAGCCCCTCTTGAGCTAATCGTTCTGGGCCACAGCTTCAAGCATCTGCTGGATGGCAGTGCTGAGATCGTTGGATGTTGAGCCCATGGATCCTTGGCATTGATGCTGTTTGATCATCGCTGTCAAGCCGCCTGAAAACCCCTTTTGAGACCATGAATGGTGTGTATGGGTTCTACCCGTGTCGGATCTGGCCAAGACCTATGACCCGGTTGGTACGGAAGCCAGATGGCAGAAGGCCTGGGAGGCCGAGGGGGCCTTTCATCCGGATCCTGCGGCTGAGGGCGAACCGTTTGCTGTGGTGATTCCGCCGCCCAACGTCACCGGCAGCCTGCACATGGGGCATGCCTTTAATACAGCTCTGATCGATACGATCGTGCGCTATCAACGGTTGGCGGGCAAAAATGTGCTTTGCCTGCCTGGCACGGATCACGCCTCGATCGCAGTGCAGACGATCCTTGAGAAGCAGCTGAAGGAGGAGGGCAAGACGCGTCATGACCTTGGCCGCGAGGCCTTCTTGGAGCGGGCCTGGCAGTGGAAAGCAGAAAGTGGAGGTCGCATTGTCGATCAGTTGCGCCGGTTGGGGTATTCCGTCGACTGGAAGCGACAACGATTCACGTTGGATGAAGGTCTTAGCGAGGCGGTGAAAGAGGCCTTCGTTCGTCTCCATCAGCAGGGCTTGATCTATCGCGGTGAATACCTGGTGAATTGGTGTCCTGCATCGGGCTCCGCGGTGAGTGACCTGGAGGTGGAGATGAAGGAGGTGGATGGCCATCTCTGGCATTTCCGCTATCCGCTCAGCAGTGGGGATGGTTTTTTAGAAGTGGCCACCACGCGCCCCGAAACGATGTTGGGTGATACGGCGGTGGCTGTGAATCCCAGCGACGAGCGTTATTCCCACCTGGTGGGACAAACCCTTGATCTTCCGTTTGTCGGTCGTCAGATCCCGATCGTCGCGGACGACCACGTTGAAAAGGACTTTGGGACAGGCTGCGTCAAGGTCACACCGGCCCACGACCCCAACGACTTTGCGATCGGTCAGCGGAATGGTCTTCCACAGATCACCGTGATGCGCAAGAACGGCACGATGAATGCCGCAGCCGGGCGGTTTGAAGGTTTAGATCGTTTTGAAGCGCGGAAAGCCGTTGTTGCTGCACTCGAAGCGGAAGGATTGTTGGTGAAGGTGGAGGAGTACCGCCATAGCGTTCCCCATTCGGAGCGCGGCAAGGTGCCGGTGGAGCCGTTGCTCTCCACCCAGTGGTTTGTGAAAACGGAGCCCTTGGCTGCCCGTTGTAGGGAGGCGCTCGCCCAGCAGGATCCGCGCTTTCTGCCAGACCGCTGGGAGAAGGTGTACCGCGACTGGCTCACGGATATTCGCGACTGGTGCATCAGCCGTCAGCTTTGGTGGGGCCATCGCATCCCCGCCTGGTTTGTGATTAGTGAAACCGGCGGCACCTACACCGACACCACGCCTTATGTGGTGGCTCGGAATGAAGCCGATGCGCTTGCCCAAGCCAAAGAAAAGTTTGGAGCGGAGGCCCGCATTGAGCAGGACGAAGACGTGCTCGACACCTGGTTCTCCAGTGGCCTTTGGCCATTTTCAACCCTGGGTTGGCCCGATGCGAATGCAGCTGACTTTCAGCGTTGGTATCCCACCAGCACCCTGATCACAGGCTTCGACATCATCTTTTTCTGGGTCGCCAGGATGACGATGATGGCCGGTGCTTTCACTGGTGAGATGCCTTTTAAGGACGTCTATATCCATGGGCTGGTGCGGGACGAGCAGAACCGCAAGATGAGCAAAAGCGCTGGGAATGGGATCGATCCCCTGTTGTTGATTGAGCGCTATGGCACCGATGCCCTGCGTTTCGCTTTAGTGCGCGAGGTGGCCGGTGCGGGTCAAGACATTCGCCTTGATTACGACCGAAAAAAGGACACATCTGCCACGGTTGAGGCCTCTCGTAACTTTGCGAACAAGCTCTGGAATGCCACCCGGTTTGCCCTGATGAATCTGGGAGGGGGCACACCAGCACAGCTCGGTGAGCCTGATCCTTCGGCGTTGCAGCTTGCCGACCGCTGGATTTTGTCGCGCTTGGCGCGTGTGAACCGGGAAACCGCATCCCGCTACAGCAGTTATGCCCTTGGTGAAGCTGCAAAAGGTTTGTATGAATTCGCTTGGAACGATGTTTGTGACTGGTATTTGGAACTGAGCAAGCGTCGTTTGAATCCAGGAGAGGAGCCCAGCGCTGCAGCTTTGGCGGATCAGCACACGGCCAAACAGGTGCTGGCCAAGGTGATCAGCCAAATGCATTTGATGTTGCATCCGTTGATGCCCCACCTCACCGAAGAGCTGTGGCACAGCGTGACTGCTGAGCCCGAAATCACCTTCTTAGCGCTTCAGGCTTGGCCGGCAGTGGACGAGGGCGCTTTGGATGATGGCTTGGAAGCGTCCTTCTCTGAGTTGATCGCTGCGATCCGAGTGGTCCGTAATTTGCGAGCTGTTGCGGGTTTGAAGCCATCTCAATCGGTGCCCGTTCGTTTCGTGACGAGCCGCCCAGAGCTAATGGCAGTGTTGAAGGAAGGGACGGCTGATATCACCGCGCTCACCCGAGCGGAATCCGTGGAGTTGATGACGCAGGCTCAGGCCGAAGCTGCTCCTGTTGCCAAAGCACTCGCTGGCGTCAGCGGTGAGTTGCAGGTGCTGCTGCCCATCGAAGGCCTGGTTGACCTTGAAGCGCTTCAGGGCCGTCTTGAAAAAGACATCACAAAAGCGGAGAAGGAGATCAAGGGATTGGCGGGACGCCTCAGTAATCCCAACTTTGCCGATAAGGCGCCAGCCGCTGTGGTCGCTGAATGCAAGGCCAATCTTGCCGAAGCGGAGGCTCAGGCTGACTTGGCGCGCAGACGGTTGGTGGATTTGGGATGAATCGTGCCTGTCATGTCGATGGGAAGAGCTGAGCTGGTTTTAAATTTGGCGCTGGATAAAGGGTGGTGCAGTCGAATGCAAAGTCGGCATTATTGGATTTAACGATTGCCGCTATTTGCAAGAATACGTCCTGCTGAATGTCTAGATAGTCTTGCCAATTTGTTGTTTTAGTGAAACAGTAGACCTGTAAATTTAGCGATGAGCTCTCCCACGAATTGAAGTTTACCAGTATGATTTGCTCTTGGTCAATGGCTGGATGATTTTCTAGAAGCTCCCGTACTTTTTGGGTAATGATGTCCATTACCATGATGTCTTCATAGCGCAAACCAATATTTGCCAGGATTCGGCGGTTATACATCTGACCAGGATTGACGATGCTATTGGTGGCAAAAACTGCGTTGGGGATATACATCGGTCGGCGGTCAAAGGTGCGTAGGCGTGTGTGATACCAGCCGATATTTTCAACGGTTCCTTCCATTCCGTCCGTACTGATCCAGTCCCCCTCCTTAAAGGGACGGTTAAAGAACAGCATGAAACCGGAGAAGAAGTTTTGGGAGATGTTTTGCGTTCCGAAGGCGAGGCCGACTCCAGCGCCGCCTCCTAGAGCGGCGAGGGCAGTGGCGGGAACGCCGAAGGTGATCATCAATGCGCCAGCGCCAATCACCAGAATCAAGATCGTGTAAATCCGGCCCAGAAAGCTGATGGCCATCGACAGATCTTTCGGGTCGTCCATCTGGAGCCATCGTTCAAAACGTCTGGTCTTCATGACGGCGTGGCCCAATTGGCTCAGCGCCCACATGACGGCGAGGATTGTGATTGTGGCGGAGAGCTTTAAAGCATTGCTGCCATCCAGCCACTCCACATTGCTGGCGATTTGACGTCCGAGCCAGCCCAAGTACAGAGAGGCGCTGAGCCCTAGAAGCAATGGCTTGCGGATTGCTCTAGCGATCATCCCTCCAAGATGTTGTCCTCTCCGCTCCATCAGCCCAAGGACAAGCCAGAGCAGTACTAGAACAACAGTGCCAATCAATACTCCGGTATTGGAGTGAATGACATCCACGTCTTGAATGATCCTTTCTTTCATTGCGTCATCACCGTGACCTGCTGCATGCAGTCTGCCTCCTCCTTTGCATTGGATCAGGCTGAATGCTTCAGCTTTTAAACTTTCACTTGGTGGTGTGCCATCGCGTTCGCTATACCCACGAGTTGCTGATGGTTCTGTTGTGATTGAGGTTGAAAGTCTCAGCAAGATTTACCGGGTTGCCGACAAGCAACCGGGTTTGGGTGGAACCTTGCAGCACTTCATGAGCCGGCGCCACCGTGATGTGTGTGCGGTGAGCAATGTTTCTTTTACGATCGCTCGGGGAGAGATGGTGGGATTTCTTGGTGCCAATGGCGCCGGGAAAACCACCACTTTGAAGATGTTGTGTGGGTTGATCTATCCCAGTGCAGGTCAGGTGGTCGTTGCAGGTCATCAACCGCAAAAGCGTCATCCCGATTTTTTGCGTCGGATCACTCTGGTGATGGGCCAGAAGCAGCAATTGCTTTGGGATCTGCCCCCGATGGATTCCTTGAGGGTGAATGCTGCTGTGTATGGCATTAGTGATCGGGATGCCAAGCGCCGTATCTCCGAGCTGTCGGATTTATTGGAGTTGGGTGAGGAGCTCACGCGCCCTGTTCGCAAGTTGTCGTTGGGCCAGCGCATGAAAGCTGAGCTGCTCGCTGCCTTGCTTCACCAACCTGATGTGTTGTTCCTTGATGAGCCCACCCTTGGCTTGGATGTGAATGCGCAGTCGAGGGTGCGGCAGTTTTTAGCGGACTACAACCAAAGAACGGGTGCCACTGTGCTGCTCACGAGCCATTACATGGCCGATATCACGGCCCTATGTCCGCGCGTGTTGTTGATTCATCAGGGGAATTTGTTCCATGACGGTCCGCTTGATCGCTTGGCAAGTCGGCTCGCCCCTGAGCGCCATGTTCGTTTGGAACTTGCTGCACCAGTGGGGGCTGAAGCGTTTGCGGGCCTTGGCCGGCTCGACAGTTGCTGCGACTGCGAGGTGAACTTGCGAGTCCAGCCTGATGAGCTCACGGCTGTGGTGGCACAACTGCTTGACCGCTTTGAGGTGCGGGATCTGGAAGTGAATGATCCTCCGATTGATCAGCTGATCGGTGAGTTGTTTCGGCAGGGAAAGGTGTAATGCGTATTTTTGGACTCAATCGCAAGATTATTCGTGTTCTCTTAGGAACGGAATACGCCCATATGTTGGAATACCGCGCTGAAATTGCCCTTTGGGCTCTTTCCGGAGTGCTCCCTTTCATCATGCTCAGCCTTTGGAATGGCAGTGATGCACGCGATGCGTTGGGGATGGATGGTGTGGGCCTTGATCGTTATTTCTTGAGCGCCTTTTTAGTGCGTCAGTTTTCTGTTGTTTGGATGATTTATGCCTTTGAAGAGGATGCTCTCACGGGCAGATTGTCTCCTTATCTTCTTCAGCCACTACACCCGCTCTGGCGTTATGTGGCAAGTCATCTTGGCGAGCAGCTCACGCGTTTGCCTTTTGCTGCGGTGATTACCGCGATCTTTTTTCTGATTCAGCCCAACGCCTTCTGGTTGCCATCGTTTGGTCATTTTGTGCTGGCTTGGTTGGCCACATGGATGGCATTTTCGATTGCTTTTCTGTTGCAAAGCCTGATTGCCTCCCTTTGTTTTTGGAGTGAGAAGGCCAGTGCTCTCGAGAGGTTGTTGTTCATTCCTTTCCTTTTCTTGTCTGGACTGCTTGCTCCGCTCACAGCATTCCCACCCTTTGTGCGTACCTTGGCTCAGTGGACTCCTTTCCCTTATTTGATTGACTTCCCGGCGCGTGTTTTAGCCGAACAGCCTGTGGACTTGTTGGCTGGATTTGCCATCCAGTTGGCCTGGATTGTGCTGCTGTTGCCGCTTGTTCTTCTGTTTTGGCGCGCTGGGGTGCGGCGTTACAGCGCGATGGGGGCCTGAATGGGGCGTTACTTCAAAAGTCTCCGGCGATTTTGGGGAACAGCCGTGGCCTCGCAGCTGGAGTACCAACTCAACGTTGTGATTGAGCTGGTTGCCGTTGGCTTGAGCTTGCTTGGCAGCCTGTTCATGCTCTCTCTCTTTTTTGGACCAGGACGTGCGTTGGGTGGCTGGAGCTGGCATGAAGCCTTGATTGTTCAGGGCTTTTATACGGTTCTCGATGGTATGGCCAGCACTTGGTTGCGCCCCAACCTCTCTTCGATCGTGACCCATGTGCGCGAAGGCACCCTTGATTTCGTGCTACTCAAGCCGATTGACAGTCAGTTCTGGTTGTCATTGCGCACCATCTCGCCAGCCGGGTTGCCGGAGATCGCTCTTGGCTTATTACTGGTGATTTGGGGCGGGCATCAGGCTGGTGCTTCTTTGTCGCCAGGAGGTATTGCGGTGGTGTTGCTGATGCTCTTGGCTGGTGGATTGATCCTGTATTCGCTCTGGTTTTTGATTGCAGCGACCAGCATTTGGTTTGTGAAAACCTGGAATGCCACTGAGGTTTTACGCGCTGTGTTGGCCTCAGGTCGTTATCCCGTAGCGGCTTATCCGGCTCCTTTGCGTTTGCTTTTTACCTTGGTGATTCCGGTGGCATTTCTCACAACTGTTCCGGCTGAAGTTGTGCTGGGGCGAGCTAGCACGCCCATGTTGTGGCTTGGGTCAGGCCTCGCCGTTGGCTTTTTCGTTGCTGCCCGTCAGTTCTGGTTCTATGCCTTGCGTCACTACACCTCCGCCTCCAGCTGAATGCATGCTTTGTTGAAGACTTGGTGGCCATTCCATTGGATAGATCTGACGTTGCGGGAACGGAATGGTGATTCCTTTTTGTTCAAATTGTTTCCAGATTGTTCGGCGAATATCACTGCCAATTTCAAAGGAATCGAGGGGGTTGGCTACCCAAAAGAGAACCTTATAGTTTATAGAAGACTCTGCAAAGTCGATGACAAAGGCTTTGACTGGGGGATATTCTAGAACTTTTTTGTGCTCTTTGGCAATTGTTATTAATAACTCAACGATAATATCTGGGTCGTGCTCATAGGCTGCGCCAACCACCACACTGTCACGTCTGGATGTTTCTGTTGCGGTGAAGGATGTGGCTTCTTGTGTGAAGAAGATCTGATTCGGGATTAATAGCTCAGCTCCATCGCGTCCCCGACGTAATTGTGTTGCCCTTAACCCCAGTTTGCGTACGGTGCAGGGGTCGCCGTTGACCATCAAAATCTCTCCGGGGCGCACTGACCCTTCAAACAGGAGCCAGATGCCGCTGATGAAATTTGAGATGATTTCTTTTATACCAAAGCCTATTCCGACAGACAATCCACCTGCTATGGCAATGAATGCTGTGCCATCGATGCCGATGAAGTAAGCCACCCCAATGATGCCAATGATGATCACGCTGTAACGGAACAGAAGCTCCATTCCTCGCCTGTTTTTGGGACGGACACCAAACAGCACTCCACTAAGCCATGCGAGAAATGTTGCAGGCCTTGAGGAGAGGGTCATAATGACATAGATGGCTATGATTGCAAGATAAATTCTTCCTAGCGTTAGCTCAACTCCAAATAAATTAGCGATTGGAGTTTGCGCCAAGTTTTCCGTACTTCCCATCAGTCTTATGAAGGACATGGTGGCCACAATGAAGTAGACGGGTCTTAAAAATGTGCTTTCTAATTCATCAACTGGGAATTTTTTGTTGATACTTAGAAGTAGTATTTTCAGTGGTGTGAATGACATCCAGCCCAGCCAGAGCAGTCCGAAATAGCGCAGCAATCCCCATGGCAAGCCCACTAGAAGGAAAAGCCCTGAACTGATTAAGAGAAGTAGGGGGCCAATCAGAACTCGGATGTATTCAGGAACTAGCCTGAGCTCCATGCGCCGTCGAAGCGCACCCCGTTGCTCTGCCACCATCACAATGCCAACTAAAAAGAGTTGGAGGAGAACGGTGCCCCGGTTCAGATATGACAACCAGCTCAGGAGCTCGTTGAGAATTGCCCCTGGGTTAATAGTGATGAGGTAAGGCATAGATAGAGTCATCGATTCGCTTTCATCTGGTTTTGGAGTTCAGTAGCCGCCTTCTCAGGAGATAATCCATCAAAAATTAACTTGTTGAGTGTGGATTGAATATCTTTTCTTAATCTTGGCTTGGCATTAATTGCTGAGACAATTGCATCACCACGGCTTACGCGCTTGTTTTCGTCTTCACTGAATTTAGAGAATCCTGCAGGTAATTGTTTGCTGACGATCAGTGCCGCCGCCGGATTGACAGGAAAGCCCGTCTGGTATTTAAGGGCGTAGGTTTTCTGAGCCCAGGGTTGCACCATGAAATTCAGCAAGTGCAGGCTTTCCGCTCGTTGACGTTTGCTTGAATTTTTACCAAGAGCCCAGACCTGTAAACGCGTGATTGGTGTTGCTCGTCCAAAGTTTCCACTGGGTAATGGGGCAATGCCGAGATGATCTTTGAGCTCTTTACGAAGTTGCGGTAGCTGGGAACTCCAACAGCTGATCCAACTCATTTCGCCTTGGATGAATGCCTTTCGAAGGGCGGCTTGATTTCTCAAAAACACAATATTTTGCTGATAGCTGGATGCCTTGAGCCAACGCATCCAAAGAGTGAGCCGTTCATGGGCCGCCTCAGTGGCTTTTTTGCCTGCTAACGAGGCAGTTAGTGCTTCGCCCGCCCCGAAGCTCCCAAGGCTCCAGTACAGATCCTGGATGTTGGTGACCATCCCAAAAATCTTGCCCTTGCCACTGTCTGCGGACAGTTCCGACAAGGTTGTGGGTGCTTTTTTGAGTTTGCGTTTATCGAAGCAAGCCAGTTGTAGAAACTGCGAGACCGGTTGCCCCGCTAAAGATCCAGTGGCTGTTTTAACGCGCTCTAGGGCTGCTGGATTAATCAAGTTTTGACGTTCTTTCGTCAACTTGATCGGCTCGGTCAGACCCAAGGCAAGAAGGCTCAAGGCTTGATTGCTGTCTGCAATCACGAGGTCTGGTCCTAGGCCGCTATTGGTTTGAACTTTGAGCTCCCTCTCCAAAGACTCTTCGGGATAGATCGAGGGATGCAGCTTGATCCCAGGCTGCTTTTGAATTAATTGATGTTGAAAATCTCTGGTGATCTTCCGTTCTGCTTCAAAACGATGAGAGGAGTGTTGTTCGTTTTCATTGCTGGCTTGAGCCACCTTCAATACGATCGATCCTTGGCTATCGGTGATGGCGCAGCCCCCGAGTAACGATGTGCTCAGCACGAGAGCGATGCTGCACCTGTTCCTTCTGATCGGAGCACAAACGCGGTTTGCTTCCATACCTCTAGAACAGTTGTCCAATCTTTAGCGTAAAAGTGGGCATGCTCCCCTTTGGCACCAAAACGATCACGATGGAATGGTGGCCTCGGGTGGTGTGGAACACATGATTGAGGGAATGTCCTGGTTTGAGCCATTGATGCTCTGGCTGCGCTCTCCTTTGGGTGGACTGGTTTTCATCCCGCTTTATGCGGTTTGGGTGACGCTGTTGCTTCCAGGGGTATGGGCTTCGATGTTGGCTGGAGCTCTTTATGGCACTTGGTGGGGGAGCCTGATTGTGTTTGTGGGGGCCAGTCTCGGCGCAGAGGCAGCGTTTTTGCTTGGCCGATATTGGTTGCGTGATTGGACGAGCAAGCGTTTGACGCAATACCCAAAGCTTCAGGCTGTGGAACGGGCCGTGAGCCGGGAGGGTCTCAAACTTGTGCTTTTAACGCGTCTATCTCCAGCGTTTCCGTTCTCATTATTGAACTTGGTCTATGGCCTCAGTGAGGTGAGCTTGCGTGATTACAGCATCGGTTTAATTGGCATCATTCCCGGCACCATTTTGTTTTGTGCTTTGGGCGCCTTGGCAGGTGATGCTGCTCGTTTTGGTGAGGTGCTCGCTGGGGAAGCCTCAGCACAGGGCTGGATCCTGAGGGTGGTGGGCGTGTTAGCTACGGTCGCGGTCGTTTGGTTGGTTGGGCGCGCAGCAAAGAATGCTTTAAGTGATGAAACAACGGACCACTAATTTTGATGTAAGCACGTGACTTGGGCCTGTCTTTATCTTCAAAAATCTTTCGTATCAATGGTTTGGATGATGACTTGCAACTTGAAATACTGTGTTCTTGCATGTACAAGTGAATGCCAGAATAAAACCCTATTCTGAGTGGTTAATCTGGGTTGGGAAGATTGATATCTCGAATGCAAGCAATAAGTACAAACCATCCCAGCCTCAGGCTGGCAATGACACCATTGCGAGAGGAGAGATCAATATATTTTGCACGACCACAGTCTGTTTTGATCCAGCGGAAGGCTTTGGGTGAGTTCATTGTTGTTTGTCTTCAGTGATGGTGTGGTTGAAGAATAGTTTGGGTGTGTACCAAATAGAGTGCATTGATAATGCAGAAAGACTAAAAATAATCATTCTGAGATTTGTTCAGCAGAGTGGCAGTGAAAAATCCCAGGTTCTTTAAAGGCTGAGGCAGGTCTGATTGGTGTTTATTTATGGCCATGGTTTCAGGAGGTTCTGAAGATCATTTTCGTCAAGGATTTTGATCCCCAGCTCCTTGGCTTTGGTGAGTTTGCTTCCTGCCTCCTCGCCTGCCACGAGATAACTGGTTTTCTTGCTGACGGATCCTGAGACTTTCCCGCCGCAAGCCTCGATTTGTTCTTTGGCCTGAGACCGGGAGAGTGTGGGCAAGGTGCCGGTCAGCACAAAGGTGGAACCAGATAAATGATCGTTGGCGGCGGCCGCAGTGGCTCGCTTTTGTTCTTCCTCATTGAGCGAAAGGCTGAATCCGAGGCTGTGCAATTCATCGAGTAGCCGCTGATTGGCCGGATTGGAAAACCATTG
The DNA here is from genome assembly GCA_949373155.1 of uncultured Synechococcus sp. Next base: position 18,853 of record CASICK010000006.1, on the reverse strand, counting down.
CTGCAAACTTTGGGCAATCTCTTTGCCGACCCCATAGATGGCGGTGATGCTGTCTGGTGCGTGGCAAGCCGCTTGATTCAGATTGTCTGCATTGGAAAAAGCAGCGGTAATCGCCTTGGCGTTCACGTCTCCAACGTGATGGATGCCGAGCCCGTACAGCTGTTTGGCCCACCCTTGAAAGCGGGATGCGTCCAGAGCTTGAATCAAGCTCTCGGCACTCTTTGCGCCCATGCGCTCCAGGCTGCCAAGTAGGGCGATATCGAGGCGATAAAGGTCTGCAATCGATTGAACGAGGCCCCGATCTACTAGTTGTTCAATCAACTTGCTGCCCAGGCCATCCACATCCATGGCCCCTTTGCTCACCCAGTGGCGCAGGGCACCACGCAGGATCGCCGGGCAGCTGCTGTTGATGCAGCGCGTGGCCGATTCGCTGGTTTCGCGCACCAAGGTGGATCCGCAGGCTGGACAGGTCTTGGGGAGCTCCACGGGTTGGGCCAGGGCAGGTCGGAGCTCAGGCAACACCCGCACCACTTCCGGGATGATTTCTCCGGCCTTGCGCACCACAATCGTGTCGCCGTTGTGGAGGTCGAGCTCCAGCAGCCTGTCGGCGTTGTGAAGGCTGGCCCTGCTGACGCTTGTGCCGGCCAAAAGCACAGGCTCGAATTCCGCCACTGGAGTGATCACTCCAGTGCGTCCCACTTGACAGCTGATTCTCAGGATCTTGGTTGGAGCTTCCTCAGCTGGGTACTTGAGCGCAATCGCCCAGCGTGGAGCTTTTTGGGTGAAGCCTGCGGTGTCCTGCAGCCGTAAATCATTGAGCTTCACCACCACGCCGTCGGTGGCGTAATTGAGCTGCCGTCGCTCTGTGTCCCAAGTGTCGAAGAACTGTTCTACCGCTTGAAGATCTGGCAATAAACCTGCATTGGGGTTCACCTTGAATCCCGCATCTCCAAGCCATTGCAGGGCATCCCATTGCGTGAGCGGCCTGCGTCCTTGCCAATCGTCCGGCAGCTGAAGCGTGTAGGCAAAGAAGTCCAGCCGTCTCGAGGCAACAACGCTTGGATCGAGTTGGCGCAAGGTTCCAGCGCAGGCATTGCGGGGATTGGCAAAGAGAGATTCGTCGTGGTTTAGGCGTTCGTTGTTGATCGCACGGAAGGTGGCATCAGGGATGAAGGCCTCCCCGCGCACTTCCACCCAGGCTGGTGCCGGTTCGAGGTGCAAGCGCAAGGGAATGGAGCTGATAGTGCGCACGTTGGCGGTGATCTCTTCTCCCTGTTCGCCGTCCCCGCGCGTTGCGGCCCGGACGAGCACGCCATTTTCATAGCTCAGCGCGAGGGCGTTGCCATCGATTTTGAGTTCTCCCACCATCGGCAGGGCTGGCGGTGGAGATCCTTCTGCTGGTGCACGATCAAGCACCTTGAGCAACCGGCTATACCAGCCGCGGAGTTCGTCATGGTTAAAGGCATTGTCGAGGCTGAACAGGGCAATCCTGTGGCGCACGCTGCTGAATCCTTCCGCTAAGCGCCCACCCACTCGCTGGGTGGGGCTATCTGCGCTCACCAACGTTGAATCTTGCTGCTCTAACTCTTGGAGCTCCCTGTAGAGCTGGTCATACACCGGATCTTCCATGTCCGGAGCGTCGAGCACGTAATAAGCGTGAGCAGCCCGATTGAGCAGGCGTCGCAATTCATCAGCTCGCGATTGAGAGCTGCTGGACGATCTCAGCGGCTGCGAGCTGCTCAACGCCTCGTGCTCAGCTGTTTACGTCGACGATTCGCTCGATCTTCCAAGAATCATCGGTCTTAATAAAGGTGAAATCCAGAGGCATCTCTTCTTTGTCGTCTGCGATCAACTTCACGGTCAGGATGATGTTGCCTTCCTGCAGCCTCGGGCGACCAGATTTGAGATTGCGGAAGCGGTTCAGCTTTAAACCCGCCAGATAGCGAATGAACTGCTGACGGTTCACATGCTGGCGATAGTTCTTGGTGGTGAGCAGGTAAGCGGCATCGATCCTTCCCGCTGCTACTTGCGTAAAGAACTGCTTAATGAGCGGGTTGATGCCACGGGCGCTCAGCACGAGCTTCACCGCCGTGAATGTCCAGTAGAGGAGCAGCGCTCCACCCCCGGCTAATAAAGCCTTGCTACCGATTTCGCGAACCAAGCCCAGTTCCATCGGGTGCATCCGAAGTAGTGCAGATTCTGACTGACCGGATGCAGGAACGAGGCAGACTGAGCCGGCTTTCGTCCTGTTTGGCTTCTTTCGCAGTCCCCATGCCCCTCGAGCCCCTGCTGCCGCTGTTTCACAGGCTCAATCGAGAACACTTTGATGGCCGCCTTGTGCACGGCATGGGCCCGCTGGTTGCTTTGCGTTGGAGTGATGGGCGGATGCGAAAGACGGCAGGCTTTTACCGCCGCGGACCGGCGGTGGCTCCCCCACTTGGACGGGAGATTGTGCTCTCAAAACCCTTGCTGGATCCCTTGCCTCGCTGCGCCACCGAAAGCACTCTTTGTCATGAAATGATTCATGCCTGGGTGGATCTGGTGTTGGGTCAACGGGAGAGTCATGGCCCTTGTTTTCGGGCTCAGATGGCGGCGATTAATGCCTCTCAATCCCGATTCAAGGTGAGCATTCGGCATCGTTTTCCGGTTCAGCAGACCCCCCCTCGCTGGATTGCCATCTGCCCTATCTGTGGGCAGCGGACGCCGTATCGGCGCCGGGTTAGGCAAGCAGCTTGCAGGTTGTGCTGTGATCGGCATCATGACGGTCACTGGCATGTGAGTTGTCTACTCAGTTATGTACCTGCCCCCGCTCAGGATTGAGATGGATTTGTTTCTTTGGGTCCTAGAAGCTGGTGGGGTGTCGATCGCGTTAATTGGTTGGCAACGGGAGCGTTGGCTGCAGCAGCGTCGTCGTTAAGGTCAAAGAATGGATGGACGTTTTCAACCGCGGCAGCGCAGTCAGGGGCAGCGCAGTCAGGATTCTGGTGATCGGAGACTGGATCAGTGGATTGAAACCGGCCGTCAGCTTGTGGATGGTGTGGCTGGCACGCGACCTGGTCGACGTTCTGCCGGTGGTGTGCGTCCTTCAATGGACCTCGAAACAGTGGGTCGCTGGGTCGGCGACAAGATCGATTGGCTTATGGATGAAGAAGAAGACTGGAGGGATCCGGTTCAGCCACCCCTGCGGACTGAATCGCCTTCTGCATCAAGTCGTAAGCGGCCTCTCGATGCGATCTCACGCCGGCAGATTGTGGCGCCCGTGTCTGAGTCTCAGCCCACCTACCGCGAGGATGACAACAGCTGGCCTGATGACGAAAGCTTTCGTGTGGAGCGCTGGTCCCGTTCTGCAGCGCCCCCATCAATCGCGCCAGCGCCCCAGCCTGTGTCCCGTGGCCCTAGCCCATCTAGACGCCCATTGCCTCGCTCAAGTAGGAGACGGGACTGATCGCTGGATCGATTGATCTCTACTCTTTTAAAAACACTCTGTTTTTATGAGCAATTTGGTGGTTGTGGGCTTTCCCAAGGCTCAAGAAGCGGAGGAGGTTCGTCGCGAGTTGGTCACGATCCAGCAAGAGCATTTGATTGCGCTTGAGGATGCAGTGGTGCTTGAGCATGGAGAAGACGGCCATGTGCACTTGCGTCAGGCGATCAACATGACGGCGGCTGGAGCCATGGGCGGAAGCTTCTGGGGGTTGTTGATTGGTTTGTTGTTTGCCAATCCTTTGTTGGGGCTCGCCGTTGGTGCCGGTGCTGGTGCCGCCTCGGGCTCGCTCAATGACATGGGCATCAACGACAACTTTTTGAGAGAACTCGCAGAAACCCTGCCGAAGGGCAGTGCTGCTTTGGCGTTATTAGTGAGGGATGCCACGCCCGATCGTGTGATCGAGCGCTTGCGTCGCCATGCGCCCCATGCCCGGTTGATCCATACCAACCTCAGCCACACCGATGAAGACCTGCTGAAAGAGCAACTCGACAAGGCACGTCGCCAGGCTGAAGGCCTCAGGTTGGGCTGACTAGCAGCTGCTGCTCTCCTCAAGACGCTGAACCTGAAAGCGACAGCCTCGATGGTTGAGCTGAAGGTTCACCTCTTCGATTAGATCGATTGGCAGGTCTTCGGCCATTTGATCAGTGCTCGTGGAGATCGAGGTCGAGCCTTCTTCCATGGCCTCGAGCAACGTCACCCACTGTGAAACCTGTTCGCTGCGCTTGATCGGACGTTGGCCGTGGGTGGAGAGCACGGCGGCGCAGATGTCCGCGTTCCAGCGATTTGAGGGGCTGTGGTGATGGTTGTTGTGCTGCTGGGCGGCACCGGCTGTTATCGCTGCTTGGGTTGGATGTCCGCTGCGGTCGCTCCATCCTTCATGGTTAAGCACACGGCCGCAATGTCTTGTTGAGAGGCCAAATCTGCGTCCGAGGTCGGACAGGCTTAGCCACTGGGACGTTGACATGAAACCATCGCAACTGGCGACATGATCCCGATCACATGGCCTACTGCAAGATCGCAATCACGATTGTCGCGAAAACGCTGGCTTTCTTCATCTAGAAAGATGAAGTGGTTGGCGTGGAGTGGCTCCTAGCCATTGTTCCAAGGCAGGGCTGAACACTTCACGAATCACCGTGAGCTCCCGTCCTTGCCGAAAAAATCGATAGTGGCGACTCCAAAATGGTCCCGAGCAGCCAAACCGTTTTTCGAGCCAAGGTTCTTGGACCAGGGCTAAGCCATCCACTTCGCGAAACAGCTCAGAGCGCCCTTGCGTGAGGCTGAGCCAGATCGGCAGGTTGCGGTCTTGCAAGTGCTGGTTGGCTTCGTCCTGGTTCCACCAGCTTTCAGCCCAAGCCAAGGTTTGCTCGCCGCAGCTCAACCAAACTTGACGGCGGAGTAACGGTGGCGTGAGTTCCTGCACCTCGCTTGGGCAGCCGATGGATGCTTGTCCCCCAGGCTCTGCTGCCATGGCAACTAATTCCACAGACACAGGATGTCCTGTGAGCAGGCGCAGGTGACGGGTTGGACTGCCGTCTCCGAGCAACATCAGTCTCCAGGGGCCCGGTAAACCCCCTGGGTTGTCACCGGCCGCAACCATTTCGGCAGGTGCTTCCCATAAACAGTTGGGTGAGGGCCTTAGCTCAGAAGACAATGCCAGACCTGAAGGTGAGCTCAGAGTGCACCTCCCACCGAAACGGAATCGCGATTGATGTTGGGAGCTTTGCTTTGCAAACTCTGTTGCATCAGTGAAATTTGGCGCACACTAACGAGCTTTGCTTTCCTGGCTCGCAGCTGGGGATGGCTTTGCTCAGTACCCACTGAAACGAAGGGCTAGTTCAAGAGCGCCAAGTCCGCAAAGAAAGGTTCCGCCAAGTAATGCAGCTTCTTTAAAAGAACGAGCCATGATCATTAGGGCAGAACCCACGACTAACGCTCCAAAAAATCTAAATGGGATCTCGAGCTCCAATATTGAGACGTGTTTCATGAATCAATCATCAGACGCTTTTGCTGCACTGATTTCACTCAACTTCATGAAGTTGGTGGCAGCAAGGCTGAACTCCCCAGCTTCGCTGGGCAAAAGGAAACGTTTCTACACCTTGATTTACTTATCTAAATTTATAAATGTCTAACCAGGGATCATTTTTACGTGTGTTGATGAGTACTTTGACTTACTTGTAGTCAGGCTTTCGCTTGATTTCTTGCTCTCAGCGTTTTGATGCCTTGCTGAGCTATCAACTGTTGCCTTTGGTTCAACGTCGTGATGACTGATTCAGAAGCGGGGCAGGGTCAATCGCCATCATCTGTCCATTTTTGAACCGACGGAGCTCGAAATGGAGATGAGCGGTGCTGGCATGGCCGCTTTTCCCTACATTTCCGATTAGGTCACCGGTTTGTGTTAGTTGGCCTGGCCTGATTCGTGCCCTGAGCAAATGAGCGTAAAGCGTTTGCCAGCCATTTCCGTGATCAAGTAAGACGGTTAGTCCGTGTCCCGAAATAGGTTGCACCATTAATGCTTTTCCGGAGAGCGCAGCCAAGACGCCTGTTCCAGCGGGTGCGATCAAATCGTGTCCTGTATGTAAGCGCCACTTCTTTCTATGGTCTGAAAATCGCCAACCGTAAGGGCTCACTTCCTGGGCTAGGTATGGGAGTGGATATTTGAGTCTGATCCTCTCCCCACGTCTGATTGGCCACAAGCGTTGAGGCAGTGGTCTGACTTTTGGCCCCAGAAGTGCAATGTTTGAGACGCTCGTCAGGATTGGTGTATTCCTTGTCCTTGAAGGCTTGGCTTCTGCATTGGTGCTGGCAAGAATTGCGCTCAGCAATACGGCGAATGTCTGTCGATGCACCGGCTTGAACCACAATGAATTTGTTGTATCTCTCATTCGAGAGATTGCAACTCTGCAAAACAGTCGATCTAAGGCCTTATGAGTAGCGAAGAGTGCCTTTCAGAGACTCTCTTCCTATGATGAGCTTCCTTTTAGTGCATTTCCTTTTCAGTTAAAAACCATTGAGAAGTGGCAGATCTGTGCGTGATGCAATCTGAATGAGTCAGGCGATTGGCAGATATTTGATTTAATTTCACGACCTAGAAGGCACCTCCGATCGAGAGGGATTGGCGTTCACCGTTGCGTTCAATGACCGCGCCTGTGCTGGAAAGGCTCAGCAAGGACCAGCCACTGTTGCCGATGCTTTCGCCAGGAGTGGCAGAGAGCGATTGATTGGCTAATTGGAAGATGGCTGATCCGCCCACTTCAGCGTGTACAACTCCCACGAGAGCAGGCTGGCTGATCGCAGCTGGCGCTGCAGGACCTGCCTCTGAGCTGGTGGGGGAGGCGCCGGATTGGGCTGTAATTGGTGCAATCGCCGCACTGAGTGGCAGCGTTAGCGGTTCGAGGCTTGGCAGTGTGGCGACCGCCTCAGGTTCAGCTGGTTTTGGAGGTACAGAGGGAGAGGAAGTGGCGCGTGCTTTGAGCTTTTCAGTGAGGGCCAGATTGCGCTCGCGATAGAGGGCTTGCTCGGAGAGCTGCCAGCTGCGCGCTAACCAAGCACTACAGAGCAGGGCTCCGAGGGTCACGCCGATCAAGGTGAGCTGCTGCCAGGGTTGAGTGCTGGGTCGAGTTGTTGGCAAAGTGGCCGCAACTGGGTTGTTGACTGGTGCTTGGGCCGGTTCCACCCGAATCTCAACGGCTTTTAGAGAAGGCGTTGCTTCGTTAAACACGTGGTCCATCACCTGCTCAGCGCGCAGATTCCAGTACGCCGTGGATGTGGAGAGGCGAGAGGGCACTGCAAACCTTTGGTTAAGGCAAAGTTATCGAGAGTTAGCGCTGCTGGCGAGACCCTCACTCTTTTGGGATCGACGCTTTTGTAGCTCTAGCCAAAGCAACAGGGCCGTGAGATCTGCTGGGCTAACACCAGGAATATGGGTGGCCTGCCCCAACGTGGTGGGTTGAATGGCAGTGAGCTTTTCGCGTGCCTCTCGCGACAAGGTGCCGATGCTGGCGTAATCAAGATCGGCGGGGAGCTTGCGCAGGCTTTGGCGTTTAACTTGATCGATCTGTTGTTGTTGGCGCTGTAGGTAGCCGCTGTATTTAATGTCGATTTCTGCGCCCTCTCGCACCGCGAGGGGAAGTTCGGCATCGGCCAGGCCATGGCGCACGAGATCAGAGCTATGGACGCCTGATCGACGCAAGAGATCCGCGAGTGTGATCGAGCCTCGAATCGGAGCTCCGCTTTCTTTCTCAATAGCTGGTGCGACTGGATCGCTGACCTTGAGGCGAATGGTCTCAAGGCGTTGTTTTTCGTCTTCCATGGCCTGGAGCTTGTCGTTGAACAGCTGCCAACGCCGGTCGTCAATCAGTCCCAGCTCACGGCCTAGGGGGGTGAGACGCCTGTCGGCGTTATCACCACGCAGCACCAAGCGGTATTCACTGCGGCTGGTCAGCACCCGGTAAGGCTCGCGTAAGTCTTGGCTCACCAGATCGTCGATCATCGTGCCGATGTAGCTGTTCTCCCTTGGGAAGTGCACGGGCTCTTGCCCACCGATGAGACGGGCAGCGTTGAGGCCAGCGACAAGCCCTTGGGCCGCGGCTTCTTCGTATCCGGTGGTGCCGTTGAGTTGCCCGGCACTAAATAGACCCCGCACCCTTTTGGTTTCCAGGGAGGGTTTGAGTTGGGTGGCTGGAAGGTAGTCGTAGTCAACGGAATAGGCCGGCCGAAGCATCACGCATTGCTCCAAACCTGGGAGGGTGCGCAGCAGTTCCAGTTGGATCGTTTCTGGCAACCCCGTAGAAAAGCCCTGCACGTAAATCTCTGGGGTGTCGCGTCCTTCTGGCTCCAGGAAGATTTGGTGGGAGTCTTTGTCGGCAAAGCGCACGATCTTGTCTTCGATTGAGGGGCAGTAGCGCGGGCCTTTGCTGTCGATGATGCCGCCGTAAATCGCGGTGAGATGGAGGTTGTCTTTGATCAGTTGATGCGTCGCCGCTGTGGTGCGGGTGATGTGGCAGCTCATTTGTTCGCCGCTGGCCCAGGCCGTTGGGTCAAACGAAAAGAAGCGATCAGCGGCATCGCTGGGTTGTGCTTCCAATTGGTCGAGCGCAATGCTGCGCCGATCAACGCGGGCAGGGGTGCCGGTTTTGAGTCGATCGGTGTGGAAGCCCAGCTGCTTCAAGGCGTCGGTTAAGCCTTCAGCGGCCTGCTCTCCCGCGCGCCCGGCAGACATCGATTGATGGCCCACCCAAATGCGGCCGCCAAGGAAGGTGCCAGCGGTGAGCACCACGGCCTTGGCTCCGTAAGTGCTGCCGAAGTAGGTGCGAATGCCTGTGATTCGGGCGCTGCCTGGTTGATTGGGATCCCCATCCACTTCCAGGCCCGTCACCATCGCTTCGCGTAGGGCCAGTTTGGGGGTGTGATGCAGCAGCTTCAGCATCTCCCGGGAGTAATGGCGTTTGTCGGTCTGGGCGCGTAGGGCCCAAACCGCCGGGCCGCGGCTGGCATTCAAGACCCGCTTTTGGATGGCGGTGGCATCGGCAAGGCGGCCGATCACGCCACCGAGGGCATCCACTTCATGCACGAGTTGGCTTTTGGCTGGACCACCAACGGCAGGGTTACAGGGCTGCCAGGCGATCCGGTCGAGATTGAGGGTAAAGAGGGCGGTGTTCAGGCCAAGCCGCGCTGCTGTGATTGCTGCCTCACAACCGGCATGGCCGCCCCCCACGACGATCAGGTCAAAACTTTCTGTGGGGGTAGCAGAGAAGCTCATGTCTCCATTATCCGTATTTAGAGAACAGGTCGTGGGGTGTGGATTAGCAGTGCACTCCGTTTCGCGATTGGTAGAAATCCGAAGTGTCTTTAGTACCGGTCATCGAACCTGATGAGGTCGGTGATTGATTTGGTTTTACGAGCCTAAAAAGTGAGGCTCTAGTGGCAGCACTCTTGATAACGCCTAAATATGCAAGTTTTTTGAGGGAGAAGTTAGACCTTATTGCTCCCCTTTTATGAACAGGGAGTTTTATTCCTAATAGACAAGGCAAGTTGTCAGCTTCTGGTAAGTAGAACCGATTCGTTTTTGAGTACGCCATGTGCTTCTGCCTCGTGAGGAGGCCCTTTCGCTTTGATTTTTACTGTCTTTGTGATCGCATAAAGCTGGTACCCGTCCAGAAAACAGAATCGTCACTTTGTTTGTTGCAGCTATTGCTGGGCTTGCGCTGAAACCGATTCCAAGAATGAAAACAACGAGTTGGCTCCTAGCTATTCGTGCAAGCTTTTCTCGCCGGATGGCCTTGCTCGGCAGATGGTTCGACTCGCACGGGGGTTTGGGCGCCAGGCTCGGATGAGATTGGCTGAGCTTTGGTGAGCCCATTTGTTCGCGCCCGTGTGCTCAGATGTTAAATGAGCCCATTTGTTCACTGGGTTGCGCCGCAATCATCCTTATTGAGATTCTGTTTGTTCGGCCAGTTGACCCCACAGCCTCTTGATTGCACTCAACTGGCTCTCAGATCACTCTCATTCGCTTCTAAGGAAGTCAGAATTAAAAGGCTTGGATCTTTCTTATGAATTTCAAACGTCTTTCAATCGCTACATTGCAAGCCCTGGCGTTAGGGCTGATGCCTGCAGCTGCGCTTGCAGCTGATGAAACTGACACAGTAAAGTTTATTGCCACTGTTCCTGGTGCTTGCACGTACGCCTACACAAAGGGTAAAGGTGAATCTGTAACGATGACCTATAACGCGAGTGCTAATACTTTGGCTGGTGAATCGGGTGGAATGACGGCTACTTGCAATTTTGTTGCAAGTGCCACCCTTGGTAAAGTGACAAAGTTGCAGGAACCGGCTGGGTTGACCACAACAACAGTAGCGACGCTTAAGAGTGGTGAAACTACAATTGCAACTAGCTCTAAAAGTGCTGCTTCAAGTGCAAAATCAATTGCAAATACTGCAGGTGTTGCCAAAGCCCTTTCTGTCAAGCTCGACGTCGGTGGTGCCACTGCGTCAGGGACTTATGAGTACAGTGTGGTGCTAACAGTCTTGAATTCCTGATTTCTGCTATTGCGACGAGTAAAAGTTGATAGCTCTTGTTTAATAGACACAACTTTCGCAAATGAGCCCTTAGCTTTATTAAGGGCTCTTTTTGTTGATAGATCAATGCATTCGCTTGCATAGACCAAGCAGATTTTCAATTTTCTGCCTCTAGGACCATGCATGAAATGTAAAACTTTTTTAAAATCTCTCTGTACTGCTATAGCAATTATTGAGTGCTTGTCTGTGATTAATGCGAAAGAAGTATTCAGTGAAACGGATGAAACAGGATTCACTGGGGTCGTGCCTTTTGTTTGCTCTATCGAAAACGACGACCAAATAAAAGAAATGTCATACACACCTGTGAGCGGTTCTCAAGCCAAGCTTTCTGGATTAGATCAGTCACTCACGATTGTGGGTAATGCTCATGCGTATTTAACCGCGGAGTTGATTTCTGAGATCAGTTCACCGGGTTCTAATATTCAGAGTACGTCTACAACTCTTTTCCCTAATGGCCGGCCTCAATTTTATGTAAATGGTCAAATCCCACCAGTTAATCTTAAAAATGGGCCAATTCCTTTATGGCTTTTATTAAATGCATTTGTCAGTTCGGTACCAGCTAATTATCAATTTGATGTTTTAATAACCTGTATACATTCAATCTAATCTGATGTTTTTACCTCTCTTCTTTGCTGCAGCATTGGGGCTCAACCCTTCTAACAAACTCATTTCGCCAGGTCTCGGATCAAAAGTTGTTGTTCGTACTGCAGCTTTTTTAGCAGGATCAAGCCCTGGTCAATATCGTGTTGAGGCATTTACAAATGCAAAAGGTAATGTTCCTGGCGAACTTATAGAGAATGTTCGTGTAGGGCCACGAACACTATTCCTACGAGACAACACAGCGAAGAAAGTCACCTTAAGTATTCCTACATCCTCCCTTAAACCTGGGCCCCTATGGATTTGTATCACCGAAAATCCAAAAGAAAACAAATCCTCAACTTCTTCTGGATCGCAATTAACGGTATTAACGCGATCATGCTATCAACGTATTCTGCAGTCGCGCAAACCAATCTTTCTCCGATAGAGCGACTCCCTTTAAGTGATCTTACAAATTTCACATTGCAAAATCTTGTTGGTCCGCGGTTTGAGGTTAATCTCTCCGATGGTACTAGTTGTGTAAGTCAAGATGGTACGCCTACAGCAATCAATGTATATGGTGGTTCATCTGAGCGAAATGATGAAGCAGGTAGATATTCAGGTATTAGGCAAGACTATTCAGGATCAGGGAATGGATATGCTTTAGGCGCTGCAATAACAATCCCGCTCTTTACTAAGAACTCTCGGAATTGTGATAAAGCTTATGAGCTATCAATCGCGACGAAAAAAATTGAAATGGCCACCTTATTGCATCAAGAAGGACTTTTGAGTGATGATGATCTTGAAATTCTGCTTGGAGAGGTGAAAAAAATTCTTCTAACAAAATAATGCCTTATCCCCTCGAGATATTTTATTTAGTGGCTTATCGAATCTCCTGAACAAGATTAAGTTATTGAGTGGATATTCTGGTAATGGCAATGGATATGCTTAGGCGCAGTGCTAACTGTTCCTTTTGGCACCAAGAATACTAGCAACTGTGATCAAGCATATGCGATATCTATCATTTCAAAAAAGATTGAATTAGCACAACTCTTGCATGACGAGGGGCTTTTGTCTGACGAAGAACTCGCTGCATTGCTTACTCAGGCAAAAAGTATCCTTCTGTCTGATAATTGATTTTGGAAATTGTATAGGAATAGTTCATTCCCTCCTCCTGTAATAGGTTGGATCTATAGCCCAATTTGGTCTGTTCTTGATCCGTTTGAGTTTTGTCGAGGGACCTATCGTCTATATCGTGAACAAATGGGCTCATTGACTCCAAGATATGCGTTTTCTGCATGCTAGGGTTGTAAACTCTATTTAATAGTATTAGTGCATTCTCATATGAGATTTGGGATAAAAAGCACTGTTGATATGTCAGCTATATTAAATAGGCAGTTTATTGGTTCGTCTGTTCTTTCCCTTGAAAAGGGTCCCATTGCAGGGGTAGTTCAGATTCTTCCCTTACCCAATATTAGATTGGTTCTGATTGAGTTAAATAAAAAGGTTGCTTTTTGTGCTGATAGAAAGACCGGAAACTACCATTTTTCAGTCAATTTGTCGGATGACCCCTCTCGCGACACTGTTGTGGCTCAAGGGGTCTCTATTGCTAGGCCTGCAATTTTTGGCTTTAACAAGGAACTAAAAGATCTTGACTTGCAACTTAGTACTGGTTGTCGTTTTTGTTCAATTGTTATTCCGGAGCTTTTTCTGAAGACCAAATTGTCCGAATATGGCACTAATAACATTCAAGATATACTGAATAAATTCAATATTTTGTCTAGTGGGCCTGTTCCTTCTGGTCTGATTTTATATTTGAGTCGATTATGGGCAAATATCACTTCTATCATTTTGTCTCCAGAGCTTATTGAGGATGAAATATTATCAACCCTGATTGAGTGTTTTGTTAGTGGCGATAATCGGAAGGTGGGTATTGCTATCGATAGGCGCGACCGTCACGAGGCTGCACTGCAGGTTTTAGCTTTGACGAGTTCATCGCCGACAAAGCCTTTTGAAATACAAGATTTGTGTTCATTGTTGCATCAGTCCCGGACGTCTGTATTCAATGGCTGCAAGGAAAAATTTAAAATGTCTCCTCTTCAAGTTGTTAGATCTGTTCGTCTGCATCAAGTTAGGCATGCCTTGATGGATACTGAATTTTGCATAGAGAATAATATTCATGGTGTCTCCGATGTAGCTTCCTATTTTGGGTTTATAGGGCGTTCCCACTTCGCGCGATATTACAAGCAGGAATTTCTCGAAATGCCAAGTCAAACGTTATCGAATAGGCGCCATGCTGATCATGCATTTTAGGCTGATTTGCCTATCCCCTTTCTTTCTATTTGCGATGTGTTGGAAATATTTATCTTTGTCTATTTCTTAGAAGCACTTTCTTCCCACGATCTATTTGTATAAGTGATGTCTTCCTTGGCCTCTTTGTTTTATTGGCGCAAGCCCCATGCACTATTCCGTCTTTTTGCTTGTGGTTTAGGGATTCTTTGTCTTGAGTCTGTTCCGGTATCAGTAAAGGCCCGGCCTAATCCGATTACTTCATACACCCGCCTTTGGGCGGAATGGGATGTTGTGCCCAATACGCAATGGGCTCCGCGATCGATTGACCCCTCAGCAAGTCAGGACAAGTCGCTTCAAATCTTCAAATTGCAGCCTGTTGTTCCGTTTCGGATCAATGATGACTGGACAGTGCTAACGCGAACGATCTTTCGCTTTCTTTCTTTGCCCCAAGCCGATCCTGTGCTCGGTGTCTCTCCTGCCGGGCTTCCAGCAGTCGTGGGTTTCGATCAAAAGAATCAGGCTGGCCTCTCAGATGTCAGTCCCACAGCTTTCCTTGTTCCCAATCTTGGCCCTGAGTGGACAATTGGCATCGGTTCATCGATCGTCTTCCCTACCGGTGATGGCACGATCGATAGCGGAAAGGTGTCAGCCGGACCAGCTTTTCTGGCTTTCTATCATTCCGGCCCGTGGATTGTTGGTGCTCGGATGCGCAACATCTGGTCCTTTGCGGGAGACCCTGAACGCGATGACGTCAATACTTTGGTGGTGCGAGGACTGTTGCGTTATCAGCTCAACCGCAGCTGGTATTTAATCTCTTCTCCAATTATTGCCTCCGATTGGACTCAACCTGAGGGCAAAGGCTGGATCGTTCCCGTTGGCGGTGGGCTGGGCTACTCCTTTCGGTTAGGCGGGCAACCGATGCAGGTGTCTTTGGAGGGCTATTACAACGCTGTGAAACCGCAGTTTGCTGGTGAGGAGTTGCTGGGTGACTGGACGATTCGAACGCAATGGCAGGTTCTTTTCCCGAATTGAACCTGGCTAATGGCGGTTGCTTGGACTGAGCGTGGAACGAAACATGCGGATCCCGAATCGCCTCACCTTGCCACGACCGCGTGGCAGCCAACCAGTGGTTTTGCGAAGAGCTTTGAGCCACCCAGCAACGTAGTTGCGATGACGTTGTGGTTTGAGCACCCAACGGCAGATGTAGGACGAGCCCACGCCTAAAAGCAAAATACGACCAATCCACATACCGATTGATTCCCTAGGCCGCCAGGTTGCGGAAGCGGGTGAACTGCGGCTCGAACAGTAGTTTCACGGTGCCAACGGGTCCGTTGCGGTGCTTGGTCACGATCACTTCGGTGATGCCTCGGTCCGGGGTTTCTGGGTTGTAGTACTCGTCGCGGTAGATCATCAGCACCAGGTCGGCGTCTTGCTCAATCGAGCCTGATTCGCGCAGGTCGCTGAGCATTGGCCGTTTGTTGGTGCGTGATTCCACCCCTCGGCTGAGCTGGGAGAGGGCGATCACCGGCACGTTCAGTTCGCGGGCCATGCCCTTGAGCCCCCTGGTGATCCGCGAGATTTCTTGGACCCGGTTGTCGGGGGTTGATCCTTCCATCAGCTGCAGGTAATCAATCACCACCAGCCCTAGTTCCTTGCCTTGTTCGGCCATCAGCCGCCGGCAGAGCGAACGCATTTCGAGCACCCCTGAGTTGGGTTTGTCATCGATGTACATCGGTAATTGCCCCAGGGTGTTGATTCCTTGGCCCAGCAAGGGCCATTCCTCCTGTTGCAGCCGGCCGGTGCGCAGGCGGCCTGCTTCGATGCCAACCTCCATTGAGAGCAGCCGGTAGGTGAGCTGTTCTTTGCTCATCTCCAAGCTGAAGATGCACACCGGAAGGTTGTGCAATTGCGCCACGTTTTTGGCCAGGTTGAGCACGATCGAGGTTTTGCCCATCGCTGGGCGGCCGGCCACGATGATCAGGTCACTGCGTTGCAGGCCTTGGGTCATCGCATCCAGGTCGTAGAAGTTCACCGGAATGCCCGCCACCGAGGTGCCAAGCGATCGGCTTTCGATCTCGTTGAAGGTGCTGGTGAGGATTTCAGCGGTGGGCGTGAGCCCTTTGGAGGGTTTCTCCTGGCTGATGGCGAAAATTTTCTGTTCGGCCTGATCCAGCACCTGCTCCATCGGCAGGCTTTGGTCAAAGCCCAGCTGAATCACCTCATTGCCGGAACGGATTAGCTGCCGGCGCAGGAACTTATCCATCACCAGCCGGGCCACCTGTTCGATCGAGGCCGTGGATGCCACGCGCTCCACTAGCTCCACCAAACGGCCGCTACCGCCAACCTTGTCGAGCGATCCTGTATCTGCGAGCCAGGCGGTCATCGCCGTGAGATCGGTGGGTTTGCCCTGGCTATGGAGCATCACCGCGGTCCGAAAGATCTCCCGGTGGGCACCTAGATAGAAGGCCTCTGGTCGGAGCACGTCGGCAACCCGGCCGATTGCGTCGGGATCCAACAAGATCCCCCCCAAAACGGCTTCTTCCGCCTCAAGGTTTTGGGGCGGAAGCGAGTCGGGGAGGGCTTCGAAATTGGGCTCATCACGCTGACGGCCTTTGCCGTAACCACGCTGTCCCCCACCTTCGCTCGCGCTGTGATCAGGTTGGGAGACACTCACCATGGCAGTGAACTGGCGCCGTTAAGTCATCACACTCTGGCTGGCCGTGAAGGCCATGCCAACGATCAATAACTAACGACTTCGAGGTTGATTTCGGCTGTGACTTCGCTGTGCAGCTTCACCTGCACCTTGTAAGAGCCCGTGCGATGGATATCGGGAACGGTGATGTCGCGGCGATCCACTTCTTTCTTGGTGGCCGCTTCAATCGCTTCAGCGACATCGCCATTGGTCACAGTGCCAAACAGCACATCGTCTCCACCGGTCTGCTTCTTCACGGTGAACCGTCCGATCGTGTCGAGGGCGGTGCGGAACGCCACAGCGTCCTGCTTGAGGGTGGCTTGGCGCTCTGCCTCCTTGGCCCTGCGGTGCTCCACCTGCTTCATCACCGCTGGGGTGACGGGAACAGCTTTCCCGAAGGGAAGCAGGAAGTTGCGGGCGTATCCGGGTGCAACGTCAACCAGATCGCCATTGCGGCCCAGGCTGAGGATGTCCTCATTGAGTACGACTTGTACGCGCTTGGCCATGGCGATTTAGAAGAGGTTGACGATGAGAAGCGATTGCGAAGTTTACGACGCGACCGGTAGGCGGACCTTGGTTGCGAGTCCTAAGGCGCGCATCAAGCGGATGTGTTCCCAGGTGAGATCGATCTGACCCGGCTGCATGCCGTGGCGTGCGGAATGGGGGAAGGCGTGGTGGTTGTTGTGCCAGCCCTCGCCGAAGGTGAGCGCTGCTACCCACTTGTTGTTGCGTGAGGCGTCACCGCTGTCGTAGACGACGTTTCCCCAGCAATGGGTGGCGGAGTTCACAAGCCAGGTGACGTGATAAACGACCACTAAGCGCAAGGGAATGCCCCACAACACCAAGGCCCAACCGCCAGCGCCTGTAGCGGTGCCGATCCAGAACAGCAGCAAGCCAAGGGGGAGCTGGAGCCAGAGGAAGTGGGCATTTAGCCAGCGGTAATAGGGATCACTCACGAGATCGCCGGTGAGACGGGGCACTGCAGGCATGGCCTCGATCGGGTGGAACATCCAACCCATGTGGCTCCACCAGAAGCCGCGATGGCTGTTGTGATGGTCTGCATCCGTATCGGAAAACTTGTGGTGATGCCGGTGCAGCCCCACCCAATCGATCGGACCGTGTTGGCAGCTCAGAGCGCCGCAGGTTGCGAAAAATCGTTCCAGCCACTGGGGTAGGCGGAAGGATCGGTGCGTTAAGAGGCGGTGATAACCAAGGGTGACGCCGAGGCAGGCCGTGACCCAGTACAGAACGAGCAGGCTGGTCACAGCAGGCCAGCTCCAGAAGCTCGGCAGAAGGGCCACAACCGCGAGGGAGTGGATCACGATCATGAATCCAATCGTGACGGAATGCTGGTGATTTTTAGGGCTGGCCGCAGGCTGCCCTTTGCGTGGACGATGAAGAAGTCTTGCTTGAGCTGCTGCCAGGTGCGAAGCTGCCGGCCGACTGGGTGGAGACGGAGTTCTGATCGTGCTTAAAACCATCGCTAATCCGCTTGCTGTTCATAATTTACACCCAATAAGGATCCGTATCAAGTGACGAAGGGAGAAGCCGTTTCTGATCATGTGACCAAGGGTTACCGGGATCGGCTCGATGAGGGCCGTCGGGCGATGGCGCACTTGATCCATGTGTGGCACGAGCGCAATGGCTGGTCCCACAAGGTGTTGCCAGCCCTCGCGGATGCCCTCGATCTCGGCCGTGTTCACAACTCCCAAATCTCGAACTTGCGCAACGGCAAGCTGGCCTCTCCCGGCCCCGAGGTGTTCCTGGCTCTCGGGCAGGCCAATGCGATCCTCGAGGCTGGCTTGGATCCGATCCAAGAGCATCTCGCTGAGGTGCATCCCGATCTGCTCAAGGTGCTCAAAGTGAGTGCTGTGCCTGTTGTCAACGCCAACGGCAAACCGTTAGGTGCAGGACAGTTATTGGAGATCTTTGTAGGCCTTGCCCCTTTGCCACCGGGTTTCGATTGGCGCATTGATCCCGAAGAGGCAGCCCCCTTAAGCGCAGCGCTCGCGGATTGTCTGTGCCGAGGGCAGCCGTGGCGTCAGTGTCGCGATCAATTGATGAACGCTTACCCAATTGGGAAAATTCAACGCCGCGAACGTTTTGCCGCCGTCATGGCGGGTTTGCGTGACTACTCAGCAGAAGAGCTTGATGGGGAGTTTCTCGATCTCCATGCCACCTATCTCGCTCTGAAGGGTCGAAATGGGGAGACGCCGGCCGCATTCCTTGATGAATTGCGGCGTCGTATCCCCCTCAAGTCAGCACCAAACGATCAGCCGGAGTAGCGGGCTTGTCGCACTTTGCGGGTGAGTCCGAGTCTGCGAAGCAGTCGAATGTGCATCCAGGTGATGTCGAATTCGAACCACCGCAAACCATGGCGGGCGCTATCTGGGTAGGCGTGGTGGTTGTTATGCCAGCCCTCTCCGAAGGACAGCACGGCGACCCACCAGCAGTTGCGTGACAGATCAGGACTGTTGAAATTCCGGTAGCCAAACGCGTGAGTGGCGGAATTCACAAGCCAAGTCACGTGATAAACAACAGCGAGACGCAGAGGGATGGCCCAAAGAACGAGGCCAACACCACCACCGTGAACTCCTGCTGCCTCTCCATACCAATACAGAGCTAATCCAACTGGGATTTGGAGTACGAGAAACCAGCGGTCGAGCCATACGTAGAAACGATCGTTCAGAAGATCGCCCGCATAGCGATGCTTTTCTTTCAGAGCGGGAATGTCAT
>CASICK010000005.1 GCA_949373155.1 uncultured Synechococcus sp. | reverse complement strand
GTCTGCTGAGCTTGTGGTGTCTCCTTTACAGGATTTGCTGCATTTGGATGATCAAGCACGATTCAATACTCCAGGCACGGTTGGCGGCAATTGGTGCTGGAGGATGGGCGCTTTTGATGAGGCCTTGCAAGGGGCTCTCAAGGGTTATGGCGAGAGAGCTGCGGCCTGGGGCAGGTGATAGGAACCAGGTTGATTGGTTTTTGGAGTGAGGGCCTGTCCGTTCCAGCGCACGGAGTCGGCCTCGCCTGGTGGAGGGTTGATGCTGAGGTCAACTGGGGGTAAGAGCTGCAAGGTCACTGTTCCGGTAGCGCCTTGAAGGTTGGTTCGATCTCCTCCTTCACTGCTCAGGCTGATCTGCCGTGGTTGGTTGAGGTTGATTTCGAGAACGCCTGGTCTTGTTGGTTGATCGAGAGGGAGATCGAGCTGTCCGAGGCTGGCTGTGAGCTCCTCCTCCAGCGGGCGCAAGCCCTTCAAGATTTGGTCAGAGTCCAGGGGTGTATTGATCGGGATGGGCTTTGGAGAGAAGGCGTTGATATTGATCAGATGTCTTTGTTGATGGTTCAGAGCCAGAATCGAGCCGATCATCACAGCGCCGTACACCACGCTCCCTTGCCATGTGGTGAAGATATCGATGCTGCCGAGAGTGAAGCGCGTGCCTCGACCATTGGTCGCCAATCGATTCGATCCTGGTCTGTTAGGCAGGGCTGCACTAAGGCTGTTGCTTGGAAGGTCTAAATAGGTCTCCAAGCGCTGCAACATCGCCACGAGATAGGCGGCTTCTGGTAAGCGGTCTTGCCAGCCGCGTTCGAGGGCCTCTAGGACCGGCGTTGTGATTCTCACCTCGTTCGAAAGGTCTCGCATGCTGAGACCCTTTCGTTCCCTTTGTTCGCGCAGAAGCTGCCCCGCCTCCTCTCAGGGAGTTGTTGCGGCTCTCAAGCGACGTGGGAGCGTGTTTCTTGTTGTTCTGACGTCGCCAAGGGAGGGGAAGCTTCATCTCGGCGATGCCGTTATGAGGGGCACTCGTTCCGTTCTAAACGGATGGAAGTCCATTCTGAACGTGTTAACTCACGCCAGTGGCCCTCAGGCAAAGAACCGAGATCAATGGACGCGATTGCTGTTCGTTGAAGATCCAGCACCGGGTGGCCAAGGGCCTCCGCAACCCTGCGGATTTGGCGATTCCTGCCTTCCTTGAGGATCACTTTTAAAAGGGTTTGGTTTGCTCCTTGCTTCAGTAGAGAGACCTCTGCCGGTTGTGTTGGGACGCCATCCAGTTCCACACCGTTGCACCAGCGATACAGCGTTGTGGTGGTGGGCTTACCTCTGACCTGAACCTTGTAGGTCTTGCGGTGTGAGTAGCGGGGGTGGGTGAGCTGCAAGGTGATTTCACCTTGATTGGTGAGGAGGAGAGCTCCGCGGCTGTCTCCATCCAGCCGACCAACCGGGTGGAGACCTCGTCTGAGCGACTTTGGAATGAGATCGAGAACGGTTTGGCGTCCTTGAGGATCACTGCAGCTGCTGATCACACCTGGGGGTTTGTTGAGCAGGATCAGCCTTGGGCTGGATGGCTGAGAGAGCGGACGGCCATCCACCTCGATTCGGTCGATATTCGGATCCGCTTGGTCGCCAAGGCCAGCGATGACCTGATTTACTTGGACCCTGCCTTCGCGCAAAAGCTCCTCAGCGTGTCGTCGTGAACAGATTCCTGCAGCTGCGATTAGTTTTTGCAGCCGTTGGCGGGTCACCGGTTCACTCCTTGGCATCGATCCGTGATCCGTGATCATTGTTGGTCAGGACAAACGCCATGGTCTCTATCGCCGTTTGGTGTTGTCATGGCCCATTCTGTCAAGTGGTAAAGAGGGGTGCCAACATGAAGAAAATCATGAAAAGTGGTAGATTAGGAAACATAAGTGTTTCGTAATTGTCGATGGCGCCCTTGGCTGTGCTCCCCGATGCGGACCTCGTTCGTTCGTACTTGCGAGACATCGGCCGAGTGCCGTTGTTGAGTCATCAACAGGAGATCACGCTGGGCCGTCAGGTTCAAGAACTGATGGAACTCGAGGCGCTAGAAGCGGAAATCAAGGATCAACGCGGCGGGGAAGAAGTTGCAAGAGAAGAGGTCGCTAAAGCGGCTGGTGTGAGTGCCGCGCAACTAAAGCGCAAGCTGCAGGCAGGTCGCCGCGCCAAGGAGCGGATGGTTGCTGCCAACTTGAGGTTGGTGGTGAGTGTTGCCAAGAAATACACCAAGCGGAATATGGAACTGCTGGACTTAATCCAGGAGGGAACGATTGGTTTGGTGCGTGGTGTGGAGAAATTTGATCCCACCCGTGGCTACAAGTTCAGCACCTATGCGTATTGGTGGATTCGTCAGGGCATCACGCGTGCAATTGCGGAGAAGAGCCGCACGATTCGCTTGCCGATTCACATCACCGAGATGTTGAACAAGCTGAAGAAAGGCCAACGGGAATTAAGCCAAGAGCTGGGCCGCACCCCATCGGTATCGGAATTGGCCTCCTTTGTGGAACTTCCAGAAGAGGAGGTGAAGGATCTGATGTGCCGGGCGCGCCAGCCTGTGAGTTTGGAGATGAAGGTGGGTGACGGTGATGACACCGAACTACTGGAATTGTTGGCCGGCGATGGTGAGCTGCCGTCAGAGCAGGTGGAAGGCGAATGCTTGAAAGGAGATCTGCGTGATCTGCTGAGCCAGCTGCCTGAATTGCAGGGGAGAGTGTTGCGAATGCGCTACGGGATGGACGGGGAAGAGCCGATGAGCCTTACTGGTATTTCCAAATTGATGAAGATGAGCCGTGATCGGACGCGAAGACTTGAGCGTGAAGGCTTAGAAATCTTGCGCCAGGGTGATTCACAACTCCAGGCTTATGTTCTTGTTTAGGACTTGATTTAGAAGAATTCGTCAAAGTTGTCGAAGTCAACTGCTTTGAAATTCCCTGACTCCACTTGAGTCATGAGTCGTTCTAGCTGCACCCATAAAGCCCCACCTGTAAGAAGTGAAAGCAGCATGGAAACTAGGTATCCAGCACCTGAGGCAAAGCCGAACACCTGAAGCGACCCGCCAATAAACAATGTGATGCCAAGGAGAGTGCCGGCATAGCTCATCGTGACTTCTGCCGTACCTAGTGGCAAAAGGGCGAGGCGATCTTGCTTCCAACCGTCTAAGCGAATCTGGATCAGCTTCGCAAACGTGAGCCCACACAACACACCGATGGCGAGCCCCAGGCCTGCCACCAGATAGGGCGGCTGGCTGATGGGCGCGTATTCCAGGAAGATTTCACTTGGATCTAGATCACCGAAGAAATCACTGAGCGCATCGAGGTCGGCTTGATCTAACTCGATGGGCATGAGGTCAGGGGCTAATCCCATAACAGTGAGGGTGTGAGTGTGAGGTAAAAGCGTTGAGGGGACCCTAGGCGGCAGCTAGTGGGTTCAGTTGTTGCAGCATGCGCCCTGCAATCCGGCGAGGACTGAAGGTGCGTCCGAGCAAGGAAGTCAGGGACCTGAGGTCTTCTGTGCTGAGGCGATCGTCACGCACAAGCGTGAGCAGCATTCGTCTGCGTAAGTCGGCGCCATCTTTACTAAGCAACAAGCGTAATCCTGCTCCCGCTACTGGGATCAGCTCAGCCCCAGGTGTGGGCGCATCGCTACCCACCACTTCCAGGAGGCTTTCCAGTCGTTCCAGGCGAAGGTGACCCTCGGAATCAAACAAGACCTCCAAAAGCTTTTCACGCATCTCTTTGGTGTCTCCAGCCAGGAGGCGTTTGGCCACATAGGGGTAGGCCACAGCAATGATTTTGAAATCTGGATCAAGACGAAGGGCAAGACCTTCCTGGCTCACAACGGCGCGGATGATCAGGGCGAAGCGAGCTGGAACTCGGAATGGATACTCGTACATCAATTCCGAAAAGCGATCGGTAATGGCTTTGAAATTGAAGGTGCCCACAGAGTCCCCGAGGCTTCCTCCCAATACCTCTCTCAGAGGAGGAATGATCGACTTCAGATCAGCATTGGGTGCCAAAAATCCCAATTCTTGAAAATCATTAGCCAGCGCTGAAAAGTCCTTATTGATGAGGTGAACGACCGCAGCAGTAAGCGTTAGACGGTCAGAATCACTGATTGAGTCCATCATTCCGAAGTCCACGTAAGCCACGTGACCGAGGTCTCCCGTTTGACCGCTCAGGGCAAATAAATTTCCTGGATGAGGATCTGCGTGGAAGTATCCGTATTCGAGAAGTTGTTGCAGTCCGCTAATCACACCTGTGCGGATTAGGGCTGGGGGGTTGAGACGTTGAGATCTCAACTCCTGCCGGTCTCTCATCTTGGTGCCATGAATCCAGGAGGTAGTGAGCACGCGCCTTGCGGATAGCAGTCGCTCAACTTTTGGAATCGTGACGGCTGGGTTATCAGCAAACAGGGCTGAAAAGCGTTCGGCATTGTCTGCTTCGCAGTAGTAATCAATTTCTTCAAACAGGCTGCGACCAAACTCATCGATGATTTCTCCCAATCCGAAGCCCAAGTTGAGAGGGAGGAACGGTGCTCCCAACACTCCCAAGGTGCGAATCAGCACCATGTCTCGGCGCAAAATAAAGGCAAGATTGGGCCTTTGCACTTTCACGGCGACCCAGTGCTGACCATGCAAACGAGCCTTGTAAACCTGACCCAGGCTCGCTGCTGCAACCGGGACGTCTGGAAACTCTTCAAAGAGTTGCTCCACTGGAGCGCCTAGCTCTGCTTCAACGGTTTGGAGCGCGATCGCGTGGTCGAAGGAGGGGAGATCGTCCTGAAGCTTGGTGAGTTCATCGAGCCAATCGCGTCTGATCAGATCAGGCCGAGTGGATAAGGCTTGTCCCACTTTGATGAAACAGGGCCCCAAATTGGTAAGGGTGCGGAGCAGGGTTCTGGCCAGCTTGCGCTGGACCTCGGAATCTTTGCTTCTGCCGCGCAGGAGCAAGCTGACCAATAAACCCGTGAGCGCCCAGATGATTTGCACCACCCGCGGCAAATAAATCCAGGGTCTCAGGATGAGCCAGCGCGCATCTTTTCCAGGTGAATAACGCATGCGTGCTTCAGAAGCGTCTTTCGATTGGGTGTTGTTGGACAAACTGGTTCGCACTGCCATATCCAACGCATCTCAAAACTTCTGATCGTGGATCTTAGGCAGATCGTTCCTTCAAATCGTTTCAATGGCTATTGCGTTGCCATCGTTTGCATTGCCAGCGTTGTCGTGTTGTTGTTTGTTCGATCCGCTGGTTTCTGCGCGATCCCTGCCCTGCGCCAGGCGATCGATTTGGCTGGACTGAAGAAGCGCAGACCCTTATGCACTCCTTAATTCCATTGCTACGGCCTGATCGGCGGTTTCCTCTTCACTTGCCGGTGCATGGTCGGGGGAGAGCCTTGCCGCCTGCTCTGAAGCGCTTGCTGCGGCAGCCACCGGGTAGTTGGGATCTCCCAGAACTTCCAGAGATTGGTGGTCCTCTTGAGGGAGAAGGCGCTGTTGCTGAGGCGCAAGCACACCTGGCTTCCCTCTTGGGTGTGGCTGGTTGTTGGTTCGGTGTGAACGGGGCAACCGGTTTGCTCCAAGCAGCGCTTTCGGCCCTGGCTGGACCTGGGCAGGCGGTGCTGTTACCGCGCAATTCCCATCGCAGCTTGATTGCTGCCTGCGTGTTGGGAGGGATCCGACCTGTGTTTTTACCCGTTCCATTCCTGTCTGATCGTGGACATCCCGGTGCGATGTCTGCGCAGTGTTTGGAGAA
This sequence comes from uncultured Synechococcus sp., assembly GCA_949373155.1. The sequence continues at coordinate 135,657 of CASICK010000005.1, read as the reverse complement.
AGCGCTCTCGGCCCTGCCTTCCATCCCCGAGGCGATCGTGGGCGCCGTTTTGGTGCATCCCACGTATCACGGTTATGCCTCCGATCCCACGCCGTTAATTGCAGCCCTGCATCACCGCGGCTTGCCCGTGCTTGTGGATGAAGCCCATGGCACCCACTTTGCTTTTGCCGGTGTTGAGGCCCTACCTCGCTCTTCCTTGCATGCGGGTGCTGACCTGGTGGTGCATTCGTTGCATAAGTCAGCGCCTGGTCTCGGACAGACAGCCGTGCTTTGGCTTCAAGGCAAGCGTGTGAGTTCTGAAGCCGTGCAAGCGTCGTTGCTCAGATTTCAGACCAGCAGTCCTAGCGCTCTGTTGTTGGCCTCTTGTGAGGCTACGTTGAATTGGATGCTGACCCCGGCGTGGGAGCGCCTGCTGCAGCGAAGACTGAAGGAGGCACATCAGCTCGCAGATCGTCTTTGTGATGCAGGACTGCCGTTGAGCCGGAGTGATGACCCTTTGCGTTTGATTTTGGTGACTGCTGAGAAGGGAATTAGCGGTCTGGATGCCGATGCTTGGTTTATGCGACGGGGATTAATCGCTGAACTTCCAGAACCTTTTTGTTTGACCTTTTGCTTGGGCTTGGCATCCCAGCGTGGCTTGGCTCCACGGATGCAACGGCTTTGGCGAAGACTCCAGGTGTCTCAACCCAGTGCTGAGCCTTTGGAACCGCTTCTTTTGCCGCCTTTGGAGACCAGCTCCACTCCTGAACTGCTTCCAGCGCTCGCCGTTAGGGCTCCAGCCTGTGAGCTTTCTCTTCAGAACAGTGGTGGCCGAATTGCCGCCGAAATGATTTGTCCTTATCCGCCAGGGATTCCATTGCTCATCCCTGGAGAAAGGATTGGATCGGATCGCTTGGAGTGGTTGTTGGATCAGCACCGGAGATGGCCGGAACTCGTTCCCGGTAAGGTAAAAGTTCTGGCTGAAGAGCCGCAGGTGCAACTGGGGTGATTTCAGACGTAGCAAGCAGCAGCCAAGGCAAAACCAAAAAGGGTTTTGATCGCAAGCGCTTGCTAAGTGGCTTGCTAGCTGGCGCTTTTGGGTTGCTGGTGGTGGGCCTTGGCGGCTGGTGGTTCACGCTCGCGTTGGGAGTGATCGTGCATTTGGGTTTGTTGGAATTTTTCCGATTGGCTCAGTTCAAAGGCATGAGACCTGCCACGAAAACAACACTTGTGGCATGCCAGCTCTTGTTGTTCAGCACGCAGTGGGCCAATTCCGGAGGTCTTCCTGCTCTTTTGCCTGATGCCGTGCTGCCTCTATCGGGTGCGGCAATTTGTGGTTGGTTGCTCTTGCAGCCCAAAACCGGAACCATTGCTGATATTGCAGCATCAATTTTTGGCTTGTTTTATCTCGGCTTCCTTCCAAGCCATTGGTTGAGACTACGTAACTTGACAGATTTTGATGTTGCCCCCATTTTACAACATCTAAGTATTAATAATTCCTGGCTTTCGTCGGGCTTGTTAATCACTCTTGCTGCCTGCTTAATGGTTGTTGCTAGTGATATTGGCTCTTACATGATTGGTCGTCGAATAGGACGCCATCCCTTGTCTCCAATCTCTCCATCGAAGACGATTGAAGGGGCGATTGGAGGTGCACTGTGCTCCGTTTTGGTAGGAGCTTTGATGGCAAACCTGATGGGATGGACCTTGGCTTGGCTCAGTGGTGGGTTGCTTGGAGCGCTGGTGGCGTTATTTGCTCTTGTGGGTGACTTAACTGAATCGATGATGAAACGCGATGCTGGTGTTAAAGACTCTGGCGATGCTCTCCCTGGCCATGGAGGGATTCTTGATCGGATCGACAGCTATTTGTTTACCCCTGCGGTGGTGTATTACGCCTTGATTTTGATGATGCCTTTGATCGCAAACTAGCGCTTAGGCATTGAAAGTCAGGGACTGATCGTTGCTTTCCCTTCAAGAATGAGTTGGCCTGCTTTGAGGTGCGCATTTTGTATGTGAATGCCAGGATCCATCGGCAATAAAAATGATTTTCCTGTTTCGAGATGGGTGATCTCGATGGTGCCCTCTGAGGCCTGAAGACGAAAACGAGCACGCACAGGATCTTGCGTTGCAATCACGGCAGCCTGTAATTCCAGTAAGTCGTCGTCGATGTTCAAAGAACGAAGAGGCGTCAGCCCCATCAATTGCTCACTGAGGAGATCTCCCAGCCATCTCCAACGATCATTGGCGAGAGCGCGATTGAGATCGGTTCCGCTTAAGACAACCTCCCCATCAATGTTGAAGGGTTGGGAGAGCTGAATCGGCTGGCCGGGATGGGAGGGATTGATTTGTGCTCGAAGGGCACCCGTTTTCAGTTCAGCACGCAGAAGGGGGAGTTTCTGAAAACTCACTTTTCGGGCCGTCAAGGACACACCGTCCAGCTTGCCCCGCAGGAGTTGCAAGGCTGATCCTTGCAGGTTCAGCTTCAACTCATCCACGTCATCGCATTGACTGCGGATCCAAATCTGCAGACCATTGGAGAGCAGTTGAAGCAGCGGGCCAGAGCTAGTTGCATTCATGCAGGTCATTCTGATCCCAGCCAGCGTTTTGCGACCAACTCCGGCTGATCGATATGGGGAAGATGCCCGCAATTGGCAACCGATTCAAGCTTCTCTCCCAATAAGTTCTGAGCAGCACGTTTTTGAGGAGCGCGCAGAATCCGATCTTGTTCACCCCAGAGCACATGCAAGGGCTGGGAGGGAAGTGGGGTGCCACAACCGGCAAAGCCTCCGCTGCGCGCAAAGGACGCCAGGGACCGCGCCCATCCAGGAACCTTGAGATGCAGGGATGCAATCTCAATTTCAGGGTCTCCAACGTTGCTGTCTGGATCGGCGAAGGCTTGTCTGCATAACCCTCGTCTCACGCCCGGTCTGCCTAGGAACCACACCCCAAGTTGGTCAAGCACCGGAGGCAGTGGCATCGGTTTGCCGTCTAGTCCTGCTGGAGCTAAAAGCAGCAAGCGATTGATGCGCTGAGGATGCCGACGTGCGAGTTCCATCGCAACCGATCCGCCCATCGATGCCCCGATCACGCCGATGCCTTCGTCTGTTGGCAAGGTGTCGAGCAGGGCATCGAGATGGTTCAGCACCAGCTCAGGTCCGTAGCTGGTTTGTTCTGGTCTTGGGCAAAACCCGAATCCGAACAGATCGGGAATGATCAGCGTGTTGTTGGTTTTGAGTAGGGGAACCAAACGTCGGAATTCAAGATTGGAGCTATCAAATCCATGCAGCAACAGCACCGGTGGCCCACTGCCCACTGTGACCACTGGGTAATGGTCTGGACCCCGATCGGTGCAGGAGAGTTCCAACCAGTCCAATCCTTGGAGCTGCTCCCGGGCCAGAGGATCGAGAAGGATGGAGGCTGCGTTCTCGAGAATGCGCTTGTTGGTCAAGCTTCAGTCTCCAGAGACGTGCTGATCGAGCGACTATCAGCATCGGTGCTCACGAGAGCTTCAAGCAGATCGGTCTCTGTGACTTCGAAGGGGAGATGGTGTAGATCGGATCCTGGCCGGCAGGCGAAGCTGCAAATGGCGCGTAAGTCGTGCAACCCGGTTTCTCCAAGTCCAAGATCTTGGAGGGTGACGGGGACTCCAAGCTGCTTAAGCAAGGGCAGAAGTTGACGACGGGATTGAGCAGCCAATTGATTCCCACCAAGGCGTTCTTCAAGCCTGAGCTGTACGAGGATGCCGAAGCCCACTTTTTCACCGTGCAACCTGCCGTGACAGGCAGGCAATTGCGTTAAGCCGTTATGAACCGCGTGGGCTGCCACCGTTCTGCATTGCGCTCCTCCAAGCCCTCCGATCACACCGGCGGTAAGACCACAGGCTTCAGCAACCCGTACCCAAGCCTCACTACCAGGATGAGCCATGGCATCAAGGGCATCAATCAAGAGTTGATCGCGAAGCACTCTGGCCATTTGAACGGCCTGTTGGATGATTCCGTCCGTGCTGGAGCCGCTACCGACAGAGGCTTCGTACCACTTCGCTAGGGCGTCGGCGATGCCACTCGCCAGGGTTTGATTTGGTGCTTGACGAACCAGATCATGGTCAAAAATCAGGAGATCAGGGCAAGCATCGAGTGCCTCGTCAGAAACAAACGCTCCATCTCGGGAATAGATGTTGGCAAGAGCTGTCCACCCTGCGCAGGTCGCGGCACTGAGCGGCACGGTGATGCAAGGAAGGTTGAGGCGACAGGCCAATAGTTTTCCTGCATCTAAGACCTTGCCTCCACCGGCTGCAATCACGCAATCACAGGCAGCTTCCTTCAAAAATGCTTCAAGGCGAATGAGGTCGTCCTCGCAGCAGTCGAAATTGAGTTGGGCCTCTACAACTGTGAGATCGCATGCGCTGAGATCGACCTTTAATCCAGCCCGAATGGTTTGAGTTGCAGGGCTTCGTCCAAGCAGTACAGGTCTATTACAGAGATCAGCAATGGCAGGAAGGCCTTGTTGCCACGCCTGCTCCCCCCGGATGACCCGGGAAGGAGCGATGGAGTGTGAATGACAAACCAACGACGTGGTCATGGTTGCCTCAAATTCCAGCGTTGGCCAATTGGGGTGTCACTGGGGTGGTGGTGTTGAGGTGGCGGACAACCACTTTTTTGTCGTGGTCGATGTCCACTTCAGCAGAATCACCTTCCTTAATGCGGCCGGTGAGAACTTCCTCCGCCAGGCTGTCTTCGAGAAGGCGCATGACCGCACGACGTAGAGGCCTTGCTCCGTAAGCAGGGTTGTATCCCTCCTCCACAAGACGCTCTTTGAAGGCGTTGGAGACCGTCAAGGTGATCCCCTTGTCGCCGATTCGAGCGAACACTTCCTTCAGCATGATCTCCGCGATGTCTTTCACTTCCTCACGATTGAGTTGACGGAAGACAATGATTTCATCGAGACGATTCAAGAATTCAGGCCGGAAATACTGCTTCAGCTCCTCATTCACAAGAGATTTAATCCTGTTGTACTGATTCTCCTCAGCATTCTCACCAGAGAATTCAAAGCCGAGACCTCCGCCACCCTTTTCAATCACTTTCGAACCAATGTTCGAGGTCATGATGATCAAGGTATTTTTGAAATCAACGGTTCTTCCTTTGGAATCGGTCAAGCGACCGTCCTCTAGAAGTTGCAGAAGCAAGTTGAAAACATCGGGATGAGCCTTCTCGATTTCGTCGAAGAGCACAACGGTGTAAGGACGACGACGAACCGCTTCAGTGAGCTGCCCTCCTTCGTTAAATCCCACATATCCCGGAGGAGAGCCGATCAATTTGCTGACCGTATGTCTTTCCATGAATTCGGACATGTCAAGACGGATCATCGCTTCTTCGCTACCGAAGAAATAGGCGGCTAGAGCCTTTGTGAGCTCTGTTTTGCCTACGCCTGTAGGGCCCGAGAAAATGAAGCTGGCAATCGGCCGATTGGGGTTTTTCAGGCCAACTCGTGCACGACGAATTGCCTTGGAAACTGCTTTAACGGCTTCATCTTGTCCGATCAAACGCTGATGAAGAGTTTCCTCCATGTTCAACAATTTGAAGGACTCACTTTCTGTGAGCTTCTGAACTGGAACCCCAGTCCATGAGGCCACAATGTGTGCGATATCTTCCTCATCCACGATAGGAGTGGTGAGAAGTTGTGGTTTTGCTACTGATCCCTCTGTGGAATCAGAGGCCACGGCTTCTCCCACTTCTGCCTCAGTGGTTTGGGCCTCATCCCCAGTATTGACTGGGGATTCTTCTCGACTGCTTTGCAGCAACGTACGGATCTTTTCACGCAACTCAACTTCTTTGTCGCGTAGTTCTCCTGCACGACTGAAATCTTGTTCGCGAACAGCATCCTCCTTTTCCTTCTGGACGGCGCGGAGCTCTTTGTCAACTTCCTTGGCTGCAGGAGGCAACTTGGAATTAAGCAAGCGAACTCTGCTTCCAGCTTCGTCAATCAGATCAATGGCTTTGTCTGGAAGGAAACGATCGGAGATATAGCGATCCCCCAATGTTGCAGCTGCGTCAAGGGCTGCGTCAGTGATTTTGAGTCGATGGTGCTGCTCGTAGCGCTCACGCAGTCCCCTCAGAATTTCAATGGTTTCTGGAATGGAAGGTTCGCCCACCGTGACGGGTTGGAAACGACGTTCCAGAGCAGCATCACGCTCAATATGTTTGCGGTATTCATCAAGTGTGGTTGCTCCAATGCATTGGAGTTCACCTCGAGCTAATGCTGGCTTGAGAATGTTTGCTGCATCAATTGCACCTTCAGCTGCGCCAGCACCGATCAACGTGTGGACTTCGTCGATCACTAAGATCACATTGCCGGCTGATTTGATCTCTTCCATAATCTTTTTAAGCCGTTCCTCAAACTCCCCGCGGTATTTCGTACCTGCAACAAGCAAGCCGATGTCCAGAGTGAGAACTCGCTTCTCTTCAAGAATGTCTGGGATATCGCCTTGCTGAATCCGTTGGGCTAAGCCCTCGGCAATGGCAGTTTTGCCAACGCCAGGTTCGCCAATGAGGACTGGATTGTTTTTGGTGCGTCGGCCGAGAATTTGAATGACCCGCTCGATCTCTTTTTGGCGTCCCACAACAGGATCCAGTTTTGCTTCAGTCGCAAGTTGAGTGAGGTTCGTGCCGAATTCGTCGAGAGTTGGTGTTTTGGTGGATCCTTTAGCTCCGCCGCCTCCAGCACCAACCTCAGCGGTTTCGCCGAGCATGCGAATCACTTGGGTGCGCACCTTCGCCAGGTCGACCCCAAGATTTTCGAGCACTCGTGCAGCAACACCTTCTCCCTCGCGAATGAGACCTAAGAGGAGATGCTCAGTGCCGATGTAGTTGTGCCCGAGCTGCCTTGCCTCTTCTAAAGAGAGTTCAAGAACACGCTTGGCACGGGGAGTGAAAGGAATTTCAACGGCAACGAAGCCGGATCCCCTGCCAATGATTTTTTCAACTTCAACCCGAGCATCTTTTAGGTTGACGCCCATCGACTTGAGGACCTTGGCGGCGACGCCAGTGCCCTCACCGATCAAACCCAACAAAATTTGCTCAGTTCCAACAAAGTTGTGGCCGAGGCGACGGGCCTCTTCTTGGGCCAGCATGATCACCTTGATGGCCTTCTCGGTAAACCGCTCGAACATCTTGAGGGCCGTTAATGGTGAAACCAAGCTATCAGGGATAAAGAGTTGTTGTGATCACTCTCGATACCAACGCAGATCCCAGTAGTGATTTGGGCTGAGACCCTGAAAAAGTGTTAATCAATGCAGAAATGTAGTGCGGGTTTCTGTTCGATCAGTGCGGGTATCCCTACCAGCTGAGTGCTGAATTGATTTAATTCAGTTTGATTCCTGTTTGCATCTCTAGCGACTGAATCAAGGCGTTCTTGCCGTCGCGGTAATAGCGGTCTCGGCGACCAACAGTTTGGAAGCCAAATGAGCTGTAAAGCGCTTGTGCCCCAAGGTTGTCCTCGGCTACATCCAGGATGGCGTGTCTAGCCCCGGCACTTGTGGCATCAAGCAGCAGCTGTTTCAAGACAGTTCGGCCCAGTCCGCGGCGCCGTTGCTCCGGTTCAACAGCAAGCACAGTGATTTGGAGTTCATCCAAAACAACCCAGGCGCAGGCCATTGCCAACAATGTGTCTTCCCCGGCAGCAATCCCAACACAAATTCTCTGTGAATCGGAGAGTTCTCGCTCCCAATGGTCTGATGTCCAAAGGCCATTGAGAGCTCGGGCATCGAGTTTCAGGCATGCCAAAGCATGCTTTCGATGGAGTCTGATGGTGGGGGGGGCAGGGTTGAGAAGCATCGCTACCTAGATTGCCCCGAACGCCTACTTCTGAGGACGCTTTGGCCACACCTTATGAATCCGGCTGTGATCCCGTCAGCCCCAATCGCAATCTGGCTCCCGTGTCGGCTGAGCTTGATGATCAGGGCCGTCTGATGGTGGGAGGCTGCCCTCTGAGCGAACTCGCAGAGAGATACGGCACCCCGCTTTACGTCCTTGATGAGACCAGCATCCGTGCCTCGGCTCAGGAGTATCGCGAGGCCCTAAGGCGTCATTACCCCGGTGATTCCCTTGCCGTGTATGCATCTAAAGCCCATAGTTCTCTCGCTCTAACAGGCCTCGTGGCCTCAGAAGGGCTTGGCCTTGATGCCGTGTCCGCTGGAGAGCTGCTCACAGCGCTCAATGGAGGCATGCCTCCAGAACGCATGGTGCTACATGGGAACAACAAATCTGTGGAGGAGCTCGCCCTCGCCTATAGCAGCGGCGTGATGGTGGTAGCTGATAACCAGCACGATCTGGATTGCCTAGCTGATCTCGTCCCCAAAGACGGAGCACCAGTTCGCTTGATGTTGCGTTTCACGCCCGGCATCGAATGCCATACCCACGAGTACATCCGTACGGGACACTTAGACAGCAAATTCGGGTTTGATCCCGACCAGTTGCAGCCTGTACTGACAGCATTGGCTGGGTGTGCCTGGGCACGCGTTGAAGGTCTACACGCGCACATCGGATCGCAGATTTTTGAACTGGATCCGCATCGAGATTTAGCGGCTGTGATGGCTGATGCCCTCAAATTGGCCCGTGAGCTCGGTCACCCAGTGCGTGATCTCAACGTTGGTGGGGGTCTTGGAATTCGCTACGTCGAATCCGACGATCCACCGTCGATCGATGCTTGGGTCAAGGTTGTGTCAGAAGCGGTGACCGTGGCCTGCCGGGAGCGCGGACTTGAATTGCCACGTTTGATGTGCGAGCCGGGTCGTTCTCTGGTGGCATCCAGTGGCGTGACGGTTTATACCGTCGGCGCGCGCAAGGTGGTTCCAGGCATTCGCACTTACGTCTCCGTTGACGGTGGCATGAGCGACAACCCGCGTCCGATCACTTATCAGTCGAACTACACGGCATGTCTTGCGGACCGCCCCCTTGCGCCGGCAGATGAAACCATCACTTTGGCCGGGAAGCACTGTGAATCCGGCGACGTGTTGCTCAAGGATTTGTCGTTTCCGTCTTGCCGCAGTGGTGAGGTGCTGGTGGTTCTTGCCACGGGTGCCTACAACCTCTCGATGAGCTCGAACTACAACAGGATTCCTAGACCCGCCGCTGTGTTGGTGCATCAAGGACAGGCTGAACTGATTCAGCGGCGTGAGCAGCCAGAGGATTTACTGCGTTATGACCTGATGCCAGATCGCCTGCGCTCGGTACACTGATATTGAAGTTCTGAGAGGTGCATAAACGGAATGGCGGTGTTGCAACTTCGCCTGCTGATCGACGTTTTATGCGCCTCTGCTCTCGGTTTTCTTCTCTTCACGAGAGTCAACGAGCAGCGAACCCTTTGGCTGTTAAGGGGTTACCTGTTTCTTGTTGCTCTTGCGTGGTTCGTCAAGCGGTTCTTTAACCTCCCGCTGACATCGACGTTGGTCGATGCATTGGTTCTTGCTTGTTCTCTTTCTCTAGCCATTCTTTGGCAGGGTGAATTGCGTCGGTTGATGGAGCTGCTCGGAACAGGGCGACTCGCCGTTTTGTTGGGTAATCCTCAAAGCAAGCTCAGAGCGACCGCCAGCACCGTCGCTCAACTCACCGATGCCGCAGGTCGCTTATCTAAATCGCGTCGCGGTGCCTTGATTGTGGTGGATTTAGGGAGTGATTTGCGCCCCGAGGATTTCCTGAATCCAGGGGTGACCGTTGATGCTCAGTTGAGCAGTGAACTCCTTCTCAATTTGTTTGCCTCCGACACACCTCTCCATGACGGTGCCGTGGTGCTGAAGGGAAATCGCATTCTTTCTGCTGGCGTGATCTTGCCGCTGTCGCGTCAAGGCATCAGTCGCTATGGCACAAGACACCTCGCGGCCTTAGGCATTACCGAACGTTTTGACCGCTGCATCTGTGTCGTGGTGTCTGAAGAAACAGGCACCTTGTCGCTTGCGAATCAGGGCAAGCTGGAACGTCCGATCACCAGTTCGCGTCTTCAGGATTTATTGACCGAGTTGATGGCCGCTCCGGTGTCCTCAAGCTCAGCGAAAACCGGGTCTTCACGTAGCGTGAAAAGTGCTTCACAGGACTCATCACTTTGAGTCAACGCTTGGTCGCTAGTTCAGATGATGCGCGGATTGAGGCTTGTCCTGCCGAGATCAATCCTCAGCGTTTGCCAGCCCACGTGGCAGTGATCATGGATGGCAATGGACGCTGGGCTCAATCAAGGGGCTTACCGCGTGTGATGGGGCATCGGGCAGGCGTTGAGGCCCTGAAAACGACCTTGCGTCGTTGCAGTGATTGGGGTGTGAAGGCTCTCACGGCCTACGCCTTCTCCACAGAAAATTGGTCTCGCCCAGGCGACGAAGTTAATTTTTTGATGACCCTGTTTGAGCGGGTGCTCGAACGCGAGCTTCAGACCTTGGAGGCCGAGAGGGTGCGGATTCGTTTTCTTGGCGATCTTGAGCCCCTGCCGTCCCGTCTTCAGTCCTTGATCGATGAAGCGACGAACCGCACCGCGTTGAACGATGGAATTCATTTCAACGTCTGTACCAACTACGGAGGACGGCACGAGCTGGTTCTTGCCGCTAGGCGGCTGGCTGAACGGGCAGCAACTGGGGAGCTTGAACCCTCCGAGATCGACGAGCACACCCTCGCTGCCGAACTGTTCACAGCCGGTGAAATCGATCCCGATCTCTTGATTCGCACCAGTGGTGAACATCGAATCAGCAATTTTTTGCTGTGGCAGCTTGCTTACGCCGAAATCCACGTCACCGATGTCCTCTGGCCCGATTTCGGGCGTGAGGCCTTAGTTGGAGCGTTCTTGGATTACCAAAGCCGAACCCGTCGCTTTGGGGGCTTAGTGGTCTAATTGCCGATGCTCTGGGATCCTGAGGGTTCGAGGTTCTCTCTCAGGGTTGATGACGGAAGCGGTTGAAGTGCGCCATGACTGGACACGAAGCGAGATCGAAGCGCTTCTGGATCTTCCCTTGATGGATTTGCTTTGGCGTGCCCAGGGGGTTCATCGTGCGTCTAACCCTGGATATCACGTCCAGTTGGCCTCGCTTTTAAGTGTCAAAACCGGTGGGTGCGAAGAAGACTGCGCTTACTGCCCCCAATCGATGCATCACAGCAGTGATGTCACAGGCCAGCCCGAATTGCAGGTTGCTCCTGTTTTAGAACGTGCCAAAGCTGCCAAGCAGGCTGGTGCGGACCGATTTTGTATGGGCTGGGCTTGGCGTGAAATCCGCGAAGGTGCCCCATTCGACGCCATGTTGCAGATGGTGAGTGGCGTGCGTGCCTTGGGGATGGAAGCCTGCGTTACCGCCGGCATGCTCACCGATGACCAGGCCAAACGTCTCGCTGAAGCCGGTCTAACGGCGTACAACCACAACCTCGATACCAGTCCTGAGCATTACGACAAGATCATCACCACTCGGACCTTTCAAGAACGTCTGGAGACGCTTGAGCGGGTGCGTCAAGCGGGTGTGACCCTCTGCTGCGGAGGGATTATTGGTATGGGGGAAACCGTGAAGGACAGGGCTTCCATGCTGCAGGTGTTGGCGTCGATCAACCCCCATCCAGAGAGCGTCCCGATCAACGCGTTGGTGGCGGTGGAGGGCACTCCGCTCGAGGAACTCCCCCCCATCGATCCCATCGAGTTGGTTCGCATGATTGCCGTCACGAGGATCCTGATGCCTGGCAGTCGGGTTCGCTTGAGTGCTGGTCGGGAACAGCTCAGCCGCGAAGCTCAGATTTTGTGTTTGCAGGCTGGTGCGGATTCGATTTTTTATGGCGAAATGCTCCTCACGACTGGAAACCCTGCTGTGGAGGCTGACCGTGAGCTGCTTCGCACTGCCGGTGTGCAGGCCAACTGGCACTCCCCTGCGGCTGCCTGATGGGAGCGAATGGGATCCAGGGTGATCTGCTTGTTGCAGCTTTTTATGTCTTTACCCCGTTGGCTGAGGCGGATCAACAGGAGCTGCTAAGCGCTCTGCCTCCCCTGGCGCAAGCTGAAGCCGTTCTCGGTTCAGTGTTGATCGCTGCTGAAGGTGTGAACGGCACGGTCTGTGGACCTTCGTTCGGAGTGGAGCGATTGCTCTCCCTCCTACGCAGCCAACTTCCGCTTGGTGATGCCCATTACGACTGCTTGGAGGTGAAGCGCAGCTGGAATCCTGATCAAGTGTTTCGACGCTTTAAGGCCAGGAGCAAGCGAGAGATCGTGACGCTTGGACAACCTCAAGTGGATCCTCGAGACAGTGTTGGCACCTATGTAGATCCTCAAGACTGGAATGCCTTGATTGATGATCCCGACACGCTGGTGATCGATGCGCGCAACACCTATGAGGTGGCTATTGGCAGTTTTGCAGGGGCCTTGAATCCGCAAACGGAAAGCTTCCGGGACTTTCCTGACTGGGTGGATCAAGAGCTTCGCCCTCGTGTTGCACGAGAGGGACCTCAGCGGATTGCGATGTTTTGCACGGGAGGCATCCGCTGTGAAAAGGCCAGCAGTTTTTTGCAACAGCAGGGATTTGGCGAAGTCCATCATTTGCGTGGAGGCATTCTTCGCTATCTCAAAGAGGTTCCAGAGCAGAACAGCCGTTGGCGAGGGGAGTGTTTCGTGTTTGATCAGCGCGTTGCGCTCAATCATCAGTTGGAACGAGGTGACTACTCCCTTTGCCATGCCTGCGGTTTGCCGGTTTCCTCTGAGCAGCAAACCCTGCCGAGCTACATCAAGGGCGTGCAGTGTTTGCATTGCATCGATCAATTCACAGATGCAGATCGCAGCAGATTCGCCATGCGCCAACAGCAAATCGACCGGCTTCAGGCCTAGTGCTTCAGTGGCGATGACTTGATTTCAGACTTCGCTTGTTGCCCATCCTTTACAGCTTTCGCCGTTGTCCCTATGCGATGCGTGCTCGCTGGGCCCTTCTCCAGGCTGGGCTCATGGTGCAGTGGAGAGAAATTGAACTCCAAGCCAAGCCCGCAGCGATGCTGGAGGCCTCTCCTAAAGGCACGGTTCCGGTTCTGGTCTTAGCCGACGGCAGCGTGATCGATGAAAGTTTGGCGATCATGCGCTGGGCTTTGCAGCAGGCTGATCCATGTGGCGTGTTGGAGGCTGAAGACTCGGCTCTCCTAATTGAAGAAAATGATGGGTCGTTCAAGCATCATCTCGATCGTTTCAAGTACACCGATCGTTATCCCGGTGCCTCAACGGAGGACCATCGCCAGGCTGGCCTTGTCATCCTGCGCAGCTGGAGCGAACGCATCAGCAGGAACGGCTGGTTGCTGACTGACCGGATGGCGTTGGCGGATGCGGCCCTATGGCCGTTTGTAAGGCAGTGGCGTCTGGCCGATGCGGGTGGATTTGATGCTGATCCTCGCTTGGCCCCATTGCGGGAGTGGCTCATGCGCTTTCTCGATGATCCGATGATGGAACGGTTGATGCAACGTGCTGATCCCTGGTCGCCAGGCGGAATGCAACCGATTTTTCCGGCGGATGCCATTGCGATTCCCATCGATCAACCGCTGTTTCATCTCGCCTTGGAATCCGATTGGCAGGCTGCTGTTCAGCGAGGCGACTATCGCGTATCAACGCGCGGCTTGTCCCTCGAGCAGGTGGGATTTATTCATTTGTCTTGGCAAGAGCAGGTGCAAGCCACGTTTGATCGGTTCTATGCCGACGCTGGTGCTGTCCTAACGCTCAGAATCAATCCGAAGCTGGTCTCTGCCCCCCTGCGCGCAGATGCCATTCATACAGGTGTGCTTTTCCCGCATCTGTATGGCCCACTTCCCATTGCCTCGGTGGTCGAGGTGAGCCCTTTTTCTTCTCTGCCCGCGTGCTGATGCTCAATGAATTGGAAGCTCAGGCACGAGAACGTGGTTTGCTGCTGCGCCTCAAAGTTGGACGTCCCCTAGGGCTGTGGAGTTTGCGCTTGGTGGTGGCTGAACAGCTGGCCGCTGATCGCTTGCAACTCCAGGGAGAGATGAAGGCCTGGGCCTATGGCGCCACAACTGGATTGCAGCTCGACACCATGCGAGTTCGGCCCCAATCTCCTGCTGGCACGGGAGATCTGATCTGGGCTGCCACCATGGCGTGGGCGCTTGAGTCCACCCCTTGCTTAAGGGCCAGATTGTTGGCGATACGCGATGCAGAGGGCCAGCATCGGCGCTTGGTGCGCTACTTCCAGCAACGTGGCTTCAGCACGGTGCATGAGGTGGAGGCAGCAGTTTGGGACTTGCCTTTGCGGATGGTTTGGGGTGGTGCTGGCGCGCTGATGACGGCGGATTGCGCCGAGGTCCAGCAGCGAGCTGCGCAGCGCTGGGCGGCTCAGTTGCCCGCCGCGTGATAACTGCTCCGAACCAATGGCCCACTGCGCACTTGAGTAAAACCAAGGTCGGTGGCGATGGCCCCAAGCTCTTCAAATTCCGTGGGGTGCCAGTAACGCGCTACAGGAATATGGGCCAAGGATGGTCTGAGGTACTGGCCGAGCGTGATGCGCTGACAATCCACACTGCGTAGGTCTTTCAAGGTGTTGATGACTTCATCTTTGCTCTCGCCCAAGCCAAGCATCAGGCCGCTTTTGGTGGGTATCGATGGGGCAAGTTCTCTGGCCGCGGCAAGCAGCCCAAGCGAGCGGGTGTAAGTCGCCCCACGGCGGACTTCGGCTTGGAGTCGCTTCACCGTTTCAAGATTGTGATTGAAACAAACGGGCTGTGCCTTGAGAACAGTGGCCAGGCGTTGCAGTTGAGCTTGGAGGGCTTTGTCTTGATCGGCTACACCGCCCCAGAAGTCTGGAGTGAGCACCTCGATGGCGATCAATGGATTGCGGGCACGGATCGCCGCCATTGCGCTTGTGAACAAGCTGGCCCCATGGTCTTCAAGGTCATCGCGGGCTACGGCCGTGAGAACCACGTAGCGCAGTCCCATCTGAAGCACGGCTTCTGCCACCCGTTCTCCTTCTTCAGGGTTCAAGGCTTCGGGCTCACGGCCTTTATCCACTTGGCAGAACGCACAACTACGGGTGCAGATAGAGCCGCCTAGCAAAAAAGTTGCGGTGCCGGCTGCATAACACTCCCCCCGATTAGGGCAGCGGCCTTCCTCGCAAATCGTGTTCAGCCCATTTTGTTTGACCAGGGTTTGCACCTGTTCAATCGCTGAGGCATTGCCGATGGGCCGTCTCAACCATTCGGGTAAGCGCTCACTGGGGAGGATTGCGCTGTAACGGCTCATGCTCGTTTTCATGACCGCGTCTCTGGGAGTTTCATTCAACAGCTCGACGCCCTTCCAGAGCCCGACTCAAGGTGACATCGTCTGCGTATTCCAGTTCGCTTCCAACCGGAAGGCCGTAAGCGATTCGACTGACTTCCGTAAACGGTTTGAGTAGGCGAGCCAGGTAAAGGCTGGTGGTATCCCCCTCCACGCTTGGGGTGAGCGCAAGGATGACTTCTTTGATTTCGTCTGATGCAACCCTGTTCACGAGGCTGCTGATTTGCAGCATTTCTGGGCCGATGCCGTCCATCGGAGAGATCAAGCCGCCCAAAACGTGATACGTGCCTGCGTATTCCCTGGTGCGTTCGAGGGCGAGCAGATCCCTTGAATCGGCTACGACGCAAAGCAAGCCGATGGAGCGCTCTGGATTCCTGCAGATCTCACAGGTGGGTTCCGCACTGAGATGGAAACAGGTTTGGCATTCCCCCACCTGACTCCTAGCTGCCAGGAGAGCATCAGCAAAACTATGGATCTGCTCCTCTGGTTGGCGCAGCAAATGGAGAGCCAGCCGTTGTGCGGTCCGTGGACCAATGCCGGGGAGACGTTCGAACTGGTCGATCAACCGTGCTAGTGGTCGGGTGAAGCCGCTCAGAACTCTTCTGCAAGTCTTTGAAATCTAGGCAGGGAGATCTCCGGGCAGAATGGGATGGATTCATGAACGATTCGATGCGCTTTCCGTTGCAAGTTCCGCTCCGATCGCTCCTCAGCGTTGTCTGTGTTGTGTTGCTCACCGCCTGCAGCGGTGCTGGAGCCGGCCTTAACTCGTTTCAGAGTCCTGACGGCAGATATGCCTTCCTCTATCCCACCGGTTGGACGCGGGTGGCGGTAACGGGAGGCCCCACCGTTGTTTTTCACGATCTGATCAACAGCGACGAAACGGTGAGCCTTGTGGTCTCGGAAGTGAATGCTGATAACGACCTACAGGCACTAGGCAGTGCTGTTGCCGTTGGGGAACGTTTGCGCCGTGACGTGATCGCGCCAGATGGAAGCGGCCGCAATGCCGAGTTGATTGAGGCACGAGAACGGGAGGCCTCAGGCCATACGTTCTATGACCTGGAGTACGCCGTGCACCTGCAGGATCGCGATCGACATGAGCTGGCCACTGTCGTTGTGGATCGGGGCCGCTTGTACACCCTTGCCACAAGCACAAACGAAAGCCGCTGGCCTCGCGTAAAAGACTTATTCGAATCTGTGATTACGTCGTTTACGTTGTTGATCTGATAAGTATCTTCAACTGTGGAAAGGACGAGCCTCCGAACACCGCTGACAAGCGGTTGATGATTGAAGGCTTGTCCTCATCCATTACGCCGATGATTAAGACATTGATGCAGAATCGCATGCTTTGTCTCGCAAGGTTTTCATTTAGTTTGGAAACACTTACTTGTAGACGTGTTTAGAACAACAATTTGAAGCGCCTGCTGCTTGATTCGCTCGCATTAACTCCACTTGTTGTCTTTTTTGCAGGCCATTGTGTATCGAGATAACTCACCCCATTTTGATAAAAAGGACGGGCTTTGAGTCGGCTTGTTTGGAGATCTGTTGTTCCCATGGTGGTGATCAATTTACCCAACTCCATAGGGCCAAGATCTGTTTTGAGATTACGCCCAGCAGCCGTGATCAGGGCTGGCAGACGGATGAGATGTTGAGGTTGGATGAGTTTGTTGAACAGGCTTTTTAAGACGAGTTGTTGTCGATCAAGTCGTCCTAAATCGCCCTGTCCATCATGGCGCCAGCGTAGAAACCCTTCGAGCTCACGGCCTTTGAGAACCTGGCGTCCTGGTTGAAGATCAATCAGTAATCCTTGGCTTTTGTCTTGGTAGTAGAGGCGTTTGGGGACATCAATTTCTAGACCCCCAAGTAAATCACTGATGGTACGAATCCCTCTTAGATTCACCAAAATATGATGATTAATTGGACGACCCATTAGACGCGTTAGTTCTGTTTTGACAGCGTCTGGCCCGCCTCTGGCATGGAGTGCATTGGCCTTCATTGGTCCAAAGCTGCGTGAATCTATATAGCTATCTCTTGGGACTTGGATAATAGAAGTGTCCCCATTTTCAATACTTAGGATGAAGATGGTGTCTGTATTGCCGCCTCCAGCATCCATTCCAAGAACCACGATATTCTCATCGTCAAAGCTTGACCATCCTTCAAATGGGTTGCTGATTGAGGTCAGCTTGGGGAGTTCTGTTGATGGAATGAGAGATCGACTGAGAGGGATCGATAGCAGCATTCCACCACAGAGTCCAAGCACTGCTGCTGTGAGCAGGGATTTTTTGTTCGGACTTCTTTGGCCGTTCATTAGCAAATCTTAGGTCTGTTCCTGCAACCATTGGATTGTGTTGATATTTGGGTGCTGAGAACTATGACTAGTGGAGTGGATCGCTGATCATTAGGGCCGGACAGGCCAACTGATGCACCAAATTACTTGTGCGATCACTGGCCGGAATGGGGAGGCCAGCGACCCGCCGTCGTTGTGATCGCAAGATGACGAGATCTTGGTTTTTGCTGAACCAGTGGATCTTTGAATCGATGCCAGGTCCCTGCAGCAGTTTGATTTGAATTTGTTGGCTGGCGATGTTGCGTGGACACCAGCTCATCAGTTGGTGCTCCATCCAGGATCGTTCGTGTCGGTTAAAGCGTGGATCATGGATATGTAGAAGACTGATGGTGGTGGATGTTGGGTCTGGTGCGGTGGATAGAAGCCTTAGGGCGAGCTCAAATTGTTCGCGTGCACTCGCCGATAGATCTTTAATTGGAACCAGTATTTGGTTGAGATCGTTGAGTTCTCGTCGGCCAAGATTGGCCACCACCACTGGGCAATGTGCGGTTCGGCAGACCCCGTCGACCAGATCTCCAAGGAGCCATTTGCGTAGAGGGTCAGGGCGTCCTGCTCCGATCAAAAGCAGATCGGCTCCCTCCTCTAAAGCGCTTCTGCTCATGCCCGCAGCGATGTCATCATCCACGCGCAATAGACAACGCGTGTTTGCAGTGAGGCCCTCTCCGTTGGTTGCCGCCTGATTCAGCCTGGTTCTCGCAGCAGATAGCGCTCGATTTAAACCACCGCGGGCTTCCTCGAGGCTTGGACTTACCAGTGCGAGGGGCAGGAGTTGTCCGTTGTGATCGCCTTCTCCCTGGGAGAGTCGAGCGGCCAGCTTCAGCAGACTCAACTCTGTGTCTGGATTGGCAACTGGGACCAACACTTTCAGGGGTCGGCGTACCACCTCTCCAGGGATCTCCTGATCTTCATCGAGTCCTGTTGTGCCAAACGGGGAGCGCTCATTCGGTTCCATCAGGGCTACGACGGAGCGGGTGGTGAGGGTTGGACCGAGCGTTGCCGTCACAACCATCACGGCCAGAACGGCGTTGAGAACTGTGCTGTCGAGTAAGCCGGCCTGAAAACCAATGAACGCAGTTGCAAGCGTGGCAGCCACTTTGGGCATGGCGAGTGACCACATCAGCAGGATTTGATTGGGGCTGTAGTGGAACCAGCGCCCAGCAATCACTGCAGCAAGTGCTTTGCATCCCAACGCTCCAGTGAGCATTAGGGCTGTGAATTCAATGTTGCTGATGCTGTCGGCGAGGCTGCCGAGATCGAGCAGCAGTCCTAAATGAATGAAGAAGATGGGGATGAATAAGGCTCCCCCTACAAAGATCACCTGCTCTTTGACCTTGCCTTCTGGAAGGACGGAATTCACAGCGAGCCCAGCCAGAAAAGCGCCCACGATTTTTTCAACCCCTGCGAGCTCAGCGCCGAGGGAGGCCACAAACAAGGTGAGTAATACCGCCAGAAACACCCGGTTTTCATCGATGACGCTGCGCATCCATAGATGTCGCCCAATCATTCGAATCCCCAAGACGACAACACAAGCAAATATGCCGATGCTGATGAGCAGCGCAGTAAAGCTGCTCGGTGTGAGATTTCCTTTGCCTAGCCCTAGGGCTACAGCGAGCAATACCAGCGCTGCGATGTCGGTGAAAATCGTGCTTCCAACGCTCACGATCACCGATTCGTCACGCTGGGCTCCATAACTCCTCACGATCGGATAGCCGAGCGGAGTGTGCGTTGCCATCAGGGCTCCCAATAGGAGACTGGGCACTAAGGGGAAGCCAAAGATCTGGCCGATTCCGAACCCTGTTCCAACTCCAAGCACAAAGATCAGGGCCCCAAATGTCACGGAGCGTCTTTTGACCCGGTTGAACTCTTCGAGATCGATTTCTAGCCCAACTGTAAACAGTAAATAGATGGCTCCGATATCGGAGAGAAGGGTGATCGTTTCACTTTTGGCATCGATCCAATGCAATACATGGGGACCGACCAGTACGCCTGCGGCTAAGAGTCCGACAAGATCAGGAAGCCTTAACCGTCTTGTTAAGGGCGGAATCAAGACGCTGATCGCAACAAGCTGGGCGAAAATGCCCAGTGGGTGATGCATCAGGTGGGACAGCGAAGCAGCCATCAGTGAAGTCTTTGGATGAACAGTTTTGGCGTTAGAGGCTCAGCGCTTCGTCACTGCGTAAGCCAGCTTGAACCCGCCAGAGGTCGGCGTAAGCGCCTGGTTTGTGCAGCAGTTGATCATGGGTGCCCTGTTCCACAATGCAACCAGCATCCATCACAATGATTTGATCGGCATGTCGCACAGTGCTGAGTCGATGCGCGATCACCAGTGTGGTCCGATTCGCCGTGATGCGCATTAGCGAACGCTGAATCGCCGCCTCTGTTTCATTATCAACAGCGGCCGTTGCTTCATCGAGGATCAACACCGGTACATTTTTTAAAATGGCTCTAGCCAAGGCAATTCTTTGGCGTTGACCACCGGACAAACGCTGACCACGTTCACCTACAACCGTCTCAAATCCTTGGGGTAGGCCTTGAATAAAAGCTAGAGCTTCGGCTTGTTCTGCTGCCCAAATAACGGACGACTCTGGATGCTTGTGAAGATCCGTAGGCAATATTTTCGGCGACGCTTCCGTGGAAGAGGTAAACGTCTTGACTCACGAGTGCAATGCAGCGACGAAGATCTTGGAGATGCAGCGATGCAATTGGGTGGTTGTCAAGAACAATCCTGCCGCTACTGAGCGGATAGAGCCTCAGCAGTAATTTGACCAGCGAACTTTTACCTGAACCTGTAGCACCCACAATGCCAATTGTTTGCCCTGCACTAATCCGTAGGTCGAACTTGTTAAGAAGTGGATCGCGATCTCTATAGGAGAAGCAAACTTGTTCATAGCGTGATGTCTCCTTTGATATCACTTGGGTTGAGGCGAGATGTTTCCGCTGGCGATCTGAATCGGTGTGTCGATGAGATCAAGAACGCGCTGAGTGGAGGCCATTGACCGTTGGTAATCATCCAAAGTTCGTCCCAACGTGGTGAGTGGCCAGAGCAGTCGCTGGGTAATGAACACCAGGAAGCTGTAGGTCCCCACGGCGATCAGTCCTTGCCAGGCTTGGATACCACCGATCAGAAGAATCGCTAAAAAGGCAAATAAGATCGCAAAGCGAATCAGGGGAATGAAGGCGGCAGAGATGCGAATCGCATCACGATTGCACTGTCGGTAGGCATCACTCGCTGTGCGAAGTTGTTCGAGTTCCCATGCTTCAGTTGCAAAGCTTTTGATGGTGAGCATTCCACCAAGATTGTTCGACAGGCGAGAGGCGAGATCTCCAGCTCTTTGCCGAACATCGCGATATCGCGGAGCGAGGCGACGTTGAAAATTGAGTGATCCCAAAAGGATGATTGGGATCGGGAGAAATGCGAAGAGTGCCACGCCTGGTGCTAGGAGTGCCATAGCGCTACCGACCAGCAGAACGGTGGTGACTAATTGCAGGATTTCGTTTGCGCCACGTTCAAGAAAGCGTTCGAGCTGATGGATGTCATCACCAAGAATGGTGAGGAGCCGTCCAGTGCTGTCTCGCTCGAAAAAATCCATCTCAAGCTTCTGGAGATGGTCATACGCTTCCAATCTCAGACTGTGTTGCGTGGTTTGTGCAAGATTGCGCCACAAAACGCCGTAGAGATATTCAAAGAGTGATTCAGCTGTCCAGACCAGGAAGGACAGCACCGCAAGCAAGATGAGTTGGCTTGGCACTGTTGTGGCACCCAAGGCTGCCAGCCACGATGAATCCTGTTGAACAACAACATCAACGGCCAGGCCGATCAGAACAGGAGGAAGTAAATCAAAGACTTTGTTGATGATCGAGCAGCTCACCGCTATCCATACCCGTCTTCTGTAGGGCTGGAGATGGCTCAGAAGCCGTGGCAGGGCAGGCTTTATGCGTCTAGGTGGAATGGGATCGGCCATCATCAATGGCAAGACGTTCTATTCAAGCGATGTGTTGCCCAAAAGCGTCAAATCTCATGAAAAGGTGTAGACCGGAAACAGAGATCGAGGAACTGTATGACTCGTTCAAGAGCGTTCAATCGTTTTCATCGCTTCCTAGCGCGGAAGCATCGTGATGAAGTACGGAATGCCGCTTCTGTTTTGTCTGCTGATGAGACAAGACCTTTCGAGCGCATTCAAAAATTGATCGATCGCCGTTTCGCCTTGGATGAAAGGCTTGAGATAGAGGAGACGGCTCGATGAGCTGTCTCCTCTACTGGGATCACCAGCGGTTGCCGCCGCCGTAACCGCCGCCACCGCCGCCGCCGCCGCCGTCGCCGTAACCGCCGCGGCCGCCGCCGCCACCGCCGCCGCCGCCGCCGCCGCCAGTGCGCTCACGTGGGGTTGCTTTGTTGACGCGGATCATGCGACCCATCCACTCCACGTTTTGGAGGTCGTCGATGGCTTTTTGCTCAAATTCGTCTGTCGCCATTTCAACGAAGCCAAAGCCGCGTTTGCGACCTGTTTCGCGATCGAGAGGAAGACTTGCGCTCTTAACCTCTCCGTATTGACCGAATAGATCGAGAAGATCTTCCTGTTCTGCCTGGAAAGACAGATTGCCGATGTAGATGGTCATTACCTGAGGGGACCGTTGGACATTTGATCAGAGAAGTTTTGGTCCGAAAAGGAAAGTCCTTGATGCTGAAGCTGGAGAGCTGAAGCTTGGGGGAGCGAGCCGATCAGAGCCGAACATGAAGCTGATGCATCACCACGCTACAGG
The DNA here is from genome assembly GCA_949373155.1 of uncultured Synechococcus sp. The sequence continues at coordinate 113,312 of CASICK010000005.1, read as the reverse complement.
CTTGCCTGGTGCAATTTCTCAACATGCGAACAGAACATCGAAAAGTTTCATTTTTATCGATGTTCTGTTCGCATGGTCAGGATCTCCTGACCATGCCCATCATGTTTTTTCCTATTCAAAGGTTTGCTGAATGAATTAGCTCAGGCCAGAGGGGAGCTCGGTTTGAGCTCGGTCGACAACGACTCATCAACGACACTGTCGTGGTCAGAGCCCCTCGACTGTGGTGAATGTCACTGTGATTTAAGGAGAGCCCCGTACTTTTCGTCAGCCCGTTCTTTGCAGGTTTTTTGGGCTTGCATGATGAAAGTAATGCCTTTCCCCTTCATCTCTTCGCTGAAGCATGAACAAGTGAAATCACCCATGCCTTCGGGAAGAGTTAGTCCAGATTGAGACATTGCGGCAGTGACACCCGCCATGCATAGCTTTTTGATTTCTTCCAAATCATCCGCAGCTTGCGCTAACGATCCTGCGGTTGTGATCAGCATCGGTGATAAGCAGACGCTGATCACAAACCGGAGAAGAAGATTCAAGAGTTAGGAATCCTTGCGGATTTGAAGCTCCTGGTTCATCACTTTGAGCTGGCGAAGAGAATTAAAGACATTCTCTGGCATGCCTTTGGGAAGATCTACAAGGCTGTGAGTTTCAAAGATCTGAATCCGACCAATCATGCGTCCTTCCAGTCCTGATTCATTGGCAATTGCGCCAACGAGGTTGCCAGGTTTCACGCGATCGCGATGACCGACTTCAACTCTGAACCGTTCCATGTCGTCCTCTGGTGGGCGTGATGCACGCTCTGGTCTCCTGCCGCGGTCGTTGCCTCGATCTCCGCGTCGGTCATCGCGGCGGTCGTTGCGCATGGGAGCTTTCAGCCAGTTTTCATCGCCTTGGACCAACAGCGGGCCTTCACCAATGGCCAATCTCATGGCGGCCAGAGTGAGTTGACCGGGCTCTACCTCGAGCTCTTGGGCCACTCTTTGAATGAGTTCCTGAAGCAGTGCGGTCTCTTCCTCTGGTTTGTCTTCGCTGGTGGCTTCAGCGCTGAGGCGGGTGCGAAGACGGTCAAGACGACTTTGATTGATTTCCGCATTGCTAGGGATATCCATCGGTTCGATGGCCTGTCCCACGGCGCGTTCGAGATTGCCGACGAACCTCCGCTCCCTGGGCGTGATGAACAGGATGGCTTCCCCGCTGCGTCCAGCTCGGCCAGTACGACCGATGCGGTGGACGTAAGCCTCGCTATCGAATGGCATGTCGTAGTTGATCACGAGGCCGATGCGGTCAACGTCGAGACCACGAGCTGCGACATCGGTGGCAACCAGGATGTTGACGGTTCCTTTGCGCAGACGTTCTACGGTGCGCTCCCGTTGGTTTTGGGGCACGTCTCCATTGAGCACAGCCACGTCGTGGCCAGCGGCTTCCAGGGATTCCGCAACCGTGAGTGTGATGGCTTTGGTTCGTGCGAAAATAATTACCCCTTCGCCGGTCACCGCTTCAAGCACACGGTTGAGTGCTTCAAGCTTGTGAGAGTTCTGCATGGTGATGCAGCGATGACGGATTCGGCGCGCCTCTTTCTCCTTCGTCTTGATCGTGATTTCCGCTGGTTCACGCAAGTAGCGCTTGGAAAGCCTGCGGATTTCGTTCGGCATCGTTGCTGAAAACAGCACAACCTGACGTTCTTCAGGTAATTGCTCGAGGATCCATTCGACGTCGTCGATGAACCCCATACGCAGCATTTCATCCGCTTCGTCGAGTACGAGGCTGCGCAATCCGCTTGTATTCAGCGTTCCTTGGCGCATGTGATCCATGACGCGTCCTGGAGTACCAACCACAACATCAACACCACGCCTTAATGCGTTGATTTGGGATCGAAAATCGGACCCTCCATAGATCGCCAGCACGTTGAGGTGGGGATGTCCAGCGGAATACGCCTTGAACGCTTCCGCCACTTGCATCGCCAGTTCACGGGTTGGAGCCAGCACAAGCACGCTCGGGAGCGGGCTATCGCCTTGCAATCTCTCCAGCAAAGGCAGAGCGAAGGCGGCGGTTTTTCCCGTGCCTGTTTGCGCTTGGCCTACGAGATCGCGTCCCAGCATCAACTCGGGGATGGCCGCCTTTTGGATCGGTGAGGGTTCTTTGTATCCCTTGTCAGCAAGAGTTTTCAGGAGTGCGTCACTGAAGCCGAATTCTGAAAATCCGGAGGGAGCTTCTGGTTCTTCTACGGTCTCGATGACTGGTTCTTCTACGGTCTCAATGACTGTTGTAAAGACCTCTTCGGTGGTCTCTGCTGCGGTGCTCTCGGAAATCTCAGACATGCTGAGATCCACTGAACAGGACCCTGAGTCCTGAGCTGGTGTATTGGTCATTCTTGAAAGGCAATTGCCTGATTAATCCTTTAAATCAGGCTTGCAACGTCCAATCGGCCTGAGCCGCGCTGTATTGCTTGCCTTTCGATCAAAGGTTGAAAATTTATCTTAACACTCTGCCGAAATCATCCTCTAAGCGTTCGATATCGCTTTCCTCGAGAATCGAGCCATGCTGAACCTCAATGATCAGCAGGTCGCCATTCCCTCCGAAAGCACGGTGGATGGCTCCCTTTGGAATATGCAGTGTGTCTCCGGCTGAGACCTTCGACCATTGACCATGGCAAAACAGCTCCCCGCTTCCTTGTGCCACCGTCCAGTTTTCGCTGCGATGTTGATGGCGTTGGAGGCTCAATCGTTGCCCTTGCCGAATCAGCAAGCGCTTCAGCTTGTAACCCGGGCCACTGTCTAAATCCTCGTACCAGCCCCAAGGACGAATCACTCTCTCGGTCTCGCTCACTGACTCAACCCCTGCTTTTGTTTTGATCCTCAGGATGCCGAGATCCTGCTGAGTGGCCTAGAGCCAACGTTGTTGGATCTGCGAATAAAAGCAGTTGCTGTTTGGCTCGGGTGATGGCTGTGTATAAAAGCGAGCTGCTTTGGTGATCGTCGAGAGCAGGCCAAAGCAACACCACTTTGTCCATCTCGCACCCCTGAGCTTTGTGAATTGTGAGTGCCAGAGCTGGCTCTAGGTGCCGAAGACGGGCTGGATGCAAAAGGGCATGCTGGCTCTCGCCAGAGGGGTCGCTGCTGAGAAAAAGAGCCCGTTGATGCGCCCCCTCTCCGACCATGACCCCAAGATCTCCATTGGCGAGTCCGAGTTCCGGCTGATTTTCACTACAAAGCACTGGCAGACCAGAGGGCCAGCGCTGAGGTTCAGAGCTATCAAGCAACCGTTGATGGACGGCATCAACACCCCATGGCCCGCGTCGACGCGGGCAGAGCACCATCAAGGCATCAAGGATGTTGAGAAGGTCTTGGGCTTGTTGTTGATGGGGTTGCCCATGGATGTCGATCTCTAGAGCGCTTGCCCTCGCCTTGAGATGGTCGAGATGCTGAATGAGTGCAGCATGCACAGCCTCCGGAATCTGTTTCGTTTTGGGGTAATCAACGCTGATGTTTGAGGTTTTAGGCAACGAGCTGAGTTGGGACCAGAACGGTTTCAGGCCTTGATCACGCAGCAGTGCACTCATCTGAGCGAGGGCACCTCGATTGCGATAGACCTTCGTGAGGGTGATGGCCCCATCGTTAAAGCGCCTGTTTTGAGCAGGTTCCTGGAGATGCTGCCAAACGGCTCCTGCACCAATCGGTGGCAGCTGAGCGCTGTCTCCCACCAGGACCAGTTGGCAATGGCTTGGCAGCGCACTCAACAGAGCACGGCCTAGCTCCAAGTCCACCATCGACATTTCATCGACGATGAGTAGGTCCAACTGCAGCGGCTTGCGTCGGTGACGGCCAAATCCTCCAGGATGGGCCTCCAGCAAACGATGAAGAGTGGTGCAGGGCAAGGATGCGGTTTTTGGGTGGCTGCGAATGGCGTCTTGGAGGCGACGTGCGGCCTTGCCTGTGGGAGCAGCCAACCGAGCTCGAAGTTTGGGTTGATTCTCAAAAGCGCGGAGCAGCATGTGCAGCACCGTGCTGGTCTTACCGGTTCCGGGACCGCCGCTAAGCAGAACTACTCCGTAATGATCGATGGCATGGACAGCTAATCGCTGCTCCTGACTGAGATCGTTGCTCTCGGCTAGGCGGCTGGATGTGGCGTCTTGGGGTGTGGCATGGATTGGAGCCTGGAAACAGCGGCGCTGAAGTTCGAGTTCGAGCTCTTGCATGGCTCCATGCCAGCGACGCCAGGACAGGGTGTTGTGGCTCAGGACCAAAACGGAATCGTCACCGTCCAGCCAACCACTAGCCACCAAGGCTTCACGGTGAACCCTCGGCCATCCATCACTTTCGATCCCCTCTGGAACCTCGGCTTCATCGTGCAGTGGAAGAGAGATGTCACCTCGGCTAAGGGCAAGGGTGAGTGCACGCACGAGCTCGATGAGCGGAGCACTGCTTTGCTCTGGCGGCATGCGCCGTTGAAGTGTGGCGAGCAATCCGTGGTGAAGGGCAAAGAGAGCATCCGTCGCTGCAGATTTCATGACGACAGCCCCTCTAGCCATTGGTCCAGACGACGAATTCGCGTCATAGGTGCAGGCTCGATCACCACTCCTGAGCCTCCTTTAGGGCTGATGCCCCTCAAGAACACATAGACGTAGCCGCCGAGATGGCGGGTGGGGTCGTACCCATCGAGTCTCCAGCGCAGGTAGCGATCCAGGGCCAACAGGTAGAGATGGGCTTGGAGCGGATAGTGATGGGCGAGCATTTGTTCCTCCATCGCGGCTTGGCTGTAGTGCCGAGGGCCGCAGGCGATGCCACGGCCAGACTCGTCCCGTTCACCAATCCAATTGCTTTTCCAATCCGCTACCCACCAACGGGCGGTGGAGGGATCATCCCCATCGGTGAACACCAGATCGATTGATCCCGTCAGAAAACCTCGACTGCGAATGTCTAATTGGCGCAGACTTTGCGCGTAGTTCGTCCCAAAACGCTGGTCGCTGTCTGCTTCGAAGGCATGGGCTAAACCAGCGGAGCGCACTGGATCGCCTTGCTGGGCAACGGGCAAATCAAAACTGAGTTCATGCAGACGCCGTCCAGCATCCAAATCGGACAGCTTCAGGTTTTTGAGAGGACCGCCTAGGGGTGCCGTCAGCACAGTATTGAGAGCTGAGATCACGGCATCGCCATGCTCGAGGTCGATTCCTGCTCGGCCAAGTTCTTCGGCGACCACAAGTTGATTGGGGGCTTGGTCTGCAGGACCTTGAAAGCTCACCTGCTCAAGAATTCTGTGCAGACAATCGCCAGCTCCCGGACCTTTTGGGAACTCTGCAAGAGGACCATTCTGGTCGGCTGAATCCAGCTGGCTTCCCGGAGCTTCGCTGTTGGCTACGGCATCGGTGTCGACTACAGCATCGATGTCGCGCCCCTCTTCGAGATTGCGTGGATCAGCAGGAGCTGGCTTGTGATGTCCGTTTTGAGAGGAGATCCAGGCGGAGTAGCTGCTCCTACCCCAGCTGCGGTCGAGGCTGCGCTGAGGAACTCTCGACAGCTGCAAGGTTTCGAGCCTCGGAGCTGGACGCCAGAACTGCAGGGGTGTGTTCTCTGGTGGTAAGCGGAGCCTCGCCAGGGGGGCTTCGAGCTTGGAGAGCTCCGTCACCCAGCCGGCCAAAGGATTGGCATGCTGTCCAGCAGCGGCGACCCAAAACACCACGAGATGGCGCTCCGCGCGCGTTAAGGCCACGTAGGCCAGCCGTTCTGCTTCTGCAGCACTGTCGTGTTGATCTCGTTCGGCGGCCCTGTAACCACGGTCCCAATGGGGGTTAAGCGCCACTTGCCAGGTTCCTTCTGGATCGTTGGGAGGGTTTCGCCAAAGAGGGCCTTTGCGATCAGCTGGTGCTTGCCACAAGTAGGGGCAGATCACCACGGGGTACTGCAGGCCTTTGCTTCGGTGCACGGTGACAACGGCCACCGCGCTCTCCGCTAAATCGCTGTGGGGCTGCCTGATGTCAGGGGTGGGTTCGATGGGTTGTAAGCGCTGTCGCCTCAGCCAATCTGCGGCGCTGCCCAGGTCGAGGCCTTGTCGATGCATGGCGTCTTGCACCAGTCGCGCACATTGCTGAATGTCGCCTAACAAGCGGCCGCGGCTAGAGAGATCAGCGAGCATTCGGCCCTCGAGGAGTTGCGACAAGCAACCGAGCAAACCCAGAAAAGGGAGGTCGTCCTGCAGGTTGCGGAGTTGCCCTGCGAGTCGGTCGAGATCACCGTTGGTCTCCGCGTCCTGCAACTGACGGCTTGTCCATTGCATCAAGGCAGAACAGGCGAGTCGTCGCAATCGGCCGCCATCGGCGGGGGTGGTGAGGGCATCGAGAAAATGTTGGAGCTCCGTCGCACCGGTGGTGCTGAGGACATCTCCAGGACTCACGAGTCGGCTGGGTAGTCCTCGTTGAGCGAGCTGTTCTCGTACCGCCTCGGCTTGTCGATGACGGCTGACAAGAACGCACAGATCCGATGGGGTCAGGGATGGATCGCTGTCTAGGAGGTGGAGGGCATGGCAAGCGACCAGAGGCGGAATGGTGGCTTCGAGTGCTGTGCGGGTGGGTGGGGTATCGGGGTCATCGACTTGTAGATCGATGAGCTGGAGAGGCTGTTCGCCTTCCGGGAGGTCCAAGGGAAGGGCGCTGGCACAGGGTGTAACAGGCGGCACCTTGAGGTTTGACAGGTTGAGGCCTGGAGCCATCCATTGATTCATCGCCTCCATCAGGGACGGGGTTGTACGCCTGTTGTCGAGCAGATTGTCGATTCGATCCGCTGTTTGTCGGGCTTGTTTGTAGGTGTTGAGATCTCCTCCTCGAAAGCGGTAGATCGCTTGCTTGGGATCACCCACCATCAGCAATAGATGGACTGGCGTTGCGAAGCAGGCCTGGAGCAGGCGCCACTGCAATGGATCCGTGTCTTGAAATTCGTCGATCAGAGCGACGCGATAACGCTGCTGAATTGGGGCCAGCCAGCGTTGCGGGTCAGCATCTGTGTCTTTGGGATCGAGGGCATCGAGTAAGCCAGAAAAGCTGATCACGCCCTGTTGAGCACGGCGGGCGGCCAGGGCGTGGAGTCCGTGGGTAAGCCCATGGCGCCAGACCTGCTCAGCTGGGCCATCCCATAGCGCTGCAATGGCTTTTTGCAGGTTTGGCTGGGGAAGGTTTGGATTGATTTCGCTGCAGCGGCGGGCTGTTTTGCTGAAACAACCGGGATGGAAGTAGTTACCAAGCAGACTCTGTTTGCGCACGTTGCCGTAACTAATGCGTAACTGATCCGTATCAGTTAGCTGTGAAATCCAGGCGCTGAGTTCGCTAGCGCGATCTTTTTTTGGTTTCGGTGAGTAGGGCTTGGTGTCGGTTTGGCCTTGGCTTCGCCAATCCGTTGCGCAGTCGCGAAAGGCCGTTTCTAAGGCGTGACCGTGGGTTTCCCATTGCGCTTCGAATTCTGTCCAGCTCGATTGGAGCCAGTGCTCAAAGCACTCGATTAGGGGATGCTCTTGATCGTGAGCTTCCTCAGTACCGGCGATCCGAACAGCGCAATCGCTGTCCAAGCGACTCAGGGCTTGGCTCAACTGTTCAGCTGAGAGGCCGGCATCCAACAGCCCTGATACGTCGTCGGCAGGCAGGGCCAGCACCTGGTGTTCCCAGTAGTCGTAGGCCACCTCCTGGCATAGATGCTGGCTGTCATTTTCCAGACATACCTCCATCGCTGTGCCGTTCTGGAGTGCTTGCCGGCGAAGGCTGCGCCGGCAGAAGCCATGGATGGTGGTGATGTCGGCACGTTCAAGCCCTTCCAGTGCTTCCAGCAGGTTGCTGGCAATCGTGCGACGGGTGTTGGGGTCTTGCCCATGGAGTGCCAGCCACTCCTCCAGTACGGCATCGCGGGGCGGGGAGTTGGTTTGGGCGTCTGAATTGTTGGCTTGATCTTGGAGCAGGGCTTGCAAGGCGTCGTTGAGACGACGCCCAATCCGATCCCGTAATTCCGCAGCGGCGGCTTCTGTGAAGGTCACGACCAGAAGCTCTTTGAGGTTGAGCTTTCGCTCTGTCACCAGCCGCAAGACCAGGTGGGCTAATGCAAAGGTTTTGCCCGTGCCGGCACTGGCTTCTAGGAGACGAACACCGGCATCGAGGGGGTACTGATTGGGTTCAAAACGGCTGCTCATGGCCGTTGCGCCTCCAACATCGGTGCATACAACGCTTGAAAAGCTTCTTCAAAGCAGGCTTCGCTTAAAAAATTGCCCGTTTCGAAGTGGTCGCCAAAACACAGCTGCATCTCTGGACGCTCCCGCTCTCCCATGCCTGTGAATCCCCCGTCCCAGCGGCTTTCAAACGCTCGGTTCGCCTTATCCAGACTTTTGCTCAACGCAAGGGCTCTGGACAATCCACTGGCAGGGGGCACTGGCCAGCACGATTCAGCCCCTGCGATTGCTAGAGCATTAAGGGAAAAGAGAAGCTCCTGAGCTCGGCCTGGATCCAGTGGTTGCCAGTGAAGGGCAAGCTCAAAGTGATCAGCTTTGGTGCTGCTTTCACATCGACAGATCACAGCCGTTGGAGTGGACACTCCCGACGCTTGCTGGATGAGGTGGGTGAACCAGCCGCCAAGAGCGGTGCGGGACTGAAGCCGGCCTGCGCTGACCAATACCGTGGATGCCCCAGCTCTCAGCACCGTCCGCGACTCGGTCTCTGAGCGGATGGATTCACAGTGCAAAGCCCCAAGTTGCAACAGGACTTTTTGAAGGTTTTGCCAGCGCTGTTCGAGGCGATTGGCAGCCAGTAGGCCTGCTGCTCCAGGTGGAAGCATCCCTTGGCCTCGAAGCTGTGTGGTCCATTCCCCCGGAAGAGCGTGTTCCCAGATCAAGCTCGAATCGGTCGCCAGCCAGTCGAGCTGATTGAGGAAACACTGGTTTAGAAGGGATTGACGCTCTCGCTCTTCGAGTTCGAGCGCTGAGAGATCTTCCACGGGGGTCGACCACTCCCGTGTCTCCAATCCCCGTGCTTTGAGCCAATAGCGCTGGGGAGCCTCAAGCCAACGACTGACTGCGTCTGAATCCAAACAGTTTGAGGATGCAACTGGAGTCCAGCTCAGGGGGTGGGCTAGGCCCAGGGAGCCCTCGCTCAGGCGATGGTGATCGCGGCGATCGAGATTGAGCCTGGCGTCGAGGTGGTGACGATCAGAACTGAAGGCTGAGCCGGAGCGATTGACGAGAAAATTGCGAGGATCCAAGGGATTCGCTGGTTGCTCCAACACCACTCGCTCGAACTGTTCGGGTGTGAGTTGCTCCTTCAGCAAGGTGAGCCATTGTTGAACCGGGGGAGCGGGAGGAAGCTCTTCGCCCTTGCGTTCATCGCGTGCATTCCAGCTGATCAAGAGATGTTGTCGCGCGGACATCAACGCCTCCAGCAGCACGTAACGGTCTTGATCTGTGCTCGATGGATCTCCGAGTCGGCGCTGCTGTTCGAGAAGGTGAAAGCCAGGGCGTTCCCGCTGACGTGGAAAGTCTTGCGAATCAAGCCCCATCAGCACGATCAGCCGATGGGGAATCGCCCGCATCGGCTCTAGGGCGCTGATCGTGAGGGCCCCACTGCGGTGGCCAAAGCGACCGCTATCAGCGGAGAGGGCCTCATCAAGAATGGAGACCACAACGGACAGATCAAGGTCAAGAGTGCACTCAGAGGCTTGTTGCTGCATCGAGTCGAGTGCTCCGATGATCGCTTGTTGCTCCCAGGCCCAGTCCCCTCCATCGCCATAGAGATGCTGGAGAAGCTGATTCAACTGCGTGGTCCAAGCGCTGGGACTGTGGGGTTGACGTAGACGAATGATCCATTGCGCTAGTCCATCCAGAAGCGGCCACCATTGTTCAAGCTGCTGAATGGTGAGACCTCCTTGGAAAGGGGCACAGCCTCCAGGAGCGAGACCTGGCTCGGCAGGCAGCACGAGGCCAAGCAGCCAGCGATCAAGACACCAACGGAGGCTGTGGGTGTCATCTCCTCCACGCTCCTTGCCATCCACCCCCCAACGGAAGCCCGTCTGCTGAAGGCACTGGGTGATGCGCACGGCATCTGTGGCCGTGATGCCTTGAAGCACTTGTAGAGCTGGGTTAGCCAGAAGAGCTTCAAGACCGGATGCCGTGAAGCGCTCACTGGCCAGCCTCAAAAGGGCCATAAACCCTTGGCTCAGTCCTGGCGTGCTCTGTTGGCTTCGGTCGGTGAGTCGCCAGGGAATATTGACTCCAGTGGCGTCTTGATCACCGAAGACGGAGCTGAGGAGTGGGGCATAGCGCTCCACATCCGGAGTCATCACCAAGACATCTCGTGGCTCCAGGCTTGGATCAGAGGCCAGCCATTGCAGGATCTGATCGCGAACGAGTTGCACCTCTCGCCACGGTCCTGCGCAGCCCAAAAAGCGTAATGAGGAGTCTTGATCAATAGGGGTGAGGCGCGGTGCGCTTCCATCCACCAGCTGTTGTTGCACTTGCTCCAGGAGCGTGGCTGGCCGCTGTTCTGATGCAGCGATTTGAATGGGTGCGGCGAAGAGATCGCCCTGATCCCATTGGCCGAGAAAGCAATCGCCGTTGCCTTCCAAAAGCAACTGAAACTCAGCCCCCATACGTCCCAAAATCGCCTCCAGTCTTGGCGATTCCAAAAGCCAGGGTCCATCGGGTGGTGTGTTCCACGCCTGTCCGAGGGTTCTACGCCTTTGTTCGGAGCGTTGCCATAGGTCTGGGCATGGCGTGAGTAGGTACAACTCAATCGCCATCAGGCCCGAGAGGCCTTGCAGGAGTTCCACCTGGACAGGGGCGAGATTGCTGATGCCAAACAGGCGCAATCGAGGCGGTAGAGCGGCGGCTGAAACATCTCCTGTCCGCAGACGTTGAACGGCCTTTTGCACCTGAAGACCAAAGGGATCACAGGGGAGGAGTGCTGCAAGGGCGCAAACGAGCTGTGGTTGCCAGAGCAAATGTGCCGGCAGGTCAGCATCTCCATGGCCCTCAATCCATTGGCTCAGTTCCTGTGGTCGGTAAAGGGCGTAGTCATCCACAGCATCGGCCAGGCAGCGCGCCAGTTGCCAATGATCACGATTGAGTCGTCCAGAAACACTTGCGTGTTGCTCCCACCAGAGTTTCAGGCTTTCAGCAGTGGGGTGGTCGAGAAGAGCGGGGAGCACCTTTAAAACTGACCAAACCAGTCGTTCTGCGCGCCAAGGATCTTCAGTGCTTGGATCGAGATCCAAGATGCAGCGCACCAGCTGGCGTAAGCGCGATCCAGGGAAGGGAAAACGCACGAGAGCACTGATGCCATTGGCCTTGGCAAGCTGCTCGCCGAGCCATCGGCTTGTGGGCCAGGTGTTGACGACAATCTCCAGCTCCTCAAACGGACCCGGGGGATCAAGCGTCAGCGTCTGAGCCAGAAGCGTTGCCAGAAACTCTGTGCGATTGCTGCGGTAAACCGTTAGCAAGGCCCTGCCTGCAGCGATGGATCTTTTCGCTTTCTTGGAGCAGCCGCTACTTCCTGAACTCCCTCCACTTGCACAACAGCTTCTGTCTCTGGGCAGTACGCCGAGAGTTTCCCTCCATACACCGCACCCGTATCCACCATCACGATCTGGCCATGACGCTCCACATCAGGTCGGGGGGTATGACCAATCACCACAAGTCCATGGCTTCCGTCGTAATGCTCCCAGAAGGGCTCACGAATGGTCAGGTCTGGATGACCGTTGGAATTAAATCCTGCATGGGTTGCTACCCAGCCGTGTCCCCAAAAAACAGTGGGGAGCTGCTGGAGCCGCGTTAGCCAGGGGTTGGGAGTATTTAGTGCAGCTTTCTCGAGGGTTTGGAGTCGTGCCTGCTCATGATTTCCCCGCAGCCAGGTTGCTTGTCCAGCAGTGACCAAGGACCAAACCAACTGCATGGTGGAGGGTGTATCGGGCCCACGGTTGATCACATCACCGCAAAACACGACGTGATCATTCTTTGGCAAAACGCTGAGTAGCCGCTGCAGTGGCTGGTAACAACCATGCACGTCACCGATCACCCAGTGCTTGCCCTTGAGTGATGGCATGCCAATTAGCAGGTGGCCTGATCACATTAATTCCCTTGACTTATGCGAATGCGATGCGTGGAAATGCTTACCCTGATGAGCCTTGTGAAGATGGTTTGGACCCACGATCATTGCCAGTGGCGCGTCGCGTGAACTTACTAGTTAGCGCTCTTGATGGCGCACAACGGACCAATGAGGCACTTGCTGCCTGTGCTGATGGAGAAGAGATTCTCGATGTACTTCTGGGAGCATCGATGAAATTAAGACTTGGTCTAACGCGTGAGCAGCTCCGTGACACACCACCGATTCGAGATTGGGTCTGGTGGAAAAATAAAGAAGCGATTGTTACGATTGGGAATTAAAAATGCCTAGCTATTGTTGATTAAACTCTGCTGTATCCAAGCTTGGATGCATAAATCTTGAGCGGAAGTCCGAAAGATTGCATCAGTTTTCTACAGTCATCTCCGACGGTTCCATAAACCTCGATGCTGAAACCATCTCCAAGCTCAGCATGTTTTTGCAAATAGTCTTGAACCGGAGGGTTGGAGACATGAGCCGCAAATGCTTCATCGTTTGCATAGACCTCTGACCACACAAAGGCTTGTGGGTCTTCTGGATCTTGATCAAAGGTGTGATGAAGCATTCCTGGTTCGGAAGACTGAACGGCGATGTCAGTCATGCGGGCGAGTTCTAGATATTGATCCACGCAGCCTGGCTTGACATGGATGCGTGCGAGAAGAATGAAAGGATTGGAGTGACCAAACGTTGACATGTTGAGTACTGAAGTTGTGAGATTCTCTCAAACAGTGCTTTTATCCTCTGTTCATTTCAAACATGTCCCCTTTGGATGACTTGGAATGCTGCTACTGCCTAATTCAATGTTTGTTGTGATGAAGAGCCATGTTTTTAGATCAAGAGTGGACCCTTGAGTTTGGTAGGTCACTTAACACTGCCTTTGTTCGTTGTGCCCCTGCCTTTCACCTGACAGGCGTGAATGTGTTGTCTAGCCAGACATTGATTAATGCATTCACCAAGAGATGGTGAAGAACTTATTTTTGTTTTTTAAAAGACTGAGATTAGAGCATGTTGTCGCTTAGAAAAATGAGGTTTTATTTACAACTAACTCTACTTGTACTAGTGAATGGTGGTGGCTATGCCGACCTAACTTTTTTCAGTTACGACTTCCTGAACGACTACGGCTCCATCACCTAAGGCTTCAACCATTTCCTCTACAAAATGGTCTGCATAGAACTTGATATTATCCAGCTTTTCTGAGGGGTTTTGATCGTTCGTGACTTCATCAATAGCCTCATCTGCTATTGCCTTTCTCATCTCGTCCTTTGAAAGCAAGTGTCGAGCCTCTTCGACACTCATCAATGCATTCTCCGTGGTCACGCTGAAGGCATGAAAGGCTGTGAATGTGAACCCGATCGTGTGTGTGTACTCAGCCATGACCTGCAGTTTGAACACTGTTGATCCATTCTTGATGCCCGGGTGTCCAATTGCCTTCGTCGTGCTGATACACAAACCTTGGTGCTCGGGCGTCTGCCCTTGTAGCAACGAACTGAGTCTCCCGTCGCCATGCTCGATGCCGTTTCTATCCCAAGCCGCTAGCTCACGAAGTCTGCTTCTGAGGCTGCTTTAACCACTTCCAGGTCGTCAAATGAGGCAGGCTTCAAATGATCAATGAAGTGAATGCGAGCTGCATCCGACTTGATCCATTGATTGAGCTGTTCTCGGCTCTGTAGCTCGGGGACATTTAAATTCACTGTGATGGTGGCAAGAAGAGTTATCTTTTGCGAGTAATCCATTGCTTAAGGTGGTATAAGTAGTGCTCGAGTAATTTGTAGACGAGCAATACAGTCCTGTATTTTATTCACTATAATTGTAGCAATTTAGGATTGTTTTGCAATTAGTTTAGGGTCCTGTTCGCACTTTTTGAACCATTCTCCCTGCCTTTTTGGCAAGGTGGTTTCAAAGCGTTTGTTTCCCCTCAAGGTTTTGTACTGTCTTTATCTTCTAAGCAGGTGCTCTCAGCCTCAATAATCTCTGCGTTAATATCTTGTGGGTCTATTTTTATTTTTTCATCTTTCTTTTTGATCTAATGTATTCCAAGGATGAATGACTTGTGAATTTAGGTCATCATCCTGGATTTTGTTGAACAGGTCTAGGATTTAGTGCTTATCACTTTTACTCTTATAGATCGATAGATTCTCGAGGTGGCACACGTCTCTATACGTCTATAACTCATCAAAGAGCGCCTTTGAATGAGAGCTACAGATTCATGCAGCTCAATGCAAACCCCACTCTTTGTTGGCCTCGAGTGAATGGCTCCACTCGTTCCTTAGGGCGATAGAGCCGGGGCGAATTGCACTTTGTTTTGGCTGACGCCCTCTAAGAACTGAGAGAAATGTTCGATGGCGAGGGGGGCTGCGATTTCAGCTTCTACCGAGGGAATGTTGATTTGGACTTTTTTCGGATTTATTCATTCCACTTCTTGGATTAATGACCTGTAGGTGCGTTACCAAGCCTGAACTGCCGGTCACCACCAGATTGCGAGTTTGGTGAAGGGCAATAAAAAACCCCACTCAAGGCGGGGCTTTTTGAAGTGAACCCTTGAGCTCACTTGGTGTATGACAAGCCGCGGTAGGTCAGTTGTGCCTTCTTGGTTGCATCAAAACCAGCACCTTGAAGTTGCACGTACTTCTTGCCGCGATAGGTCAGTGTCATTTGAGGTTCCTCAGAAATCCAGGTCCCCGTTCCGTGGCCTGGCGAGTCTGCGCCTCACAGGTGTGAGGTGAACGTTGTGTGTAGCAGTTGCTACCCAGCCTTTATAGCAATATGGCCAACCACTTAGTAGTTCAAACTGATACAAAAGTGGGTTTGAATTTTCAAATTTGTATTTATTTGATATAGAAACGCAAGACCCTTGCGCTTGTGGCGGGGTTGATCTTGAGACAATGAGGTCGGCGCTAGGGCAGCTGGAATGAGGGTGGTATCCGCCTTTATGGATACATCCAGACGCCTGACGCCCTCGTATCGTTAAAGAAATAGATCGAAGTTCCTGTGAACACATTGATCGTTCTGGCTTTGGTGCTTGTAAACCTGGCCTTGGTTTTCCACCTGGGCGAGAAATTATTTGACTACCGGAAGAAATATACAGATTACAAGAAGCTAGTTAATGACCACCCTGAAATGAAGTCAATTGATCCTGAGCAGGGGCTTATGGGATTTGAAAGTGATGATGTGATCCGTTCATTAGTCCTGGACAACGATGAGCCAGGAGCTAGTGAGCCATACCTGGCAACTCTTAATGAAGAAGATGAGGATTAGTCCCTTGCGGCAATAAAAAACCCCGCTCTTGGCGGGGCTACTGAGTCTTCCTCAAAATATATCGTAGAATTTCAGCATCTGATTAAGTTCATAATAATCGATTAGACGAATCATTATTATGTTCGCAAAAATTATTTTATGATATTCCTTACCTCAATCTATGATGTTCGTGCCGGCTTATCCAAAGCAAGATCACCACAAGTAGTGGTGTGAGTAGATCTGTATAGAGGATGACTCCTGCATTAGAAGGAGCCAGGTCATGATTGCTTAAAACTGAGACCACATGGCCTACACCATCAGCAAAGAACCAGATGGAGTATGCACACATTGCTGCCAATAAATAATCGCGCTTCCGATTCCAGAAACTACTGAAACCAAGGATTCCAATCATAAGATTGGCGTAAGCCACCTCGTTCTGGAAGGGGCTATTGGGCCATCCAATTTGCTCAGCTATGAATGGTCCAAAAGCGATGTGAACGACGAACCCGTAAACGCCACCTACTCCAAGCACCCAGAAGGCAATCCACAGCAGTGATGCCTCAGCTGCGCGACTGATCGTAAACTGATTTCGCGTCTGCAGAACACCCAGAACGAGAGCAAGTACAACGGTCCAAAGTGAATAATCTGATAGTAGAAAACGCAAAATTTGTTCCATTTATCCAAATTCAAATCAATACGATTGTAAACTATTTCGCTTCTTTTTTATTGAGACGAAAAGTTTCTTAAATAAATTCACTTGATCAATGCAGAGATTGTCAATGAAATAATTGATACAATTACATCAGTGCCAGGCTTCGGATGTCCATAGCCGACACCCTTATCATCTAACTTCTGCTCAATCGTGCCAGGTATTGAAGGGCGATATGGGCTGTTATTAGAGCGAATAAAGAAATAAAAAGCCCCTGCAATTGCAAGAGCTTTGGGTGGTTAGGCTCTATCCTTTCAGCGGCACGTTGGGCGGCTCTGTTGGCACGGCTAGTATTGAGCTGCAGCGAAAATTTACTCTAATCCCAACAAGCGAAAAAATTTGGAGCCAACCATTCACCGTCATCACAGTCGTGCACCCTCACATCCCTGTTCTTGGGTGATGCGGTTAAGGCGTTAATTGCTGGTAGTTGTTCCCACTTTTTCTTCTTGCTGCTGTTGTACTTGCACCACCAAAGCGAACTTTAAGGTCTGCTGAAACTCTTGTATCGAATGCTTCGTCATAGGAGATATTCACTCCTGCTGTGACTCCACTTGTCATTTCATAAGCCAAGCGTCCGAGCACGCCAGAACCATCAACATGTTCTTGATCGCGGTGTTGGTAGTAATAACCAGCTGATGCTTTCAAGACTGGAGTAATGAAATAACCAGCATCCAATCCATAGGTGTTCAACGCGCCGCCCTCATAAACGCTATTGAGCTTCTGCTCGACATCACCAACAGGGATCAGTCCATAGCCGTTCAAGGTCCAGCTATTGGAAACAGCTTCTGCATTGAAGGCAAGCTGCTGGAAGAAAGCAGTCCTTTTATTGCTGACGTTCACTCCTGTATCAGCATCACCTGAAGTGAGGGGCGGCTGTCATAACCAGCATTCAGCCCATACATCCAGCTGCGGTCACTATTCAGCCAGCGATAACCAAGCCTTGATGAGGTGCTGATCGTGGTACCAGCAACGTCGGTATTGATGATGCTGCTGTTGTTGCTCGTAATCAGCGAAAGTTGGCGTTAGCGAGGACATCAAGAAACCAGACGCTGTTGTCGCCAACAGAGAGAGGCAAGAACCCACCAATACCTGCTTGGTTTGGTGTTCCTGCACCTTGCAATGCACCTTGAAAACCAATGGTGGGCTTGACCACATCCTTCAGGCTGATGCTCATCACACCAAGGTCATCAGCACTGCCGTCTTCTTGAGCAATGGCAGGCAGAGAAGCAACAGAGATGGCAGAAGCCAACAGCCCCAGGGAGAGACGACGCAGCATGGAGCGTTAATTAGATGCCGTAACGATGCCTTGCTTGTGCTGCTGCTGCCCGCTGCAGTAGGCAGTTTCAGCTTTGCTGGTTGACTACTCGCCCTACTCCGCGCTAGTACGCATGTACTGCGTTAAGGGGTTATGGAGGAGTGGACTTATGTGGACGAGCGGGAGCTGCAGAACTGCCGATGTTCAAGCGTTTGTGTGGCGTGTCAGCACTTTCGGCATGGGGTGGATCAGCACTGCCACACCTTGGTGGCGTGCAACATCAGGCAGCAATTGCTGCAGCAGGGCCAACACCTCACTAAGACCTGCAAGCTGTGGGCGCCCACCTGGCAAAGCACTGCAGGCTGGGCGCCCGAAATGGGCTGAGCCAGGCATAAAAAAAGGTCTCCTTCCACAGAGACCTCAGTATTGAATTAGAGCCTCTTCCCAGAGGATTTGTGTTGCAGATCCCGTCCAAGGAACGCTTTGCATACCGTAACATTTCTGTAACGGCTTGTAAAGCTTATTGCTGTGGCTGTTGGTTCAGCTTGTAGATGTTCAGAGCAAAGCAGGCAGTTCCAAAGCTCACGAGCAGAACGAGAAGGTCTTGTGTAGTCATGGTTTGAACCGGTAAGAGTGTTTCTGGCTGAGACTCAGCTTTGAGCTGCTTTTGCTTTCTTTACGACTGGCAGGTCGGAAGGCTGAGCAAGGATGTAGACGACAGCAGCGGAGACGACTCCGGTGAAGGCGATCAAACCAAAGATGGCGGTGGAGTAATCGGTCATTGAATGCGCCCATGAACTTATGTAACAGAGCTTAGGGGGTTCAGTAACGGTTTGTAAAGAGCGTTCAAATGCTCTGCTCGTCCTTGGGCTCTCCGTCAGTGGGTTGCTGCCTGTTTCTGCAGGGTGAGCAGGCATAAAAAAAGAAGGCGACTAAGCCTTCTTTGGGGGGTGTGAGGAGCCAAACCTTGTGAGGAGTTGGCCGAGCCCATCCTGAGAAGATTGCGTAGATCAGTCAACCAACTGATACGTAGGGTCTTGCTCTGTGGGATTTCTGGGGCATAGTTCATTTGTGAGGAGGGCTTCTTCACGGAGTGGAAACAAGGCAACACGCCCAAAGAGAAGCCGAGAAACCCTGCCTTTGGCGGGGTTTTCTTTTGGCCTTTTTTTGACACCGCATCAAGGGCTGTCGAGTGCAGGCTCGATGCTTCTGTGCGTGATGAGTGACTGCAGTCGAATAGAGGTTTTGCGGCCAATTCGCTATCTCCAGCTTGCGCTGACAAGCTGAGCTGATGAAAGGCTTCTTGCTACTTCTCTCGTTGATCGGAACATCGGCACTGGCTCAGAGTTTTCAGATGCTTGATCGCGTTGATGGTTGGTTGATTGAGCGCAAGCTTGATCGTGAACAAAATCACGTTTGTCGTGCATCTGTACCTGGCGGTGGATCGTGGTTCTCTGCGCGGGTTCGCCTGGATCGCACTAACGCACTCGTCGTCCCAAACGGTTTGACTCCGCCAAACAAGGCATCGCTGGATTCGGCACGTGAGGCACTTCATCTGTGCCGATCAAGCCTTCTTTATTTTTAGGGAAATTTGCGTTGGTTTGGTTGAGCGCCCAGTGGGGACTTATGGAGGGACCGTGGTGGTGATCAGGATTTCCCGAAGATCTTCTCCAGGACATTCCGATCGTTTTGGAGTGAATTGGCTCGCATTGGCTTTGAAGCGCCCATGGGTCTGGGCTGACGTGGTCGATTCAAAAAGACTTTGCTGAGCCACCAAACCTGGAGACCGAGAAACAGGATGGCAACTAGCCCTAACTCAAATGCGCCCTGCATTAGTAGTGCTTCCCACGGTTTTCAATGGCGTCTCGTTTGAAGCAGTCCAACTCTTCCGGGGTGTGGAGCGGGGGCTTCTGCGTTTTGCCTGTCAGTCGCTTAAGGAGCCGCAATAGACGTTTCATCTCGTCAGTCTGGCTCGGGCCGTAGTGATCGGAGTTGTCGTATCCGGCCTACTTGCGGTTGAGGACCTTCCAGCCTGCCCAGATGATCGTAGCGAGGACGATCCACCCGAAAAAGGCTCGGAGCAGCACTAAACCAATCAAGAGCACCAATGTTGTGCCAGCAACGTTTTTGACGATCGCTTTGCTGCTGTCAGACATGTACTGCCAGCGAGGAATCAGAGCCATAGCGCCACCTAATTACCTCGCCACAGTGCCACCGACATCCATCTCTGTCATCGACGAGGAGTCGATGTCACGGCTGTTTGTTCCAGTGATGGAGTCACAGGTCGCTATGCATTTCAAGGCAAACAAGACCTCAATGATCCTTAGCTAAACCTGCTGTCAAAGCATGCAGCGCAGAATAATCGCCTGCATCAAGGGGGGTTCCTTTCGCGAGAGTTAGGAGTTCGACCAACCCCGCGAGTGCCTCAGCATTCACCCCAGCCAGGGTCGCTTCACGTACAAAAAGCTGCAAGTCTTTGCGCAGCAGGGCCGTACTGAAGTTGGGATTGCTGAAGTCGTTCGAGAGCATCCGGTCGAGCTTCTTGTCGACGGTTGGTGCATAGAGGGCTGATGGGCGAAGCACCTCCATAAAACGTTCAACCTCTAAGCCTGAGGCTTGAACCAATCGCAGTGCCAAGGAATAGCCGTGGGTGAGGCTGGCAATGAGCTGGTTGAGAGCCAGCTTGCTGGCAGCTGCACTGCCGGTTGGCCCCATCCACTTCGGATCAGCAGACAGCAGTTGTAGCAGTGGCAATTGCTGTTGAAAGAGAGCAGCATCGCCTCCCGCCATCACCAGCAGCGTGCCTTTGAGTGCTTCTGGTTTGCTGCCCAAAACTGGCGCTTCCAGGTAGGCACCCTGCTGCCCTTGCACCTGCAGTTCCAGTTGCCGCGATTCGCTAATTCCCATCGTGCCCATGGGCAGGCAGCAGACGGCATCGAGGTCACCCAGCTCAGCAATCACCTCTCCACTGACGGGCCCGTCACGCAACACCGTGATCACGGCTTGACAGCCCTTTGCTGCTCCATCGAGGTTTTCGATCAGGGCAGCGCCCTGCTTCAGGAGCGGCTCACATTTTTCTGTGGTTCGGTTCCAGATTTTCAACGTCACTCCCTGCTCGAGCAGACGGCAGCCGATCGCCTCACCGAGCAGACCGGTGCCGAGCAACGCAATAGTGGGCATTAAATCGAAATTGTCGAACTCGTTGATCATCATCCAGCTAGGGCTGCTACATGAGTAGAGACTCCGGCTGAGCTGGTTTCAATCATGTGATCTGCGCCAAGGATCATTTCTTTGTTGTGTTCAAGGGGTTTCTGAGCGATACCAACGGGTTCCCTTCCCACTCTGTAAAAGGGACAAGTTAAATGGTTCAGAAATAAGGCTGAAATCCTGATAGAAGTTGGCGACGGCCTATTTGCCTTGGTGTATTAAATAGATGAGTATGTTGCCTTCATGGGTAGATTTTGCAGCGATAGTTTTTCAATCAAAGCAGGTTGCTATTCACTGCAAGCAATGCTTTGACTACGATGGCCGAAGTTAAGCAGCTTTTTGAAGTGCCTATTCGTAACACCGTAGTCGCAGTTTTGCTCTCCTTGCTTGCGCTTTTATCGGCTGGTTTCGCTGCTCCTGACCTGAATGATTTCAATAGCGGTGCTGAAAAGCTTGGATCAGGTGACTATCGAGGAGCACTTGTGGACTTCGATAAAGCAATAGAGCTAAATCCGGAGGATCCCGAAAGTTTCTTCTATCGTGGTCTTGCAAAAGCAAAATCAGGTGACTTTCAGGGTTCTATCTTTGATTACGATGAAGCAATTAAACTGAATCCAAACAATCTTGATTCCTACGGCAGCCGTGGAATTGCCAAAGCAAGATTGGGTGACCTTGATGGTGCAATTCAAGATTTTGATAAGGCAATAGAGATTAGCCCGAAGGACGGGAATGCTTATTTCAATCGTGGCATTTCAATGGAAATGTCTGGTGATATGAATGATGCATGTGTTGATTGGAGAAAAGCGTTAGAGCTGGGTCATACTCCTGCTGCTAAATTTTTAGGCAAGAATTGTCAGTAATTCGTATTTTGTTATTTTGGTAATAATGTTATCTGTTGGACTGATTTTTGCGGTCTGTGCGAGGTCTATCCCTTCCTGTGATTAATCTTTAAGGATGTATAGAGAGGAATTAGTCGATTCACTATGTTGTTCGCATCCATGTCCAGAGATCGGGTTGATACGAGCTTGTTCGTGGCAGGGCTTGGTGGTATTTAGTTTTGAGATTGATCAATATTTTACCTTCCAACCTGCTGTCGTTGAGCAAATGTTTAATTCTGAATTCTTTTTTCAGGCCATTGCTGATTGAATAGTTGATAATTTCGTGATAAAAGCAATCCTGAGCCCAAGGCGACAAGAACGATGACGATCAGCGTTAAAGTTACTTTTTTAGGTATAAATAAGCTTGCATTTTGATCTATGAGGTTTTTGCTGAGTTGAGCTCTTCGATCTGAAAGCTCTTTGATTTCGAGGCTAAAGACCTCTTCTTCATTGTCTAATCGATCCATTGTTGAGGTGAAATTAGCCTGATTATTTTCGATACCGGCAAGCTCGTTGGCTGCATTCTTTCGTAGTTCTACCATCGCTTCAATGTACGATTGTCTTAAATCTTGCTTTTGATCAATAATTTTTTGAACAAGTTTTTCTTTTGTTTTTATCTGCTGGTTAAGGGAGGAAATATTTTGTTTTATGCTAAATGGTTTTGCCTTCTTCCCTGTCATCGATGTGCTGGTCATATTAATCGAAGTATAACGCTCTTAAGATGCTGATGAGCTTAGTATCAAGACTTAAGTTGTAGCTTCTGCTCCTAAGCATGTGATCTCTTGCTGATTAAACTAAATCAAGATCTAAAAGTCTGAACAGCCATGAAAGTTCCTACGTTTCATCTCTTAATCAACTCGTCCTTCACAGTGGCATGATTTCTTCTACCTTCAGCAACAACAACCTTTTCTCCTATTCTCCACATTGACGAGAGCGGAGGCTCTTTTAGCCCGCTACTGGCAGCGGGCTAATTAGATCAAGGCCTTAATCATTATTTTTCTCTGCCAATAGCCTGTAATAGCTTTGTGAATGGCGTAATGAGCAACGAGACACAAACCCACGAGCATCGTTAAGCGATAAAAAAGAACGGCCGCATTCTCATGACCGTTCCTCTTATCAAGAAGCCTGAACTCCCCAGTCATGGCTTCACTTCAAAGATGCCTTATGAATAAAGGAATGTCCGTAGTGATACATACTCATTTTGCCCCGGCATAAAAAAAGAACAGTCGTCCTCTGCTGACTATTCTTTTCAACGAGCATGGGGGTGCTTCGCCTTGCTATCAACTTGGCAACGAAGGATGTAGGCGTCAGTAGTGAGAAGTGCTTATTTTCTATAAAAAAGCCGCCCTGTCCAGGAGCGGCTTACTGCATGCGCCACCAAGTCATCCAAACCGGGTGCTTTACCATCAAAGCGATATGAAGGTTGATCGTCAGATCTAACGGCACATTCTGATTGAGCACTTGTTGCTAGATGACGTAGCTAATGAAGTATGCGTAGCTGTTATGAAACCCAGGCAACAAGTTGGCCATGAGATCAGCGCTGCATTAGACGGAAGGTTCAACATGCTGGCGTGCGTGGAAGACCAGCAACTAATCGTCGGCTGATATGCAAGACCTCGATCTTAAATCCAGGTCAGTGCTTATGCCCGCCGTGATCAGTCTCACTAGGAGCGTCTTGCCAGATCATCCCATCATGAGCCATTTCATGGATGTGATGACTGAGATGAATACCGGTTGCAGCGATCACGACAAGCGATCCCGTTTTGATCAGATCAAAAACGATTGGAAGATGCGCTCGCACCATCTCGCGAGGTGTGAGCTTCTGTCCTTCGTGATCAGCCATGGCTAGTAAGTCACTGCTCTCTAAATAGCCATGACCCGTTAGGGAGACCACTCCTTGGTGCTCTCATTTGTTCTGACGGTTGGGGTGGTGGTGTGCGTGCGGACTCGTGGTCTAAGAACTTCAGTGTTTAGTGAATGCTTGCTGAAACAGGTTCTAATGGCAGCCAATCGCGCAACATTATGAGCATCTCTGATGATTTATCTGATGCTTTGGCTTTGTGGATTGGTGCTCCGCTTCAAGCCGGTGGGATGTTATTAGAGCCTTAGCTCACAGCAGCTTGAACGCAAAGCCATGAAAATAGCTTCAGTAAAAATTGTGTGATTTCAGAGCCTGCGTTTGAACGTGTAACAGCCCCCATGATATCCAGTAAATGGTTGAGCGAAGGTCATTAGTTCCCATCCTTGTTCTCCTAGCTCGTTCATAACTCCCACTAATGTGAAGCTACGCTGGTTATGGTGAGAAATTAAATGTTTATCGTCGAGCCACATTTCTTCGATTTTACCAGTCCAGTTCTTTCCGGCTGGGATGAAGCGTAGCTGCGTGTATTCCCAAGCCATCAGAATTTTCTGTAAAAACTAAGTTTATATAAAATTGATAGGTAGAGCGTAGATTGATTAATATCGTAATTAAAAATTTTTGATCTGAATGGCATCATTATTCTCACGATTTGCTTGCACCTTGCCTAGAAGGAGTGTTGTAGCTATCGCTGTGATTTCAGGAATAAAAAAATTCCCTGGATTCGTTTATAACGGAATTATGCGCGTATTAATTGCAGGTGTTGACCAATCTTGAATCTAATTATTGGGAAATGGCATCTGCCAAGTATTATCTAAAAACTTGTATTGGACTTGGTTTAGATCGTGGATAGTATTCGTAACTCTTAGAGCCAAAAATTAACCTCGCCAAGTTGGATGTCCATCGCTTACAAGCACTCCTCGATTACGCCATAGAGCCTCAGGCGAAACCTGAATGCCATGTTCAGACGCCAATTTTGCTGCAGAAGAACTGGTAGGTGTAAGTCGCATCTGAGCGGCAAAGTCGTCATCCTTTTTGAGTAGTGCCTTAAGCATGGAAAGGGCGTCACTGACTTCCGAAGACATTTTATTCACGATCAATTATCTGCAACTTAGAGCAGGAATTAAATTTTGCCATGAGTGCTATTACTGATTTTACTCTCAATAGATGGTTATGATAAGTAAGTGAATTTGCTCAGTTTATCTGGCTGTTGCAAGTATGAATACTCAATAGGATTTGGTATCCCGGCTATTGCTATGCCCTGATGGGTACGGCCGAATTCAATGAGATCTCGATTCCCATGTGGATGAACCTCGGCTTCACTGTTTGGTTCACCAACTGAATGTCCCCATATAGGGAGGGGTGGTTTTGTCGTTTTCATTATTAGTGTAAATCGTGTTAGTACACATGAAAATTGATACTTCCCATTCGGAACTCATGGGTATTTTAATTATTAATGAGCCACATAAGCTATTTCATGAACTTGCATGTGAGATGCGCCGTGCAACGATTCGGATCAAACAAAAAATTTAATTTTTTGATGAATAATGATCAGTTAAAAATAGTATATGAGGACTGTTGATTTAGTGCTTTTAACGATCAAGGTATAGCGTCAGCGTCAGTATTAACATTGTATTTTGATCGTAATATATTTCTTTGATGATCATCATGTTGAGTCTTTAGACTACGTCAAAGAAACATAATCCATGATTGCGGGCAATATCTATGCATGGAGGGTATGTCTTGGCTAGTTTATTCAAAATGTTTATACATAGTACGGCTCAGAACACTTCTCAGCAATTTTATGATTTGGGCACCTTGGGGCAGCCGATTACCCGTGCGGGGGATATCTCAGCAGGAAAGCCAGCTCGGATGGTAGATGAGGAGATGGCGGTGCTGCTTGTTACTCAGCTTCTTGGATGAATGTCTTTAGCCTCTTGATCAGCTCAGGATTTACTTTGCCCCTAAATTGTGAGTCGGTCGTGTGCCGAGAGCCATCCGTCAGCCACTTGACCAATTCACATGGGTCTGACCTCTGCTCACCGTCGATGTCAATCAGACCAGCACCATGCTCAATTGCCTTTGTCAGCCATTCTTCTGAGGTTTGCCCTTTGTTGCCGAAGACCTCGACAGTGAAGGTGACTGGGATGGTGATTTCAGTCTTCCACATCCCATCACATCCAAACTCTTTACGGATATGGTCGCTCTCTTCGAGCCTGGGTCTTGAGACTTTCATTGATCAGTCGTGGGTGTTTGCGATTGCCTCATCATCATCACCGACCCTGAGCTGTTTGGCAGTTTCCATGCAGTGCACGATCGCGCTGGTGGAGTAGGCGTCGCTATGGATTCCCAGGCAAATGATTCAATGAAATTGCCAAGAGTGATTTTTTATTCTTCCACGTTTTTTAGTAAGCGTGAAGAGCTATGCGGGACAGGAATAGATCCCCAATAGCCTTCCCTCATCAGTTCTTTCCAGACCGATTTGACTGCAGCCAGCCTCTGCAGGAGGTGTTCTTCCGCCGATATGGATTGTGTAGTTGTCCTTTGCGCTAGTCGCTAGAACAAAAATGAGTGCTGCTAAGGACAGCAGAGCGGTAAGTGCTAATCGCATTGTTCTGTTTGCTATGTCATGATTCTGGCGCTTTCAAGATAGCCACTGTTGTTTTCGTGATGGCATCTTTTTAAACCAGATGCGAGTTTTGATTGAAGTAAGTACGTTTTAAGAAGATTCACCTGTTAATCATAATTGAAGGATGCATTGCTACTCCTCTCAATGTGAATGGTCTCGTCAGTAAACCAGTATTTCTTTCTCCAGCAATGCGTGACGAGCTTAGGCTTTTACTTAATACTCTAAGTGTTCATGGGACTTTTTGTATTTCCAGGTTGATGTCTAATTCACTATTTTAACAATGTTGAGCCAGAATGACTAGGTAGGTCACTCTCTTGCCATTGCTGATGCCCTCCAAGCCCCGGAACCGAGTTGGTGAGGTGTATGGAAAGCTTACGGTCGTAGGTGCTTCAGAGCGTCGTACCAAAAGCGGAAATGCTTATTGGTGGTGCCGATGTTCTTGTGGTCAGGATCGTGAGGTTCCAGGTGACAAGCTCTCGCATAATTCAGCGCGTAAAAAGCCTTTAGTGACTGCCTGCTTGGATTGTTCTCGAGAATTTCAGGTTGAAGGTGTATGTGCCAAAAATGACCGTGAGGAGCATCAGCGACGGATTGATGCGGAGCAGCGTCGGTCTCTACTGAACGGCGTTGTCCCAGATGGATGGTTGTCTCTGCCGCTTACAGACGCCCATGCAAGGGAGTTGGGGCAGGTTCTGTTTTTTCGTGGCACGTTATGCCTCCGAGGGCATCTTGCCCCTTATCGAATCAATGGGGGGTGTCTGACCTGCTCTGGACAAAAGCCTTCTGCGGCTGTTTAGTGTTGCCCAGCATTCAAATGTGCTGTCCCGGAGCGTTGTACTTATGCCTAATTGGGCATTACTAAAAGCTTCTAAATTGCATTTTCTATGAAATTCACTTCTCTATTCGTGTGTTGGAAATGTAATCCTAATTCGGAAGTATTCAGATGAGTAAATCTCTTGGTTAGCCGGGTCTCAGGCTGAAGAAGTGTGGTGCTCAGCCATTGATGAAACGGAGGCTATAATGAAGCAGATTCCAGCAGCCAAGGTTTAAGTCTAAGCTTCATGCTATTCGTTTTCATCCTGCCTGTGCACTAGTTGTAAAGGACTTGGATAACTAACTTCTGAACTAATGTTAAACGCAAAAGATACAGTCTCAGAGCAGAGGGTTGAAGAAATCAAGAAAATGATTTGGGAGATTTTTGATACCTATAAAGATGGAGCAAGTATTTCTAGACAGTATCAGTTATTCCAAGACATGAAGGATTTGAATATTGAAATCCTAGCTAGTAACAACCAGTTTCGACTTGAGAATAAACTACTTAAACAGCAACTGCAAGACATTAAGGATTTTTTAACTGCTGATGATGGTGCTAATTATCTGCCTAATAGGATGATGAATGAGTAAAATAATCTCAAAATGGTTATCAATTAGGCTCAAGTTGGGTATAAATAATTTTATGCTACGGATTTTTTATGTTGTTGACACTTATTAGTGACCCTCAGTTTTAGCTGATCCTTGACCATCTTCAAGTGATGTTGATGCCGATACGAACGAATGATTCTGATTACTTTCTTGGCTAGCACTGGGCACTGCAGAGCTTGGAAGGGAAATATCCGTCGAGGTTAAATCTGAGTGGATGGTCCCCCTGTTGGTGGAACTGGAGAAGGACAGGCTCGCTCCAAGTTGCCAGCTCATCAGCGCTTCATCCCTTGTAGATCCTCTTCTTCCTTGGCCTGCCCTGTTGCCCTGTTGGGTTGATAGTCGCTTTGCAGGTGACCCCCTGAAAGGCAGGCGCCCATCTGATTCCCGTCATACAGCGGCAAGTGATCGTTTAGGTCCAGCCAGGGGAATGAAGCTTTTGTTCCATCCCTTGTTCGTGGCAAAAGAGGTGTGAGAGAGGCAGTAGGCGTGACCCCACCCACCAAAACAAGCAACCACGCTCGAAGAGGTCTCCCCCTCACACCGAAATCATAGACATGCAGTGCCTTCTATTCATTTTCCTGCCGCTCTTAGCTATTTCAGTGCAACCAGTGAACGGATGCCTTCAGCACCTGTCTTGAACTGCGGGGCTGAATCTTGTGATTGCTTCTTGCTTAGTTTTATCAATAGTAGACTTTTAATTCGCAAGAGAATCTGAGGAGAACATGTATTCCTATTCTTGATTTATACTTTTAGTCTCATTTGACCAAGGGCAATAGAGAATCAATGTTTCATTGTTTTCTAGTTCACTTTGTAAAATAGTCGGGGTATTTAGTTTTAAGTTCTGGCTTGCCCGCTTTTATGCTTATGTCCATAGCATTTCCGATCAGTATCAGCAAAATATTGCGGTTGGAAGTTATCTTCTCTCCGAGTAATCTGTGCGTAGCAAGGAATTCAATACATCCATTCTCTTCGATCAATCTATCAAGGCTCTTGTTTAGTCTCTCTGTTGCTTCAAGAGCGATAATTAAATCTTCAGAGATTGCTTTTTGGTGTCTAGAGGGGGGGGTAGTGGTTGCATTTGCAGGGTAGAACCTCTTAAAGCTTTCTACTCCTGGTCGACGAATGAGTTTATGAGCTCTTGGTGTCGTCGTCATTCACTTTTTGATAATTCCTCCAAATACTAATGGCAACTAGGGTTTGCTATTAGTATTCATCAATACAAATTGGGGTATCACTTCGTTCGCTTATTATAAAATGTCTTGGCTGTAATCTTCTAGTTACATGGCAATCCCATTGAAGTGAGAGCACAGTTCTCCCCTGATTTGATCGTAGTAGACGCGCTTGTCGGTATCAATTGTTTCATTAATCAACTCCCCAAGGTGGTCGGTTATACGGTCTAACACTTCGTATACGATGGCTGAATCATCGGACAGTATCTCCTTTTTTGTTGTTAACGCTGTTTTGGTATTGGCATCAATTAGTTGTTTCCGCTACTCCTCAATTACCATCTCTATTCTCATTTGTACTCTTTTCTGATCTTACTAAAGATTAGTAGCATCTGAGTAGTCTTTAATATAGAAATGAATGCCATCTGTCCTTTTTTCTGATTCGCTTGCCTTGCTCATGTCATTGCAATTTCTGATTTTAGCAATGAAACAAACAACAGGTCTGATGTATCCAGCATCAACCCTAAGAATATGGCGCCTGTTTCTGAGGGTGTTCGGCTTTGTGGTAGAAAGTTTTCAGCTTCTGTGGCATCAATAGTTTCATCGCAGCTAGCCAAACAGTGTCTCAAAAGAATGGCTCAACAAGTTGTACTTAAGTCATAATTCCTGCTTTGTAAAATGTAGATTCAATGGCATTACCGCAGCAATACGTCTATCTATTGAAATTATGCCAATTGGATTTCTGCACGCGGCAAGATGACAACTTCTGGCTTGGCCCCTGGTACCTCGAAAATCTTGGGGAATTTTTAAGAAAAAGGAATCTAGGTCGAAAAAGCAATACAGTGGAGGCCAAAAGGACCTATGATTTTATATACAAATATTAGTAAATGTCTTTTGGGGGTAAGTGTTGGTGCCAATCTTGCTCCTATCATCTCCAAAAATTCCCATTGTTGGTTGGGTTGCTGCTGGTTGGGTAACAATGTTTAGTGGTAATCAAGGTGTCAGAGATAGGTGGTGGCATGGCAGAGGACTTAAATAAAGACTGCTAGTTGCAGAAATAAATTTTTCTGGTAAAATGGACCTATGGAAAAACACAGAAAAACATTGCTCCACCTCTTGAAAGAAAGAGCATATAGGCACGGTAAATTTACTTTGTCGTCTGGCAAAGAATCAGAGCATTATATGAATTGTAAGCCTGTTACATTGTCGTGTGAAGGAAATGCACTTTGCTCACATTTAATGATAGAGCATGTTGAAGATAATTCTGTAGCAGTCGGCGGACTTACGCTAGGTGCTGACCCATTAGTTTGTGGTATTGCGCAGAAAGCATATTACTCTGGCAAGCATATAGATGCATTGATTGTAAGAAAGAATCCAAAAGAATATGGAACAAAAGAAGTTATTGAAGGGAATAAACCACCAAAGGGTTCAATAGTTACAGTATTAGATGATGTAACTACAACAGGAGGTGGTGCAGTTAAAGCAGTGAATGTTTTAAGAGAAGCAGGTTATGTTGTAAATCGCGTCGTTGCAATAGTTGATAGACAGGAAGATCATAAGATATGGGATGCTAATAAAATTGAATTTATTTCATTATTTAAATTAGAAGACGTTATTAACTGTAAGATTTAATATGAAGACTTTTAGCGCTATAATATAAATCTAGAAATTAAAAAAATGATTACTTTACCAAGTCTACGAATGTATGCAAATACTAAAAAGTAATTGCTCTCAGGGTCTAGGTAGCAAATTAAAACTTTGCTGTTATCGCTGAATAATCGCCTTAATTCAGTTCTGCGTCTTCTCCCCTTTCTTACGGGTATTCGATGTGATTTTTTGGAAATCTGGCATCACCCTTGTCCCCCATCAACTAGTTGATCAAGGGTTGTCTCGTCATAGATCTCAATGTCTTGTTGGAGACGCTTTGGTTCTGCTTTTCGAAACGTCTTCTTTTATGGCTTCGATGGTGCGTTGACGCTGCATCTCCCTAATTGCAGGGATGCATACACAACAGGACCACTGATGGATCCAGTTGCATAAACCCAATGCGCTCCAGTATCCAGCCTGCGCTCACGGCGCATATTTCTAAGGGTGCTGCTCTTTATTTGCAGAAGATCTGCAGGTTCAGGCTTATGCACCCACTCAGGCGAAATAGTCATTCCGAAGTGGCAATGGATGCAAAACCAGCGGGGCTTTGTTCACCTCCTCGTCAGTTAAACCATCACCCCGGATTGACTGTTTAGTCATCGGACCTTGTCAACGCTCCCCGATCAAGCGGTGCTTTGCCCCCTTCTCCTGGGTCACTCATCGACAATCCGCGCGATGGTGGTTTTTCTCACCCGTGGCAGGAGATTGCCGTTTGCTCGGGTGGGAGTCGTAAGCAGCCGGGCTTTGACTTTGCTGAATCAACTCTCCGCAGGATGTTCGGATCTGTCAACGGGTGCTCGAAATGTCGTGCCAAAAACTGCCCACGACTAGAGGGCTATTGGCACACAGTTGGCACATCACTCGAGAGGCAATAAAAAAGCCGCCCTGGGGAGGCGGCAACTGAGCCCGTCAATACTGACGTCTCAAGCATCGGGGTGACAGGATTCGAACCTGCGACATCCTGCTCCCAAAGCAGGCGCGCTACCAAACTGCGCTACACCCCGTAGCTTCCTCACTTTAAAGGAATGGGTTCTCCTAGTCTCCTGGATACGTGTCTAAGCTGACAAAAAGCTTTTCCGGGCTTGTCAAATCCCTGGACCCCTGGCGCGGTTGATGCGTTAAGGCAGCAACACAATCTTCCTTTTGTCCGAACGGATGCGCAAGGCCAGGTGGTTGAGTTCAACGACCGCTTTCGCTTGATTTATGGCTGGGACGATCGCTTAGTAGGGCAAACGATTGGCATGATCCTGCCTGCATCCTTCCGTGAGCTTCATCATGCAGGCTTTTCTCGCTTCAAACTCACTGAGGCCTCCAAGCTTGTCAATCATCCCCTCGAGTTGGCGACCATTTGTAGTGATGGAGCTGAGATTCGTAGTGAACATTTCATTGTTGCTGAACGCAGTGATGCGGATGGATGGAGCTTTGCGGCAACGCTGAGGCCCCTGGAAGGCCCCCATGCTTGCTGAAGATAGCTTTTCAGGGTCAGCAGAAGCAGAGTCCAGAGCTCTGATTCAGCAGATGAGTCAGTCGCTTGGACTCCTGAGAGTTGCATTCGATTCCACGGGTGAAGCGATGTTGATTGTCGATGAATCCGCAGCAGTGCGTTGGGTCAACCAGCAGGCTGCAGATCTTTGGGGTGGAGGAATCACACTGCAGATGGTTGGCAGGCCTCTTTCAACCTTGTTGCAGTTTCACCATCTTGATAGAAGCCCATTGGGGGAAGAAGAACCCAGTCACCCTCTACAAAAAGCCCTATCTGCTGAAGGTCGTACTTCCTATCTCATACAAGCCCTTTCTGCCACTGAAAAAACGCAACTGATTACGCGATCGGTGAGTTGGCGTCAGATCATGCAAATGGATCAAAGCTTTGTATTGCTGATTTTTAGGGATCTTGATCCTTTAGAGAAAGCCTTGGCAAGACAACGAAAATTTATCGATAATCTTGCTCATGAGTTAAGAACACCGCTTGCAATTATTACTGGGAATCTGCATCGGTTAAGACGTAAAAACCAGTTGGATGACAATATTCAGCAATCCTTGTCAGATGCTGCAGAGGAGACACAGCGAATAGCAACTCTTGTTGATAATCTTTTGTTGCTTTCTGAGCTAGATACTGATTATCGCCGTTGGAAGTTACAAGTTAGTAGTTTAAGAGATTTTGTCGATCAATGGATCGTCAGGCTAAATTCTGAATCAAGTGGCTTTATTCCAATCGTTGTTGCAAATGAATCAGATGACTATCAGGTTCAGCTAGATCAAGATGCTTTTTATCTGATTCTCGATAACCTTCTCGATAATAGTTGTCGTTTTTCTCGTTCTAAGCCGTTGATCCAGATCCGATTGGTTCAAGCTGCGTCTCACACCCTCCTACAATTCATAGACGATGGTCCTGGCATCAACAATGCCAATCATTACGTTGCAGCATTTGAGCGATTTACCCGTATCGATGAGCATCGCAACGCAGGCATGACTGATGGTGGTGGACTTGGCCTCTCATTAGTGAAAAGTCTGATGGAAGGAATGGGAGGGTCGGCAAGTTGCTCGTCTCCTCAGGAACTAAATGGTGGGGGCCGCCAGGGTCTCGTTGTGACATTGCAATTTCCACGCCCTAAATCATCCCTTGGGATGAAGAGCTCTGTTTAGAGATAACGCTCGAGCAATTCTGGTAGGAGCTCAAATAAGTCTGGTTTGAGAATGAAGTCACGAGCGCCGAGTGCCTTGGCTTCGCTACGTTTTTTGTCTTCATTAAAAGCAGTTACGACCAAAACAGGCGCAACATTGGAACGCTCACGCAGCCGTTGCAGGCAGGTCATGCCGTCCATTTTGGGCATCATTAAATCGAGCAAAATTAAATCAACTTGTCGTTGATCTAAGAGTTCCAGCAAAGCTTCCCCATCCACGCACACAACTGGTTCAAAACCCTCATCAATTAATTCATCGCGAATTAACTCACGTAAGCGTGGATCATCGTCAACTATTGCGACGCATTTCATAGCTTTCCTAATCCACAGAGCCGTCTCCTGAAACCATTAAGAAAGAATGGAGAAAGGTGTAGCTTTGAACAAATGGGTCGCCTGAGATTCGAACTCAGGACCAATCGGTTAAAAGCCGAGTGCTCTACCGCTGAGCTAGCGACCCGCCGCATGGGCATGCCAATCAGGCACCT
This sequence comes from uncultured Synechococcus sp., assembly GCA_949373155.1. Next base: position 80,032 of record CASICK010000005.1, on the reverse strand, counting down.
GTGGAGGTTATCACTCAACGATCCATCAGCAAGATATTTGCTCCCCGCACTGATGTCCAAGTTAGGAATGAACAACCCTTGGCCTCAACCTTGCATCGCTGTGGATGCCTGGATTGCGCCAGGAGCCGTGCTGATGGCCGATGTGACTGTGAGTTCAGGCGCAAGCATTTGGCCAACCGCCGTTGTTCGTGGCGATATGGCACCCATTTTTATCGGTGCTCGCAGCAATGTTCAGGACGGAGCTGTTTTGCACGGCGATCCAAATTTTCCCGTTCACATTGCTGAAAATGTGACGATTGGACATCGAGCGGTTGTGCATGGCGCCTTGCTTGAGGCTGGTTGCTTGATTGGCATCGGGGCCGTTGTGCTCAATGGGGTCAAAGTTGGGCGTGGGGCGCTTGTTGCTGCAGGGTCTGTGGTCACGAAGGATGTCCCAGCTCAAACCCTTGTGGCTGGTGTGCCCGCCAAGGTGAAACGTGAGTTGAGTCAAGAAGAGATTGAGGATCAGTGGCAGCATGCAGACCACTACGCCGAGCTAGCTGCGCAGTGGTCTCAATTGCTGCAAAACCAAACGGACTGCCCCCTGTTGATCCCGGCTTCTCCCGACTGTCCTTAAACTCCAAAAGCTTTTGTAAATGAACTCATGGACCTTCGGCTCGTGCTCGTGGCTTCTCCGATCCTTCTGGCACTTGCCTGGGCTGGGTTCAATATCGGTCGTGCTGCTGTTGGTCAGCTGCAGTTGATGATCAAACGAAGCCGCGCTTGATCGTGATCGATAGGGTTGAGATGAGTTCTCGATCCCTTCGTCCTTGAGCGAACAATCTTCTGTTGTTGTGATTGGTGCTGGCCTTGCCGGTACTGAAGCTGCTTGGCAGGTCGCACAAGCAGGCGTTCCCGTCACGCTCTGGGAAATGCGCCCTTTCAAGCGTTCTCCTGCTCATCACAGTTCTGAGTTCGCAGAGCTTGTGTGCAGCAACAGCTTTGGAGCTCTCAGCAGTGACCGTGCAGCGGGCTTGTTGCAGGAAGAATTAAGGCGACTTGGTTCACTTGTGATCCAAACCGCAGATCATCATGCCGTTCCTGCCGGCGGGGCTCTCGCTGTGGATCGTGGCCGCTATAGCGCTGCACTCACGTCTGCCCTAGACGACCATCCCTTGGTGACGATTCGTCGAGAAGAGCAGCTAACGCTTCCAGATCCTGATCAGATCACTGTGCTGGCCACAGGTCCTCTTACGAGTGAAGCGTTGGCCGATGATTTACGCGCTTTCACCGGCCGAGACGACTGCCATTTTTTCGACGCGGCGAGTCCGATCGTTGAGGGTGAAAGTATCGATATGACTAAGGCCTTTCGGGCCAGTCGGTACGACAAGGGCGATGCCGATTACATCAATTGCCCGATGGATCGAGACCAGTTTCTGGCGTTTCGAGCGGCTCTCTTGGAGGCCGAACAGGCCGAACTCAAGGACTTTGACCAGAGCAGTGCCACTTTTTTCGAGGGCTGCTTGCCGATTGAAGAGTTGGCCCGTCGTGGGGAGGACACGATGCGTTATGGCCCTCTTAAGCCCATCGGTTTGTGGGATCCGCGCTGGGGAGATGTGACTGACCGTGATGTGCGCCGCGCAAAACGGGCCTATGCCGTTGTGCAGCTGCGACAGGAAGATAAGGACGGACGACTTTGGAATCTCGTGGGTTTCCAGACCAATCTCAAGTGGGGGGAACAGAAACGGGTTCTGCGTTTGATCCCAGGTTTAGAGCAGGCCGATTTCGTTCGTTTTGGGGTGATGCATCGCAACACCTTTTTGGAGGCACCAGAACTGTTGGAGCCGACTCTCCAGTTTCGCCGCCGCCTTCATCTGCTTGCCGCTGGTCAAATCACGGGCACTGAGGGATATGCAGCCGCTGTTGCTGGAGGCTGGTTAGCTGGCACAAATGCAGCGCGGTTGGTTCAGGGTCAAGACCCGATTCAGTTGCCACACACCACGATGATCGGGGCTCTCACCCACTTCATCAGTGAGGCACCATCGGGCAAATTCCAACCGATGCCCCCCAATTTCGGCTTGATGCCTGAACTTCAGGAGCGTATTAGAGATAAGCGTGCCCGTTATGGCGCTTATCGCGACAGAGCTTTGGCGGATCTTCAGCGAACCATCGAAGAGAGCCAGGTCGCTCATCTCGCTTGCACCGCTTAAGGCACGACGAATCGAACGGCGGTTGCTGGTATTTGGGTTCATGTGCTTTCAAGGTCGAATGCCCTCTCTCCTCGAGGGGCTTTATTCCGCGGTGTAGTGGGTTCAGGGCTTGTCGCTTCGACGCTTAGCCGCAATGTGGTGCGTCCTCCCGACCGGGCCTATCCCTACGGCTAAAACGGTCAAGAAGCGTTGTATGTGCTCTTCTGCTCTTGAAGGAAACCTCTTTCTCACCCCTCAGTCCGATCCCTGATGCACCGTTGGCGTTCATCTTCAGCATCGTCATCCTGAAAGACGACCCTATGCAGACCTTCCTGAATGCGCTCGGAGAGGCTGCAGGTGCATCCACACAAATGGAGATCGTCCTCAGCATTCGACTCGCTCGAGAAGACTTACTGGCTGGGTTGCCGTGAGCTTCTTTGCCCAGCCGGTGAGATCAAAAGTGATTTTGACCGCCACCCCTTCCTTTTCCACGACCGGAGCCTCCTAGGGTCTGGATCGAAGCATGAACCGTCGTTCCGATGCCTGAATGGGATGTAATCGTGATCGGATCCGGGATCGGTGGCCTGGTCACAGCATCACAACTGGCTGCGAAGGGAGCAAAGACGTTGGTCCTCGAGCGATATCTGATTCCAGGTGGTTCAGGTGGGAGCTTTCGCAGAGAGGGATACACCTTCGATGTAGGTGCTTCGATGATTTTTGGATTTGGAGAGCATGGGCACACCAACTTGCTCACCAGAGCCCTGGCCGACGTCGGTCAGCGCTGCGCGACGGTTCCTGATGCTGTGCAGCTTGAATATCACCTTCCAGACGGCCTTACGATGGCTGTGGACAGGAACTACGACGACTTTATTACTCGAATGAGTACCCGCTTTCCCCATGAAGCCAAGGGGATTAGCGCTTTTTATGAGACCTGCTGGCAGGTATTTCGTTGTTTAGATGCGATGCCTTTGCTTTCTTTGGAGGATCCGGCCTATCTTGCAAAAGTATTTTTTAAGGCTCCACTAGCTTGCCTTGGTTTGGCTCGGTGGCTTCCTTTCAATGTTGGTGATGTGGCCAAAAAGCACATCAAAGATGAGGATCTCTTGCGTTTGATCGATATGGAATGTTTTTGCTGGTCAGTGATGCCAGCAGATCGAACACCCATGATCAATGCCGGCATGGTGTTCTCCGATCGGCATGCCGGTGGCATCAACTATCCGAAAGGTGGGGTGGGAGTGATCGCCGAAAAACTCGTGGCTGGTTTGCAAGCCAATGGCGGCGAAATTCGCTACAAACATCGCGTCACCAACGTGTTGATTGAACAAGGTCAGGCTGTTGGCGTTCGGCTGGCTGATGGTGAGGAGCTTCGAGCCAAGCGGATTGTGAGCAACGCCACTCGCTGGGATACCTTCGCTGGGGAAGGTTCAGCACAGTCAACGCTGGTTGGCCCGGAGCACACGCCAGCCGCTGAAACCACTTGGCGCAAGCGCTACCAGCCTTCATCATCGTTCCTGTCTCTCCATCTCGGCGTTGATGCCTCGGTGGTTCCCAATGGTTTTCATTGCCATCACCTTTTGCTTGAAGACTGGGCTGAGATGGAAGCAGAGCAAGGCGTGGTGTTTGTGTCGATGCCATCTCTTCTGGACCCTTCTTTGGCTCCAGCTGGACGTCACATTTTGCACACCTTTACGCAGAGCGATATGCGCTATTGGAAAGGTCTCTCCCCATCAGCTTATGCAGGGAAGAAACAGCAGGATGCCGATCGCTTGATCGATCGTCTGGAAGCACTCCTGCCTGGCTTGAAGAGCGCCATTGTGTTCAAGGAAATTGGGACACCCCGTACGCATCGGCGCTTTCTTGGCCGCATGGGTGGGAGCTACGGACCGGTACCGGCGAACCAACTCCCTGGCTTGTTGCCGATGCCGTTTAATCGCACAGGTCTGAAGAATCTGTATTGCGTTGGTGATTCCTGTTTTCCCGGCCAAGGGCTGAATGCTGTGGCCTTTAGTGGCTATGCCTGCAGCCACCGAATCGGGGCCGATCTTGGCCTAAACCCTTGGTCTCTGCCGGCTTGAATTGACAGCAGCATGATCGATCGATCACTAAAGATGGTTGTCTGTGCTTAGGGTTTGGGCTCTCTAGCACCGCCGATCGTGGAGACCACTCCTCCCAGCGCCGCTGAATTGGCTCGCTATCTCGAGAGCAGGGGGGAGCTGAATAAGCCTTGGATGCTGCAGATGTTGAGATTGGCCATGCTCAAGGAAGCTCGCGGCAGCATGAGCCAAGAGGATTACATGTGCAGCATCAAGGAGGCACACTCCGATCTCATGCGCTTGGGTGAATTCTGGAAAGGTCGAGAGGCGGAGGTGTTTGGTGGGATATATCGCCCCAATGACGTGATCGAGCCCTTACCTGGCTCTCCGGAGGATCGATGAACGACAGCAACCATTGTTTTCAGCTCTCCCCATTGATTCGCGGGACGTTGATCACCGTTTACTTAGCCTTGGTGCTTCCACTACCGGCCCTGGCTCCTGAATCCCTGCGGTTGTGGCTTCTTGCTGCTGTTCCCTTGGGCTTGCTTGTTGTGTTGGCGATGCTCAGCGAACAAGTCACCGTTACAAACTCAGGAATCACTGTGGGGCACCCTTCCTGGTGCAGCTGGTTGCTGCGTCGTGGCTGGAGCCTGAACTGGACCGAAATGAAAGCGCTCGTTCCTGTGGGGACGAGTCAAGGCGGGAAGGTTTTTTACATCACAACCCACGATCAGAGCCACCGCCTGCTTCCACAACGACTCGAACATTTTGATCGCTTTCTCGATCTCATTCAATCCCAGAGCTCATTGCGAACCACGGGCGTTGGCAGATTGACACCCCCTTGGACTTATCAACTGCTGGCTGTGTTGGCTGCTTTGATGCTTGTTGGGGAGGGATCTGTAGCGTTTGCCGTGCAACAGGGTTTGATCATTGCTCCCTCTTGAGTCAAATGATCTAGGAGATTAGATTTAAATTATTTAAGTAAAATTAAAATTTAAAAAGATAATTAATAGATCTGAAGCGTTGCATTGAATGGGATGCTTTTGATTCGGATTTTGTTAGCGGCAGTGATAGCAGATGGTAGATATCAGAGCCACGTTTAAGAGAAAAAGGCTCCCTGCAATAACAAGACTAGGCATCGGTTTTGATCAGTTAGAGCTGTGCTATTGGAATTAAACGATAGCTGCCTAGCAGTATTTTTCGCTACTCATGGCCATGGCTATTCCACTACTACTGCTGGTTCAGAAGCGATCGAATCTTCTTCCCATCTTGTTTTAGGCAGATCACCTTCAACAGCCGTTTGTGGAAGCAAAGTCTGAAAGGGTGCTGGTTCTGGTCAGAGCACACAGCCTTGTGTGATGCCATGTTTAGGCTGTAGGTCCTCAAGGCAGTAAACGGACTAAGTTCATATTTTTAATTGTTTAAGCTTCTGCCGTCACCAGATTCTCTTCGCCTTCACGGAGGACAACCCTGGTCAAGATCGCAGTCGCTCCCTGGAATCTGTTGGGGCCAATGGATTGGGTGATTTCCCTAATCGGTTGCTCTTCCTAAATGTAAGAAAATGCCTTCGCACGAGGGACTCTTAGTCCCTGATGTTTTCAAGGCTGAATCGGTAGCCCTGCTGGCGAACGGTAGTGATACCGCCCCCATCTCCCAATCCTGCTTGCTCAAGTTTGCGTCGCAAGGTGAGCACCTGGGTATCAACGGATCGTGGCCCTCCACTGAAGGGGGGCCAAGCCATACGCAGCAATTCCTGACGACTCCTCACCATTCCTGGAGGCATCAACAGGGCGCAGAGCAAGGCAAATTCTCGAGGGCTGAGCTCAACAGGCTTCTCGCGCAGGGTGACTTGTCGAAGCAAAAGATGAACTTCTAAAGGCCCCACGCTGACGCGCTCCTGGAGACCGCTGTGGCCTCGTTTAAGCAAGGTGCGGCAACGAGCAGCGAGCTCCTCAAGCCCAAAGGGCTTGCGGAGCACATCGTCAGCGCCGTCATCAAGCAGTCCTACGACCGGTTCAGCTCCGGTACGAGCGGTTAAAACGATGACTGGCGCACGCAATTGCTGAGCCAAGCGCAAAGCTGAACTTTGTTCGAGGAGCTCAGCGCACACCAATAAGTCAGGAGATTGGTCCTGACAAAGCTCCTGAGCTTCAGCAGGGGAAGAAACCGCTGCAGTCAGGTGACCGTCTTGACGCAGACGCTGAACCAGAACAGTTCGCAGCGTGGGATGAGGTTCAACCACCAGAACCCGGAACGGTTCTCGAGGTTGACCTGCAGACGGCACGAATTGTGAGGTGGAGACCAAGTCAGGAGTGTTGTCCAGAAGGTCCCGGGATGAGGAGGTCACACAGCAGGGAAAACCACGCTTACGCTAGTACCAATCCACAGCCTGCTGGTAGCAGAGGCTGCAGCTCACACTAAAGATGACATCCCTACAGCATCCGGAAGCCATTCGACACTTCCAGTCGCTGTGCGATGCCTGTCAGGAGCTGACCACCAGATACCACAGCCCGTCTGAGCTGAGGCTGTATGCCGATGGGTATTTGCATGCGCTGAGGCGCAGTAGTGCACTGGAAACGCGCGAAATGGCTCGACTCGAGTTGCTTGTAGATCGATGGATCCTGGACCCATCAAGCTTTATCGGGCCCGATGGGGACGTCAGCACGCTGTACAGCCATCCCCATCGCGATTGGTAAGGAGCAGATCTGTTGGATCAGCTCAAACCGCAAAGTTTTAGCTGGCGAGCTCAATCTCTAGTTTCTCTTTCAATTCCCCAGAGTTGTACATCTCGATCAAGATGTCGGATCCACCCATAAATTCCCCTTTGACATAAATCTGGGGAATCGTGGGCCATTCTGAGTAATCCTTGATGCCCTGACGAATTTCCATGTCAGACAACACATCAAAGGTCTCAAAACTCATGCCGAGGGCATTGAGGATTTGGACAACATTGTTTGAAAAGCCGCATTGAGGCATTAATTTCGTGCCCTTCATGAACACAAAAATAGGACTGGACTGGATCAGCGTTTGAATGCGTTCTTTCGTTTGGGAATCCATGGATCAAATTTGGGGTATGAAGTTAAGGACGTAACAAGCGAATGTTTAGCCAGGCGTGGAAGTGGTGAGCGCTAAGGCGTGAATGGCCTCACTCGCAAGATCTTCACGCAAAGCGCCATAGACCAATTGGTGCTGTTTGATTCGGGTGAGACCCTCAAATTTTGCAGATACAACGGTCACCTGAAGATGATCACCACCCCCTGTGAGGTCTTCCACTGAAACCTGAGCATCTGGAAGAGCTCGGCGAATCGCCGAACTCACGGCCTCTGAGTGAACCATGCAACGCGACATTGAACTGAGCTGATGCTGGCAGATCAACGTCGTGAATGACTCCTGTGGATCACTTTTATTTTGCTGATTTCGCCCCAGCGAACGGTGTCTCGACAAACCCCAGCTCAATCAAGCTTTGATAAGCCTTCTGACCTTCGCTGCTGGCCGGAGTCATCAGACGGACGACCTCAACGAGAACTGGCACTGCAACTTCTGGCTGGTTTTGCCGTCTGAACAAAGCGGCCAAACGCAAATTGGCTTGTGCCAAAAGTGAGAGAGCTTCACGGCCCTTGGAATCCATCTCCCTTGGAATTCGTGCATCGAGACCTCTGAAAGCACCGCTGAGATCTCTGTAAAAAGCCAGAAGCTGCTTTGCAGCAGTTCGGGCATTGTCGTAATCAGTCTTGGCTTGATCGAGATTTCCTGATGCCACCGCTGCATCGCCACGGTTGAGAAGGGTGCGTACTGCAGCAACATTGAAACCAGCACCACTTGACGCCAGCACTTTGCTCACAGAGGAGGTGGTTCCATCTGAAGACTGAGCCAACACCTGCAAGGGAGCGGCAGCCAAACCCGCCAGAAGGGCTAAGGCGGTAATGATGAGACGGGAACGCATGAACTGAGCAGGACAGTGGGCGGATTTTAATGGCTTCTGAGCGGTCGGCCCACCGCCTGTCGGGCCGCTTGTTCAGCCGTATGCATCCGATCTGCTAATTGCTGACTCATATGAGAGGCAGCTTGCCTACCCGTTCCATTGGCTACAAGAGGAGCCTCGAAGCAGATTGCAGCACTGCTGAAGGCTGAGGGACTGGCCTCGCTATAGGCGATTCCTACGGGAATAACGCTGACAGGAATTCCATTGGACTTGGATAGTTGGGCAAGACGAACGAGTCCCTGTCGCAACCGAATCGGTTCGTCTGTGCGGTTGATTCGCCCCTCGGGAAACACCACAACCTGCTGACCAGCCGCTAAGAGATCGATGGCATAGCGGAGAGACGTCAGGGTGGGACGTCCTTGGTCCACGGGAAAGCAGCCGAGCCGATAGAGAAACCAACCCTGAATACCTTCCATCTCGCTCCGCGTCACCATGAAGCGGCAATCACGGCCTGTAATGCGTCGACCCGTTGCCATAGGCAAGATCAGGGCATCCCAGCGGGCTCGATGGGTCGGGGCCAAAAGCACAGGCCCTTCCTTGGGGAGATGATGCGCTCCGATCACATGTCGCTCACGGAAATACCAAGGCAATGCCAGGTCTTGCGTGAACAACATTGCGAGCGAGGACAGGAATGGGTTCATCGCTGAACCCAAGATTTCACCTCTAGTTTTTAGAGCAACGCCCACGGCTGGATACCGCTGTCTTACAGGGATGGAATTTAGGTTGCACCTGTCTCTGTATTGCTAAATCTTGGGCAGTTAGAGCGGCGTCTCGCTTGCAGACCACCCGCGCATAAAATTAAATCTTTGGACGAGGGTTGTGGCCAGTCTCGGGGTCAACATTGATCACATTGCCAATGTTCGGCAAGCCAGGCGCACGGTCGAACCTGATCCTGTGCCGATGGCTTTGATGGCTGAGTTGGGTGGAGCTGATGGGATCACGATTCACCTCAGAGAAGACCGCCGTCACATCCAAGATCGCGACTTAACGCTTTTACGCCAAACGGTTCGGTCTCGTTTGAACCTAGAAATGGCAGCAACCATGGAGATGGTGGACATTGCGCTGCGAGAGCAACCAGACATGGTCACCTTGGTGCCAGAACGGAGAGAGGAAGTCACAACGGAGGGAGGTTTAGACGTCCGTAGTCAGTGCACAAGCTTGTCCTCTGTGATCGATACCCTTCAGAGCAACGACATTCCTGTGAGCTTGTTCGTGGATCCAGATCGAAACCAACTGGAAGCTTGTCAGCAAAGCGGAGCCCGTTGGGTTGAACTTCATACCGGTCGCTACGCGCAGGCCAGCTGGAGGGAACAACCCATGACGTTGGCACGTCTCATCGAGGCTACGGATCAAGCGCGTTCGATGGGATTGCGGGTCAACGCAGGCCACGGCTTGACCTATCAAAATGTAGAACCAATTGCTGCAATTCCAGGAATGGAAGAGCTCAACATTGGGCACACCATTGTGGCCCGTGCTCTCTCAGTGGGTTTGCAAGAAGCGGTGAGAGAGATGAAGAGCCTGGTTCAGAATCCCAGACGTGACCCCTTGTTCGGAAGCAGTAGCTCATGACCACACATCATTTTGTTGCCGCCAGTGCTCGCTTCTTGACAGAAGAAGAACCTTTAGAAGAAGTGCTCAAGGAAAGACGTAGGCATTACGGAGAACAAGGCAAGGAGATTGATTTCTGGCTTGTTCGCAATCCAAGCTTTTTGGATGCGCCTGAATTGTCTGAGATCAAAGCGAGGGTGCCACAACCTTCGGCAGCAGTGGTTTCCACAGACTCCACCTTCATTACATTCATGAAGTTGCGTTTGGAATATGTACTTGAAGGGCAATTTGATGCTCCCACTGATTCGATCCCAAACCCTCTTGCGGAAGCAGGCTGAAGGGTCTGGATTGATCCCGAATCAGTGTGTGATTGCTGAGCGTGGCGAGATTTCTCGCGGCTATTCAGCTGAGATTTACTGTCGACAGAGACAAGGTTTTCCGATAAGCATTAAATTAAATCTTAGGCAATGTATGTACCAAAAGTTAAAATATTCTTGCTGAATGTCAGTACTTGTAAAAATACAAGCTTAGCCGGGTTCGATTGTCTAGATTCGCTCCTATTGATGGGTAGGTTTGCGTTTTTTTGATGTTTGATGATTAGTTGGCAGCTTCGTCTGTGATATTGATGATTTCGTCAGGAATTCGTTAAAAGCCTAAACGTGCACGATTGGGATCAATTTCGTTTGTTGAGCTGGTGAAATAGTGTTTAAATGAAATTGATAAGTTCATTTTTTGAGATTTTTGCATTGGTAATGATGATCAGACTTCCTTTGCTTGCAGCCATCTCTGCTTTTGTTTTGGCTCTTGGCTTGGCAGCAGCATCCAATGCGCAGCAGGAACTTTTGAAGCGCCAGGTCTGTTGTGAAGGCTGTCTAGTCAATATCAGAGTTTGTCAGTTTTAAGTCCATTGGCCTGTGCTTAATCATTGCAAATAGGAATGAGAGGCTTTCGGGATTGTGAATGCAATATCCATGCTTTTTGATTTTAAAAGTATTTTTCAACCTTTCTTGGTTGGGTCAAGATTTTTGTTGTAAGGCAATGAAAAATATTAAGTCCAAATGCTGACGCGCACTGAATATGACATGGGCAAGATTCAGTGAGCCGTGATTGTGCCGATGCGTAATAATGAGGAAGGTATAGGGATTGTCTGATGGAGTTTAGTCGAAGCGAAATTATTCAAGCGCTTTGCAATGAATACAATCATTTGTTTAAAGATGTTTATGATCCTGGAATTGATTTGTCATTTGAAGAATATCAATCAGAAATGGAAGCAAAAACTCTTGAAGAGCTGATCAAGGAAACTTCAACAGACAATGAGTTCTACACCCTCGATGACTTTATGAACCGTTATGGGTGATCCGATCACGTCATTAGCTTGGCCTGCCTTCCATGAGCGCTTGCTCCCTTGATCTTGAAGACAGCACAGATGCTTCCGCCATCCTTGAAAGTCGTTAGTAATGGCTTGGTTGCAGCATTCATTGATGCAGATCAGTATCACTTCAGCACAGCCCATTGGTACCGTGATTTACGAAGGCATGCACAAGCCTTTTCAGGCGTCTGCATGCCCAATTCGGGCCCTTGATTATGATGAATCCCAGATGAGGGATGACGACGTGATTAGGCACCAACAGCGTTCAGAAGTGGAATATGACTGCTGAATCATGATCTTGGTTTTTGGTTTAACTGTTCGAGTGTTGATGCAGGGAAGCTGAGAACCCTTCTTCAGATCCTTTCAACTGAGAATAAATTGCTACTCTTGAACTAAATATCCATCGTGTCGTTGGCGTAGTAGTTTTTTAAGTGGTGATATTATTTGATCGATTAGGTTGATGCTTGTGAAAGTTAGACGTTTCCAACAAATCTACTTCTTAGATCACCTCATCCAAGGCTCTCATGCACCTGCTGGGCCGATATCTTGAGGAGATCGACCCGGCTCACAGCATCGAGCACAGATAAGATTAGTCATTCCTTTTAATATCTTTTTCTGAATTTGATTTTAATGTCTTGGATTTTGTATTCCCACTCTTTGCTGCTAAGTAGTAGCTGCTTGATTCAAGTTGGTATCAGTGAGGGTACTGATCAATATCGGCTAAGGCTCTCGGTGGCATAGCAGTTATGGCACTAAACTCTTGTTGTGACGATTAAGATGAACAAGCACCTTACATTTATGCGGCTTACGATTTGATGCAGCAACTCACTTGGATCCAATTTGATTGGGCGGTTGAGACAATCACTGCACGCTATGCCTCTCATTCATTCTCAGGGATTTATGGAGTTCCACGTGGTGGTGTTTGCTTAGCAGTGGCCTTGAGTCACTCGCTCGCTCTCCCTTGGCTCACAGAGCCAAAGCAGGGTTGTCTCGTTGTGGATGATGTGTATGAAACTGGCCAGACCTTATCCTCGATCCGTGAAGAAGTTGATGCCACTTTTGTGGTTTGGATGAGCAAGATTGCTCCGGAATGGTGGAATGCTGCAATAACGGTCTCATCCGATGAATGGTTGGTCTTTCCTTGGGAAAATGTAGATCTTTCAGCAGAGGATGAAGCTCGCTATCAGGCCTCACGATCTATGACTCCCTGAGACTCTTTTATGACATCAAAAACGATTTACCTTGCTTCTCCGTATGGGTTCTCCGCCCAGTGCAAACGGCTTTTGCTGCCTGAGTTTGTTGCTGCTCTGTCCCATCTAGGCCTTACGGTCTGGGAACCATTTGAGCGTAATGGGAACGTTGATATTACCCAGCCTGGATGGGCGTATTGGGTGGCCCAGCAATGCATGCAGGATGTCCGTGACGCTGACGGAGTTTTTGCCATTGTGAATGGAACTCCTCCAGATGAAGGGGTGATGGTGGAGGTTGGAGCTGCTTATGCTCTGAATAAGCCTGTTTTCCTGTTCCGTGACGACTTTCGCCGTTGCACGGATTCTGATCAATACCCTCTCAACTTGATGCTGTTCGCTGGGTTGCCTGAATCGAATTGGGATGAAATGGTGTACGACTCAATCGATTCGATTCGAAATCAAGGCAGCGCCTTAGGGCAATGGGCTCAATCTGCTTGATCAATCCAACTGTCTGCCAATGGGGTAAGGGCACCTTCTGAGTTGTACTGACGCAGAATTTGATGTGTGATTCCGTTGCGATCGCACCAGCGAATGCCACAGCCTGTAATGTCTCCTTGTTGGCGATCTCTGGGATCAAGGAACAGCTCAACGCCTTGTTCTGGTTGCCAAATTAGAAGCGATCCAAAGGATGTTGATTGGCAGTGCAGTGGTTGTAAAGGGCTTGCTTGGTCTGTCCCTTGTTTTGCTTCTACGACATAAATGACGCGATCTAGTCCGCTTACGCCATGGCGAACGATCATGCGTCGTCGTTGGTGTTGATTAACGACGCAGAGTTCTGCAACCCAGTTCCATGGCGTGATGAAATCTGGACCTGTTGACCAGTGTCCTGTCTGTGTGACTTGCATGGTTGGAGGTAACGATCCGAAATTCATCGACTGCTGACGACCACTCTCTGTGTAAGTCAAACATGTCTGAATGACGCCCTCTGTTTCCCTCTACTTCAAGAGATGTGGAAAAGCGTTCCTGTTCTTTAGCAGCGTGATCTAGCCTGATAAAGCATCCCTGCCAATGCCCAGTATTATGCAAGAGCAAAGTGTTTCGAGGATCATTCATAGGGCAGGGTGGATAAAGAGTTGTGTATCCCGAGTAATCAAACAGTGTAAGTGCAGCATTGCTATAATCTGTTCTGTGGCGTTCGGAGTTGTTTTCTGTGTGATCAGGAGAGTCCCATCGCTTTTTTATAGGCAGGTCTTTCGCGAGTAGCTTGGATCAATGTTTCTACAGCGGGGTATGCACTTAGGTCCTCGTTAGGAAAGAATAATTTGATATATGCTAGGTAAGATGAGATTGCGCAATCAGCAGCGCCCCACTTATTGTTGATGAAATACCCTTTAGCGATTTCTGACATTAAGTTCGCTCAGAAGTCGAGGCAAGATCTTCGCTTTTTGATCGGGAACGAAGATTGCAAATGCTAATGTTGAATTTGCAAAGTGTGTCCATTGGCTGATTAACGATCGATCGCCAGGTCTTAGGATTTCGCCTCCGTGATGCTCTGCTAAGTGCAACAGAATAGCGCCTGATTCGAATAAAATGAGTGGTTGATTATTGGTATCGAGAACGGAATCATCCTTCATTGCTGGAAGTTTTCCGAAAGGATTAATAGCCAAAAAGTCATCTTTTAGATGTTGACCGTTAGCCAAAGAGAGTTCTACGAGTTCGTAGGGTATACCCATTTCTTCCATATACCAGCGGGGCATGGATGCACGTGTTTGTGGTCCGCCGTAAAGGATGATTGCCATCGCTGATAGAATGCTCAGTTGTCTCTGCAATGCTAGTTGATGGATAGGTTTTATTCGCTGGTTTCGAACTGTTGATAAGGACTGATATTCATTGCTCAGTTTGCTTTGTAATATGGATAGATCATTGATGACTAATCTATGCCAGCTTTGTTTTCTATTTGATCTAAACCAGGGCGTTTTGGATGAAGAGGATTCCATTCGCCCCAGCTTGGCCGCAGATGCCGAGCTCTGTCTGCTGGCTTTGGTGCTATGCACGGCTTGATGCTACGTGACTCTTCAGCATGTTGCAGTTAGTCTGATAGGCTCTCACGCAACTTTTGATCTGATTAGAGTTTCGCTTAGGGTCCATAGCTCTTCGGCCTAGTTGCTCGTTGCTGCCTTCGTCGCTGGTTTCTGTTTCTTTAAATAGATGACGTCCAGGGCTGATCAATTGATTGCTCATGTATCGGAATCCTCTCTGCTCGTAGCCATCTCCATCGGCTAGTTCTGCAAGTAGGGAGCCTGCTTTTTGTAGTGTTTCTGTCAGTCTTAGCAAATCTCTCGCGACGAAACTGAAGAGAGCAAGACCGATGGGATTTTGTTGGCGACTTGTTCTGAAAAAATCCACCGCTTCCCTTTGGGTATCACCAGCCCTGGACTCCATGCCAGCACTGGTATCTCTTCTTCTCTTTGCTTGAGTTGGTTGGCAAGATGTCGTGCCATCAGGATATTGCAGAGTTTGCTGTCTTTATAGGCTTTGTCGGCATTAAAGATCTTTTGGCCATTGAGCATTGCGATGCTCTTCATATAATTTCAATCCGTCGAGGCTGCCGAGTGTGGCTGGTTGGCCAACCCGTCCTCCTCCGCTGATCGGATTGTGCACCTCTGAGCTTGTGATCACCACTCTTGGCCTTTTGCTTTTTTGGAGTAATGGCAATAGGCGCATGAGGATGAGTTGATGAGCAAGGTGATTGATGCAGAATGTTTCTTCGATCCCTTGTTTGGTGAATTGTGGGTTTTTAATTCCAACATTTTGAATTCCTGCATTGAGAATTAAAGTATCGATCGGCTCATTAATCTGAAGGATTCTGCGGCAACCAGTTTCAATCTCTTCAAGATTTTTAAGGTTGATTGCTATTCCTTCTGCTTTTGTTTGTTCTGCTTCCCCTGCTGAGAGGACTTCGATTGTTTCCGTGCATCGTTCTTCTGTGCGACAGAGGAGTAAGAGTTGATGCCCTCTTTGCATCAACTGTTTGCTTGCCTCCAGCCCGATGCCAGAACTTCCTCCTGTGATCAGGATTCGTCGCAATGGTTCTTTCTTCATTGAGGTGTTTACTTAGCTATTTATTGGGATGATGAGTTTTGTATATCCGTTAATCATTGCTATAAGTTGTTAGTTCATCCCTTATTGATGATTTTACTGCTGTGGAATGCGCTCCCACCATGTTGGCTTGAGGAAGGTATCTTCGCGGTCTGTTTCTATTAGGTCGCCGTTATTGAATTGATCAAAGTCATGGGGGTGAATGTCAAATCCTTTTTCTTTGGCAAGACTGCATTGATCATCAACGTCAGCGCACTGACTTGACGCGCAGAGCGCTTTCAAAGACGCATCCGCTTTGATCGCGTTGGCAAGGTCGATGACGGCCTGAGCGGACATTGGCTTTTTGTATGGATACCTCCTTGCTAGCGCCGATATCCGCCGGTTGGGCTGCTTGTTGCTTGATGGGATTTTCCCGGGAAGGATCTGTTTATAACCTCTAGCCCGCTTTAAGCCTCTCGCCAGGCGTGGCTACTGAGGGTTCTCAGCGTTTCGTTGCGTTGATGACGTTCGCGTTGCGCTGTTGCTATTCCGAAGTCAGTCAAGGTTTGGAAGCGATGAAAGGACTGCGCTTGGCACTCTGCGTCTTGCCATTCCTCAGTGGTGGTGCTGGTCTTCGCAGACTCCATGTTTTCTTCGATGATTCAATTGCAAGTTGGTCAGCCGATTCGTGCGGCTGATGCATCGTTGTTGGCATCTGGCTGGTTGCCGAAACCCGATCCAGCCATTGAGGGCATTGAGCAGAATTCATCCGGACCAACGCTTCCTGCCCTCTCGTCCTGTTCTGGGACGGGCATTGGCTTTTGTCGCTACGACTACGCCCGTGATCGACAGCGACTTTCGGTGGTCACTGTTCCGGCGCCATCGTCAGAAGTATCTGGATTGGTGGAGCGTTGGTGGATCGAATGATTTTTAGCCAATGGCGTTTGTGAGCCGGAGCGTTCCCCAAAGATCGAAGACGCAAAAGATCACTCCGATCACAATTAAGTCCCAGGCTCGATGACGGATGGCCCAAGGAGCAAGAAAAATCTCAGCAATTCCATGAAGGGCTGTTCCTAGAGCTACGTACTCGAGCACGAGCAATCCGTGTGCTAGCAGGAATAACCCGCTTGCAGCGAAGCGCATCAACACTCGCCAGGAGGTAGACACAGCGTTTGCGAAACAGATTCAAACCTTACCGGTCTTTATTCCAGGCATGTTCTCCTCTCGCATTAATGGGTACTGTTGAGAAGAGTTGTTCCGGTGCAGACGCCAATGGCCTCGTTGCCAGTTCCGGTTGAAGGGCCTCTTGAGCGTGGGTTGCACCAGGATGGCAGGCGTTTAACGCCACAACGGCGCCTGATTCTCGATCTTTTTGAACAAATTGGCGGGGGCACTCACCTCAGCGCTGAGGATGTCCATCGCTTGCTGGTCGATTCGAAAGCGCGCGTTTCATTGGCGACGATCTATCGGACGTTGAGACTCTTGGTTGAAATGGGATTTCTGCAAGAGCTCGAACTCAGTGATGGGGGTCGGCGTTTTGAGCTTTCAAGCGGTGATCACGGAGATCATCATCATTTGATTTGCGTTCGCTGCGGCCGTACTGAAGAATTTGAAAGCACTCCAGTTCTTGAGGCTGGCCGTGAAGCAGCCAAGCGTTTCAACTTTGAGCTGATCGAATCGAGTTTGACCGTTCGTGCCGTTTGTCCTAACTGCCTTTGATCATTAATCGCTAGTTGGATGCTCCGAGCAGGGCATCCAGAAGTCACCCATCGCGTGGGCACCTTTGCAGCCTTGAGCGGTGGCCTGTGCTTCCGCTGCGGCCCTGGTGGGGTAAGCCATGAACCTTGGGTCATCAACCTCCTGCTGCAGGTTTGGCTGGCCATGGTTATGACCGCTGTGGTTCGTTGTGCTCTTGCCTAATTGCACGAGGCCCATGCTCATCGGTCCTGCTGTCCAAACGCCCATGGTGTTAACCCCAATCGCGAGCAGCCCCATCCCAACGACTGACAGGTTGATCACGCCCATCGCAACGACCCCGATCGAGACCACTCCCATTGGAACGACTCCGATACAAATCACCCCCATGGGTACAACTCCAATGGAGACCGTTCCAAGCGGAGCAATTCCGATTGCGAATTTCTTTGGCTTCGTGCCGCAGTGTCCCCCGTTGGTCTTTGGGTCTGAATCAATCATTGATTAATTATTACTGCTCTTGTGGCAAGCAGAAGGTTCCGTCAATCTGGTGAGTATGGACCTTTCTGGCGTTTCAGGCTTTCACGAAATTATCGTTCTCACACCCCGAGGATTCGAAGAGGGTTTGGATGCGGTTATGGCTGTTCGGGAACAACGCACAGTTTTGCTCAACCTCTCAGAGATGGAGGCAAAACTTGCTCAGCGCACCGCTGACTTCGTTTCAGGGGGCGTCTATGCCTTAAATGGTCAAGAGCGTCGTGTGGGAGAGCGGGTGTTGTTATTCGCGCCGGCCTCTGTTGATATTGATCAGCTCAGTTGAGCGCTCCACTGCAGCTGGAGCCACCGCCAGCCGTGCATCCGAAACAGTGAGTGCCAACAGCAATAGCTTGGTTGTTGATGGGTTCACTTTGATGCAGGAGCTCATCCAGGCTTTTTGGTCCAGAACGCACAGGAATGCCTAACTGTTGATTGAAATCGCAGTCGAACAAGGTGCCGGTCCAGCTGACACTGATCAAACTTCTGCACATCACTGATTTGAGGTTGGTGTCACGATGAGCTTGATGAAGCAAGGAGTAATAAGCCTCTAATTCACCTCTAGCTTTCAACGTTTGCGCAAATCTCTGGATCGGCATATTTGTGATTGTTAATAACCTGCTGAAATGAATGCCATGGTTCTGCAATAACTTTTCGCGATATAGGAGCTCTAATTCGCCTTGTGCCGGTGGTAGTTGTGCACCTGAAGGATTGAATACTAAGTCCAATTCAAGGTTGCTGTTAGGAAGTCCATAACCCAGTGCATTTAGGCTTTGTAGTCCAGAAATGCTGCGCTGAAAAACACCTAACCCTCGTTGATTATCCACTCGCTCCTCTTCAAAGCAAGGTAAAGAGGCAACGACTTTCACTCCTTCATTGGCCAAAAATGCAGCCAAGTCTTCTTGGCCAGGCTCTTGCAGGACCGTGAGATTGCAGCGATCAATGACTTGAACGCCAAGGCCCCGTGCATCGTGCACGAGGGATCGGAATTGGGGATGGAGTTCTGGAGCACCGCCTGTTAAGTCAAGGCAGTTGAGTTTCAGGTTCTGGAGAACCTTGGGAATGAGATTGATCTGCTCTTCCTCCATCATTTCCGTCCGCCACGGTCCCGCATTCACATGACAATGGCTGCAGCTTTGATTGCAGCGGTAACCGAGATTGACTTGAAGCGTTTCAAGTTCGCCACGGTTCAGTGCAGGGAATTGGTTTGCGCTTTGTTGGTGTTGTAGTTCAGTCGCTGGGGAGATGGAGGTCAAGGTGAAGGGTGTAGAGGAGTGCTTGCTAGTACTTATGAGATTAAAACTCTATCTTTGGACAGCAGGGACTTGGGAGTGGAGCAAGGCCCATCTTGGATTGGAGGACGCTCTGCTGATGCCTTGCTGTTTTGATAGGGAGCGCTGATGTGTTCAGCATCTTTCTTGCCGTGAGCTGTCAATGCATGAATCAGGCAAGGCATTAATGAGGCAATGTTTTAAACCAGTCCACGTATTCTTCTGGACCTCCTTTCACTAAGCAATCAAAACGGAGTGGGTCGTCTGGATCGCTGATTCCTGACAGCTGGCTGTCGCTCAAATTCGGGCGATCGACTTCTCCATGGCTGCTGTCAACAAGAACAACACGGGCTGGGCGGTTATAGCTTGCGCCTAGTTGTTGAAGAAGGGTGAGAAATCCTCTGTCACTTCCTCCTCGCAGCCAACCATCACCCGATGGACAGGGCGTGGACGTCACGGTGTCACCAACTCCAACCAGCATGGGGATGGCATCCCGTTCAAAGTATTGATGACAAAGATCAAGAAGGGCTTGATGGTCATGGGGGGCGGTGCGCACATTAAACGTGTCACCGAGCGGCGCTGTTCCGGTTTTTTGAGCGATGTGGCGATTGATGAGCACCAGCAATCCCACTTCTTTGATGGCTCCCTTCAACATGAATTGGATGTCAGTGGTTCCTACATCCCCAGGTTCTGCCGGTTTGATTCTTTCCTGACCAGTGGCATCGTGTCCCAGGTTTGGAGCGACGTGTAGAAAAAATGACTTGGGTAGTCCAGCTGCGGCTGCGGCTGACATCAAGTCATCCATCAAATCGGACAACATCAATTGCAGCTGTCGCTGTCGCGCTACATCTCCTTTGATCCTGCTGAACAGACTGTTCAGGTTGATGGTTGGAGAGACCTGGGTATCAAGAATCGCGAGCTTGAGTTCTTCTTCGAGTGCTTGGCCCTGCAACTCGGGTAAGACTTGACTCAGTTTTAAGAGCAAGAGATCTCCCATCCGTTGGGGCACGGATTCCAGAAAGTTCATTTCCTCATCGCTTACACCAGGGTGTGAGACGACTCCAAATCGATCTTGAAATTGAACGCCTCCGGCGGCAAGTCCTGGTAAGTAGAGGCCCTCGCGTTGTGCCTTCTGGTTGTCACCTAAAGCTTTTTCAACGAGTCGGTTCACACCACGGCGCCCCTCGTGTTCTCCGTTGGTCAGCACGCTGAACTGGTTTTGCATGCCTGCCGCAGCCTTCACATAGTCAGCGCGAAGACTGCGTGTGAGTGGATCTTTAACGAGGGGCATGCAAACTCCGTCGAGGTCTTGCACGATTAGCAAGTTTGTCTCCGCCCTCATTTCGTCGCGGAGTGCATCAAGGCTTAGTGGTGCCATTGTTGAAACGATTCTTGCAGGAGTTTTGGAGGGGTTTGATAGTGAGCTGAGTTGTTTTAGCGCAGATCTCCTATGTGGGTTGATAGGTTTTTGAATTCTGTTTCATTGAGGAGACAACTCACTCTGGCCCCAATTGCTTTGCGATGAGCTGGACGACGCTGAATGTGTTCGATCGTTGCTTGGATTGATGGATAGGGGGCTAGATCGATGTGGGGAAACAACAAAGGCAAGTAGGTCAGATTGGCCTGAATGGCGCAATCTGCTGCTCCCCAGACATCCCCTATGAAGGGTTGATCGGTGTCTAATTGGCGAATTAATCCTTTCGTTAAATGCGGAAATTCCTTCTCTCGGTGGTTGGGGACAAACAAGACTGCTGATAGGGTTGAGTCCAAAAACTGCAACCACTTGTTGCTTAAAGCTTAAGCTCAATTGTTTTAATGTCTTGACTATATTGTTTTTCTAGATGCAAAAGAATTGCCCCGCTCTCAAGGAGGAAGAGTGGTTCCCCGCTGAGCATTGCGATATTCGAATCAGTGAGTACTGGTGGTTTTCCAAATAGATTAATTGTTTGAGATTCTTCTTGGAGGTTCTCGCCCTCCTCTCAGTTTAATTCGATTAATCTGTGGAAGATCTCTTTTTCTCCCATGTACTAACGAGGCAAGCTTTCCCTGGTTCTTTGTCATCTGGTGCGGATGATTCAAGGAGATCCCGTTGCTGTTATAATTTCTAATTCTGCGTTTCATTGCGAATTAATAGCGAAACTAGTGGATTCTGCCCATCGATTTCTCCGTAGATTATGAAATCTGTTGTGGATAGGTCTCGCAGGTGAAGAGTTCTGTATTTGCCGACCCATTTAAAACTGACGCATCATAACTATTCTCATTGGAATAATATTTTCAGATTTATGAAAATTCTCGTGAGGATAGTGTTGAACCACTTTTTTCGATTTCTGTCCAGCGAGCGATTTACCTTCTCTGCTGGTCCCTATTTTTTATGCAGTTTTAATCTTTGCTTGGAATAGGAGCCGTTGGGATTCAACAATAAAGGGACGAGATCGCATTCGCTGCCTTGCAAGCGGTGATTTGGGGGCTAGATGGTTTGAGCGCCGGTCTCTTCGTTCCAGCTGCGGAGCTTGGAACCCCCCCCGTGTGGGTTCTCATCCCAAGCATCCCGTCTAGCCAAGCCTTCATTAATGTTGAGGTGTGCAAAGTGGTGGGTTGATGGAGAAGGTGCTGGATAGCAACTCATTTTTTTCACCGTCTCTTGATCGGGACGCCATCCATCGCCGAATTTTGGAGCTGGAGAAAGGCAAGGTTGGCCTCTACAGCGTGGGGCTCTATCCCGCTTCCCTGGCTTACAACTGCGCCATGCAGAAAAACAGTGAGGGTCACCTTTTGTTGGCTCCTCGCCCAGGTCGGGACTTGCTTGGCGCGTTCCCCGACGATGTGATTGAAGGCATGGACGAAGTCCATGTTGCAACGATTGAGGCAATGGCCACGCACGAGCTTGCTGGCAATCGTGTGACCAACTCATTAGCCGACCTTCTCATGCGTTGTGAGTTGGTCATCCTTAGTGCGAACAGCAATCACGTTGAGGACGATCTACGAGAGGCTTGCCGGCTGCGTGCGGAGCTCAACAGAGAACAGGTGGTGATCGCTTGTCTTGCAGGCTCCTTTGGTCACGACCAAATTGCCAATGAGTCCTATGTGCTTTGCGAAAAAGAGCCCAATTTGGCTTTTTTCTCAGGCTTTCATCGTCATGGAGCCTTGCGAAATCCTCTTGATAGTTTCACGGCCAACTTTTGTCACCCCAATGCTTTAACAGCTTTGTTGGGGGCCCGTTTGCTTGATCGTCTGTCGCCGAATATTCAGGTTTCACCTGGTGTTCACAACGTGGAGGGCCAATACATCAAGGCAGCTAAAAACATGGCATCTGTATTTGCAGGCTTTGGCTATTCATTTCACAAACAGAATCCAGGCGTTCTGCCTACCTTGCTGACGCTGCTCTTGGATCAATGCCTGGATCAGGCTGCCACGGTTTCGATGGCACGACGCGATCGTCAACGGCTTTATAACCGACAGCCGTTTTCACTCACTGAACTGGGATATGGGGTACCGAGAATTGAAGCGGCCCTTATGCGTGAGGGGGACATGGAGAAGGTTCGAGACCATACCTTTGCCCAACTCACGGCGATGGTGGCAGATGTGCGAGGCAGCATGATGATGCCTGTTTCGGGTAAGCCAACGCGGAATTTTCAGGTTGGTCAGGTGCTCTCAGACCACATGCGTCTTGAGCAGCGCTGTCCTGAAAGCATGGAGGAATTGGAAGGCTGGTGTGAAGCTGCTGGTTTACGTAAGGGTGGCTTAGAGGGATTGAAGGCGTTGCGTTATTGGCCGCAAATTGCACGTAAATATTCAATCCCAGTTCATGATGCATCCATGATTAATTTGCTCTACATGGCTATTTATGGGCGACAAGCAACTAAAGATGTTGCTTTTTCAGTCATGACAGATAGCCGCCAATTGTCTACTTACTGCCAGGAATCTGTGCGACCCACCCATAGCCGTCGTTACGCAGAGGCTGTGCAGAATCTGGATATGCCTGAAGCAATGGATCTCATTGTGAATGCCGTAATCGCTGATAACGCTCAACGCTTGATTCGAGGCGATTCAGGCCTCGAGGATATGGAAGTTGATGGTGATCCTCCTGCCTACCTCCGTGCCATGAATGTGATTGAAAATGCGCTTTAATCAATCATGATCATTTTGTTGGCAACAGATTTGTAGGGATCAGGATCACAACTTAGAACAATGACCTGCAGTCCCCTAGAGACGGCTTGTTCCAACATCCCCAAGACTCCGTTCAGGCGTTGAGCATCGGTGTTGGCGAAGGCATCGTCGAAGAGCAGGGGAAGACATCCACCATGTCGTCCTTTGAGGGTGTCAGCAATAGCGATGCGTAGGGCCGCATTCAGCTGTTCTTTCATTCCCCCGCTCAGCTGGTCAAAGGCAAAGAGAGTGCCCTCACGCTGTAGACCTAGTTTCTGCAGGCCATCCTGTTGGTCATAACTGATTGAACAGCTGTCTGTTTGGTTTTTCAGCAAGGGTTGAATAACCTGATTAATGTTGTTTTTCAAAGGAGTGGAATAGCGCTGAGAGAGATCACTACGAGCTTGCTGAAAGCGTTGAAGTAGATGGCTACGGGCACGGACTAACAGTGCTTCTTGCTGTTCAGCTTGCGTTGCTAATTCAAGCTTTGCTGAAGCTTCGGCAACAGCTGAGTGGAGATCACTTTGTCCAAGAGAGTCGCATCGTTCTAGAAGTGCACCACGCTGAATTCCAAGTTCATGTCGTTGCTCGCTGAGCTGATGTTCCAGGCGATCAATCGTTTCTAATTCTAGTTTTAGATCGCTGTTGTCTGGGGCTGTGGTTGGTTGCCGAAGAACTTGAATATGGGCTTTCAATGTTAGCTGTTGTGATTTTAAGGATTCGATTGATTGCGCGATTTGTTCCTGAGATCCCAACTCTTGTTCAAGCGACTGATGTTGCTTTAAGCGTTGCTCTTGCTCTGTTTTGAGGCGCTCTTTCTGGAGGCACTTTTGCTGCCATTGTTTCTGTTGTGCATCAAGCTGAACTTCAAGTTGTCGAAATTGTTTTTGATGGGTTTCGCTCTCCTCTTTCAATACGCGGTAGCGAATTCGGCATTGTTCCAGTTCTTTCTCATGATCTGAATCTTGTTTCGGATCTCTGGATGGAAGACCTTGATTGAGTGTCTCCAACTGGAGGCGCAACTCCTCAAGGTTGGCAGCTTTTTGTCCTGGAGGAGGGACGAGTTGTGTGAGTTGGGCTTTTAAGAGCTCTTGTTGTTGGAGGAGAAGGTTGCGTTGTTCGCTGCGTTGTTGAGCCTCCTCTAGCGAGTTTGCGTTCCACAGCTTTAGTCCAGCTTTTAAAGCGATTTGAAGAGCCTTTTGTGTCCGCTCGAGTGAAGCGAGTCCTGTGCCTTCACCGGGGCTAATCTTTAGGCGGACATGTTTTCCAACATCAACGCGGAACACACCTGCTTGATCACACGATTCACCTGCTTTTAGATGTGACCCCTCAATTGAAATGATCTGATCTGCAGATTCCACTAGGACTGTGGAGGCCATGCTCTCGATGCGGATGGCTATGGCTCGAAGCTCCTCTTGAGTTTTGTTCAGTTGCTGCAGGTCTTGGGCAGTACCGCCCTCAATGTTGTTGAACGCCGCGTTGAGTTGTTGTTGTTGTTCGATTAGGCGTTGGCGCTCCTCATCCTGGTGACTCAACCTTTCAAGGCGCTGTTGAAGTTCATCGCGATCCTTTCGTTGTCTTAGCAAGAGACCCTGTTCTTCCAGGGCCTGTTTTTGTTGTTCGAATTCTGTCGTCCGCTCATGTGCCTCTTTGATTTGGTTGCTTCCCGCGTTGCAGGTCGTCTCAAATTCTTTGAGTTCACGCTCCAAGCTGGCCAGCTGGTGTGCACAGGCCGTGCTGTCTGACAAAAGCTTTCGAAGAGTGGCGCAGCTTTTTTCGAATTGCTGTTGTTGGAGAGTGAGTGGCTTCAATTGTTGAAGCGCTTCTTGTAGCTGAAGCAAACGTTGCCGCTGCCGCCGTAGCTCCGGTAATCGCTCGAGTTTCAGGTTGCTCAGCTTCGCTTCAATCCGATCGAGCTCCTCGCAGGACAGCTCAAACGCCTGCAGTTGAGCAACGCTTTGTGTGTGATGTTCTCTAGCTGATTTGAGAGCCTCTTGACGCTTCCAAAGTTCGCTTTGCTGACGGACGCCTCGCGTGCTCAAGCTTTCAGCCACCAGCCGTTCGAGTTGGGTGTGAACCCTTTGATCCAATGGTGATTGCAACGATTGCTCGGCCTGTTGTTCCAGGCATTCGATCAAGTTGTTGAGGTCGTAGTGGTCATGGCTGAGGCTCAGCAAGTCGCGACCCGATTCACCCTGCTTCACCCATAGATGGGCCCAGCGGCTGGGCAATGTTTTATTGACTTGCCTGCTGTTGAGGATCTCGTCAACGCCGAGCAAGTGGGCTAGTTGATCCTCAGCGGCTGATCCAATCAGGGCTACCTGTCCTTTGGATTCCAATTGGGTGGTGCCACTGGGACCGCTGAAGCGTTTGAGAAGGGTCCAGTGCTGTTCGCTGGCTTCAAATTCCAGTTTGATTTGGGGGTGGCCGGCATGGAGCTGGGAGCGCAGGTCCTGCGCTGCTGTCCCACTGGATGCAGCACGTACAAACAGCGTTCGATGCAGAGCCTCGACCAAGGAACTTTTGCCGCTTTCATTGGCTCCGCCAATGACCGTTAACCCTGGAGCAAACTCCAGAATCAGTTCTTGATGGCGGCGAACGCTGGTGAACTCACTGCGAATCAGCCGCATGCAGCCTCCTGTTCCTCGGCTTCTTCCAGCACAATCCTGTGCAGTTCGAGCATCGCTTGTTCGAGCATGGCTCGATCGATGTCGTTGTGTTCAGGGCCTGGGGTGGTGTTGTCATCCAGCTCAGTCGCAAGATCTTTGCTGATGCCCTTGATCAAGGGGGCATCGTCGCGTTGCAGAAAGGTTTGAAATTCTCCAGGTTCTGGTCTCCGATGGGGCATCCCGCGGATTCTGAGGTGGAGAAGTTGTTGATCTAAATCTTGCAAGTGCTGTTGCAGCTGTTGGTGCCCTTGAAAAGACAGTTGGCCGCTTAGCTCAATTCTCAAAAGATCTTTGCCCACCTTGCGCTTCACGCAGGATTCAATCGTCTTTTTGAGGCGCTGAAGATCCGTCCCACTGCTTACCTTGGCTTCGATCCTGTGCCACGCCATGGCACCTGTTGCAATCACAGTGACTTCTGGAGTCTGTAGCCGTTTCAGGTCAACCAGAAGTGCTTGTGAGCGTTGGTCATGATCACTTGTGGGAAAACGATCGGGCTCAGGAGTACCGCAGTACCAAGCGCGCGGGGTTAGTTGGGTCAGAGCATGCCAATCACCCAGAGCGATGTAGTCCACTTCCTCTTCAGGCCATCGATGGTGATGTAATTGGTTGACATGTTCTTCTGCACCAAAACCTTGTACGGAGCCATGGGCGAGTACGACCCTGGGCTGATCTTTGGGCAAGGAACTCCAGTTCAGGGATTCCAGCCAATCCGCGGGGCTACGACTGTCTCTTTGGCGCAGTAACGGGCAAGGGAGCAGCACCATTTCTGCAATGACCTGAGGCTCTGGTTGAAGCAAGAGCTGCAAATTGGGGCAACGCTCTTGCATCTGACGTTGCACATCTCGGCGCTGCCAGATGCCACCGGCTCCTCCATGGTCATGGTTTCCAGGAATCACCAGCACAGGGCAGGTGATCGAAGCAATTGCTTCCATCACCTCCATCACCACCGCTGGAGCCACAGTGCTCGAGTCGAATAGATCACCGGCCACCATCACGGCATCCACGTTTTGCTCGCTTGCTGTTGCAGCGATCCGCGAAACGGCATTGACCCGTTCTTGCTGAAGACGGGCTCGCTTTTGAGGATCCTCAATCCAGTGATATGGCTTGCCGATTTGCCAGTCAGCAGTGTGAAGAAAACGTGGCACCGTTGCTGTGCGGGTGTTCTGACCCCATGCTGCCGCTTCCCGGCTCTTTTTCCGCACACTCAGCGCTGGCGGATCAGCTGGTACACGGCATTGTTTCGTTCTGAGTCTCATGCGATTCGTCATGGCCGATGCCAATACCAGGCTTTATCCATCGCTTGACGCGATCGCAGGACTGTTTCATCCGCCCGAGCAAATCACCTCGATTGACACGTTGGGATCTGGAAACGTGAATGACACGTTTTTGGTGTCCTTGGCGGAGGATGCCAGCTGTCCGGCCTTTGTGATGCAGCGTCTGAACACAAGCGTGTTCGAAAAGCCCGAGCTGGTCATGCGCAATTTGCTTGCACTAGGCACGCATGTACAACAACGTTTGGCTGCGGATCCTCCTGAATTGGCTGGACGGCGTTGGGAGATTCCAACGGTTCTGCCAACGCGCGATAGCGAAAGCCATTGGGTCGAGCACAACGGAGAGTTTTGGCGCTCGATCTCCTACATCGGAGCGGCTACCACGAGTGATGTGATCCGTGATGGTGAGCATGCGCGAGAGGTGGGGTATGGATTGGGGATGTTCCATCACCTCATCAGTGATTTACCGACGTGCGACTTAGCAGACACCCTTGAAGGCTTTCACATCACTCCGAGCTATCTCAAGCATTACGACACTGTTTGCCGCGATCAATCCGAGTGGATTGAGAAGTGGTTATCTCTTGATCCTCGGCTGAAAAGTGCGATTGATTTCGTGGAACGCCGTCGCGACTGCGTGGATGTGTTGGAAGTCGCCTGCGCTCGTGGCGAATTGCAACGACGACCGATTCATGGAGACCCCAAAATCAACAACGTGATGCTCGATGAGCACAGTGGTCATGCAGTGGGATTGATTGATCTCGATACGGTCAAGCCCGGTTTGGTTCACTACGACATCGGTGATTGCCTGCGTTCTTGTTGCAATCCTCTTGGCGAGGAGACCTTGCAGGTTGACTTGGTGACGTTTGATCTCAACCTCTGTAGGGCGATTCTTGAGGGCTATCTCACGATGGGGCGATCCTTTCTTTCTGACCAGGATTTTCGCTATCTACCAGACTGCATTCGTCTGATTCCGTTTGAGCTTGGGTTGCGCTTTTTAACCGACTACCTGGATGGGGATCGTTACTTCAGAACAGATCGACCTTCTCACAATTTGGATCGAGCCTTGGTGCAATTTGCGCTGACCCAATCGATCGAAGCCCAAGGGGATGACCTCCAGCTCATGATCCGCGAACTTTCAGGAGCGAGCTGAAATGTCGCGCCATCCGGTGATGGTCCGGCAGGTTTGCCCGCTCCTTCCTCATGACCCCCAAGAATCCCCTGATCTCTTACTCAGTGCTGAGTTTGTCTGGCGTGAGGGAGGCATTCTTGAACTCAGTTACAACCTCCGGCCGGCACAGCGTGATGGAGATTTGTTTGCCGTTTCGCTGCCTTCAATCGAGCCAGCGTCCGTTCCGATTCATGGTGATCGCCGCCATGAGCTTTGGAAGCACAGTTGCTTTGAGGCGTTTATCGGTGTGCCTGGCTCCCAGCAGTACTGGGAATTCAACGTATCGCCGCTAGGTCATTGGAACCTTTACAGCTTTGAGAGCTACCGCCACGGTGGCTCTGGGTTGGTTGAGGCCTTGCCACCATCCGTCTCTGTGCGACAAACGCGCCGGGACTGCCGATGTGATGTGGTCTTGGATTTAAGACCCTGGTGGCCGATTGAGGGCATGCCGGAACTCGGCTTGACGATGGTTGTGGAGGAAATCAATGGTCGTCTCAGTTACTGGGCTCTCTCCCATCCAGGAGACACTGCAGACTTTCACGATCGTCGCAGCTTTCTGATCTGTTGATGGATCGTCCACGCCTTTGATGATGACTTCAGTCCGCCGCCTACTGATTTGTCTTCCGCTGCTGGTGATCCCCCTGGCCTTGGGCTGTAGGCGCTCACCAGCACTCCAGTCCACCCAAAATCAACAGCAGGACGTTTCTGAACAGAACGTTGTTGAACCGGTTGAACCAGCTGATCTCGCGCTTCCAGTGCTCCCTACAAGGTCAGATCTTCCCCGCTCTCCATCAGGAGCGCACTATCCGCTGTTTCTGGCCAACCCCGATCAGCTTGCTCAATTGTTGTCGGACATTGAGCTTGCAATTCGCAACCCCGACGTCTCTTCAGAGGCGATTCCCTCTCTTGCTCATCATCAGCAGGTGATCTATCGGGTGTTGTCGCATCGCTCTGCTCTCACCGACCAGGTGCGATCGAAGCTTGATGACCGCTGGCGCTGGGTGTTTGATCAGCACATCGCAGCTCGACGCTCGTTTCTTGCCATGCATCGTGGTCCGGCTTCATCCAGGCTTCCTGCGTGGCGTATTCAGACCCCGGCGGCTCCCGATCAATTGCTTAAGGCTTATCGAAGTGCTTCAGCCGCCACAGGGATTGATTGGGAAGTGCTGGCTGCTGTGAATTTGGTCGAAACGGGAATGGGTCGCATTGATGGCATTTCCGTCGCCAATGCTCAAGGGCCGATGCAATTTCTACCCACGACCTGGACCGAACCTGGAATTGGCCGTGGTGGTGACATTCGCGATCCTTGGGATGCCATCCATGCGGCTGCGCGTTATTTGGTTCGTCGTGGTGGCCTTCAGGACATTCGAAAAGGACTCTGGGGCTACAACAACAGCGATCACTACGGCAAGGCTGTGGTTCATTACGCCGACCTGCTGAAACGGGATCCTCTCGCTTATCGCGGTTTGTATCACTGGCAAATTCACTACGCCTCTTCGGCCGGTGACCTCTGGCTTCATGAGGGGTACAACCAGCCACAGCCCACCGACGTTTTGCAGTATTTACGTCAGAACCCGCACAGCCGTCCTGCAGGTTGAGGTCTAGAGACTGGCGTGATCGCCTTTGGCCTCTACGATTCCGATCAGATGAAGACTGAGCTCTTTGGCTAAGGAACTGACGCATCGGGCCGATGAGCTCAAGACCCTTGGCTGGTCCACGGATGAAGTGGCTCGATACGCCGAGCTTTGGGACTATCGCCAGCGTTGGGGAGCAATGAACCTCGAACGGGAGGATCGTTTGTTCCTGCGTAAGGCTGAAGCCGCACTCCCTGCGATTGTTTCGGGCAAGGCTGCCGCGAAAAAGGCGATCAACGAAAAGTCGTATTACCGCTGGATTTGTTTTCACTTGGAGGCGATGAATGCGGCTGAAGCCGAGTACGCCTTGCCCCAAGGGTCTCGTGGAGCATGGCCGATCTTGCTCGAGGAGGAAAGACGTTTGCTCGATTACTACCAGCCAGTTCTTGGCCTTCCCGACACGATCAAAGCGAAAGCGTTTGATGCGATCCGGGAAGAACTAGCAGCACAGGCTGGCCCTCTTGCTGCTGCAGATGGTCAGACAAAGAATTACGACTTCATGTCTGCGTTAAAAGAACTCAAGGCCCAAGAGAACAGCAAGTGGCGTCATCTGCGCGAGCAAGAGGGTGATCAGCCCTATCCAGTGCTCAGTGCAGAAGCGGCAGCTTCTTTCCGATCGGAAGTCCGCAGTCGTTTTGGCTCCATGATGCGAGAAACGCTTCCATCGCTTGCGGAGACTGAAAAACCGGCACCTGACGACAATTGGAACCCCTCAATGGAAGTTGCGAGCTAGAAAGGAGTTATCCGTATTTCGGCCTTGACATCACAACGTTTCGAGACCCTTCAGTTGCACGCTGGTCAGGTTCCTGACCCCACGACAAATTCACGGGCGGTTCCGATCTACCAGACCAGCTCGTACGTGTTCAATAACGCTGAACACGGAGCAAACTTGTTTGGGCTGAAGGAATTCGGGAACATCTACACCCGTTTGATGAACCCCACAACGGATGTATTTGAAAAGCGGGTTGCAGCACTGGAGGGTGGGGTGGCGGCTGTCGCTACCGCCTCAGGCCAGTCGGCTCAGTTTTTGGCGATAACCAACTGCATGCAGGCAGGAGACAATTTTGTTTCCACATCCTTTCTCTACGGCGGCACTTACAACCAGTTCAAGGTTCAATTTCCGCGCCTAGGGATTCAGGTCAAGTTTGCCGATGGCGACGATGTCGCGAGCTTCGCGGCGCAGATTGATGACAACACCAAGGCGATCTATGTGGAAGCAATGGGTAATCCTCGCTTCAACATTCCCGACTTCGCCGGCCTCTCCGCACTTGCTAAAGAACGCGGCATTCCTTTGATTGTCGACAACACACTCGGAGCGGCAGGAGCCTTGATTAGACCCATTGAGCATGGCGCCGATGTGGTTGTGGAGAGCGCTACAAAATGGATTGGTGGTCACGGCACCAGTCTTGGTGGGGTGATTGTGGATGCGGGCACCTTCAACTGGGGCAATGGCAAGTTTCCGTTGATGAGTCAGCCGAGCGCTGCATATCACGGCCTTGTTCACTGGGAGGCCTTCGGTTTCGGCAGTGACATTTGCAAGATGCTGGGATTACCCGATGAACGCAATATCGCGTTTGCGCTAAGGGCAAGGGTGGAATGTCTCCGCGATTGGGGACCAGCCATCAGCCCCTTCAACAGCTTTTTGTTGCTGCAAGGCTTAGAAACACTGAGCTTGCGCGTGGAGAGACATGCGCAAAATGCGATGGCGTTGGCAACTTGGTTGCAGGAGCATTCCAGTGTTGCTCATGTGAGCTATCCCGGATTACCAAGCGACCCCTATCACGCAAGTGCCAAGCGCTATCTCACGGACCGTGGGATGGGCTGCATGCTGATGTTCTCGCTGAAGGGTGGATACGACGATGCGGTGCGTTTTATCGACAGCCTCAAGCTGGCGAGCCACCTTGCCAATGTTGGCGACTCCAAGACGCTGGTGATTCATCCAGCCTCCACGACCCATCAGCAGCTCAGTGCTGATGAACAAGCCTCGGCTGGCGTGACTCCCACCATGGTGCGAGTGTCTGTGGGTTTGGAACACATCGACGACATCAAGGCTGATTTTGAGCAGGCTCTGGCGACCTGAGTTCGGGAGAGGCGGTTGGTCATTTGGAGCCCAAGGCCAAGGTGATCGACCGCTGTGGGGTCACAGGCATGAGCCGTGGCTACGGTAAAAAGTGAACACCTTGCATAGAGAAGATCGCTCGTCATTGCACACATGATGAATAAAACTCAGTCATTGGAAGGGATCTGAGCTGATGGCACTGATCCTTCCGAGGAATTATCACAAGATCACTGCTGTTGAACGCAATCGGATCTCTTGGATTGAACCCGAGCAAGCCGAGCGTCAAGACATCCGGCCCTTGCGCATTGGCATTCTCAACATCATGCCTTTGGGCAAGCAGTACGAATTCAACCTGCTGCACCCTCTTGGTCTCTCGGTTCTTCAGATTGAACCGATCTGGATTCGCCTCCAATCTCATGCGTACCGAAGCTGGGATCAAGCCCATCTCAACCAGCACTACGTGAGCTGGGAGGAGGCTCAGTCACAACGTCCTTTGGATGGATTAATCATCACCGGTGCTCCAGTGGAACACTTGGCATTTGAGGACGTCAGCTATTGGCCTGAATTGGTTGAGCTGATCAACGAGGCGCGTCACTCTTGTGCCAGCACTCTCGGCCTCTGTTGGGCTGGTTTTGCTCTGGCTTATCTGGCGGGAGTGAATAAGGTCACGTTCGATCGGAAATTGTTTGGGGTGTTTCCGATGAGAAGTCTTGTGCCTGGTCATCCCCTCATGGGAACCCAGGATGATCAATTTGTCTGTCCCCAAAGTCGTCATGCGGGATTACCGGATGCGGCGATGGAATCTGCGCAACGCCAGGGTCGACTGAGGCTTCTCGCCCATGGCGAGAAGGTGGGTTACACCATTTTTGAGACGCCAGATCAGCGCCAGCTCATGCATCTCGGCCATCCCGAATACAACGTTGGGAGGTTGCAGGGGGAAATGGAGCGCGATCTTGCCCGTGGCGATGTTCCGCCGCCTGAAAATTTTGACTCTGACCACCCGAGAACGCTGTGGCGTTCCCATCGCAATTTGCTATTTCAGCAGTGGTTATGGTTCTGCTACCACCGCGTCAGCCTTCAGTCCTGAAGAGATCAGCGCCCCTTTTTGCGTTGTTGTTTCGATGGGCGTTGTTTCGATCGGCCGCTGAGCAGCATCGCGATTGAGTTCCCGCTCCAAGGCGGCAATCCGTCTCTCTCTAAGGCAGTGCCGACAGCCTCCTGTGGTTTGGAGATGCTTCTCAGGCGTGATGTTGATCAGTTGGACTGGATGGTGGTTGCAGCGAATTTTGACCGGGCTCTTGTAGCTGCGGTACTTAATCTCCGAGTAATCGAAGTGATCACCGAAGCGCTCATGCGCCCGTTTGAGAAATTCCTCTTTCGTAATACGAGCACCCATGGGAAGAATGTATGGGGTGTTGCCCCGAAGTTTTCGTCTCTGTTATGGCTCTTTACTGGTTTGTTTCAGGCAAGACCCACGCTCGATGAGCTGGAACCATCGCGTTGGCTGGCTTGAACCGCAGGCTTCGGCTTACTGGTTTGATCGATGTCAGGAACAGATTGCCTGGGAGCAGCCCCAAGTGCGTGTGTACGGCAAGCTTCACCGTGTGCCGAGATTGTCAGCCTTTCTCGCAGATGCTGCGGTGTCATACCGCTACAGCGGAGTGATTCATCGCGGGCAGGGCTGGCCCGACTGGTTCATGCCATTGCTTAAGCAGGTGAATGAGAGTTGTTCTGCCCAATTCAATGGTTGCCTGTTCAATTTCTATCGGGATGGAGACGACCGCATGGGGTGGCATGCCGATGACGAACCGGAGATTGATGCCAGATGTCCAATCGCATCCCTTTCTTTTGGTGCCACCAGGGCGTTGCAGTTTCGTCATCGCCAGAGCCGGAGCCGAGCCGAACTAGCCCTCGCGGATGGGGATTTGCTGGTGATGGAACCTGATTGCCAACGGTTATGGATGCACGCCCTTCCGGTTCGCAGGAAGGTACGTACGCCAAGGTTGAACCTCACGTTCCGAGTCTTTCTCCCAAAGTCCTTAGCAGCACAGCCCAAATTGGAACCGTGACCAGCGCTATCAGAGTGCTTCGCCAAATGAGCTGTGCGGCTGCAGTGCTATCTGCCTGCTCGGTTTCAGCCATTAAGAGCACTGAAATGGCAGTGGGAGCTGCAGCTTGCAGGACAAGGGCCTGACGCGCGAAAGCGCTGATGGGAAGGATCAGGCTGAGTCCCAAGACGAATGCAGGAAACAGCAAAAGTTTGCAGCCCAGAGCAGCATTCAAGATTTTGTTGTGAGCGCTCCGTATTGCATCGGTCTGCAGTGTTGTTGATTTCGTGTCTGAAAGACCTGCAAGTCGCATGCCCACAACGGTTAAGGCCAGCACAATCACAACCCTTGAAGGCATCCATAAAGCGGTCGCAATAGTGGTTTGCCATGGCGTTGCCATCACCAGCAAGGCGCCCAGGAGTCCTCGTGATGCAGGACTGGAACTGAGGTGGTTGATCAAGACACGCCAACGGTGCGGATGAGCCTCCGAACTGGATCCTGCAAGCCAGATCGGTCCGAGCCCCCATGCAAAGAGCGTTGCTCCGAAGTCGTAGCCGATGCTGATCGATAGGGCTTCCGGGGGGAGTAATGCCAGCGCTACTGGAATCCCGAAATAGGCAGTGTTTCCAACGCAACTTCCTAGTTGAAGCGTGGGCGAGAGCCACTGATCGCCCCCTCGCTGCCAACGTCTGAGCACCATGAGCATGAGCATGATTGCGGCCGCGGCCATCGCTGCCGTGCTGAGCAGGGAGTTGTTCAGTCCACCCTTCAACAGCAAACCCATCAGGCTGATGGGAACGCCGTAGCGCACGAGTGGAGTCGCTAGCGGCTTGACCCACCTTGGTTTGAACCGTCCAAGCAGATATCCACCAAGTAGGCCTGGAATGAGTTCAACCAGGAGGCGAAGAATCGAGAGGTCTGCCAGATCTCAGTTCAGATTAGGAACATTCGCGACGATGTGCCAAAGTCACAGCTGTCCTACGACAGGTGCTCCGTGGCTGTTTCGGCTCCTTTCTGTTCCATCCCCCAGAGAGTGGTACAGCTCAGTGAAGCCTTGCAAGCTCAGCGTGAGCGCTTGCAGGATCGGTTGGCTGAGCAAATTCATAGCCTTCCTGTTGGCAATGAAACCTGGCTACAAACCGAAAGGGAGCTGGTAGCTGCTGAGCGGGCCCTGCACCAGTTGGATGGCCGTTGTCAGTTGGTCATTTGATTGAGGAAGCGCCTGCTGCGCTCTTCTTTTGCATGACTAAAAAATGTCTTTGCGTTTGAAAGTTCCACCACTTTTCCTGCGTCCATAAACAACACCCGGTCGGCTACCTCACGGGCAAATCCCAGTTCATGCGTGACGACCACCATGGTCATTCCTGCTGAGGCCAGCGTGCGCATGGCATCGAGAACTTCCTTGACGCGTTCTGGATCGAGAGCACTGGTTGGTTCGTCGAACAGCATCACCTCTGGATCCATCGCTAAGGCTCTGGCGATCGCTACGCGTTGTTGTTGCCCCCCACTGAGCTGGGCAGGACGCTTCATGGCCTGATCAGCAATCCCCATTTGGCTCAGGAGCGACATTGCTCTGAGCTCCGCCTCTTTCTTCTTCGTTTTTTTGACGCGGATTGGCGCCAGCGTGATGTTATCGAGGATGGAGAGGTGGGGAAACAAATTGAACTGTTGAAAGACCATTCCAACCCTGCGCCGGATTCGCTTGATCTGTCGTTCGTCATGGTTGGAATCCAGCGGAATCCCTACGATTTCCAACTGACCTTCATCAATGCTTTCCAAGCCATTGAAGGTGCGGATCAAGGTGCTTTTCCCTGAACCAGACGGCCCCATGACCACAAGAACTTCGCCAAGGTTGACGCTGAGATTCACCTCATCAAGAGCGCGATGATCGTCGGAGTAGGACTTGCTGACGAACTGCGCGTGAATGGCGATGGACATAGGTGTTGTGGAGGTACGTGAGGTCTTAGGAGCTCGTGGATAAGCGGCCTTGACGTTCAATTCGCTTCGCTATGAGGGCCATCCCTGAACAGAGCAACCAATACACACCGGCGAGCCAGACATAAACCTCAAGATGACGGCCAATGTATTCAGGGTTTGCGAGCAAGCTTCTGCTGATTCCTAGCAGTTCTATCAATCCGAGAATGGCCATCAAGCTTGTGTTTTGAAGCAAGCCGATCGCTTGGTTGGTTAAGGCCGGCACAGCAATTCTCAATGCCTGGGGAAGAATGATCAGTCTCATGGTGAGAGATGAATTGAGGCCGAGGGCCGCGGCTGCCTCCGCTTGAGTGGGTGGGATGGACTGCAGTCCTCCGCGCACATCTTCTGCGATATATGCCGCTGCAAACAGTGCAAAAGCCATGACAGCTCTCAATACTCTGTTGATTTCGATCTCAACAGGGAGGAAGAGCGGAAGGAGCAATTGCCCGAAGAACAGCACTGCAATAAGAGGGACGGCACGCATGAGGTCGATATAGACGCGGCAAAGCATCGCCACCAAGCCCAAATCAGATGTTCTACCGATCGCAAGGCCTACCCCCATGGGCAGGGCTAAAAACCCACTCGCTGTCGTCAGCAGCAATG
This sequence comes from uncultured Synechococcus sp., assembly GCA_949373155.1. Next base: position 43,592 of record CASICK010000005.1, on the reverse strand, counting down.
TGAGGGTGAGCCCCCCCCAGGCGCGAGATGGCACGGCTTGGAGGGTGGCCGATCCAGCAAGCAAAACAACTCCTGTGGGCACCATCAAGATCCAGGCCCAGGGAAGCAAAAGTTGAAGGCGCTTCAGTGGTAGCGGTAAGTGATCACTGCCCAATGTGGTGATCGTTAGCAGCAGGAGAGTGGCAATCCAAAGCAAAGGCCTCCAGCGTTGATCAGCGGGATAGCTGCCAAAGGCGTACAGCGGAAGGTTGTGGGTGACCACCCGCCAATCAGCCCCGGTGATCAGCCAGGATCCCGTTGACCAGAGAGCCCAAAGAATCAACCCGAGGATGAGAACGCTAAACGCAGCCTCAATTGGTTTTTGTCGCCAACGCCGATAGGTCTGTTGCCGAGGTTTGAATTGGCTTGCCATTAGCTGGAGGCTGGTGGAGCATCCGTGGGCTTGAGCAAGTTCAAGGCGGATAGGAAAAGAGACACTCCAAAGATGGTCCCCAAAGCCCAAAGGCTGTCAGAGGGCCATTCGATCACCAAGAGCAATCCAAGGACGGCAGTCACAATTCCATCCACTACTACAAGACCGCGAGCTGGTGCATTGGAACTTGCTCCTGTTGCTAATTCCATCAACCCTTCAACAAGCAAGAGGACACCAGCAAACAATGTGAGGCTGATTTCACTGTCGATCGGGTCGATCAGAATGAAGACAGCACCACCGATGTAAAGCAGGCCTGAGAGGGCTTTAAAGAGCTTCCCTTGATTGTTTGGAATATCTCCAATCCGAAGAAGTTGATTGAGCCCAGCTACGAACACAATCCCGCCTAATCCAATGGTGAGGAGGGTTGCTGATACGAAGGGCAGCAAAATGGCTGCAATAGACGCAACAATCAAAAAGACTGCAGCAATGCGGCGAGTAACCATAAAAGCGAACTGTTATCTCTTCAGTTTAATGATGGTGCTGGCTTCTTAAAACAGCTCGGTTTAGGAGCTGCATTCCTCCATTAATAAGCAAATTCAACAGTAGAAAGCTCAGCAAAAGCAGTAAAAATCCTTCAATCGCTCGTCCCGTTTGGGTGATAGTTGTGTCACTCACCGCGTAGAGATCGGCATAGCCCACGGCAATCGCCAGGGTGCTGTTTTTTGCCAGGTTCAAATATTGACTGCTAAGTGCTGGCAGGATTGCTGGGAGAGCTTGGGGCAGCACGATTCGGCGTAAGCCAAGGCCCTCTGTCATGCCAAGACTGCGGAAGGCTTCCCACTGGCCGCGCGGTACTGAATCGAGGCCACCGCGAACCACCTCGGCAATGGACGCTCCTGTAAACACGCTGAGTCCGAGGAGGACAGCTGCAAACTCCACACTGAGAGTGACTCCAAGAAAGCTGATGCCTTGATTGGACAGGAGGATTAACGCTCCAAGTGGTGCGAATGGCTCTGAAGGAAGTCCGAGGAAGGCAACGAAGTACCAAAACAGAAGCTGCAATAAAAGAGGAATCTGACGAATGAATCCCACATAGAGAGCTGCTAATTGCCGCAGTAACGGATTCAGGCTGCGGCGAGCAGCACCGGTGGTCACGCCTAGGACAGTTGCAAGCACAATCCCTGCAACGATTACGCGCAAGCTGTTGAGCCATCCCATCAGCAGGGCCCAGGCTGTGCTGTCTGAAGGCTGATAAGGAAGGGGGTGCTCACTGAGCGCGAAACCTGCGGGTCGCCACAGCCAATCAAAACTGAGGCCTAAACCCGTTCTTATGAGATTGACTGCAAGATTATTGATCAGAATCCCCATCACGGTGAGGAGCACAAGCACGATGATGACCTGCCACCACAAGCGTTTTGAATAATTCATTGGAATGGGGGTGAGGTCAGTACGCCTCCATTGATGTACAGATTATTGAGCCCCCTTGGAATCGGAACGGCACTCTTAGGGCCGAGATGTCGATTATAGATTTCACCGTAATTTCCTACTGCTTGGATTACTTTGACAATGAAATCGTTCTTTAAACCTAATTTTTGACCTAAATCAGCTTCTACGCCAAGAAAACGCCTTAGTTGTGTGAGTTCAGGTCGGCTTTGGGCTTCCTCCAGCTTGTTTCCGATGTTTTCTTGTGTAATTCCTAATTCTTCTGCAGCGATTAATGCATAGATCACCCAGCGCATGGCGTCCGATAGGCGCTGATCACCACCTGCTGCCAGTGGAGCAAGGGGTTCTTTGCTCAAGACTTCAGGGAGAATCACATGTTCCGCTGGGTTGTTGAATCCGGATCTGGCCGCGGCGAGCTGAGAGCGATCGGATGTCATGGCGCTGCAGCGGCCTTGGAGATAGCCAGCGATGACTTGATTGAGGTCCTGATACTTGATTGGTTTGTAGTCGATCCCTTTGGCCTGAAAGGCATCGTTGAGGTTTTGTTCGGTCGTGGTGCCTGAGCCCACGCAGATGGTTTTGCCTTTGAGGTTGTTGAGATTGAAGATCCCGTTGCTGCGCTTGACCAGGAGCCCTTGCCCGTCATGAAAGACAACAGGAGCAAAACTGACCCCATTGCCTCCTGCGGCATCTCTGCTGAGGTTGAACGTGGTGTTGCGTGACAGCAGATCAATCTCTCCTGTGCGTAGTGCTGTGAATCGTTCTGGAGCGGTTAGGGACCTGTATTGCACCTGATCTGGGTTGCCAGTAAACGCTGCCGCAAAGGCTCGACAGATGTCCACATCAAGTCCAGCGAAGGATCCATCCCTTTGCAGAAAACTAAAGCCTGGAATCTTGCCGCTGACTCCGCAGCGAAGCTCTGTCCTCCGTTTAATGAGATCAAGTCTCGAGGCGCCGCCTTCGCCAAGCGTGGCACATGAATTCAAAACAAATAGAAAAGAAACCAGTGGCAGCGCTAGAAGACGAACTCTCATCTGATTGTTTCTGATAGGGAACAAGTGTGTCAGAGCTGGTTCGTCAGGGCTGATCGTTCTTGTCAACCCGGAGAACTGGCTTAGCTTTCAAAAGTGTTCGTGAACGGCTCGTTGATGCGAACTCTTGTGGGATCTGTCCTTTTTTCAGCTCTCATTTTATTTGGAATGGTCCCCCCCTCATTGGCTTGGGAAGAGACAGATCAACAGGCTTACCATAATAAAATGTCGCTTCTTAAAGTAATGCTTGAAGGGGCACGAATTAGGGCTGTTGAAACGAATGATTTGCAGACTCTCTGTCTCATTATGAGCATCGGTAACGATGTAACAGTTCGTTATGTCGAGTTAAATCCGCATGATGTCGAGATCAGCAATCGTCTTGACGGCATGCGGAATGATATGACGGCTTGTTTGGCACTTCTCTACAACAAGGACTAGTCATCAAGTTGATTCACGATCAACCATGACCTCCTTCAGGTTGGCTCCCGATCCGCTCAAAGAGGTTCAGACTTTCTTTGTTTAAGCCTTCAACATTCACGACAGATCCACCAAGTCTGAGCTTGCGAATGAGTTGATTGAGTGCTCCAACACCGCTCTGATCCCAAATATGTGCCTGACTCATGTCAATGGTAATTCTGGCTGGATGATCGTGTATGTCAAATCCTTGTAGGAAATAAATTTTGCTTACAAAGAATAATTGTCCACTGACCACATAGCGGCTCTCGTCTTCACTGATTTTGATCGCTTCGACGCGAATGACTTTTGCGACTTTGCGGCTAAATAACACACCTGCAAGTGCAACACCGGCTAGTACTCCAAGAGCAAGGTTGTGGGGAGTGGTGAGCATGGTGACTGCAAAAGTCATCACCATCACAGCAGTGTCACTTTTGGGGATATTTCGAATATTTCGCAAGCCAGAGATGTCGGCTGTACTGACCGCGATTCCAATCATGACTGCAACCAGAGCTGCCATGGGGATCTGCTTAAGCCAAGAACTGGCTAGTAAAATCATTGCCAAGAGGCTGATGCCTGAGGACAGCGTGGAGAGGCGTGTTCGTCCACCGTTATCGATGTTCATGACGGATTGCCCGACCAAGGCGCAGCCAGCCATTCCTCCAAATAGGGAGGACACGATGTTTGCGATTCCCTGACCTTTTGCTTCAGTATTCTTGTTTGAATTGGAATCAGTTCGCTCGTCAAGAATATCTTGAGTGAGGAATGTTTCCATCAAGCCTACCAATGAGATCGATAAAGCTGTTGGTAAGACAATTCCAAACGTCTGTAAATTGAAGGGAACCCTTTGGTTGCTCACATCGCCAAAGGGAAGGTTGAACATAGGAAGACCATTGGGGAGTTTTCCAAGATCTTCTACTTTGGGAATATTTAAATCCGGAAATATTGAGGTTAGCCCCATGCTGATGGCTGTAATCACAATGATGGCTATTAGCTGGGAAGGAAGAACGCGCGTGATGCGTGGCAGACCATAAATAATGACAAGGCCAAGCAACACGAGCGGCCAAACCACGGCCATTTGACCTCCACTCAGAGCATGCATCACATGGTCGTGTGCGGCTTCCCCAAAGTGAAGATTGATTCCCAATTGTGGAAGTTGAGCCTGAAAGATCAATAAAGCAAGAGCATTCACAAACCCGCTTAAGACACCTAGAGGAACGAACCTCATCTGATAAGCCAGGCGTAAGTAACCCCAGAGAATTTGGAACACGCCGGTGAGAATTCCTGCTGCCATCAAGTAGGCCAGCCCTAGTCCCTCCCCTCTCGCATTTCCTGTCGCCACCAATCCGGTCATCAACAGGGCCGTTGATCCTGTGGCAGAGGTGATCATTGCCGTTCTTCCACCGACGAAGGCAATCGTTATGGAGAGACAAAAGGCTCCAAACAATCCAACCCTTGGATCCACGCCTGCAATTCCAGAGAACGCGATCGCTTCTGGAATCATCGCGAAAGCCACGACTAGGCCTGAGAGAACATCCCGTCTCGGATTGCTGAACCAGTTTTGAAGTCCCATTGCGGGAGAGGAAGCCATGGGCGTCAGTGCCACTTTCTTTTCAGGGACCGTATCTCAGAGCGGTGGCAGCAATCCATAAGGATCATGATGTGACTTCATTTGAGTGAGAACTGGAAGCCAGTCTTGAAAGGCATCATTGAGTTCTGCCTTATGGCAGGACAGGTGTGGATGGATCTGCGCGAGGTGAACGCCAGGGCAGTATTGAGTGAGAATGGAGTTGGCGTGAAAAAGCCAATCCAGTGACCGTTTTCGTCCTTCTTCGTCATTTGGGTTCCATACGGCGTTGATCCAAGGCTTCCAGATTGCATCGCGATGAATGAAGGATGTGCGTGACACGGCAACCTGAGAACTCATCCCACCAAGCTGTTGGGCACTGATTTGGCATCCAGGGTGCGGACGCTTGCTGATGAGTTGATTTAGGTCTGCAATGAGTGAGGGCAATCGTTGGCCCCAGGCTGGACCGAGCCTGCTGATGACTTCGCTGTGGTTGCGACCCCTTACAGCGGTGGATGTTGCCAAAGCTCCAAATGGGGGTTGCGCATGTTGGCCAGGCACGATGGTCATGCTGGATTCAACGCAGTGGCCAAGCAGTGTTTTCAGCGACTGCACCGCTGTTATCGCGGCAGGGTCGTCAGCGCTACAAGCGATGAATAGCTCAATTCTTTCGTTCCAGGCCCACTGCAAGCTGGCGCTGTGCGTCCACTGTTCAGCCACCTCAATGGCGATTGCAAGTTGCTGAATGCTGCTCACGCTCCGCCAAATCATTAGGGGTGTGAGCTTCTGAGTCCGCATCCGGATCGCAGTGACAACGGCCAGGAAGGGAGCGGCACCGAGCAGTCCTTTCCAATGCTTCTTCTCTTCATTGTCACTGTTTGTTCTGGCGCTCGTTGCTGTTGTCGTGCTTTCTGGGTTGGTCGGCGCTGAAAGGTCAAAGATGTCGCCGTTTCCCCAGACACCTCGCAGACCCACGATGTGATCCATGGCGAGGCCCTGAGATCGGCTCAGTGGACCAATTCCACCCGTCAAAACAAAGCCACAGCCTGGAACGGTGGAAAGGCCAACGGGGATCGAGCGTCCCTGGGTTTGAAGACCATCTAAAACCTCGGCCATGTTGAGCCCGGCCCCAATCTCCACCTCATCTCCTTTTTCGCTGATGATCAGCTGGCGATGGCGAGCTCTTAAGTCGAGTGTCCAAAGTCCATCCGCTGCACAGCGACTGCTGGTACCCCCTGCACATACCAGCAATGGCGTTGGCTGGATGCCTTGGCGTATCAGGTTGGAAAGAGAGATTGCGTCAGCAGAGATCCAACCCGCCGGGTATGAATCGTCTGCCATTGGATTCCAAAGCGCAGGGTGCTTTGTCACGTTGTGGCTCCCAAGCAAGCCGATGGTCGAGGCAAGACCAACCAGCGCAATTCAACAACGCCGAGGATAGTGTCGTGGGAGTGGAACGAACCGAGTGAGTTCAGATCCGAGTGCGCCACAACCATCGTCCTATGGCGTTTTGATTTGCGGCCATGGCAGCAGGAATCGCTTAGCGGTTGAGGAGTTTGAGCGTCTCGCGATCGGTCTGCGCCGGCGCATGCATCCGATTCCTGTTGAACATGGGTTTTTGGAATTTGCCAATCCAATCCTTAGGGATGGTTTGGATCGCTTAAGAGAGCAAGGAGTAGAGCGGGTGCTGGCGATTCCGGCAATGTTGTTTGCGGCAGGCCATGCCAAAAACGACATTCCTTCGGTGCTGAACACCTACAGCGCTGAAACGGGCTTGGAGATCGATTACGGCCGAGAACTCGGTGTTGATCGATTGATGATTGCAGCGGCTGGCGCTCGGATTCAAGAGGCGTTGGACGCTAATTCAGACGTTCCCTTATCCGAAACCATGTTGGTGGTTGTTGGACGGGGGTCATCGGATCCCGATGCCAATTCCAACGTTGCGAAGGTTGCGCGAATGCTGGTGGAAGGTTTTGGCTTCGGCTGGGGCGAAACCGTGTATTCCGGTGTGACCTTCCCGCTGGTGGAGCCAGGGCTGCGGCATGTGGTGCGCCTTGGTTTTAAGCGCATCATCGTGTTTCCCTATTTTCTGTTTTCTGGTGTTCTTGTGACGAGGATCCGCCAGCACAGTGAACGGGTCGCAAACGATCACCCCGAGGTGGAATTTCTGCATGCCTCCTATCTCGGAGACCACGCAAGGGTGCAAGACACGTTTGTAGAGCGGGTGGATGAAGTGCTTGGTGGTGAGACAGCGATGAATTGTTCGCTCTGTAAATACAGAGCACAGGTGTTGGGTTTTGAAACTGAGGTGGGCCTAGCCCAGGCCAGTCACCATCACCATGTGGAGGGATTGACCGCTGGCTGTGATCTGTGTGAGCTCGAATGCACCGGGGCCTGTCAGCCCGATGGCGTGCCAATTCCACTGGGGGGTGGGCATGAGCCTCACACACATGGAGACCACGGGCACGATCATTCCCACGACCACGGCCATCATCCCTACCCACATGCAGAGCATCCTTTGGGTCCAAGCACCCTTCGTGGTCGCAGTGCGGATTTGAAGACGGATGCCCCTGAATCCTGAAGAACTGTCTCTGTCACTCGGTTTCTTGATGAATTCGTCTCATGCAAGTCCAAAGAGACTTGAAGTCATTAGCGAGGCTTATCAATTAACGATCAAGCTTATTGTTCGTTCTTTTTCCACAGAAATAGCGGCGTTTTCCACGGGCTTTTGGACGAGATCGTGGCTCGTTGCTCAGGGTCTGTGGTTTTCCGGATTTGGCTTCAATTGAACTTGACACCGTCTTGAAAGCAGTGCTCGGTTTGAAAAACCCGCTCCATGATCTTCGAAAACCCTTGGGCTGGATAGATTCTCATCAGGGCTTCTCTCTGGTCGACCCGATTGCTTCGGCTTTGACGGCTACCCCCTCCATGTGTCTTTGTAGGTGTCATGCCCCTCTGAGGATTTCCCCCACTCCATGAATCGATTTCACTTTGAACATTGTGATATTCCTGTCCCTGAATCAATCAGTGATGTTGGAATTTCACTAGTGAGCATGGAAGCGGAAATTCCTGAAGTCCTTTATCTCGGAATGAAAGATTTCATTGGATTAAATCCTTCTTGGGATCAATATCAACTACTTAGTTCTGCAATTGCTCAATTTTTAGTCCAGAATGGTTGTACTGATCGAGCCGTCACTGAGCGTTATCTCGACGATCTTTTTACGCGTTCTCAGGTCGGAGCGCCTTCAGGCAAGCTCTCCGCGTAATTGCCATCATCGTCAAGGTTGGACTTTGCCACGCTGAAGTGGTCCAACATGAGCCATCAACGACCAACACGTTTGGACAGCGCCAGAGGCGATTCCAGGCATCCACAACGCTGTTGTTTTCATCGTTACCCATAGGAGCTCCACCCAGCTCATGCACGTAGTAGCCAGGCGGAGGCGCACCCGCTTTCATCGCTTCCATGTTGCCGACAATGGGTTCGATCAGAGGCATCTTGACCAGATCGGTGAGGGGTTGTATCTCCCCTCCCCCTAGGGCAATGGCCTCAGCCATCATCGAGTGCATGTGAGCCACCATCGCTGCTTCGTTCGCTCCCCATTGGCAGCTGATATGGGGGATGGGAACTCCCCAGCGATCCACTGTTTCCGACAAGGTGACCCTGTTCTGAGCGGAGGGAAGAACTTCCCCATGACCAATCAGAAAACCCAAACGGCAGTCGGCATTTCTTTTTAACCACCACGGTGGATCAAAGCGATTGATCGCGCCCCAAAGTCCATATCCCCTTAAAAATGGGATCGCCCCAGTGCGTTGTGGTGGAAGACTTCCAAAGGGAAGGAAAAAACTTCCGGCTCCTGACAACTGGCTGGTGGGGTCTAGATCTTGGAGTGATTGACGTCCACTCCTGCTTGGTATTTGAAAGAAGCGGCACGTTGAAACGTGATCCATCAAGTGACGCCCGAGGCTTGCTGAGGGATCTTGAAAGCCTCCTTCCGTTGCTGAGCGTTCTGAGAGCAATAGAAATCTCAGGGAGGCGATGGTTGAAGCACAGAGAACCACCAACGGTGCCTCCAGCTCGATTCTCTGCCCGTTGCCTTGATTGATGACAACGACGCCTCGAGCGCGACTTTGATCGCGGTTCATCAGTAGGCGTTCTGCCAGGTGCCCTGACAGCACCTCCACGCGTCCTGTGGAGAGTGCCGTTTTGAGACTGCTGCCAGGACTGCTCGATGGTGGCCATGGACACTCTGCGGATGGTTGATGCACTGAAAAACCGCGTGAGTGAATCATCTCGATGTCTGCCGAGCCCTGGAGGTCAGCAGCCAGCTGTTGCTCTTCTGGGGTGAAACTCAGCGCCGCGGTGGTGCAACCATCTGGGAGTTGCGCGAGTCCATCCCTGTTCCCATGAACGGCAAATTGCCGTTCCAGAGCGGAATAATGCGGATCTAAATCTTGATGGCAAATAGGCCAGGAGTGTCCGTGGCCATCACGCTCTGCAGCCTTAAATTCCAGATCAGAGAGTCGCAGGGTGATTCCACCCCAGGTCAAACTCCTGCCCCCAACTTGGCGCCCTTGTGTCCAGAGAAAAGGTTGATCTTTTGGAGTGGAGTAGGGATAGCGCCGCTCATCGGCATAAAGAAGTGGATTGTGTTTCCAATAGCCGGGATGCTGAGCCTGGTTTCGGTGTTGACCGCTGAGAAGGCCACGAACGCGGCGCATGCTGTTGATCGGTTCGCTTCCCAGAGCTTCTTGAGCGCTCAGGTCGGGGCCTGTTTCCACCACCAAAACGCGAACTCCTGCTTCAGCAAGCGTTTGGGCGGCCACACCACCGGTTGCACCTGAACCGATCACGATGGCTTCGAAGGGTTTCAGCGGCACAGCTCAAGGATGACCTGTACTTAGTTTCCCTCTTTGCCCACTGATGTTTTGATCTGAGTGGATGTCCTTTGCCAGATGCTTCGAGTAGCTGATTGAAAAGAGATGGTTTGAGGGTTGCAATCGGTTGGTCTTGATAGAGATATTTCGATTCGATCGCTCAAGCTTCTTTCAGGCTTAATCTTTGGTGTGCAGGGTTCCCCACTTGGGAACATTCGTATTTGACTAATCAGCTCATTTTCTCGACAAATTGTGAAAAAGCGAAGGCAACAGCTTGCTATTTTTCAAGGAAGATCTTGTTCATGAGTTGTACTTTTTGAGAAAAATATTGCTTTTAATTCTTTTTTTAAGTATTAGAATTCGTAGTTTGGGCTAAATTCCAAGAATTCCGCGATTCTTCGACTCTTAAAAGGCTTCGAGTCTTAGTCATTAAAAACCCCCTCTTAAAGAGGGGGTTTTTGATTTGGTGGCGGGGGGGAGATTTGAACTCCCGACCTTCGGGTTATGAGCCCGACGAGCTACCAGACTGCTCTACCCCGCGTCGACTTGAAAACTATACAACTTGGGGTTCGCACGCACAGGAATTGTGAGCGTTCACCCTCGCAGTTCTCCATTCACTTCGAGTCGGACTCCTGGACCGATGATCAACATCTTGTCTTCCAGTTCGTCCAAGCTCCCCTGAGTAATCCAATCAAGTTGTCGCAGTAGATGGAGTGCTACAGCCTGCTTGGCACGGCGAGAGCCATCTTCCACCTTGATCGCCACTCCTAAGCCATCTCCTGTTCTGCTGAGACACTGAACGCCTTCGGCGCCACCTTTGCTGATCACCTGCTTATGAGAACGGGACATGAGCTCGGTGTCGAAGCGGCCTTCTCCAGCAACAAGCTTGGGGTGGGCGAGCATGGCTCTGCTGATTTGCTCCAGCTCAGCATGGGTTGAAGAGCCGAGATGGGCATAGAGCAAGGCCATCTGGGACAGTTGCAAAAGCAGGGTGGGCGCACCGCAGTCATCGCGCTCTGCGACTAATTCCTCAGCAGGAAGTCCGAGGAATTCTCCGACGCGTCGATTGATCTCTTTCTGCAGTGGATGATCACCCTGGAGGTAGCTCTCCAAAGGCCACCCCATCTTTCGCGATGTGGCCAGGAATGCAGCATGTTTTCCGGAGCAATTGTGCTCCAGAGGACTGTGACCCCATTCCGGAATTGGGCACTGGAGAGAGTCCGTTTCCAGTTGGGCGTTCCAAAGCAGTCGGAATGCTTCCCTGGCATGCTCAGCCGTTCCGGCATGGGAGGCGCAACTAATCGCCAAACCTCGATCGCCAAAGTCATAGCTTCCAGAGGCGCCGCTGCTGAGGGCAGGCAAGGCTTGAAATGGCTTGAGTGCTGACCTCACAAAGGTTTCATAATCAGCCCGTCCAGCCTTCATCAGGATTCTTCCTTTTGAATCACAGACAACGGCATGCACTCGATGGATTGATTCCACCGATGAGCCTCTTTTCAGCACAACCTCAAAAGCGGGACAGCCTGAATTTCTGGACGATCTGCCGTAGCCAGGAGGAAGTGTCATAGAGGGAGTGTTAGCGAAGGAATATCAGAGAAATTAGAGAGCCTGACAGAGGCTGGCGCCACCAAGAATCAGCCCCGTTGTTGTGGCCATGGCTCTTCCAAGTCGTCCAAGGATCGGGCGCACTTCATGTTGGGCAAGCAGCAGGTCTCGCTCGCGCCAAGACAAAGGTTTTTCCCAGACTTGCCCGTCATACCAACCGGATTCTTCGTATTCCACGCGCTCAGAAAGAAGACGTTTGTGGACGTAGCTCCAACCCAGCCATTGGCGTACCAATAACAACATGGGTAAAACAAGCCCCGAAACAGCACCTGCCAGCACAAGTCGAATTGGATCATGTCTCAAGCTCCAACTACCGCTAGCAATCAGCACGGTGAGAGGAACGATCAGAAGCCAACTCAAAAGCAATGCCTTGTCTAAATCGATTTGTCGATGACGCGGCCAGGCAAAAAACCACGATTGGCTCAGCTGGGTGAACTCTTCCTGAGGACGTTGATCGGGAGGAACAGGACAGGAGATTGTCGCAGCCATATGAACAGATGTCAGAGGCCTACGGATGTCTCGGTCGCCAGATGGGGACGGCGTTCACCGTGACTCCAGAACGATTCCAAGTCGTAATAACTCCGCTCGTGCGATTGCAATATGTGCACGATCAATTCGCCGTAATCGAGCAGGGCCCAGCGCCCCTCGTTCATCCCTTCTTTGCGTAAGGGGAGTCGTTGGGCTTCTTCTTCCAGACGGTCTTCAACCGATCGGGCCATTGCCTTGACCTGAACGTCGCTCTGACCTCCTGCAATCACCAACCAATCGGCAAGGCTTGAGACTTCATCGACCCGAATTAGCTGAATATCTACACCCTTGCGATCGTCACAAGCATCCGCTGCAAGCTCAGCCAACTGTTCACTATCCATAAACGTTCTCGCTGGTAACGGATTGATTGGAGCCCTGTTGCTGAGCCATCTCTGCCCTTGCTTTACCTGCACTTTTGCGTAATGCCTCAAGCCGGTCTTCGTAAAAGCTCCTCTTTTTCTTTTTGCGTGTCTGTTCCACCAACTCTTTCAGAGCGCCACCCAAGCTTTTGTATGAGTTCGGAACGCTATAGCCAAAGCGGCATGCCAGATCAATGGCCCGCTCATCGGCTGAAATCGCATCACGAAGACGCTTCTCGGCATTGTTTTTGAGATAGAGGCGATAGCCAGCAAACCCAGACAAGCCAAGTGCCATAAACAACAGCAGACCGTCTTGGACCCAAAGCTCACCAATCGCACCGCCCAGACCAATGGCTAGAGCAGCCATTTCCCACCCATCTCTAGGGATCGTGTCGTTTTGGATCCGACCGACCTCGTGCCAAAACAGCAGGTTTCTGTGATCAAGAGCAAAGCTGTCCCAAAGATCAAGATCCACCTGAATCTCGACTTCATCTCTGCCGATCTCTTCAAGAGTGATCAAAGCAGGTTCCACAGCAGCAGCAGCTTCCACGAACACCCAGCTCTGCATCTCTGGTGGCAGCAACCCTTTCAGTCGCTGGAGCTCACTCATGGTGGATTAAGGACTCCTTTCAACCAAAGCTAGCGACCAACGGAGCCGAAAGGTTGCTTATGAAATCTTTCAAGGGCTCCACATGGGAGTATTGGCAGGTTTGGCTGTATTGAAGGCCCATGCCCAGGCGGAACGATCTTCGTCGCATCCTCCTGTTGGGTTCCGGACCGATTGTGATCGGACAGGCCTGCGAGTTCGACTACTCAGGAACTCAGGCTTGTAAAGCCCTGAGGGCAGAAGGCTATGAGGTGATCTTGATCAACTCAAATCCGGCCTCGATCATGACGGATCCGGAGATGGCGGATCGCACTTACGTCGAGCCGCTCACCCCGGACGTCGTCACTCGAGTGATTGAACTGGAGCGGCCAGATGCCTTGCTCCCAACGATGGGAGGGCAGACCGCTCTCAATCTGGCGGTTGTTCTTGCCGAAAATGGAACGTTGGAGCGTTTTGGTGTTGAGCTGATCGGCGCTGATCTCAAAGCGATTCAAAAAGCGGAAGACCGGAAACTCTTCAAGCAGGCGATGGAGCGCATTGGCGTTCATGTTTGCCCTTCAGGAATCGCCTCCAATTTGGAAGAAGCTGAATCTGTTGGTGCCTCGATCAACAGCTATCCACGCATCATTCGACCTGCCTTCACGCTCGGTGGAAGTGGTGGAGGGATCGCTTACAACCCCGAGGAGTTCAGCGCCATTTGCAAGACGGGCCTTGATGCCAGCCCTGTCTCTCAGATCCTGATCGAGAAATCTCTGCTCGGTTGGAAGGAGTTTGAGCTTGAGGTGATGCGTGATTTGGCAGACAACGTCGTGATTGTTTGCAGCATTGAGAATCTTGATCCAATGGGGGTCCATACCGGTGACTCGATCACCGTTGCACCGGCTCAAACGCTCACGGATCGGGAATACCAAAGGCTTCGAGATCAATCGATCGCGATCATTCGTGAAATCGGTGTGGCTACGGGTGGAAGCAATATCCAGTTCGCCATCAATCCGGCTGACGGCGAAGTGGTGGTGATTGAAATGAATCCAAGGGTGAGTCGCTCCTCTGCTTTGGCGAGTAAGGCCACTGGATTTCCCATTGCCAAGATCGCTGCGAGGTTGGCCATTGGATACACCCTCGATGAGATCCTCAACGACATCACTGGAAAGACACCAGCCTGCTTTGAGCCCACTATTGACTACGTAGTTACGAAAGTACCTCGTTTTGCGTTTGAAAAATTCCGTGGATCTCCCGCTGTTCTAACCACCGCGATGAAGTCGGTTGGTGAGGCAATGGCCATCGGTCGTTGTTTCGAAGAGTCGTTTCAGAAAGCATTGCGATCGCTGGAAACTGGCCTGTCTGGCTGGGGGGGTGATCGTCCGGAGCCTTCGTGCTCCAAAACCGATCTTGAACGCTCATTACGCACGCCTTCTCCCGATCGTATTTTGGCTGTCCGCAGCGCCATGTTGTCAGGAATGACTGATGCCCATATTCATGAATTAAGCCATATTGATCCTTGGTTTCTTGCGAAGTTAAGAGGATTAATTAATGTAGAGTCTGAGCTTTTGAACGGGCGCAGTCTGGAAGAGCTTGATGAGCCAACGCTCTTCAAACTTAAAGTTTTGGGATATTCAGATCGGCAAATCGCCTGGTTTGTTGATAGCAAAGAATTGAATGTACGAGAGCGTAGAGATCAGTTGGGTGTGACTCCTGTTTTCAAAACGGTCGACACCTGTGCGGCTGAATTTGCTTCCTCCACTCCTTATCACTACTCAACCTATGAACGGCCACTTCTTCGTTTGAAGTCAGATGGTCAACTTCAACCCATGGCTCCATCCACTGAGGTTGCCACTGAAACGAGACCCAAGTTGATGATTTTGGGTGGTGGACCTAATCGAATTGGGCAAGGTATTGAATTTGATTACTGTTGTTGCCATGCCTCTTTTTCGGCGCAGGATCAGGGTTTTGCGACGGTGATGCTAAACAGCAACCCCGAGACGGTCTCTACGGATTACGACAGCAGTGACCGTCTTTATTTCGAACCCCTAACACTCGAGGATGTGCTCAATGTGATTGAGGTAGAGCAGCCGAATGGAGTGATTGTTCAATTCGGTGGGCAAACACCTCTCAAGCTTGCATTGCCTCTTTTGAATTGGCTCTCCACTCCGAAAGGACGTTCCACCGGGACTCAGATTTGGGGAACCTCACCAGAATCAATTGATCTCGCAGAAGATCGAGAACAGTTTGAGGCCATTCTTCGGAAACTGGAGATTCGTCAACCACGCAACGGTCTCGCCCGAAGTGAAATTGAAGCGCGATCGATCGCAGGCAAGGTTGGCTACCCCGTTGTTGTTCGTCCGTCTTACGTCTTGGGAGGGCGTGCCATGGAAGTGGTGTACGACGAGGTCGAGCTTAATCGCTATATGAAAGAAGCCGTTCAAGTTGAGCCAGATCATCCTGTGCTCATTGATGAATACCTAGAAAATGCTGTTGAGGTTGATGTTGATGCCCTTTGTGATCATGAGGGCACGGTTGTGATTGGTGGCTTAATGGAACACATCGAACCTGCAGGAATTCACTCCGGAGATTCAGCATGTTGTTTGCCTTCCATTTCCCTGAGTAAAGATGCTTTATCCCTTATTCGGCAATGGAGTGAGGCGTTAGCGACCACATTAAAAGTTCAAGGATTGATTAATTTGCAATTTGCGGTCCAACGGGCTGTTGATGGGGAAGAAAAGGTGTTCATCATCGAAGCCAATCCTCGTGCTTCTAGAACTGTTCCCTTTGTGGCAAAAGCAACCGGTGTTCCCTTGGCCCGCCTTGCAACGCGTCTGATGGCGGGTGAAACGTTGAGCCAGGTTGGTCTGCTCACAGAGCCTGTTCCTCCTTTGCAATCCGTCAAAGAAGCGGTTCTCCCCTTCCGCCGTTTTCCTGGGGCCGATTCTCTTCTGGGGCCAGAGATGCGCTCAACTGGTGAAGTGATGGGTTCTGCATCCGATTTCGGCATGGCCTTTGCCAAGGCGGAACTAGCGGCTGGTGAAGCGCTTCCAACGGCCGGAACTGTTTTTCTTTCCACGCATGATCGCGACAAGACGGCCTTAGTGCCTGTGGCGAGCCAGCTGATCGGATTGGGTTTCAAATTGATTGCTACGTCCGGAACGGCTACGGCACTGCGTGAGAAAGGGTTGGAGGTTGAGTCTGTTCTCAAGGTGCATGAGGGAAGACCCAACATCGAAGACCTCATTCGCTCTGGGGGTGTGCAGCTGGTGATTAACACTCCGATTGGACGCCAAGCTGCTCACGATGATCGTTATTTGCGACGGGCCGCTCTCGATTATTCCGTTCCAACCCTCACCACACTGGCTGGTGCCCGTGCTGCAGTTGAGGCTATTGAGGCCTTGCAAACTCGAACAATCGAGATCCATGCACTGCAAGACGTCCATTCATCGCTTGCTGGCCAGTAGGGTTTTAAAAGCTTGCTTTCGATCTCTTGACCACGACCTCCAAGACAGTGATCGCTCCAGGCAGCGATTGCCGGGATGCTTTTCGTGCTGCTTATCAAAACCGTTACACCTGGGATCCAGGTTTCTCTGGATATTCAGGTCGCTGCATCTGGCTACAAGGTGATCGCTCTGTTGAAGGAACTTTTCGTGTTGGCGCTGATTTAAAAGCCAAGGTTGAGGGGGTCTCCGATGTTGAAGTTGACAAGGCATTCGCTTCACAGTTGTGGGAAGTTTGCATCCATCGTGTGCGTCGCACATTCGAACAGACCCATTCTGAAAATACATTTACCGCCGGTGATTGCACCGATGAAGGCCTGGAAGTCATTATTGGTGGTAAGGGTAAAGGTGATAAGTACCGGATTAAAAATGATGTTGTGACGATGGTCCATCGTCATATTCATGGAACTGTGGTAACCATTCATACCGAAAGCACCACTGACACTGGAGATGGCTATCTCAGCCATTCGTACACCAGTCAATACGCCGATCCAGCCACCGGAGAGGTGCGGGGTGGAATGAATCGCTTTACTGACACCTTTGTTCCCGTTTCTGCGGGTGGCTCTTGGGTGCTGAGCGAGCGCACAATTCGTACGGATGCTTGCGCTGATTCTCCTGCTAGTGAGCAGACTTTTCGTTTTGTTGACCTGACAAGCGCCTGAAATGTGTCACCATCGGCTGAGTATCAGTTGATGGATGGAAACACTTATTTCGGCTGTTAACGATCCCATTAATGGGATCGTTTGGGGTTGGCCCATGGTCATCTTGATCGCAGCGACGGGCGTCCTTTTAATGTTCGGCCTGCGATTGATGCCTTTGAAACGCTTGATTTTTGGCGTTCGAGTGCTGGCTACCAGGTCTACCGCTTCTGAAACAGGAGATATTTCCCCTTTCGCAGCTTTGATGACATCCCTGTCTGCGACGATCGGCACAGGCAATATCGCAGGCGTTGCTGGGGCCATCGCTGTGGGTGGACCAGGGGCTGTGTTTTGGATGTGGGTGATTGCTGTATTTGGTATTGCCACCAAATATGGCGAGGCTGTTTTGGCTGTGAAATATCGCGAGGTGGATGCTATTGGAAACCACGTCGGTGGTCCGATGTATTACATCCGCAACGGTTTAGGGCAGAACTGGCAATGGCTGGCAGTGCTGTTTGCCACATTTGGAATGCTGGCTGGCTTTGGGATCGGTAATGGTGTTCAGTGTTTTGAAGTTTCCAGTGCTTTGGAAGCCTTTGGTATCCCCAGGTTGGTGACAGGATTGGTTCTTGGTGTTCTTGTTTTTGCTGTAATTATTGGTGGTATTGACCGGATATCTCAAGCGGCTTCAGCCTTAGTTCCAGCCATGACAGTCCTCTATATCCTCGCTTGCATTGTTGTTTTAGGGATCAATATTGTTGACGTACCTGCTGCATTTGGAACAATCTTCTCTAATGCTTTTAGTGGTGAAGCTGCTTTAGGTGGAGCTGTAGGACAGGTGGTGCTAATGGGATTTAAGCGCGGCATTTTTTCCAACGAAGCCGGTTTAGGCAGTGCACCGATTGCCCATGCGGCTGCCAAAACCAACGATCCAGTACGTCAAGGCACGGTGGCGATGTTGGGCACAGTGATCGATACCTTGATTCTCTGCACCATGACGGCATTGGTGATCATTACTAGCGGTGTTTATGGAGGTGGTGAGTCCGGAGCCAACCTATCGATCTTGGCCTTCAATACAGGCTTGAACGGCGCCGGTTGGGTTGTCACTGCCGGTCTCGTGGTGTTTGCGTTTACCACCGTTCTTGGTTGGAGTTTCTACGGAGAACGCTGTACTGAATTCTTGTTTGGCGAAAGGGCGATTAAGCCCTTCCGCTTTGTTTGGGTTGCCGTTGTTGTCTTCGGCTCTGTAGCGGAAGACAGCGATGTTGTTTGGGGTGTCGCTGACACCCTGAATGGCCTGATGGCACTACCAAACCTTGTGGCGTTGATCTTGTTGTCTCCAGTGATTTTTAAGCTCACCAGCGACTACAACTTCAATCGCTCTCAGGAATAGGGTTAACTGCTTTCAGTCGTTCGTTGAGTTGCATGGCCATCGACTGACGTCCTACCGCTAGCACTTTGAGAGTGTCTTCATGCATGCGTAGTTGGGCGTCCGCAACCTGCATTCCTCTAACGAGCTCTTTCAGGTCATCTGGGAGCTTATTGAGGTCATAGCGTTTCCCTTCAAAGGTCAGGATTGGATTCTGGTCTTGGGAAACGGAAGAGCTGGTCATCCATGGGAAGCAAACGCCAAGATCTTATTGGCTGGTGTGTTGTTTGAAACCATTCATTCGTTGACGCGGATGAATTGTCTTTCGCAAAGTTCTCGATATCTGCCGCCCTGACTCATCAGATCGTCATGGCTGCCCTGTTGCCTAATACGACCATGTTCGAGAACAACAATGAGATCGGCTTCCTGAACCGTTGCCAAACGATGAGCAATCACAATCACTGTTCGGCCCAGCATGGCTTGCTTAAGTCCAAGTTGAACGGCGGCCTCCGCTTCTGCATCGAGGGCACTCGTGGCTTCATCCAACAACATCACTGTGGGATTCCCAAGCACTGCTCTCGCGATCGCAATCCTTTGGAGCTGTCCCCCTGAAACGTTGGTGCCTCGTTCCTGAAGGCGCGTGTTGTAGCCGTCTGGGAGACGGATGATGAAATCATGGGCGTTCGCGAGCTTTGCGGCTTGTTGGAGCTGTTCCTGCGTGGCTTGTCGACCAAATCGAATCGCTTCCGAGATCGTTCCAGAAAAGACACTGCTGCGTTGCGGCACTAGAGCCACTTGTTGCCTCAGGTCGCGCGCGCTGACCTGGCTGAGATCCTTGTCATCAAAAAGAAGTTGACCTTTATTAACGCGATTAAATCGAAGTAGCAGAGAAAAAAGCGTTGTCTTACCAGCCCCCGAAGGTCCCACTAGGGCCACTACTTGTCCTGCCTTGATCGAGAGATTGAAGTCTTGAAGAACGGGTTGTCCTGGTGTGTAAGCAAACCCAACTTGATGGAAATTCAAATCTCCCCGCAGGCGACCAAGGGGAATTGATGGGACCGGATCGGCCGGTTCCGATGGTTCCTTCTCGATTTCACGCAGACGGCGAAGTGAGGACTGTCCCTGCTGAAATTCGTTGTAATTCGCAGTCACGTGGGCGATCGGATCAATGAGGAGCACCAAGCCGGTGAGGTAGGTGATCAGCTCAGGGACTGCAAGATCCCCGCTACTGATCCTGATCGCTGCTAAGACCAGGACTGTGGCGAAACCGAGGACCTCAATGATCCCGACCACGGGATGTTGAAGAGCAACAAGCCGATAGGTGTTGTAGCGAGCTTGCCGGTGTTGATCAATTTCTTGTTCAAAACGACCTTCAAGCCAGGGTTCTGCGGCAAATGCGCGTACGAGAGGTAGCCCTTCAATGGCTTCTCCCAGCAGACCTGCCAGCTCACTGACCTTCTTTTGACTTCGTTCTGTGGCGATCATCACTCTCGCTCCAAACAGGCTGATCAGCCAGGCAACGAAGGGTGCAAGCAGCAGGATTGCGAGCGTTAATTTCCAATCAAGCCAAAGCATGTAACCCAGTACGGCTACCAACTGCAGAGCACTTGGGATGCTGTCGTGGAGGGTTTTATAAATCACCTCGCTCACACGATCGGCATCCTCCGTGAGCCGATAGGTGAGATCTCCGGACGACATCTTTTCCAAGGCACCGAGCTGTACCTTCTGAAGCCTCTGAAACAGGTCTCTTCTCAGCGACTGGCTGACTTGTAAAGCAGGACCTGCAAGCAGGGAGTCTTGGCCAAATTGCGCAACTTTTTGGATCGCGAACACCAAAAGGACAAGGCCTATGACCGGCAGGATGCGCTTTAGATCGCCTGATCCCACATCGGGCAACAATCGGCCCATCAGTCGCATCAATACCAACTGGCTGCTGACAAAAACCAGCATGCAGAGAGTGCCGATCGTCAGTAGACGCCTGTGAGGGCGCAGCAGTGGAATCAACCTGCGGAATCCCGCTTCTGATGGCTTCAGCATCAGGTCAGACTATCAATGGCGATTGGACTGATTGGTGCAGGAATGAGACTTGATCAATTCCTTAAATGGATGGGCTGGGTTGCGACGGGCGGAGAAGCCAAGCTGAGGATTCAGGGGGGTGACGTGTTCGTCAATGGTGACCTTGAGCAACGGCGTGGCCGTCAACTGAAAGCCGGCGATTGCGTCCAAATGGGTGTCGACTCCGCCGAAGTTTCGGATTCTCTTCAGGCTGGGCCTTAAGTTGTCAGCTGCTGAGATGCAGAGGACGGAAGCGTGCGCAAACCGGTGATTGCTGGCAATTGGAAAATGCACATGACCTGTGCGCAAGCCAGGGCCTGGATGGGCACGTTTCTTCCTCTTATTGCAGAACTGCCTGATGACCGACATTTGGTGGTGGCACCACCGTTCACGGCCATCAGCACGCTTGCTGAGCTGAGCCATGGCTCTCGCCTTGAACTGTCCAGCCAGAACGTGCACTGGGAGGGAGAGGGTGCTTATACCGCTGAGATTTCTCCGAGCATGCTCAAGGAGCACAACGTTGAGTACGCGATCGTTGGCCACAGCGAGCCTCGCAAGTACTTCAGTGAGAGTGATGAACAGATCAATCACCGGGCTCGATCAGCCCAAACCAATGGCTTGATTCCCATTGTTTGTGTGGGTGAAAGCGACGAGCAGCGCAGCCGGGGTGAGGCTGAGCGGGTCATCCGTCGTCAGGTTGAACAAGGGTTAGAAGGTCTTGATCCCAGCCAGCTGGTAGTGGCCTATGAGCCGATCTGGGCGATTGGTACCGGTAAAACGTGTGAAGCGAGTGAAGCCAATCGAATCTGTGGATTGATTCGCAGCTGGGTTGGCTCACCAGATTTGATCATTCAATACGGGGGCTCGGTGAAGCCCGCCAATATTGATCAGCTGATGGGGATGAGTGATATTGATGGGGTGCTGGTTGGTGGTGCCTCCCTGGACCCTGAGGGCTTCGGGCGAATCGCGAACTACATCAAGAGCTGACGTTTGATGCGCTGGCCAAAGGATTGGGGCACGCGTACGGCAGTGATGGGAGTGATCAACCTCACTCCCGATTCCTTTAGTGATGGTGGTCAGTTCAACCAACTCGATCGTGCCTTTGCTGAGGCGTCGCGTCAGATTGCCTCTGGGGCTGATTGTCTGGATTTGGGAGCCCAAAGCACCAGGCCAAATGCCGTTGAAGTGGGAGCGAATGAGGAGCTCAAGCGCCTTTTGCCAACGCTGAGAGCCATTCGTGCAGCTCACCCCAAGGTTCTGATCTCGGTCGATACTTTTCTTGCTGCAGTTGCCAACCAGGCTCTTGAGGCTGGTGCTGATTGGATTAATGACGTCAGCGGTGGACGACGTGATTCAGAGATGCTGCCGTTGATCGCACATGCTGGCTGCCCATTTGTGCTGATGCACAGTCGCGGGACCAGCCGAACGATGGACCTCTGTACGGATTATGGGGAACAGGGCGTTGTGCAAGGGGTTCTGGAGGAATTACGTGCAGCAACAGATCGAGCTTTAAAAGCCGGAGTGAATCGTGACCAGTTGCTCTGGGACCCTGGTCTTGGCTTTGCCAAAACAACAGCCCAAAATCTCACCCTTCTTCAGCAGCTCAACACCCTTGTGGATGAAGGGATTCCTTTGTTGCTGGGACCATCGCGTAAACGTTTTATCGGGGCTGTATTAGATGAACCAAGGGCTCGTGCCCGTCTTTGGGGAACGGCAGCGGTCTGTGCTCGAGCCGTCGATGCTGGCGTAGCTGTCTTACGAGTGCACGACGTAGGACCTATTCATCAAGTGGTGACTATGGCCTCAGCCATTGGTTCAGATCGCTAGAACAGCTCTCTACCTCTAAGTGTCGATGATGAGTGAAACAAGTCTCACTCTTTTGTATGACGGAGCTTGTCCGCTGTGTCTTCGTGAAGTCCAGTTTTTGAAACGCCGAGATCTTCATGGAAGGCTTGCTTTTGTCGACATCGATCAGGACACATATGACCCTGCCCAATGGAAGGGGATTGGTTATAGAGACGCGATGGCACGTATTCATGCCATTCGAGCTGACGGAGAGATCCTTCAAGATGTAGCTGTGTTCCGAGAGGCTTATCGCTGTGTTGGCCTTGGTTGGATCTATGCCCCGACCCAATGGCCCTTCATTGGAACGTTGATCAATCGCATTTATGCACTTTGGGCTTCGCAGCGTCTACGAATGACTGGGCGTGCAAGTCTCAATGAACTGTGCAGTTGCAAGCAGACTTCACCATGAATTGTGCCCTTGTGCAGATCTATAAATATGTAAGTAAATAATAATTTTGCCATTATTTTATGATTTGCAATCAGATGATTTCTTTGTTAATTTAATCAATCGTTAGAAATGGTTAATTTCTGATCTCCAAGCACGCCGTTGTTAATGGCTTGTTTTGAAATATCTTGACATGTGTAAATTAATCTAAGCTTTTGTGGAATTTATTCATCAACTGAGCATAATTTGAGGAATAATTATTGCTTCTTTGACTCATAAGTAATATTATTCGTGGTTGTGGATTATTGCTGTGATGTAACTCCTTCAATTCGATCCTCTACCTCTTGATAGAGCTCTTGAAGTTGTTGAATATTTTCGTCAGATGTATCCCAATATCCACGACCATTTACCTCAAGTAAGGTGCCAACAATGCGCCTGAAGCTGTGAGGATTGAGCTCCAGTAAACGTTTGCGCATCTCTGGATCATTGATGAATGTTTCATTGGCTTCTTCGTAAACAAAGTTGTCGACAGAACCGCTGGTGGCACTCCATCCCAAGGTGAAGTTCAAGCGTTTCGCTACTTCACGCACACCTTCATAACCCGAATCAAGCATGCCCTCGTACCACTTTGGATTGAGGAGTTTGGTGCGTGAGTCGAGGCGAATCGTTTCACTTAAAGAGCGAACCTGAGCATTCGCAGTTGTCGTGTCTGCGATGTAGCTCGTTGGCGACTTTCCATCATCGCGAAGTCCCTGAATCAGCTTAGTGGGGTCGCTGTCGAAATAATGGCTAACATCAGTGAGAGAAATCTCGGCGGAATCTAGATTTTGGAATGTAACATCTGCAGTCTTCATGACTGATTCGAAGACGTCACGCTTTTGATCCATTTCACCAGGATTGTCGGCATTAAAAGCAAATGTTTTACGGGAGAGATACATCTCCTGAAGTTCTCCTTCCTCCTCCCAACTACTGTTTTCAACGGCGAGGTTTACATTGGAGCTGTAGCTACCGCTTGCATTGGAAAACACACGGCAAGCAGCATCACGAAGACTTGTTCCTTCTTTTTCTGCTTGTTCAAGAGAATGTTTTCGTACAAAGTTCTGTTCAATTGCTTCCTCTGATTCGGCGGCCATTTTTACACCTTGATCAATCAGGGCCATCTGATTTATAAATAAATCTCGGAATACACCCGAACAATTCACAACAACATCGATCCTTGGCCGCCCCAGTTCTTCAAGGGGGATGAGCTCTAGTTTGTTGACCCGGCCTAAGGAGTCGGGTACGGGACGAACTCCAATGAACCAAAGGATCTGTGCGAGTGACTCTCCGTAGGTTTTGATGTTGTCTGTTCCCCAGAGCACGCAAGCGATGGTTTCTGGCCAATCGCCCTGTTCTTCTCTCTGTCGTTCGATCAATTTGTCGACAACAACTTTGGCTGCAGCCACTGCTGCCCTGGTAGGAATTGCCTGAGGATCAAGAGCATGAATGTTTTTGCCACTCGGCAGTACGCCTGGATTCCTGATTGGGTCTCCTCCGGGGCCAGGAAGAATGTATTCACCATCCAGAGCCCTTAACAGGCTCTCCATTTCCATATCTGCGCAGATTTGTTGGAGGCAAAAACGCAAATAGGTAAAGAGTGTGTCAAGCGCAGTGCTGTCGACGCTTGTGAAACCACCAGCTGAACAGGCTCGGAACCAAGGCATTGGAAGTTTGAATCCAAAGCGTGAAATCAGATCGAGGAACCATCCAAAATTTTCGCGCATATTGACGCGACCATCGCCCCCTGTAAGAGATCGCACCATGGCCCCCACAGCAGTTCGTGATACTTCTGTGATCGTGCGATTGAGTTCCACATCTTCAAGAACACCATCGTCGTTTCCCTTATAGATGTCTTCGATTTTGCGGCCGAGGGATTCAGCCAGCAGACCAGGTAAGGAACGAAGGCCTTCTTCTTCACGCTCCAAAGCAGCAATACTCACCAGAGTTGCAATCGCTTCTTCTGCTGTGGGCGGCTTGCCAATGGTATGGAGGCCGCAAGGAAGCAGGCGACTTTCAATTTCCATCAATTGGCGGTAAATAGCCCCAACAATGGCGTCGCGATCTTCGAGGGTTAGATCAGAGGAATCGTCGTCGGGAAGCGTGACGTCTTTATCGAGATTGCATAAGCGTG
Organism: uncultured Synechococcus sp.; assembly: GCA_949373155.1. The sequence goes on along the minus strand of CASICK010000005.1, from coordinate 18,768 downwards.
CCGTTTCTACGATTGCATTCACGATTTGAACTCCCCGACCACTTTCTCTCAGTTGTTGATAGGAACCCACCAACTCACCTAGCTCCTTAAGTCCCTTATAGAGCCCAGCATTTTCCGCTGGTGGTGTGAGATAGCTAATCGTGGATGCATACCCCCTCCTTTTTGCGATCGTTGCTTCAGATGGATTATTGGCTGCGTAGTAATAGAGGTTTGGCAAGGCTCCGATGAGGGAGTCTGGGTAACAAGTTTCACTCATACCCATTTGCTTGCCAGGCATAAATTCAAGAGAACCATGCGTGCCGAAGTGGAGTACAGCATCTGCTCCCCAAACCTTTTCCACATAGGTGTAATAAGCTGCAAAACCATGGTGGGGACTTGCGCTACGTGAATAGAGAAGGCGCATAGGGTCACCTTCATAGCCAAAGGTTGGTTGAATTCCTACAAAGATATTTCCAAAATGGCGTCCATATATCAATAAATTTTGCCCATCACTGTTTAAATTACCAGGTGGTTTTCCCCAGTTTTCTTCTAAGCGTTCGGAATAGGGTGTTAGCCGTTCATACTCTTCAACGCTCATTCGATGGGCGATGGAGAGTTCTGGTGATCCTTGAAGGGCTTCGGGATCGTTGATGACTGCCTCCATGAGTGCCTTGGCATCACGTGGCATGTTCTGAACGTCGTACCCCTTGGCCTTCATCTCTTGAAGAACTCTGTGAATCGAGTCGAAGACATTTAGATAGGCCGCCGTTCCCACATTGCCCTTGTCTGGAGGAAAGCTGAAAACAGTAATTGCGAGTTTTTTGTCTGCCCGTGGTTTCAGGCGTAATGATGACCAGCGGATCGCTCTCTCTGCAATCGCGTCGACGCGATCTTGAAGAGTGTGGGCTTTGCCAGTGGCGTCATCACGACCAGACAAAACAATCGGCTCGATCGCTCCATCTAATTCGGGAATTGCGATTTGCAGTGCTACTTGAACTGGATGGAGGCCTAGATCACTTTTCTCCCATTCCTGCGTCGTTTGAAAGACCAATGGAAGGGCAACCATATAAGGCCTATTGAGCTTCTTCAGCGATTCAACGGCCTTGGGATGGTCCTGACGCGCTGGACCTCCAACCAAGGCAAATCCTGTAAGAGACACAATGCTGTCCACCAGAGGCTGGTCTGAATTGAGCGGGTCGTAGAAAAACGCATTGACCGGTTTTGAGAAATCAAGACCTCCGCAGAAGATCGGGATAACACGTGCGCCTCTGAATTCAAGTTCTTGGATGGTTGCCACGTAGTGGGCGTCGTCTCCCGTCACAATGTGGCTGCGCTGAAGGACGAGGCCAACCACTGGACCCTTGCGGGCTTTGTCGTTGAGATCTGGGCGACTCGCCGTCCAATTCAAGTATTCCTTTAAATCCTCAAACATTTGAGGTGCAAGTGGATGCCAAATTCCTAAATCAGGAAAGACCTCTGGATCTGCAACACCTAGATCAGGGCGTTCATTTCCTTCTGATGTGGGAAAAACATATTTATCGGCCAGCATCAACAGAAAATTTCGAAGATTGTCTGGTGTGCCACCCAACCAATATTGAAAACTAAGCATGAAGCTGCGAGCGTCTTGAGCTTTCTCGACAGGCAGATACTTGAGAACGGTTGGAAGTGTGTTCAAGAGTTTGAGCATGGCGTCTTGAAAACCAGCTCCACCCGCTTCTTTTCGCTTTTTCATGAAGCCAGCGATCGCGCTTTTGCTCTGGCCGAGTTGAGCCATCGAGAAGCTGCCTAACTTGTTAAGGCGCATCACCTCTGGCATCGAGGGGAAGACCACTGCGGCCTTCAGGCGATCGCGGTGTGGACTGACTGCATTAACAACTTTCTGGGCGAGATCTTCAATGAAAATGAGGGATCCAATAAAGACGTCGGCCTCAGCAATGTCTTTTTGAAAATCTGCATAATTATTTTCATCACGAAGCTCCTCAATGAGATAGCCGCAGAGTTCAATGCCAATGGGACCGTCTTGTGCATTGAGACTGATCGCTGCTTGGGATAATGCGCTCTGATATTGCGGTTCAAGAACGACATAGACGGCCTTCATGACCGATTGATGATTGTTGTTCTCAGCAGGAACAATCCGACGATCAGCGGAACGGACCTGTGTAAACATCAGCATCTATGAGCAATGTAAAGAAGCTTACGGGTGTGTGTGTCGCTCTGCTTGAGATCTGCATTTCGTGTTACATCCGCGCCTGGCCCCATAGGCTGAGTCCATCTGCAACACGTTAATGAGCGACATCCAGACCGGCTCGATCCCCGTTGTGGTGACCGGTGCGCTGGGTCGAATGGGTGCAGAAGTGATTCGGGCTGTGCAGATGGCTTCTGATTGCCACTTAGTGGGTGCCGTGGACAACACGCCTGGCAAAGAAGGCCAAGACGTTGGGGAATTACTTGGGCTTCATGCCCTTGAGGTGGCTGTTACTGCTGATCTAGAGGGCTGCTTGTGCTCTGCGAGTCAGGCCGTTCGTGATGCAGGGCCTGGGAAAGGAGCCGTCATGGTGGATTTCACCCATCCATCTGTGGTGTATGCCAACACCAGAGCTGCGATTGCCTACGGAGTGCATCCCGTGATCGGAACCACGGGGCTCTCACCCGCCCAACTCGATGACCTCCAATCCTTTTCCGATAAGGCATCCATCGGTGGGGCTGTGATTCCCAATTTTTCTGTGGGGATGGTGTTGCTTCAACAGGCGGCTGCCGCTGCCGCTCGGTTTTATGACCATGCCGAGCTGACTGAGCTCCATCACAACCGTAAGGCCGATGCTCCTAGTGGAACCTGCATCAAAACTGCCGAACTGATGGAGGAGCTAGGCAAACAATTCAATGAATCAGAAGTGGATGAGCATGAATCGCTTGCTGGAAGTCGGGGAGGACAGCGGCCAAGTGGCCTGCGCTTGCATTCCTTGAGATTGCCTGGTCTCGTGGCGCATCAGGAAGTGATGTTTGGCTCCCCTGGTGAGACCTATACCCTGCGCCATGACACGATTGATCGGGCTGCCTATATGCCAGGCGTCTTGCTTTGCGTCCGTAAGGTTCGGCAGTTACCGGCGCTGGTCTACGGCCTCGAGCGTCTTCTTTAAGGAGTTGGCACGATGTTGATTCCGCTTCGTCCCGGTGAGTTACATCGGTTGATTCCCGCAGTTGCCACTGGTCAACAATTCAAAGCCGCCCTTGGCAATCCTCGAAAAGTTCTCCAGCGTGTGCTGATTGCCACGATTGGAGGAGTGATCACTCTTCTGATCAGTCAGAGCCAGTTATCCAGCCGTTGGGGCTCGATTTTGCTTCTGATTGGTGTTGTGTTTTTGCTTTATGTGCTGTGGGGGCCGATTTTGGAAGCCGGTCAAAAAAATGCCGTTTTACGCCGGTATCCTTCGGCAGCTCTTTTTGAAGGGGAGATCGTTAAGGCTTCTCGGCAAGAGCGCGTTGAAAACCAGCGGGAGCAGGCTGATGCTCGCGGCCAGCTCGAATTGATTGAAAATCGACGGACGTGGTTGGTGTTGGAGTTGGCTGATGAAGATGGCTATCTCGGACGGATCTCCTTCCCAATGACCAAGCAGCATGCATCGATTCGCTCCGGAGCGTTGATCCGTTGTGTGGTGTTGAGCGACCGCAACGATTTTTCGAGATTGGGCGCCCTAACCGATGCTTGGCTTCCCGGTCTTCGGATCTGGATCGGAGAGTATCCATATCTGCTTCGACCTGCGTTCGAAGACCTCTGCCGCATGCGATTGCGCAAAGTTTCTTCACAAATGGGTTACACTTCTTAAACACCGGCAGGTTCCCCATGACTCAGGCCTCTACAAACGCTGCAACCATCCGTGGTGCAACCGTGACCACCGAAGATGGTGGCCGTCTCAATGCATTCGCAACAGAGCCACGCATGGAAGTCGTGGACGTGGAGAGCGGTTGGGGCTTTCATGAGCGCGCTGAAAAGCTCAATGGCCGCATGGCCATGCTCGGGTTCATTGCCTTACTTGGCACTGAATTGGCGATGGGTGGTGAAGCATTCACCCGCGGGCTTCTCGGCATCGGCTAATCACAGTGATGACCGGCTACCAATCTCCGATTCGGATCAATGGTGCCGGTCCAACAGGAAGTTTGCTTGCCCTTGGGCTCTCAAATTCTGGTTACTCAATTCATCTTTATGACCCTCTGAGCGCAGATCAAATTTGCTCTCGTAGTAGGGCATACGCCCTAACTCATTCCTCTCGACGTCTCCTAACGCGATTAGGACTTTGGGATGAGTTATATCCTTTCTTGTCACCCTTCAAGACATTAAGTCTCGAGGATCGTGGTATCAACCAGTCTGTAAATTTTACAGATTTAGATCTTCATCCTGCCAATAGATCATCCCAATCTGTTGGTTGGATTTTGGATCATTGCTCTTTGATGAAGCTCCTAATGAGCCGTCTAGAGAGTTCCGCCCAAGTTAAACTTTTCCTTGGTGCAGCGACCGATCAATCACCATTTTCCACTCATGATTTTGGTTTGGTGATTGCAGCAGATGGTCCTCGCTCCCCGACCCGATCACAGTTCAAATTTCCTTGGTGGTCGCACTCGTATTCCCAGGGCTGCTTAACAGCAAAAGTTCGTTTTCGTGATATTGATTCAGAAAAAGCGTTCGAATGCTTCAGGCCAGAAGGTCCATTAGCCATACTCCCGCTTGGCAAGACTGACTTTCAAGTGGTATGGAGTGCTCCTATTCATCGATGTCGTCAGTTAGCTGGTCTTAAAACATCGGCCTTCCTTGACAAGCTTTGCACGATCCTCCCGACTGGTCTCGAACCAGATGCGTTGCTCGATTCACCCGCTGCTTTCCCCTTAGAGTTTAGTTTTGCCCCACTACTGCATCGACAGAATGTTGTTCTGGTTGGTGAATCTGGTCATCGCTGTCACCCTGTAGGGGGGCAGGGGCTCAATCTTTGTTGGCGAGATGTTGAAACTCTCCTTCAATTGATGACCTCTGCTTCCTATGCACGACGTGGGCTAAAAGCTGTTCCTGGTCGCTATTCCAGGCTCCGTTTTTTTGATCTATTAACCGTTGGTCTTGCCACAGATCTTCTCGTTCGTTTGTTCTCCAACCGACAGTCTTCAGTTCTGTTCATACGACGTCTCGGTCTCTTCATGCTCAAGCACTCTCCCTTGTTTCGGCGGGTTTCACTGCAGGCGATGTCAGATGGACCAAGCACTCTTTTGCACAACTTGCCAGAGTGAGTGGAATTGATCGGTTTTGATGGTCATTAGTAGTGACCCGCAACCCAAGCCCTCCGCTGCCTTGCTCGCCTACTTGGAGGGCAAACTGGGATTGAGTGCCAGTGCCATCAATCTTGGCCTGCGCCAAGCTGAATTAGAACAAGCTCCCCTGCCAGTGGTGCTCTGGAGTTTTGGACTGCTCAGTTTGCAAGGTTACCAAGATGTTTTGGACTGGCAGCAAGCTCAGGAGTAGTGAATCAGAGATTCAACCTGGATGTCATCGGGAAGACGCCCTCGTCCACCTAAAGCTGTGAGTTCCACGATGAAGGCGCAACCAACCAGTTGCCCGCCAGCCTTCTTGACTAAATCGGTCGTGGCCGAGGCAGTCCCTCCTGTTGCTAGGAGATCATCAACAATCAAAATTCTCGGTTCGCCTCTCATGGCATCTGCATGAATCTCGAGGCGATCCGTTCCGTATTCCAGGGCGTAATCAATCCCGTACACCTGCCCGGGGAGTTTTCCTGGTTTGCGTACTGGAACAAATCCCAGCTTCTTATGCGTTGCCAAACCCATTCCCACAATGAAACCCCTGGCTTCAATTCCCAAAATCAGGTCTGGTTTTAACGAATCGCACAGCCTTCCCAGACGATCCATTACCTCTGACCAGCCCGCGGGATCACGCAACATCGGGGATATATCTCGGAAGAGAATTCCTGGTTTTGGAAAGTCTGGAATATCCTGAACGTAATGACGAAGATCCAAGGACGTGTTTTAGTGAAACTTGCAATCAATTATCGCAGAGTGTCCCCTTGATGAGCTTGATTTCGCGTGTCTCCTAAGTAGCTTCTTCTTACTGAAACATTCAGAATGAATCGATTAAAATCATGAGCAGCCAAGCCTCAATCTAAGAAATTAGTTTTTTGCTGGCGCAAAAAATATCCTTCGATTTCAAATAAAACGAACTTTATGGCTGATGAGTGCATGTCTTTCCTTGTTTGTAAGGAGTTGGTCGAAAGTGTTTTATTGCTGCTTAGTTTCTTTTTTGTAGGTTTTTGTGCCGCTAGTCAGCGCGATGAAAATGTGATTTCTGAGTAAGAATCTTGTTTTGTTGGGCTTTCTCGAGTTTTGTTTGGCTTGGATCTTGTGTCAATTTTAGCTGTTGCTGCCATTCCCTTGAAAGACTTGTTTAAAGCCTTAGGGTTGGATTGCTTAATACGGTCAAACATTTTTAGTTGCTGATGAGGAAGCTGATTCCAGACTTTCCTGATCGTGTGTTAGCACTGCAGCCAAGCCTGTCTTGATTGATCTCGAAGCGGTATGACTCGAATTGGTACTCCATCCAGCCATGACTGAAGCAACAGTCACTCCTCTACAAGAAGCGTCGTTGCCAACTGCAGTGCTTGGCCGTCGTGGGATGGAACGTCTCGATCTCCTTTTGCTCACTGTGGAGTCCTTGGATTTCAATGGTGGGGAGGCCATGCTTTGGGCCACCCAACAACTTGGTTTCGAAGGTCTGTTCCCTAATCGGGTGGAGCTTTGGAAACGTCGATGTCACAACCCGCTTCGACGCTCTACGCGTCGTGGAAGACTTGGTTCGGCTGAAACAGAGGCCCTTATCAGGCTTCTCTGTGCAATGGCTGATCGCCTTTATCCGATGCTTCACCAACTTTTGTCGTGTCGTGAACCTGCAGACCTGAGCAAGCAGCGCTGGGCCTTAGTGGACCAACGCTTGAAAGATTTGATTGCTGAGCGCTTCAATCTTCGCCGGGGTGCTGTTCAACGCTTGCTCAGCACCGATCATTCTGCATCGATCCAACGACAGCTTGTTTTGACTCTGGCGCTGGCTGCAGGTCCCGGTGGAGTGGATCGCCTTCGGGCCAGTCTTCTTGACCCAACACCCTGATGATTTCGATGCTCAAACTCTCTTATCGCTACGACCAAACGGCGGCCAGGCTTGAGGTGGATGGCCTTCCTGACTTTTCGTCGGGACATGGCGACAGCGTGATGGGGATCTTGTCTGCTTGGCGTCTTCAATTGGTCGGTGCTCCTGAACTGGAGGGGAAACGAGATCACCTTGAAGCGTTGATGGCTGTTGTGTTCCCTTATGCACGCCATCAAATCTCAGGGGTTTCCAGGCCTGAAGGATGGTCTCACCATCCAGTAAGTCTTCGGCCTGTCGATGGTGGTCATCAGCTGGAACTCACGAGCAGTCAGCCCGATGTTCCGCCGTTGGAAATCAAGTTGGATGATGCTGATCTCGCCGACCTTTTGCGCTGTCTAGATGCGCTCCGTGCTGACGAGCGCGTGGCCATTCCTTGGCCCCAGATCATCAATGACCCCTTGAGTCGGCGTGAATTGGTGGAGAGGGTCCCCTTGGTCCGTCGTTTGGCTGCACCCATGTTTGGTGGTGTCGCACTTGCTGTAGTGGGGGTTATGGCCATGGTTGTTCCATTGCCCAGCCAAGAGACCAAGGCTCCTCCTGACTCCGTAGAGGCTCCCATTCCAGATCCTGTTAGCGATCCTTCACAAGCCGATCCATCGCGTTGAACCAGTCGTCGTTTTCGCCCATATATTGGCTTTGATTGCTTGTCTTCAATGTCCTCAAGTTGGTCTGATCTGAGACGTCGTGTCGCAAGGATTGGAGCTTCACTGGATGTCGTTGTTCGCAGTGATCCGGAGGTTTGTGGCTTGAGTGGTTCTGATTATCAACTCACTCTTCATCACAGTGGTTATGGAGATTGCACGGTTGGTGATCTCAGTTTGATTGACTGCCCGAATGAGTTGGTTCTGATTGAATTTGAGCGCTGGATGCGTCGAGCCAAGTTGTCATTAGTGCCATGACCTCGAAGAACATCCGCCGTCTGAATCGACCACAACGCGAACGTCGCGTTTTCAGCCAACGCAAACGATCCTCCAGGCGCTTCCCTGTTTGGAGGATGTTGTTGGAATCAGTTCTTCTATTGCTGCTTGGGACGGGCTTGCTCGCAGGTTTGAGCTGGTTACCCACCAAGGTCGATGCAATCGTTGTTGTGAGTGAAGCGATTGCTGATTTGATTCGCGGCCTCAGTCAATTGTTGGAAGCGTTTCTTGGATTGTCGGCAGCCGTACTGATTGCTGCTCTTCTGGTGTTGGGTCTGCTCGCGCTTCTCTCAGGTTTGATTCGGCTCGTGCGCACGATCGCTGTTGTTTTTCAATCATCAGCTCGTAGGCAATCACTTCAATCTCTCAACGCTTCAAAACGTTCACGTTCCCCTCGCCGCAGGCTGGGCAGAATCCGCTAACTCAGCCATTTCTCAGCGTGATCTCGATCGAGGTGCGAGTGAACGTTGCATCATCCACAGTTCATTAAGGGTCAGACCGCCGTCTCCATTGCGGTCTAGGCTCTCGAAGTTGCGCTGAAGCCAGGGAAGGGATGCCACCTCCTTGCGATCCAATTTGCCATCGAAATTGCGATCGGCTTGTTGGAATCGTCTTTGCAATCGCAACCCGCTTGGATGCTTAGCGGAGGGCCTGATGTCCTCGATTAACAAATATTTGCGGGTTGGATGCCGTTGTAGTCGCCGTTCGAGGTAGGGCTGGCCGCTAATCTCTCTTCTCTCTAAACGACCATCACGATTGGAATCCATTCGAACGAATAACGCCTCCATTCTGGTGCCGTAATGACGCACAGGGTTGGCTCGCACATCTAGGTCTGGCAGTAGGAGACCTGCCCCTAGTGCAACAAGTGTGAATGTGACCAACTTCTCCATCGCAACAGACTATTGAGTGTGATCGGTGAAGAGATGTCTGAGTGATGACAGATCGTCAATTAACTGTGACATGGTCCGTCTCCGCGAGACAGTTTGCTTGATGCTCCATACGATCGGAGCATTCAATTGAAGTGGCGATGACCCAACCTTCAGGAGCCGCCTCTCAATCCCCTGCCAAAAAAGCTTCGATGATATGGGTCGTGGATGACGATCCTGAGCTTCGTCAGATGGTGGGTACTTACTTGATTGATCAGGGCTATGACGTTCGCTGTCTTAGTGATGTCAAGCAGCTTGAGGCAAGGCTCGAATTTCAGCGCCCAGACTTGATCGTTCTCGACCTGATGATGCCTGGCGATGATGGCCTAACAGCATTACGCCGCTTGCGAGATGCTGGCGACGATCTCCCCGTGGTCATGTTGACGGCTAGAGCGGATGGAGTTGATCGCATTATTGGCTTGGAGCAGGGGGCTGATGACTATCTCGCCAAGCCATTCCTTCCCCGTGAGTTGTCAGCACGTATCGAAGCAGTGCTTAGAAGGCGTAGTTCGATTCCTGCGGGCACTCCCCTTGCTGAAGGCGGTGATGTGACGTTCGGAGAGAATCAATTTGATCTTTCTGCCAGAACCTTGTTTCGCGGCGATACCCCTGTCGTCATCACAAGCGGCGAGTTCAGCTTGTTGGCAGCTTTCGTGCAGCATCCCCACCGACCTTTGTCCAGAGAAAGGCTCATCGAGCTGGCTCGTGGACCAGGGTCTGATACGGATAGTCGCAGCATGGACGTGCAAGTTTCTCGGGTGCGCAAGCTTGTTGAACCCGATCCTGCGCGTCCTCGCTACATCCAAACGGTATGGGGATACGGCTATGTCTTTGTTCCTGATGGACAACCTCGTTCGCGTTGAGGGATGGAATGACCCCACGGGTTTGGAAAATACGACTGCGATTTTTGTTCGGTTGGAGTGGCCTTGCTCTTGGCAGTTGGGCGTTTTGCTTATTAGTTTTACAGGTGTTGTTTGGACAGCAGCTTGAGCAGCTTCAGACGGTCCAGCTCGGCCGTGATTTAGCTCTCAATGTAAGGCTCACTGAGTTGGCGCTAGAGCGCTATCCACCCCATTTGGTGACTGAACTCACCGGTCTTGACCTCAAAGTTGCGATCCACCCCAAACCGGTTCAAAAGGTTCCTTCCGCAGGCTTTCAACGGCAGGCAAAAGCACTTCAGACGCAGCTTTGTGAGCGGCTCTCCCATTGCCCGATGGTCGTGGCGGATCGAGATCACGAGGGCGAACGCGGAATTTGGATTGAGCTGATCTCACCGCTGGAACCGATTTGGCTGCGCGTGAACGTGCGTGCTCCGACGAGCTGGCCGCCTGAACCCACCCTGTTGGGATTATCGCTGGTTGGGGCGGGCATGATTTGTGGCGGCCTATTTCTGCTCGTTGAGGTGGAAGCACCGTTACGTGGATTGGAAAAGGCCTTATCCAGGCTTGGGGACGGAATCGATCCTGATGCTGTCCCTGCTCGTGGTGCTCCGGAGGTTCAGCGCCTTACACGCCGTTTCAATGCAATGGTGCGACGTTTGGCTGCCAATCGGAACGAAAGAGCCACCATGCTCGCTGGAATAGCCCATGACTTACGCGCCCCCATCACTCGGCTGCAGTTTCGTTTGTCTTTGCCTCAACTCAGCGCAAAAGAACGCGAACGTTGTGCCGGTGATTTGCAATCTCTGGAACGCATTACAGGCCAATTCCTGCTATTTGCGGGAGGCGGGGATGAAGAACTCTCTGTGCCCGTTCCTTTGGATCAACTACTGGCAGAGGTGGCGAGTAGTCATCCCGCCGATCAACTGCAGCTTCAGTTGGACACGATTGAGGTCATGGTGAAGCCAGTTGCCCTGAGTCGAGCTGTTGCCAACTTGATTGATAACGCGTTTACGTATGGCCAAGCCCCTGTGGTGTTGAGGTTGCTGCGCACTGCAGATCAATGTTCAATTGAAGTCTGGGATCAGGGTGATGGCATGCCTCAGCGTTTGTTTGAGCAGGCTCTTCAGCCGTTTCACCGCCTCGACTCTTCACGTGGAGGACAGGGCCACTGTGGATTGGGGTTGGCCATTGTTGTGCATGTGGCACGTCTCCATGGTGGCTCCCTCGATTGCCGTTATGCCGATGGTTTGAATGACTTGAACGTTCCAGGTCGCTTCGCAATTCGTTTGTCATTGCCGATAGACCTCATGGTGGAGAACATTGCGAAAAGCTGAAGTCCTGTCCAGTTTGTTGATTGGGGAGCCACCAATGGGAGGGTGCTGATCGATTCGTCATGGGCCAGAAGGAAAACAAAAAGGCAAAACACAACAGCAAACGCAAAGGAACTCCACAACCCAAAAATGGGTCTACACCCCTGTCTGATGCGGAGATTGGTGGGCTTGATGGATGTGAGCCCAACATCGTGACTCTGGCTGAACGGCATGGAGATGGACTCCAACGACCTAGTTACAACGGAGAACGACTCAAGAAAAAGATCTATGAGTCTGAACTGGAAGATCTCCAGACGCAACTCGTCAAAATGCAGTACTGGATCAAGGAAAAGGGCTTCCGCATGATCATCCTGTTTGAGGGACGGGATGCAGCTGGTAAGGGAGGCACGATTAAACGCTTAACTGAACCATTAAATCCCCGTGGCGCCAGAGTTGTGGCTCTGGGAACCCCTTCTGATCAGCAGAAAACGCAGTGGTATTTTCAGCGATATGTGCAACATTTTCCAGCTGCTGGCGAAATTGTGGTGTTTGATCGCAGCTGGTACAACCGCGCTGGTGTGGAGAGGGTGATGGGGTTTTGTACCCCTAATGAGGTTGGTGATTTTCTTGAGGATTGTCCTCAGTTCGAGCGCATGTTGGTTCGCAGTGGTGTGTTGTTGTTGAAATATTGGTTCTCTGTGAGTGATACGGAGCAAGAGGCACGGTTTCAATCACGCATTGATGATCCAACCAGGCGTTGGAAGCTCAGTCCGATGGATCTTGAAGCGCGTAATCGTTGGGTGGAGTTTTCTGAGGCAAAAGATGTGATGTTTGCCAGCACAAATATCCCTGAGGCGCCCTGGTTTACCGTAGAAGCTGACGATAAGCGACGAGCAAGACTTAATTGTCTAAGGCATGTTCTTAGCAAGGTGCCATGGGAAGATATGACTCCACCAGCGATTGAATTACCACCAAGGCCAAAACAGGGTTCTTACGATAGACCACCCATTAATGAACAGTTTTTTGTTCCTAATCATTATCCCTATGATCAAACCAGCGAATAATAAGCTTCTATCTGCCTTGGTCGATATTCTTTTTATATGATCAATCAACCCTCTCGTAGGACAGGTAGAAAGATATTGAATATCTCCGCGGCAAGGTCTACGGGCTTTGGGCACTAATTTTTTGGGATCTTGAGAGCTTTTAGTCCTAGATTTTTGTTGCTGTATTGAATGTTTAACTTCTTAATTTCTGACTCATAACGATTGATGCTCAAGCATAGTCTTTACTTCTACCATTGGCTATAATTACTAGCATCGTGCATGTGTTTTAATGGGGTTTTTGAAAATTCTCATATTGGCTTTTGTGATTATTGGTGCATCAGGTTTTGATCTAAAAAAAGATATAGGCTTGTATTCATCGAAGACAGAAGCCTTTGAGGAATGTGAGGAGTGGAAGGATGCAGGGATTGAAATTATTAATACGACAAATATTAATATAGGGGAGGAAGCTTCAAGGTTTAGTCTTGAGAATCTAACTCCTTCGCCACACTCTTCTGGTTCATCAATAGATCAATTAAAACATGCTGATAGGCTCTATGAATGGAATCAATCAGTGGAGAATTTTCTTGCCAAGTACCCCGCAAAAACAATGAAAGTTTATTCACGTATGTGTGAGTATGAGCCCATAAAGCAATTATTTGTAGGTTATGAAAATAAGCGGATTCAAGAAGGAGCTTGGAAGGATGAAGAAGGAATGAGAGGAAGAATGGTAAAAGTGAAATATTTTCGATATTGAGTAATGACTCTTTTGCCAGCAAGAGAGAGTCAGTGGGGGATAGGATGCCATTTTTGATCTTTCATGAATATGATCGATTGTTGAAATGACTTGGGGTCTAGTCTAGGAATCCCTATATTCCTACGGTTTGCCGAGCAGTTGATTCAGTACACTACTCTTGTCCTCTTTCTCAGATACAGGCTTTGATTTCATATATCACTATTGATTGTGATTGTTTTTCTCGTGCGTTACGTATCAGCATCTAATATTTCAAAGTTAATTCTATAGCTTACAGATGGATCTTCGTCTTGTTGAGTTGCTTGGGAAGTACCAAGAAGAAGAGCTTGAAGCGATTGAGAGATGGTTTAACCATACCCAGCCATTGGCTCTTGAAATCATGGGAAGCATGAAGATTGCGCGTGGCACCATTAAAAGGGAGAAGAAATAGTAAGTGTTTCGCTCAAATATAGAGATTAATATTTTTCGATTAATGTCTAGTTTTGCATTTAGTCTGATGTTTTGCTATGTAACCTGAATTTGTTTGTATTTGCATTGTTCTCATATAGCTACTCATTGTATACAGATTGTCTTGAATTTGATACATCTTCTTGCTGTTATAGATTCTCGCTCATTGTCATTCATCACATTCCAGCTTCTCAACCCAATCTATAAAGTAGTGAGTATGAGCTTCGCAAATTGAATAGTTACATTCTGATAATCATATTTTTTGTTTTGTTGCCCTGTGGGCTTTTAAGTGCAGCATTGGCAGTATCCAAAAACCAGCAATATTGGATATGGTTGATTGCTGGATTAGTTTTTGGTCCTATTGGGCTTATAGGCTCTTCATATGCTAAGGATAAAAGTATACCTTCTAATCCAAACTGATTGGATTTATTGGTTGCATTATCTTTTATCTAATCTGTGTTAGGATAGATATTCTCATATTCTATAGCTTCATCCTGGAGTCTTTGATCAATTGATTGTAAATGTTGATCTAAATATTGCTAATGCAATCCAGATCGTAATCCCTATAGTTGCCACGAGAGTAAGTATCCATAGTTTCAGGGTTCTTCCTGTTGGTTTGTCGTAAAGCAGCTTCTCAAGTGATGTCTTTTTGCTGAAAATTAAATGATCCGTAATTGACATCATCAATTTATTAGATGTTAGTTTTTTTTGCCAGTCAAAGCCGTATCTTGGATATTGTTGGTATAAGGGTATTGACCCTGTTGCTCGACCCGGCAAAAGGCGTGAAAATTCACTAGGTGGAATATCGTAGCCAAATCTTGACATATATTCGTCACTATTCAGGATATAGTCTATAAAATAATTAAACCCTTTTTCTGCAATGATTATTGATAATGCTAGCCCTTCTGCTCCATTGTATACTTTTCTCCCCAATGCTCTTGCGACGACTTGCTCTGCCAATCGGTAGTTGTTATTGCATTCTATGTAACCTCGTCGGAATCTGTCAGAGAGAAATAGCCCTCGCATGAAGTCGCGTACGGTTATTGAATTGATTGCGTAACTGTGATTCAAGATATACTTCTCTATCTTTTCTAGTAGGTGGAAAAATACTTGTCCATAGCAATTATTGATTAGTTTTTCTATTTCATTTTCTGTGTTGATCTCTATGCTTTGATTGCTGACTCCATCAACCCTCGAGTTTTGAGTTGAGAGAGTGAAATTCTTTGGAGGAATTGCCATATCGTGTCATTGATGCGTTTATAATATGCATTCCGGTCTATCTTTCGTCGTCTATTGGTTACATTGCAGTGTATCAATGGTGGCTTTTGCTTGCTTCTCCTGTTTCGGTTTCTCAGCAATAAAATTTAAGCTTTAATGCTACTAAATTTTTCAACTTATATGTGTTGAATACGTTGATCTTTGATTGCGCTGATTGTTTCTATGGACTTTCTCTTATAGGGAAGCCTGCAGTCGGGCGTCGTTAGCCATGAAGCTGCTGAAACCAGTATCCGGCGAGTTGCCACGAGCTGAACAGGAAGATCGCAAGAAACAGCCAGTTCACCCATGCGGGGCGATCACGGTTCTCAAACATGCAATGCGGGGGAGTGATTCCCTTCAATTCTGGCCGATCAGCGTTTTGAAATCATGAAATCTTTTGAATGCTCTTCGCTGGGTCATGATTCGAACGGATTCTGAATACCAATCTGCATTTTGAAGCGACACCTGAGATCCTCCGGCACGTTTGAGATCATGCATTCCTTCAAGCTGTCGATAGACGGCTTTCAACTGTCTTTGAATGTGATCTGTGTGTGGCATGGCATATAAGGTCAACAGCGCTTCCTCGAGATGGTGCTTTGCATCAATCAACAGGCGGCAATCGGTACTTCCAGGTTCGTAGCCCATGAAAAATTTTAAACTTCTTCCATTCAGCATGATTGTTTCGAGCCAGGTTGTGGCCATTTTTACCAAGCGGCGTATTTCTAGGGTTCTTGTTGCTCTCCACTTGCCTCGATCAAGTCCCATGGTCGTGCAATTCCGCCTTGCACGGCCCATAGGCCTGCTTTCCTGTGTTGAGCCTCACTCTGCAATTTTTGATAGTTCAGGTCGTCGCATCGGCCCAGATAACCGTCGTAGGCAAAGACTTGACCACTGCTAATGAGAGGGGAGGCAATGTCCGTTTTTCCCTTCAGGAGCCTTGCTACAACACGCCCATAGACATCCCGGGCCCTTAGTTCCATCTGTACGGTTGAGCCTTGCGGCAGTGCTTTGCTCAGCGCTGATTTCGCTTGAGCCGACCAGGGTTGTTGCTGTTGCAAGGGAGCTTGAATGCAGGCCAGTCGAACCGCTCTTCCTTCTCCATTGATGTCAACCAGCACCTCTTGGCCATTGTTGACCTTGAGCACGGTCACAACTTGGGTGGGATGGGTCGTTTCGGCCACAACAGCAATTGGTAAAGCTGAACCCATCAGTAGGCCTAAGAGCATGCTGTGACCTACTGCCTTCCTGGTTGATGCCATGACGGGTTCTTTGCTCAACTGACGAATAGCATCTCCCGATAGGAAGGAAGAGGCCAACGATCGTCATCGACGAGGCCTTCAAGCCCATCCACAACATCCCGCAGCTGCAGGAGACGCGGCAGAAGAACGTTTGCTGCGTGGTTCATTGATGCAGTGGTGTCGCCGTGATGCAGCTGGTGCAATTCATCATCGAGAGCATTGATTTGATCCTGCATTCGTTGCTGTAGCTCTGCCGCATATTGCAGGGTCCGTTGATCAGGGTTCAGGCCTACGGCTTGTTGTTGGCTGATACTGCGTGCCAATGAGCCCAGATGTTTCTGAACAGCAGGGCTGATTTGTGTCCGAACAATGGACAGTGCAACTTTGGCTTCAACCTCTACGGCAAGCGTGTATTGCTCGCTGTACACCTCGTAGCGGCTCTCTAATTCCACTGGTGAGATCACAGCTTGACGCTGAAACAGTTCCTTTACGTCGTCCCGGCGCAGCACTGGAAGGGCGTTGGCGGTGTTGCGTAGGTTTTCCAATCCCCGTTGCTCGGTGGCTTCCTGATGCCATGCATCGGAATATCCATCACCTCCAAAGACAGCTGCACCGTGTTGGTCCATCACTTGCTTTAGGACGTCTGCCGCACAGGCTTCCAAGGATTGGCCTGCGGCCATGTGTGCCTCGATTTGATCGCTAATCCATTCCAGTGAATCAGCGAGGACGGTATTCATCGCCACCAGTGGACCAGCAACTGATTGGCCAGATCCCACAGCTCTGAATTCGAACCTGTTGCCTGTAAATGCAAACGGCGATGTTCGGTTGCGATCACCAGCATCCTTCTTGAACTCAGGCAGGCTGTCGACACCCAGACGCATCACATCGCCTGTGCTGCTTCCGGTCACCTCGCCACGCTGGAACTGCTGGAAGACTTCTTCCAGCTGTTTGCCCAGGTACATCGAGATGATCGCGGGTGGAGCCTCATTGGCTCCTAATCGATGGTCATTTCCTGCTGTCGCAACGACTGCTCGTAAGAGTGGGCCGTAGCGATGCACACCACGGATCACAGCGGCGCAGAACAAGAGGAATTGCAGATTGTCGTGGGGAGTTGAGCCAGGGTCTAGAAGATTGCCCTGCGTGCTGTTGCCCACAGACCAGTTCACATGCTTGCCGGAGCCATTGATGCCAGCAAATGGCTTTTCATGCATGAGGCACGTAAATCCATGGCGTTTTGCCGTGCTGCGCAGCACAGTCATGATCATTTGTTGATGATCCGTCGCCACGTTGGCGGCTTCATGAACAGGCGCGATTTCGAATTGTCCAGGAGCAACTTCGTTGTGTCGAGTTTTTGCAGGAATTCCGAGCCTGTACAGCTGGTGTTCAACGTCCTGCATATAGACCTGAACGCGTTCAGGAATCGCACCGAAGTAATGATCGTCAAATTGCTGCCCCTTGGGTGAGGGAGCGCCGAACAGGGTTCTTCCTGCGAGGAGGAGGTCTGGTCGGAGCGTTGCAAATTGACTATCGATCAGAAAATATTCTTGTTCAGCGCCGCAAGAGCTGTTCACTGCAGCCACGTCCTTGTTGCCAAGCAAATGAAGCAACCGTTGCGCTTGGCGATTCATTGCTGCGTTAGAGCGCAGGAGTGGGGTTTTTTTGTCGAGAGCTTCGCCTGTCCAACTCACGAACACGGTGGGGATGCATAGGGTGACGCCATTGGGCGTTCGCATCAAATACGCAGGGCTGGTGATGTCCCAAGCTGTGTATCCACGGGCCTCGAATGTGGAGCGGATCCCGCCATTGGGGAAGGAGCTCCCATCTGGCTCTCCCTGGATCAGGAGTTTGCCCGAAAATTCATGAATGGCTTGGCCATCTCTTTTGAGGACTGATAAAACCGTCGTGTTTCTCAGCCGTTGAGTTTGTGAGGGGGTAGAAGACGTGCGCGTAATAGTGAGCACCATTGCTGACGGCCCAATCCCTCATCGCCTGAGCAACCGCGTCAGCTACCTCTAAGTTCAGCTTGCCTCCATCACGGATCACGCGACGAACCACCTTGAATGCTTCCTTGGGGAGTGCATTTTTCATGCGCGCCAGTGTGAAGACATCACTGGCCCAGATCTCTTCCAGGGAAGGAGTTTTCTCGCAAGCCATTGGCTTGCGTTGTTGAATGGCCTGTAGAGCAGCCAGTCGTGATGGATGGGGCATCGCTTCTAGGCCCCTCGGGGCATATTTTTGTCAACTAAGTTACGCCCTCGCATGGGGGGCAACGCCTCGCTGCTTGAGTTCCATGACATCAGCTCATGTCATAAACAGTGCGTTGCAGAGCGTTGGAACCGTTAGACAGCTTTTTAGGCTGTTCTCAATCTCAAATCTTGCTCCTAGAGACGATGTGCTCATGACTTACATCGTTGCTGATCGCGTCTATCTCTGAAGCACACGTGCTCATTGTTGATTGCTTTTTGGATCCATCACATTGGCTAGTGATTTACAACAATTTTGTCGGTGAAGTTTCAGTCTGGTTTCTATTGAACTGTCGATTTATACAGGATGGTGCAGCTCTCTGGTGGTTTCTGGATTCCATTTTGTTAGATTGATCTATTTACAAAAGATTGGGATGAGTATTGTATTGAGTGATATGTATTTTGAACAATCAGCTTTATCTTTTTCTTTAAATTACAGTCTTAATTTCACAACTTATTTGTAGTGATGCTTTACCTGGCGATCAAGATCGTCTCTATTTCCCAGCAACGGAACGGAATCGTGGCCCAATCGGAGATGCTCTTGCTGAAATGCTGCCGGAACAAGGCTCTGTCCTTGAAATTGC